>NZ_JBEPDC010000001.1:0-804449 GCF_040300065.1 Nonomuraea sp. NPDC000554 | reverse complement strand
CAGTCCGAGATCCGGATGCTCGCCAACATCACGCCCAACCTCACCAAAGCGTTCTGGCAGGGCCTGGTCAAGCCGTTCGAGAACGCCCACCCCGGGGTGAAAGTGAAAATCGAGGGCGGGGCCACTCCGGTCAAGCAGGCCCTGCCCCAGCTGCTGGCTGCGGGGAACGCTCCAGACGTGGTCGAGACCCTGTCCGCGGACAAGACGCTGGCCCCGCAGATGCTCGACCTCACCGACCAGCCATGGGTCAAGGACACCCCGCTGGCCGAGCAGGCCAAGGTGGACGGCAGGTCGTACTCGGTGGGTGTCGGCGTGCAGGCGCAATCGCTGGTCTTCTACAACAAGGAGGCCTTCACCAAGGCGGGTATCACGAAGACTCCGACCTCGATCGACGAGTTCGAGGCAGCGATGGCGAAACTGAAGGACGCCGGGTACCTGCCGTTGCAGACTGCGGGAGCGTGGGTGACGGGTGCGCAGGTGGCGCAGTTCTCCGATCCGTCGGTGTTCGGCGCGAGCCCGAACTGGTATCAGGACGTCCTGGACAACAAGACCTCGCCCGGCAAGACCTACACCCCGATCCTCGAGCGGTATGCGCAGTGGATCGCGAAGGGCTACATCGACAAGAACGCACTCGGCCTGGACGACAAGACCGCTCCCGCCAACTTCTTCGCGGGCAAGTCGGCGATGTACGTCATGGGCAGCTGGTTCGTCGCCACGGCCGACGCCGCCAAACCGCCGTTCCCCGTGGGTGTCTTCAGCGCGCCGACCACGAACGGACAGGCCTATCCTGGCCCGGTCGGCGTCAGCGTCGCGGCGCCGTACATGGTCCTCAAGGACACCAAGGTGCGCGACCTCTCGGTTGAGCTGGTGAAATACCTGGTCACCGACAAGCAGGCCATCCAGAAGCAGTTGCGACAGGACGGGAACTTCCGCCAGGGCTATCCCGAGGGCCTCAGTGCTCTGGGCGCCGATGTACAGGCGGTGCTCGACGCGGCTCCGAGCCAGGTGCCGCACGTGGAAGGTCTGGGCTCCGTCCGCACGCCTGCCGGGTTCGGCACCGAGTGGAACAAGCAGGTGCAGGGCCTGTACACCGGTAAGTCGGTCGCGGACGTGGCGGCTGGTATCGACAGCTGGATGGCTGCGCAGAAATGACTGGTCGTATCGCGCCGGTGCGGACAGGGCCCGCGACGACAGCGCGCCCGGTCCGCCAGCCCCACGGCCACCGGCTGGGGCACCGCCGCGCCTCGCTGCGGGCGAGGTTGACGACGGCGAGCATGGTGCTACCTGCTCTGGTCCTCTTCGTCGTCATGCTGGTGATCCCGGTCGGACTCTCGGTGTACCTGAGCCTGACCGACTGGGACGGCTACAGCCCCGATCCGCAGTTCATCGGAGTGCGCAACTACGTCCGGATGTTCAGCACCGGTGAGGTCATCTCGGCAGGCGCGGTGACTCTGACCATCGCGGCGGCGGGCACTGTTCTGCTCAACGTCCTGGGACTCGGGTTCGCCCTGCTGGTGCACCGCACGTCGCGAGCGAACACGTTCTTTCGCGCGGTGTTGTTCTACCCGCACATCCTCAGCGCGCTCGTCGTCGGATTCCTGTGGAGCGCGCTGCTGGGCACCACCGGGGTGGTCAACACCCTGGTGACCGAGGCGGGCGGATCGGTGCTGCCGTTCCTGTCCGATCCGGTGTGGGCTCGGGTCACGCTCATCGGAGTCATCGTGTGGGCGGGGTTCGGAGTGAACCTCGTGCTCTACATCGCCGGTTTGCAGACGATCAACAAGGATCTCCTCGAGGCTGCGACGATCGACGGCGCGTCCCGTTTCCAGACGTTCCGCAACGTGACGCTGCCGAGCCTGGCGCCGGTGGTGACGGTGAACCTGGTGCTGTCGCTGGTCACCCTGCTCAAGACCTATGACCTGGTGGTGTCGCTGACCGGCGGTGGACCCGCTGGCTCCACTCAGACCGCGGCGTACCTGATCCTCAGCGAGTCCTTCGCGAACAGCTCGCTCGGGTTCGGCTCCGCGCAGTCGGTGGTCCTCATGGTGGTGACGGGCGTTCTGGCGGTCGTGGTGTCGAGGTTGCGCTCGCGCGCGGACAAGGCGGTGGCGGCATGAGAGCGGTCAGGATCGCGTTCATCAGTGTGGTGTCGGCGCTGATGCTGGTGCCGATGTACCTGATGGTGGCCAACGCCTTCAAGTCCCAGCAGGACATTCTCGCGCACCCGTTCTCCCTGTCCCCGGACATCCTCACGTTCGAGTACCTGCTGCGGGCGCTGGACAACCCGGACTTCGACGTCGTCCGCGGATACGCGGTGACGATCCTGTTCGTGGTGCTGGTGAACGTGCTGTCGGTGCTGGTGGCCGGCCCGGTGTCGTACGTGATCGCGCGCCGGAGCCGGCGCCCGTACCGGTTGCTGCTGCTGATGTTCGTGGCGGGGACCTTCATCCCGAGCCAGGTGGTGCTGATTCCGGTCGTCTACACCCTGAAGTTCCTCGGGCTCATGAATTCCATCCCGGGGTTCGTGCTGTTCGAGACGACGCTCACGCTGCCGTTCTCGGTATTCCTCTACACCGGCTACCTCACCACCATCCCCCGCGGCCTCGACGAGGCGGCGATGATCGACGGAGCGGGCACGCACCGCGTCTTCTGGTCGGTGATCTTCCCGCTGATGCGGCCCGCCGTGGCCACCATGGTCATCCTCAACACGTTCTCGGTGTGGAATGACTTCGCCAATCCGCAGATCATCCTCGGGCCGGGCAGCGGTCTGTACACGATCACGACGGGCATCTACGCCGCGGTCGGCCAGTACACCACCGACTACACGGTCGTCTTCCCCACCTTGCTGCTCGCCGCCGCGCCGCCGCTGGCCGTCTTCGTCCTCCTCCAGCGCTACATCATCGGTGGCCTGTCGACGGGGGCGGTGAAGGGATGATCACCATAGTCGCCACCGAATCCGTCGGTGCGCCTCCGGTGTGGGCGGTGCTGCAGCGAAGGCTCTTCGACGTCATGGACGAGGCCTGGCGCGTGTACCAGGCGCGGTATTGCGAACCGGACGGCAGCCTGCGCTACCACGGGTCGATGGACAGCCGCGACGGCGCCGACGACTTCTACGAGGCGTTCACCGGATGGGGGGTGCTCTACCAGCTCGGCGGCTCGTCTGACCTCCTCACCGCGGCAAAGCGCCATTGGGAAGCCGTCACCGCTCAACTCGACCGGCTCGGGTTCATCACCGACGAGTTCGAACGCGGCTACGACTGGTTCCACATCGGCGAACAGCTCCCGCTGTTCTACTCGCTGTGCGCCGCCGACCCTGCGGACAGCTCCTTCATGGAGCGAGCTACGCGGTTCGCCGAGATGTACCTACCGGATTCGCCCACCAGAAACTACGACCCCGCGAAGCGGATCATCCGGGCACCGCACAACGGCGGCGGCGGTCCGCGCTACGGCATCAACGAGTCCTGGCACACCTACGGCGCCGACCTCACCAACATGCAGCCGTACGGCCTGCCGCTCGAGGACGTGCCCGGCGTCGAGGCCTGGGATGACCTGGCCGACGCCGCCAACGCCCGTGCAATGGGTGCGGCCATGACCCAGCGGCTCGGCCGCGGCGACGTGGCCGTCAACCTCGCCGCCACAAGCCTGGCGACCAACGCGTGGCTGTACCACCACGATGACCGGTTCCGCCGGTGGATGTTGGAGTACCTCGACGCGTGGGCGGAGCGGTCAGCCGCTAACGGCGGGCTGGTGCCGGACAACGTCGGACCCTCCGGCCAGGTCGGCGAGTTGCACGGCGGGCGATGGTTCGGGGGCCACTACGGCTGGACCTGGCCGCACGGCCTGCACAGTGTGGGCATGGCGGTCTGCGTGGCGGCTCTCAACGGGGTGCTCGTCGACCGCGATCCCGGCAGGCTCGACCTCGCTCGGAACGTGCTCGACCAGGTGTACGCCCAGGGGATCGAAGGCACGGTCGACGGCACCGAGATGACCATGCGGAGCCGGTGGGCCGCGGAACTCGGCGACGAGACCGGCGCGCCGACCTTCCTCGTGCCCATCCGGCACGGGCTGCGAGGCTGGTTCGACCACCAGCCCCCGCAGTTGACGATGCCGGTCTGGGTGTGGCGGGCGGGGATGGCCCGGCCCGACTGGGACCGCCTCGTCGAACTTCGGCGCCGCAGCGGCTACGACTGGCGCACTGTGCATGACTTCCGCAACAAGGAGGACGCCGGTCACGAGGCACCCTGGCTGGCCTTCCTGTCCGGGGACAACCCGGACTACCCCGAGCGCATCCTCGGGGTGGCGCTGTCCCAGGTGCAGCGCAGGCTCGACCTGATCGCCGAGGACGCCGATGAAGTGGCGGACGGGAACATCCACCACTGGCAGCGGCACAACCCGGTCACCACCGAAGCTCTGTTGCAGCTCACCACCGGAACCCCGCAGGTCCTCTACAACGGCGGACTGCTGCCGACCCGGGTGTCGTACAGCGATCCGGACACCGGCAGGCCGGGTCTTCCCGCCGACGTCGCCGCGCTGGTCGACGTCGTCGAGGCGGAACGCACAGCGCTGGACTTGGTGAACCTCGCACCGACCTGCACCCGCCGAGTCATCCTCCACGCAGGCGGATTCGGCAGCGACCGGATCGACGAGCTCCGCTATTCAGGTGCGCTCACGTCATACCCGGGCGCGGCGACCGCCTATACCGCGCCACCCGTCAACGCCACGGCCACGACAGTCCCCGTTGGCGCGAACACGTTCGAGGTCGTGCTGCCACCCGGCAGTCGCGTGCGCCTGGACCTGCGCGTCACCCCGCGCGCCTACCCAGCGCGGCATGTCCCATTCACCACCGAAAGGACCCCATGACCGCCACGAATCACGAGGCGACGACTCCCAACCGGGTGTGGGACATCCCGGTCCGCGGAGACTCGCCCCCGCCCGCCGATCCGGAACTGGTGCGCCGTTTGCATGGAGTGAGCGCCGCCACCGCGTGCGCCCGGATGAACTCGCAAGGGGTCAAGCGCACATGGATCGACGGCCCGAGCCCGCTCAAGAAGGGCCAGAAGGCCGTAGGACGTGCGTTGACACTGCAGTTCATGCCGCAGCGCGAGGACATCGCCGACGGCGTGACACAGGAGTACATCGAACGCACCACTGCCCTGTGGGCCGTACTCGACGAGGTCGAACCGGGCGACGTGCTGGTCGTCGAAGCCAAGGGCAGCCACACCACCGGCTGCTTCGGCGACATGCTGGTGCGCTACTTCAAAGGCCGCGGCGGTGCGGCGATCGTCGTGGACGGCCGGATCCGTGATGTGCCGCGGGTCTCGGAGCTCGACGTGCCGATCTGGTGCACCGGCGCGACACCGCACTACGCCTCGCAGACCGAACTGTTCCCGTGGGCCTACAACGTCCCGGTCGCAGTGGGCGGGGTGCTCGCACTGCCGGGCGACTACGTGGTCGCCGACGACGACGGCGCCGTGATCGTGCCCCGCGCCCGCGCCGAGCGCCTGCTCGCCGACGCCGCAGCCCACGAGGATTGGGAGGTGTTCAGCCGCATGCGCATCGACCAGGGGGCGCCACTTCGGGACTACTACCCGCTCAACGAGGACACCCGCCGAGAGTACGAGCAATGGCGGGCGAACGGCTCGGCCCCGGCATGATTGTGGTTCCCCGCCGCCCCGATGTCGCGGTGCTGGGAGCCGTGCTCGGCGTGAGCTCGGCCGAGGAGGTGCGGCAGAACCTCATGCTGCCGCCTCCCCCCGCCGACCTGTGGGCTGACGTGGTCAACCGTGGTCTGCTGCCCGCGCACGTGGCGGTACCGGGGTGAGCGCGCGCCTGGACGCACACCACCACCTGTGGGACCTCGCCCGCCCACGCCCGTTCCTGGACGGGGACGGCATGACCGCCATCCGCCGCGACTACGGCCTACCGGAGTTGCGGGACGTGATAGTCCGGTGCGGCGTCGACGCGACAATCCTCGTGCAAACGCTGGCCGACGAGGCGGAGACCGTCGAGTTTCTGTCCCTCGCCGAGGAAAGCGCGGGGCTTATAGCGGGCGTCGTCGGCTGGGTCGACCTCACCGACGCCGATGTGCATGGCAGGCTCGCAGCGCTGCGGCGGACGCGCGGCGGGGCGCTCCTGCGTGGGGTACGGCACGCGGCGCAGGCCGAGCCGGACCCGTGCTGGTTGGACCGCGCCGACGTCCGGCGCGGGATCGCCGCGGTGGGGCAAGCCGGGCTGACCTACGACCTGTTGGTCAAACAGCCGCAATGGGCTGCGGCGCTGCGCCTGGCCCGTGCCTTCCCCGACGTCCCGATGGTCATCGACCACGCGGGCAACCCGCCGGTGGACGATGACCTCGGACTGTGGTCGCGGTGGCTGGCGAACATGGCCTCACTACCCAACGTGTGCGTCAAGCTCTCCGGTCTGCTCACGCTCGGTGCGCGGTCTGCCGAAGCGGTCTGGCCGGTGGCGGACAGGGTTCTCTCCACGTTCGGCCCGCACCGGGTGATGGCGGGTTCCGACTGGCCTGTCTGCGAGCTGAGCACGCCCGCCGAGGTCGTGTGGTGGACCCACGAGTCGTTCACGCGCGGGCTGACCGACGGCGAGCGTGCGGCCGTCTTCGCGGGCACCGCGCAGACCTTCTACCTGACCGGCGCTGACAGAACGAGCACAGGTAGGACGCGCAGTTGATCTAGAACGCCGGGTGGCCCGGCGGCAGGTCAGCCGCCGGGTTCCCGGCTGATATCCGTGGTCAGCCTGGCGAGCCGTACAGGATCACCTCGGCGATGCCGGCGATCGCCTGCCCTCCTCCTCCGCTGACGCCGGTAATGGTGATGCGAACGTAACGCGCACCGGCGCCAGTGAAGGTCTCCGGCAACGTGTACTGGCCGCTGCGGGTCAGCCCGGAGATGGCGGTCGTCCAGGACTTCCCGTCCGCGGAGATTTCTAGGTCGTAGGTGTACCAACTGCTGTCCTTGCCCCAGTAGATGCGAGCGCCGGCGAGATTGTGTGCAGTCGACAGCTGGGCTGTCAGCGTCTGCGGGAGTGCCGCAGATGCGGCGACCCATCCTGTGCCGAAGGTGATGTCACCGTCGAACGCCTTGGCAGGTTCGAAGCCGGTCGCATAACTGGACGCCGTCACCGCGCTGATCTGGTCGCGGGGGATCGTCGGTCCGGGGTCGTTCGGCGGGCCCCCGCCCGTGCCGCCCGGTGGGACGGCCCGGAACTCGCGGATGCTCGGCCACCAGCCGTCGGCTGACAGGATCTTCACTCGTACGTACCGTGCTTTGGCCGTCACCTCATGCGTGGCCGTGCCTCCTATGGTGGTGTTCGACTCCTCGTTGACCACGGTCGTCCAGTTGGTAGCGTCGGTCGACGTGAGGATGTCGTAGCGGTAGGCCGCCTGGTCGGTTTCCCAGATGATCTGGAACTGCGCGATGTCCGATGGCTGACCGAGGTCGACCTGCCACCATGCCGGGATGTTCCCGGCCGCGACCCACTTGGTGCCGGAGTCGCCGTCGACAGCGTTGCCAGGGTTGTTGTCGTGCTGGTCGTCTATCTGTGAGCTGGATGCGGTGGCCGGCTGGTTCAACGCGATGTTCTGTGCGCCCTGGCGCTCCAGCGTCGAAATATCCTTCCACGTCGGATGCCGGCCGTCGGCCACGTAGCTCATCGAATAAGGCTTCGTCGTCACCGTGCAGCTACCGGATTGCAGCCCGTCCGCGGTGGCGGTGACAGTGACATCCCCCGCGCGCGTGTTGACCGCGACCAGGGCGTAGCCGATGCCGGCCTGGACCTTCTGGGTCTGTACCGCGATGCGAGGGATGTCGTGGCCGACGAGGCTGCCCTGCCCGCTCACGGTGAGGCTTACCTTCTCGGCCGAGTTCGGGACGATGGTGCCGTGCTCGTCGACGATCTTGATGAAGACCGGAATCAAGTCCGAGGCGTCGGCCACTGGCTCGATGCGCTCCAGCGCATGGGCATAACGCTGAAGCATGTCGATCGCCGCAGCAGGTAGTGGACTGCCACGCTTCCTGCCCACCTTGCGGATCAACGACTTGACCGTGTCGGGTCGTACTTGGTCGACCAACGTCGCGGCGGCCCGTACGCCGGCCGGCGAGGCGTCTCCTGAGTAATACGCCAGCAGGTCTCCCAGTGCTTGCCGGACCCCAGCGTCATCAACATCGATGTCGATGTGATGCGGCTTGCCAGGGGTCTTCACGACATGTGTGGCGGCCAGCTTGCCGTTGATGTACCCCTCGGCCGTCAATTCCCCCGCGACGAACGAAGTAAGTGTAAAGGTATAATACGGATTTCCGTGCTTAGCGGCGATCTCGGGCGCCGTGGCGGCGTTCTCGACCTGGCTCTTCTCGCCGACCAACGCGCCATTCTGATACAGCTTCACACGATCGGTGTTGCTGAATACCATGATGTTCAGGTCGGACGATGCGGTGTAGTTGCTGGCGATGAATACCATCGGGCCACCGTGCTCGGGGTTCGTCGGCGGTTGCATCCCCTTGAGCCAGTGATAGCAGTACTTTGGGTAACGGTCGATGTCGACCGCGCCAGACCTTTGATATGGGTCATTCGCGCCGTAGTCCTCGAAGGCCCATAAGAAGTAGCCACCGATTCTGGGGTTGGCGTCCAGCCCGCCCCAGTCCCAATACCCAGTGCCGTTGAGGTACCTTTGCCGGGTCACGACTTGCTGGACGAGCGCGCCCTCGCCGTCGTCACGATCCACCCGGCACGGCCCCTCCCAGTCGCCCCATTCCCGAGTGAGAAACGGTTTGGTCGCATCGGGATCCGAGCCGTCCGGGTTGACGACCTTGTAATTGACGTCATAGTACTGCTTCCCCCAGTCGCCGAAGTCTGCTGCGGTGTACATCTGGTCGTTCGGCATCTCCGCATGAGCAATCGTCGTGACACGCTCGGCCCACCAGTCCGGGTAGTGCGTCTCGTTCAGTGCGGCTTCCCAGAGAATCACCGATGGATGGTTTCGGTCCCTGCGGATCATCTGCGCCACATCGGCGTACGTTCGATCGACGAACGTCTGGTCGTCGTTCCAGAACTGCCAACCCGTTTCGCATGCGACAACAAGCAGCCCGAGCTCATCGGCGGCGTCGAGGAAGGTCGGATCATGAGGATAGTGCGCGGCGCGTACCGCATTGAAACCGCCGAGTTTCAGCCTGAACACTTCGCGCCACTGCAGTGACGCCGGGGCCGCATCGCCAACATAGGCGTAGTTCTGGTGGCAGTTCGCGCCGCGCAGGTAGAGGCGTTTGCCGTTGAGGTAGAAGCCGTCATTCTTGTAGGCGATACGACGGATCCCGGTCCGGGTGGTAACCGTATCGATGAGCTGGTCGTCTTGGCGGACCTGGCTGACGAGCCGGTACAGGTGTGGACTGTCGGGATGCCACAGATCGGGCCGGTTCACAGTCAGGGTCTGCTGGAAGTCATGATCGGCGCCGCCTGCGATCGTCGCGGTCTGGGCGGCTGAGGCAACTGCCGATCCGTGTGGATCATAGAGGGTCGAATGTAGTTTTACGGCGGCGCTTGAACTCGTGGCGTTCACCACGTTCGTCTGCACGTGAACCTTCGCCTGTGTGGCATCGGCCTTCGGGTAGCTGATGAACACGCCCCCGCCGGCAACGCGATCGACCTCCAACGGATCGGAGATGTATATGCGGCCGGTCAACTGTAGCGTGACGTTGCGGTAGATGCCGCCGTAGGTGAGGAACCCGAGTTGGTCACGAGGCTTCCCCGGTGGCGTCCGGGGATCGTCCAGATTCGAGACGCGCACCGCCAGGAGATTGTCTCGGTTCCAGTGGAGCTTGTCGGTGACATCGACGGAGAATCCGAGATAGCCGCCGTAGTGCTCGGCCATCTTCTCGCCGTTGAGGTAGACGACGCAGTCCGTTTGGACGCCGTCGAACCGTATCGTCACCCGAGAGCCCGCTGCGGCGGGATCGAGGCGGAAATACCGGCGATACCAACCAATACCGGCGAACACATCGTAGACAATCGGGCGCTTGCGCTCCAGCCGCATCGTGTGTGGGATCGAAACGGCCGCCCACTGGGAATCGTCAAAGGATGGAAGTTGCGCGCCTTGAGCGTCCTCGCGCCAGAACGCCCAATTGGTGTTGAGGTTCAAGGTGCGTCGTCCAGTGGCCTCGCTCACTTCGGCGCGCGACGCGGCATGCGCGAATCCGCTCGGCTGCAACGCCATGCCCGCACCGGCCAGGCCGGCGATGAGCACGGTACGGCGTCTGAGCCCGTGTGGTTGTGGTTGTTCACCGAACATGCGACTCGCCCCAATCAGCGGTAGGGATGATGCGCGCCCAGCCCATCAGATGGCTAATCGCTGGGCGCGAGGAGCATGGTGAATGTGTTGGTTGGTTGGCTCAGGAATCTGGCGTGTGCCGAAGGCGTCGTAGACCATCCGCTGGTGGTGATGGTCATGGTGTTGTCGCCGGTTTTGAGGTCGGCGGCAGGGAGGGGCACGTTGCCCAAGGCGGGATGCGCTGCGCATCCCGCCTTTCGCGGTCAGCCGCAGGTGAACTTGGCATCTCCCCAGGAGCCGTGATCGTTGCCGTCACCGTCTCCGGCGTTGCCGGTCACCAGCTTGACCTCCTTGGCCCCGCTGATGTCCGCATCGATCACCACCGTCGGCGTGGTCGGCCCCATTGCTGTACCGGCGTAAACCTCACGCCCGTCAGCCAGGACTTTGAACACGACGCTGCCCCGGCTCGTCTGGCGGTCATCCAGGCCCACCTCGGCGGTGAAGCGCGTGCACTTCCCACCCAGGTTGTAGGTGATGACGCTGTCAGAGTCCGAGAAGGGCGCGGCACCCAGGCCCTTGGCGTACACCTTGCCGTTGAGCCGGATCGCGTCCCCGTCGTTGGCCAGGTTCTCGCCCAACGCGTGGTCACGCTCCACCGGGCCCCAGCCGCTGGTCGCGCTCGCCCATTCCAGGTCCGAAGCGTAGACCGTGGCGGTGGGCGGGGCGGTGACCAGAGCTCTGGTCGCCAGATCGAAGACGTGGATTCCGGACGCGCTCGGCAGCGTCACCGAGGCCACGGTCTTGCCCTGCTCCAGCGGAAGGCTGTTGTAGAACACCCGGTAGGTGCCGCTCACCGGCCCCGATGGCGAGTTGATCGTGTCCACCGTGGCCACGGTGCGAGCGCCGTACCGCCAGGTCTCGGCCGAGTTCCAGGCGGGGAAGCCGATCAGCGCGCTGGAGGTGGTGCCGTCGGTGTACTTGACGGTGATGGTGCTCTGCGTGTTGACCGTCGCCGCACCCAGGACTCCCAGCACGCCCTTGCCGTTCAGCTTGACGATCTGCCCGGCCGTCTGGATGTTGTCCGCGCCGTCGGAAGCGGCGGACGGCCAGGTGAACGTCATGCCATCGACCTTCACCTCGCCGCCGGGGGTGAGGTTCTGGGCGGCGAGGGCGGAGTCCAGATAGCTGTTGCCGCTGGCGTCGAACCGCCCCTTGCCGGCTGTCGCCGCGTCGGTGGTGCCCACGTTGTTGTACGCCGAGGGCACTGTGTCGAACAGGGCTGCGAACCCCACATTCTCCGCCACAGCCACCTTCGCGTTGTTCCAGGTGAAGGCGGCCGAGATGGTGATGGCGCCGACCGCCGTGCCTTGCGGCGGCGTGACGGTGAAGGTCGCGGTGGCCGAGCCGCCTGCGGGAATCTGCGCGATCGGACCCGGCGTCTGGACCTGCCAGCCTTCGGGAGCCTGCAGCGCCGGGGTGACCTCGGTCATGGCCGTGCCGGACTTGTTGCTGATCGTCACGGTGATCGGCGTAGCCTGGCCGGGCAGGACGCTGTCGCGGTCCAGGGCCAGAGTGGCGACGGGCCCTGCCTCGGAGCCCGCGACGGTGCCGAGGTCATCGATGATCAGGTTGTCCAGCACCGCGCTCGGGTTACCGGCACCGACGAGCTGCCGCACGGTGAGGGCGACGTCCTTGAGTGGGCCGGTGGTGAACACCTGGTCGACTTTTCTGACCGGTGCGGGGCCCTGCGGGGGCAGCGAGTCCGTCCAGCCCTCGGGCTTGGGGCCGTCCGGGGGAGCGCTGTCCATGGGCCGGTCGGTGGTCTGCGCCAGGGTTGTGCTGAGCAGGGTCTTGCCACCGCCGGTCAGCTCGAAGCGGTAGGCGTCCACGCCGTCGGAGGCGTAGTCGAAGCGGACCCGGTAGGCGTGGCCTGGCTCGAAGCGCAGGGTTCCCGGCCAGGTAGTGATCTTCGTGCCGGTGCTGCTCTCGATGAGCTTGAGCGAGAACTTCCCCGACAGGGCGTCACGGGTGTAGCCCTTGTTGAGCTCGGCCAGGTGGATGCCCGACTCGCCGTCCTCGACCTGGATGAAGGGACCCCAGCCCTGGTCCACCGCTTCGAAGTCCTCGGTGAAGAAGTGTCCGCCCCGGTGCGGATCGGCTCCGTCGGTCCGGACGATCCGGACGTCGGTGAATGAGGTGTTGCCGCTGCCCGTGGCGCTCAGCGTGACCGTGGCACTGGACTGAGCGGGGACGGTGAAGACGGTCTTGATCTTCTGGAAGGGTTTGTCCTGAAGCCGGTTGACCGCGTCAGCCAGCTTGGGCGGGGTCGTGTCGATCCAGGTCTCCACGGGGGCTCCGCCGTACTCGCTGACCTTGAGAGAAGCCCGTCGCCCCTGGTCGGTGGAGACGTAGGCCGCGGCTGTGTAGGTGCCGGGCTGCAGACTTAGGCTTCGCTGTACGGCGGAACCGCCGGTGCCGGTGAGGTTGAGCTGGTACCAGCCCCGGTCGTCCTTGCCCACCGCCGCGTCACCGCGGACGGTCCAGCCCTGCGTGGAACCGGCCGTGAACGACGGGTTGACCAGCGTGCCGCCTTCTCCGTACTTGACATCGACCTGAGCAGGCAGCTCGGCCGGCACCAGGAGGTACGGAGTCTTGGCCTTGGCGGTGATGTCCACTGAGCCGTTGTGCACGCGGAGCGTGGTGGGCCGCTTGCGCCCGGTGTCGGTCAGCTCGTAGAGGACGGCCTTGCCGTTCTGCCGCCACGAGGCAGGCAGCTGCCAGGTGGTCCGGCCGCCCTTGGCGTTCCAGTGGTAGGCCTTGGTGCCGTTCGCGGGTGGCCAGGGCAGCAGGTAGGAGTCGCCGTTGAGGACGACCTTGCCGTCCTTGGAGTAGCGGGGCGCGTTGTCGACCAGCTCGGCCGTCACGTTGCCGGTGAACCTGATCTGCTTGCCTGCCCAGTTGGTGATCTGGAAGTGCTGCAGGAACTTGGTGGGCAGGTTGACGTCGTAGACGTAGTCGATCCACCGCTTGACGTCGTGGTCACCGTGCCACTGGCCGATGCCCTTGGACACCATGCCCTTGAGCAGCGGGTTCTCCTTACCCACCCAGGTGTCGGCCTTGTCGTTGTAGATAAAACGCAAGATATCGGAATTGATCCCGATGTAGTCGTAGTCGCCCGACTGGTGGTACCAGGTGACGTAGGGCCAGCCCCAGCTCGGGAACTCGGTGTGGGACTCGAAGCCGTTGTCGGCGTAGTCCTTGAAGTTGCGCCATGCACGCCAGTCCTCGCCGAAGTACACGTCGTTGTAGATGAAGGCGAGGTTCGGTACCTCCTGGCGGAGCTGCTGAACACGTCGGAAGTGGTCACCGGAGACCAGGTCCTTGGTCTGGTTCATGCAGAAGTGCCGGTCGACCCAGACGTAACAGGGGTTCTTGAGGTCGTTGGGGTCCAGCTTGTCCCAGCGGAACGCCTTGGTCTCCATCAGCTCGTCGTTGGCGTTGACATGGACGCCGATCCGCGCGCCGTACTTCTTGCCCACCTCGACCAGCGTGTTGAGGTCCTTCAGGCCGCCCGCGCGGGTGTTGTAGTGGCCGCCGTAGTCGGGGTGGCCCTGGTCGTGGCCCTCACTGGCGTACCCCTTGAGCTGGATCCACTGGCCCAGGCCGTCGGTGTAGAGCGAGGCCATCTTGATCTTGTCGAGCTGGGCGAGGAAGGGATTGCCCACGGTGCTCGCGAAGTTCATGGAGATGTAGCCGATCACGTTGTCCGGCACGCTCTCCGACCCCTTGGGGGAGGGTGTGATCTGGCGGTAGGCAACGGCGCCGTCCTGCCAGTCGACCTTGCCGTCACCATTGCGCTCACCGGTGAGGACAACCTTGATCTCCGGCCGATCGGTCGTCTTGCCGTCTGGGCCCCGGTAGATCCACGTGTTGCTCCACACGCCCGTGCTCTTGCCTGTGGCGGTCTGGGTGGTCTGGCGCAGGAGCGGGCCGTAGGTGACGAACGAGGAGGACCACACCGAGGCGGCCAGCTTGCCCGCGCTCACGATGGCGACGTTCGTCGGCGCCGGCGCACTGTCGACCGCGGCGTCGGCCACCTTGGCGAAGGTGTCCCGCTTAGGCCCCGTGTCGTAGTTCGACTTGTAGATCAGCGCCGAGGACACGGTGGCATCGGCCAGATCCGAGCTGGCCGAAACGATGCTGTGTCCCGGTATGGCAAGCTTCTCAAGCTTGGTGGCGCCCTTCTCCGTCACATCGGTGACGGAGAACGTGAGCGTGTCGGCGGTGACGGCCAGGCGGGCGTTGATCGTCATGTCGAGCTCTTCGACCCGCATGGCGTAGTCCACCCGGTCGGTGCCAGGAGTGGTGGTGACGGCAGGCGTGTACTCGGTGCCGTTGATCTGGACCTTGGTCAGATCGCTGGTCTGGCCGGGCAGCTTGCTGCCATCGGATAACCAGGTGTAGCCGATGACTCGGGGGAAGTCTCCGTCGACATCGACGGCGAGGGATGAGGATCGGATGGTCACGGCCGCGTCAGCGGACGAGGGGAGAGGGATCAGGCCGACGGCGGAGCCTGCCAGCAGACAGGCGGTCAACGCAACGCACGTGCGTCTACTCATAAAGAGCGTCCTTGCAATCTGCGGATTTATCCAGGAATCCTCAGATGTGTCGGAAGTCACCGCCATGGACATTTGGGCGCGGACTGTTGGACGAACGGCCGGATGCGCTACGCCGGTGCGCGGAGATCGCCGAGTGGTGTGCCGACGCGGCGGGCGAACATCCGTGTGACGTACGCGGCGAGATCATTCCTGCGGCTCGAGCCTGTCAAGCGGCCGGCGTCCTCTACACCACACCCCGGATCTGCAGGAACTCCGGGCCGCCGGTAGCCTCGCCACCAGCTCGCCGCCGGCCGACCCGTACCGCTGCCGGCCGTTCCGATCCTCCCCGAGGGCCATGGACGTCCGCCGAGCAAAATGCAACAGCCCCCGAGCGATAGTCCATGGCGTCTCAACCCGTGGCGCGGGACGGTTACGGAACTCTCTGAGGGATGGAAAGGATGATCGATCATGCGCAAGGCATCGGTCGCTCTTGGCCTTACCGGCGTGCTCCTGACCGGGGCGTTGGCCGGCTGTGGCGACAGCGAGAGGCAGGAACCGGCCCAGCAGCCTGCGGCGAAGGGCCCGGTGACCGTCGAGTGGTGGGGATGGGCACCCGGCTATGACAAGGCCGCGGCGGCCTGGAATGCCGGCCACCCGAACATCCAGGTCAAGTTCACGCAGGTGGAGCCTGGAGGCAAGGGCGGCTACCAGAAGATGCTGAGCGCGGTGAAGGCCGGCAACGCCCCCTGCCTGGCCCAGGTCGGCGTGGAGACGCTCGCCAGTTTCCTGGTCGAGGGCGCGCTCGAGGACATCACTCCGTACGCCAAGGGGTCGGCCGCGAAGTTCCAGCCGTGGGCGCTCAACTCCGTGACCTTCGGCGGCCGCCAGGTGGGCATCCCGGTGGACGCCGGACCGATGGGCCTGTTCTACCGCAAGGACGTCTTCGAGAAGCACAAGATCGCCGTACCGACCACCTGGGAGGAGTTCGCGGCGGCCGCTCAGAAGCTGCACGAGGCCGACCCGAAGGCCTTCCTCGCCTCCTTCAACCCCGACGACATGTACGGGTTCAGCGGTCTGGCCTGGCAGGCCGGCGCGTCCTGGTTCTCCACCAGCGGCGACTCCTGGAAGGTGTCGATCACCGACGAGGCGACCACCAAGGTGGCGAACTACTGGCAGGGCCTGCTGGACAAGAAGCTGGTCGACGTGAAGTCGGCCTGGTCCGACGCGTGGTTCAAGGCGTTGAGCGAGGGCGAGGTCGCCACCCTGGTCGGCGCGGTCTGGATGACCAAGGTGCTGGAGGAGTCGGTGCCCAAGTCCAAGGGCAAGTGGGCGGTGGCGCCGATGCCTGACTGGGTGGCCGGCCAGACCGTCACCGGCAACGTCGGCGGCTCTCCCAACGCGGTATTGAAGGGCTGCAAGAACCCGAAGGAAGCGGTCGAGTTCGCGACCTGGATGTCGACCGACCAGGGCGCCTTCGACGATCTTGTCGTCAACGGCGGCCTGTTCCCGACGACCGCTGACGGCGCCTCGCTGCCGTCGATCGCCAAGGGGCGCCCGTTCTATGGCGACCAGGCGGTCTTCCAGGTCTTCGCCAAGGCGGCCACGACTGTCTCTCCCACCTTCGCCTGGGGTCCGACCACCCCCGCGGTCAACGACGCCTTCAACACCGAGGTCGGCAAGGTCGTCACCAAGGGTGGCACCCTGCTGGACGCCCTGAAGGCGGTCCAGGCCAAGGCCGTGGCCTCCATCAAGGACAAGGGCCTCAGCGTCACCGAATAGAGGAAGGCAGCCTGATGGCAGTCACCCCCCTAGCCCAGAACGCGCGAACCAGCGGGGTACGGCCCAGCATCCGGTCCCGGTGGAACTCGCCGGGCCGGGCAGCGGCGCCCCTGCTCATCCCGTTCTGTGTGCTCTTCATCGTTTTCTTTCTCGCCCCGGTCGGCTATGCGATCAACGAGAGCCTGCACGCGGTCAAACGGTCCGGGCTCGGGTTCGGCTCACCCGAACGGATCTTCTCCGGCCTCGGCAACTACACCAAGGTCTTCCAGGACGGAACGTTCCTGACAGGGGTCGGCAGACTCCTGCTGTTCGGCCTGGTCCAGGTCCCGATCATGCTCGGGCTCGCGCTCGTCCTGGCACTCCTCCTGGACGGGAAAGCGGCCCGGTTCCAGCGGTTCTTCCGGGTGATCTACTTCCTGCCGTACGCGGTGCCCGGCGTGATCGCCGCGATCGTCTGGGCGTTCCTCTACAACCCCGAGGTCATCGGCGTCGACCTGCTCGGCGACGGAACCGTGCTCTGGTCCATGGGGAACATCGTCACCTGGACGTGGACCGGCTTCAACATGCTCGTCATCTACTCGGCGCTCAAGGCGATCCCCAGTGAGCTGTACGAGGCGGCCGCGCTCGACGGCGCGTCCCCTTGGAGGGTCGCCTGGTCCATCAAGATCCCGATGGTCCGGCCGTCGCTCATGCTCACGGGCGTGTTCTCCATCATCGGGACGCTTCAACTCTTCAACGAACCGATGATCCTCAGCGATGTCACCCCGGCGGTGTCCAAGGACTTCACCCCGCTGATGTGGTCGCTGCAAGTCGCGCTCGACCACAACGACTACGGGCTCGGCTCGGCGATCTCGATCGTGCTCGCGCTGGTCGCCGGCGGCCTGTCCCTGCTGTTCCTACGCCTTTCCGCGTGGCTCACCGCCCGAGGAGCACGCCCGTGACCCGTGCCAGGATTCTTGTCACCTCGTTCCTGTTCGTGGTGGCCGCCTACATGTTGCTGCCGATCTGGTGGCTGGTGGTGTCGGCGAGCAAGTCCAGCGCCGACCTGTTCAGCACCAACCCGATCTGGTTCAGCGGGCTGAACCTGGGCGACAACCTCAGCCGGGTGATGTCCCAGGACGACGGGCTGTTCCCGCGATGGATGCTCAACACCCTGCTGTACGCGGGCGGCGGGGCGGTCGGGGCGATGCTGCTGGCCGCCATGGCCGGGTACGCACTGGCCAAGTTCCCGTTCCGGGGCCGGAACGTGCTGTTCGGGGTGATCATGGTTGCGGTGCTGCTGCCGCTCCCCCTGCTGGCGATCCCGATCTACCTGCTGGAGAGCAAGATCGGCCTGATCAACACGACTTGGGGAATGCTGCTGCCGAGCATGGTCAGCCCGTTCGGTGTCTACCTGGCGCGCGCGTACGCCCAGGTCGCCGTGCCGGACGAATTGCTGGACGCCGGCCGGGTGGACGGGGCGGGCGAGCTCCGGCTGTTCTTCACCGTCGGGCTGCGACTGATGGCGCCCGCGATGGTCACCCTGTTCCTGTTCCAGTTCGTCGCGATCTGGAACAACTTCTTCCTGCCGATGATGCTGCTGAACGACCAGGAGCTGTGGCCCATCACGCTGGGGCTGGTGAGGTGGCACGGCATCAGGACCGGGTTCCTGCGCGACGCGGTCGTCACTGGAGCATTGTTGTCCCTTATCCCGGTCGTGCTGGCGTTCCTGTCGTTGCAGCGGTTCTGGAAGGCCGACCTGGCGGCCGGCAGCATCAAGTAACCGTCAGGGAGTCCGTGACTGATGTTCCCGGAACGTGCTCGGTGACGTGCCGACCCGGCGTGTGAACAGCCGGGTGAAGTAGGCCGGATCGTCGTAGCCGACGCGCCGGGCCACCGCGGCCACCGGCAGGTCGGTCGTAGCCAGCAGTTCCTTGGCGAGGTTCAGCCGGATCGTCAGCAGATAATCCTTGGGGCTGCAACCCGCCCTGCGCCGGACCGACTCGCGCAGCTCGGAAAGGCTCATCCCAAGCCTCTTCGCGTGCTCGAGCACGGTCCACGGCTCGCACGCGTCGCGAGACAGCGCCTCAAGGACCGAGCCGCTGTCCCGGCTCGCCACTTGGCTGCGCTGCAGCACGACCAGCAGTTCGTGCACGCCGGCCGCGGCCGCCACCTCCGCGTGCGGCCCCGGCTGACTGAGCGCCGCGATCATCTTGCGGATGACCACCCGGGCCGGCTCGGCCGAGGTGAGCGGGACAACCGGCTCGTCCGGGTTGAGGAAGCCCAGCTCGGCGTAGGCGGCCACGGACGGGCCCGTGAAGTCGGCGAAGCACTCCGACCAGCCCGGCTCGTAGGGTCCGTAATGGTGTTCCACGCCGGGTGACAGCCAGAGCAGGCACGGGGCGACGACGTCCACCGGGGGGCGTCCCCCGGAGGAGAACCAGCCCGCACCGGACAGCACGATCACTGCGACATAGTGGTTGAGCGTGCGGGGGCCGACGGTGGGGAGCCGTCCGTTCTGCATCCCCACCGCCAGGCAGGCGAGGCCGAGCCGACGGTGGATGGAGGTGGGGGTGAGGTAGCGCCACCAGTGGTCCCAGTGCTCCTGACCCTGCACCCAGTCGATAGGTCCAACAGGATGCCGTGAAGAATCCATGGCTCCCCTTCCGCAAATAGCAGCAGGCTAGCTGTACGTCATTTTGGGAGGAAACCCACCTATGAAGATCCTGTCGCTCGATGAGGGCGGATTCCGCCTCGGCGGCGCCCCCTTCCGCCTACTGTCCGGGGCGATGCACTACTTCCGGGTGCAACCCGCGCAGTGGCCGCAGCGGCTGGCGATGATCCGGGCGATGGGCCTGAACACGGTGGAGACCTATGTGCCGTGGAATCTGCACGAGCCGAGCCCGGGCCGGTACGAGCGGCTCGACGAGCTCACCGCGTTCCTCCAGGAGGCGGCCCGGCAGGACCTGCATGCGATCGTCCGGCCAGGCCCGTACATCTGCGCGGAATGGGACAACGGGGGCCTGCCGTGGTGGCTGACCGGTCGGCTACGCACCAGCGACCCGGAGTTCCTGGAGCACGTCGACAGCTGGTTCGAGGTGCTGATTCCCCGCATCGCCGAGCAGCAGACCACTCAGGGCGGCAATGTGCTGATGGTCCAGGTGGAGAACGAGTACGGATCGTACGGGACGGACCAGGCCTACCTCGTGCATCTGACCGACCTGCTGCACGAATCGGGTATCGACGTGCCGCTGTTCACCGCCGACGGGCCCGAGGACCACATGCTGACCGGTGGCACGCTGCCCGGACTGCTGGCCACCGGCACGTTCGGCAACGATCCGGAGACCGCCCTGGCGACACTGCGCAAGCACCGCCCGGCCGACCCACAGGCCTGCATGGAGCTGTGGATCGGCTGGTTCGACCATTGGGGTGGGCCGCACACCCCCCGGGACCCTGCCGACGCCGCTGACACGCTGGAGCGGCTGCTCGAAACGGGCGCGTCGGTCAACCTCTACATGGCACACGGCGGCACCAGCTTCGGCCTGTGGGCGGGCGCCAACCGGGACCCTCAGACGGGCCGCTACCAGCCGACCGTCACCTCCTACGACTACGACGCGCCGATCACCGAGGACGGGCGCGCCACGGAGAAGTACTGGCGGTTCAGGGAGGTGCTCACCCGCTACCAGGACGCACCCGAGCCGCCACCCCCGCCAACCTTCCTCGCACCCGCCGTCATCCCGGTATCCGGCAGCGTCCCACTGCGCGACGCGATCGACGTGCTGGCCGGGCCTGAGGTGACCGCCCCGATGCCGCCGACGTTCGAGCAGCTGGGGATCGGCCAGGGCCTGGCGCACTACCGGGTCGAGATCCCGGGCCCGCGCGGCCCCTACCCGCTGGTCGTGGCGGGGCTACGGGACCGGGCACTGCTGTATGTGGACGGCACTCCGGCGGGCACGTTGGAGGACGGGCACGATCCGATCCAGGTGGCCGGGCCCGCCACGGTCGAGCTGATCGTCTCCTCGCTGGGACGGGTCAACTACGGGCCGACGTTGGGGGAGAGCAAGGGCATAGTCAACGGGATCCGTCACGAGCGGCAGTACCTGCACCAGGTGACCGCCCGGCCGGTGCCGCTGGACGACCCGAGTGCTCTGGAGTTCGGCCCCGCGCTGGCCGAGGGGCCAGGGTTCCACCGGGCCGTGCTGACGGTGGCGGAGCCCGCCGAAGCGTTCCTTGCCCTGCCGGGCTGGGGCCACGGGATCGTCTGGGTGAACGGGTTCTGCCTCGGCCGCTACTGGTCCATCGGGCCTCAGCGCACGCTCTACCTGCCCAGCCCGGTCCTCAGAACCGGTGACAACGAAGTGATCGTGCTGGAGCTGGAATCGCCGGGAACCACACTTGAGCTGCGCGACACGCCCGACCTCGGCTAGCGACGGGTGAGGCAGTGGCGCCCTGCCTCACCTCGTCGGGATCAGCCGAGAATGAGCGGGAGCTTCGCGGCCAGGTCGCCCAGCGCGGCCTTCTCCGCGTCGGTCGGCGTGCGACGTCCGGTGCCGATCAGCAGCGCGTCCTTGTCGGAGAACGAGGCGGGAAACGGGGCCCCGGCGATCTTCTCCAGCGACGCGCGTGCCGCCGCGAGGGTCTCGGCGGGCGGCTCGGCGGCCGACGGCAGATGCGCGATCAGGTCGAGGTGGTGCAAGGTCCATTCGAGCACGTACACGGACAGGTAGTCACCGACGGTCAGCACCTCGTCGCGGGTGCTGACGCGGACGGCGGGATCGGCGAGTTCGGCGGCGCGGCCCGCGGCGGAACCGACGTCGTCGAGGTGGAACTTTGAGCCACCGTGGCTCGCCGTATGCGGCGGCCAGTCGGGGGATCAGCGCGTTTTCCATCACCGCGAAGATGGAACCCAAGATCAAGGCAGCGATCGCGGGCATCGACGAGAGCGGATGGACGCCGATCACGTATCCGAACGCCGCCTTCGACGACCAAGCGGGCGGGTGGATCTCCGATGCGGACCTCGCTGAGGTCGACTACACCGCGTTCACCGGCAAGAAGGGCCAGGCCGTCACCGCCCGGCTGATCGTGCACAGGGTCCGGC
This sequence comes from Nonomuraea sp. NPDC000554, assembly GCF_040300065.1. Lineage (NCBI taxonomy): Bacteria > Bacillati > Actinomycetota > Actinomycetes > Streptosporangiales > Streptosporangiaceae > Nonomuraea > Nonomuraea sp. NPDC000554. The sequence goes on along the minus strand of NZ_JBEPDC010000001.1, from coordinate 782,719 downwards.
GGCAGGCGCGGCTTGGACAGGACGAATTGTTTGCCGCCCACTGCTACCACGCGAGCCGCCGAGACTCGAGCCTCTTCCCAGGATTTCTCAAGATCTTTTACAAATAGCCTGGGTCGCGCAGGACGGTGCCGGGGTCTACGGCCCAACGGACGCACCATGGTCGCTCGCACGCTGCTCGACGCCCCTCCGGCGAACCGACTGACCTCGTGCTGGATCAACGCTGCGAGGCGCTTTTCGCAACTCGACTGAAAAAATCCGTTGCGATGCCATCACAGTCAGGTTGCGTGGAGGTATCTCCTGGTGGATTCTGCTCGATTGAGTCTGGTTTCGTTCATAAGTGAGCGTTAACCTCCAGTCACTTCTGCAAAGACCTGGAGGAATAGGACGACGACATGAGGGGCAAGGTGTGGGCGCCGTACCCGATCTCCCAGTCGCTCCCCGACGGCGGCGCCGTCGCTTGACCCCTACAGCTGGTCGCCGCTGTTGAGGCGGTCCAGTCCACCCCCCTAGCCGACGAGGAGTTCGGTGATGTCGAGGTTCGTGCCACTCATCTTTCGACGGAGGATCACCACGATCGGCGGCGCGTTCGCGCTGGCCATAGCCGTGGCCGCCTGCTCTCCCGGGACCACGGGCACGCCCACCGTGGCGGCGAACGGCGACGGCCCTGCCGAGGCGATCAACCTTCGGGTCAGCTCCGCCACGACCTACACCCGCAACTTCAACATCTACTCGCCCTCGACCGACCTCGCGCCGACCGCCGGCCTCGTCTACGAGCCGCTGGTGCGCCGCAACGTCTTCAAGGGCGGCGCCCTGGAGCCGTGGCTCGCGGAGTCCTGGGAGTGGAGCGACGGTGACAAAGTGCTCACCCTCAAGCTGCGCAAGGACGTAAAGTTCGCCGACGGCACCCCAATGACCAGCAAGGACGTCGCGTTCACGCTGAACATCCCGCTGAAGTATCCCGAGCTCAATACCGGAGGCCAGACCTACGTCTCGGCCGAGGCCATCGACGAGTCCACGGTTGTCGTCAAGTGGAGCAAGTCAGGCAGGCTCGACTTCTACCGCTTCGCGGCGGGCGCCTCCACCAACCCGCCAAGGATCGTGCCCGAGCACATCTGGAAGGACAAGGACCTCAAGACCTGGGTCAACCCCGACCCGGTCGGCACGGGGGTCGCCGCCCTCGACCAGTTCACGCCGCAGCAGATCAGCTACAAGGCGCGCGCCGACTACTGGAACGGCGCTCTGCCGATGAAGCTGATCAAGATTGTGGCGGCCGGTGGCGACGACCAGACCAAGGCCCGCCTGCTCAAGGGCAACCTCGACTTCGCGACGATGTCCTGGCCGAACGCGCAGGCGGAGTACGTCGCCAGGAATCCCAAGACCAACCTCTACAGCACCTACGCGACGGGCGGCGAGGAGTCGCTGCTGTTCAACCTGGCCAAAGCCCCGTTCGACGACGTCAACGTGCGCCGCGCGCTGGCGATGAGCCTGGACCGCGAGTCACTGCTGAAGCTGGCGCCCACCGGCCAGAACCCGGCCAATGCCTGCGGCCTGGAGCCCGAGGTCTACAAGGATTACATGGCCCCCGAGTGCAAGGTCCAGACCTCGGACCCCGAGAACGCCAAGAAGGCACTGGCCGACGGCGGCTGGAAGATCGAAGGCGGCAAGCTCACCAAGGACGGCAAGGCCTACGACCTCTCGCTGAAGGTCGTGCAGGAGTACACCAACTGGATGGCGTACGGCAAGGGCATGCAGGACCAGTGGAAAACCAACCTGGGCTTGGACGTCAAGGTGGTCGCCGTACCGGAGGAGAACTACGACCCGCCGCTCAACGAGGGCGACTTCGATATGGCGCTTTACTGGACCGGCGGCTCCAACGGCATGTACTCGGTCTTCTCCGACCAGCTCGACCCGGCCACCTACAAGCCGATCGGCGAGGACTCCTCCTACCTCAACCAAGGTCGCTGGAAGGACAAGTCCACCGTGCCGCTGCTGGACCAGCTGCGTGCCACCGTGGGTGACGACGCCAAGCAGAAGGATGCCGGTCGGCGACTCCAGAGGATCGTGCTGGACCAGGTGCCCTACTCGCCGATGTTCTCCTCCGTCTGGTTCGTGGACATGAACATGACCCGCTGGACCGGCTGGCCGGTGCCCGGCCAGACCCAGTTCGCGCCGCACAGCTCGCTCGGCCCGGACCTGGTCCTCACGCTCAAGAACCTCAAGCCCGTCATCCGATGAGCTCGCGTACCCGGTTCCTCGTCCGGAGGGTGGGCTTCTACGCGGCCACCCTCTGGTCGGCGATCACACTCAACTTCCTCATCCCCCGGCTCATGCCGGGGGATCCCGCCTCCGTCATCGTCCGACAGTTGCAGAAGCAGAGCGGCCAGTCGGTTCCGCCCGAATCGGTCGAGGCCATTCGCAAACTGTTCGGCAACCCGCGCGCGAACATCCTTCAGCAGTACGTGGACTACCTGAACAGCCTGGCCCACGGCGACTTCGGCCTGTCGGTCAGCCGCTTCCCCACCCCGGTGAGCGAGCTGCTGGCCGCCGGCCTGCCCTGGACACTCGTGCTGGTCGGCACGACGACCGTGCTGGCGTTCCTGCTGGGGACCGCGCTCGGCATCGCCTCCGGATGGCGACCCGGCAGCAAGCTGGACGGGTTCCTCTCGCCGCTGTCCACGTTCCTGACGGCGGTGCCGTACTTCTGGGTGGCACTGATCGCGCTGTGGCTGTTCGGGCTGGTACTCGGCTGGTTCCCGCTGGGCGGCGGATACGACCCCGACCTGTACGGCAGGCCGGGGTTCTTCGGCAGCGTCCTCTACTACCTGGCGATGCCGGCGGCCACGATCGTGTTCTCCTCCTTCGGCGGCTGGCTACTCGGCATGCGGAACATGATGATCACCACGGTCAGTGAGGACTACGTGCTTCTCGGCAAGGCCAAGGGCCTGTCGGGAGCGCGGATCATGTTCAGGTACGCCGCGCGCAACGCCATGCTGCCCACCGTCACCGGTTTCGCGCTGGCCATCGGCGGCGTGCTGGGCGGCGCGTTGCTGACCGAGATCGTCTTCGCCTACCCGGGCATCGGCTACCTGCTGTTCGACGCGGTCGGCAAGCGCGACTACCCGCTCATGCAGGGCGTGTTCCTGATGACCACGCTGACCGTCCTGCTGGCCAATCTCGTCGCCGACTCCATTTACGTGCTCATCGACCCGCGGACGAGGGAGGGCGGCCGATGAAGGGTTGGAAGGTGCGCACCGGCATCGCCATCTGCGCCGTCTTCGGCGTGATCGCGATCGTCGGGCCGTGGCTGAACGACCTGATGGGCCTTGGTCCTTGGAAGATCGACTACCAGGCGATCCAGCAGCCGCCGAGCGCGGCGCACTGGCTCGGCACCACCGCACAAGGCCAAGACGTGCTCGCCCAGATGATCGCCGGGACCCGCAACTCGGTGTTCGTCGGTGTGCTGGCCGCCGTCCTTGGCGTGGTGCTCGCCGTGCTCATGGGGGTGCCCGCCGGGTTCTTCGGCGGCCGGGTGGACGCGGTCCTGTCGTTCTTCACCAACATGTTCCTCGTCATGCCGGTGCTGCCGCTGATCCTGGTCGTGGCGGGCTACGTGCAGGACACCGGGCCGATCACCATCGCTCTGATCATCGGTGTGTTCGGCTGGGCACCCGGAGCGCGGACCCTCCGGGCGCAGACGATGTCGCTACGCCAACGCGACTTTGTGATGGCCATGCGCATGCTCGGTGAGACCAGGATCCGGCTGATCGTCGTGGAGGTGCTGCCGCACCTGGCCGGATGGCTGTCGGCGATGTTCCTGCACATGGTGCTCGGCGCAGTGCTCGCCGAGGCCGGCCTGGCCTTTCTTGGCATCTCCTCAGCCGACTCGATCAGCTGGGGCACCATCATCAACCAGGCCCAGCAGGTGGCCCTGCTCAACGGGCTGTGGTGGTGGTTCGTGCCGCCCGGCCTGTGCATCGCTCTACTCGGCACTGCCACCGGGCTGATCAACTTCGGTATCGACGAGGTGATGAACCCGAGGCTGCGCACCTCGGACGTCAAGGCCGTCAGGAAGATGAAGCACGTTCTGGAGGGCACCCGATGACCGAGATGCTGCTCGATGTCCGTGCGCTGAACGTCGACTACATGTCGGCGGCGGGAGCCGTACGGGCCTGCTCGGAGGTGACCTTCCAGCTCAGGCGGGGCGAGATCCTCGGCGTCGCGGGCGAGTCAGGCTCCGGCAAGTCCACCCTGATCATGGCCCTGGTCCGGCTGCTCCGGCCTCCCGCGGTGACAGCGGGTGGCGAGGTCTGGCTGCACCCACGCCAGGGCGAGCCGGTCGAGCTCGTGCGCAGGAGCGAGAAGCAGCTGCGCGCCCTGCGCTGGCGCAGCGTCGCGGTCGTCCTGCAGAGCGCCATGGACGCGCTGAACCCGGTGGCCAGGCTCAGCGCCCAGTTCGCCGACGTGCTCAAGACGCACGACAGGAAGATCACCAAGGAGCGGGTCGCCGAGCGCACGTCCGAGCTGCTCGGCATGGTCGGCATCTCGCCGGACCGGGCCCGCTCCTACCCGCACGAGATGTCCGGCGGCATGCGCCAGCGCGCCATGATCGCGCTGGCACTCGCCTGCGACCCCGAGCTCGTCGTCATGGACGAGCCGACCACGGCCGTCGACGTCGTGATGCAGCGGCAGATCCTCGGCCACATCCTGGAGCTCAGGAAGCGGCTGGGATTCTCCGTGGTCTTCGTGACCCACGACCTGTCGCTTCTGATGGAGCTGGCCGACCGGATCGCGATCATGTACGGCGGGCGGATCGTGGAGGTCGGCGACTCCGCCGACCTCTACCGCGAGCCCAAGCACCCTTACACCAAGGGCCTGCGCGACTCCTTCCCGCCACTGCGCGCCCCGGCCACCACGCTCCACGGCATCCCAGGAACCCCGCCCGACCTGCGCAACCTGCCCCCCGGCTGCGCGTTCGAGCCGCGCTGCCCGCGTCGCTTCGCCGACTGCGCCGAGCGCAGGCCGGAGCTGCTGACGGTGGGACGCGGCCAAGTCGCCTGCCACCTGCACGACCGAAAGAGGGCCAATGTCTGAGGTATCGCTGCTGGCCGCACAGGACGTGACCAAGCACTTCGACACCCGCGACGGATTCGGCCGCCACGTGATCGTGCGGGCGGTGGAGAACGTCACGCTCCGCCTGCACAGCGGCAGGATCGCAGCCCTGGTGGGCGAAAGCGGCAGCGGGAAGACCACGCTCGCCAGACTGCTCGCCCAGTTCTACCCGGTCACCTCTGGCGAGATCCTGCTGCGCGGCGAGCCGGTCAAAGGAGCGGGCAAGGACTTCTACAGCGACGTCCAGCTGGTCTTCCAGGACCCGTTCGCCTCGCTCAACTCCCTGCGCCGAGTCGACCACAATCTGCGGCGAGCGCTCAAGCTCCACGGCCACCCCGCCGAGGAGGAGCACATCCGTGAGCTGCTGGAAAAGGTGAATCTGACCCCGGCCGCCGACTTCGCGCGAAAGCTGCCGCACGAGCTGTCCGGCGGGCAGCGCCAGCGAGTGGCGATCGCGCGGGCGCTGGCCGTACGGCCCGCCGTACTGCTCGGCGACGAGCCCATCTCCATGCTCGACGTCTCCATCAGGCTTGACGTGCTCAACCTTCTCGCGCAGTTGCGCGACGAGGAGGGGCTGGCGCTGCTCTACATCACCCACGACATCGCCAGCGCTCGCTACGTCTCCGACGAGATCTACGTGATGTACGCGGGCCAGATGGTCGAGGGCGGCCCGGCCGAGTCCGTCATCCAGGACCCCAAGCACCCCTACACCCGGCTGCTCGTCGATTCCTCGCCCGACCCGGGCAGAGCAACCTTCGCCAGCACGGTCCCGCCCGGCGAGCCGCCCAGCCTGGTCGACCCGCCGCCAGGCTGCCGCTTCCACCCGCGCTGCCCCCTCGCCAGGGCGGAGTGCACGACCGAATTCCCGCCGCGGGTGGACTTCCCCGACGGGACCTGGACCAATTGTTGGCTGAACGTGGAGGACGAATGACCCGATACCACCTGCGCTACCAGCTCCTCCCCGACGCCGACCCCGCCGCGCTCGCCGCCTTCTGCGCCACGCACGGCATCGAGGAAGTCGTGCTCATCTTCAACTCCGAGGAGTTGCACACGGGACATCCCGTGGGCGCCGACGAGGACCGCTGGTTCGAGATCGTGCGTGACGCCCGCGACATCCTCGTGGGCAGCGGTCTTTCGGTCAGTCTCAACCCGTGGGTCACCGCAGGGCACGCCGACAGAGGCCGCATCCAAGACGTCGGATTCGCGCCGATGGTCTCCCCGCTCGGCGAGACATCCACCACGAGCGCCTCGTTCGCCTGCCCGAACTGGCGGACGTGGCTCGCGGCACACTACGGGCGTTTCGCCGAGCTTGGGTTTCGCGTGCTGTGGCTGGAGGACGACTTCCGCTTCCACAACCACTCGCCGCTGACCTGGGGTGGCGGGTTCGAGCCCGAGATGCTGGAGAGGTTCGCCCTGCTCACCGGGGACAAGCCCACCCGCGAGGAACTGGTCGCGGCCATCACCGCGCCAGGCGAGCCGCACCCCTGGCGGGCGCTGCTCCAGCGGACCTGGCGCGAAGCGCAGCTCGAGGTCCTGGACCTCGTGCGGCAGGCGGTCGGCGACCGAGCCATGATCGGCCTGATGAGTTCGGGCCTGGGCGTGGCCTCCGTCGAAGGCCGTGACTGGGGAGCACTGTTCGAACGCGTCGAGGTGCATCGGCCGCACTTCGCCCCCTATGGCGACGTGCCAGCCCGCGATCTGTCGTACTCGATCGCCATGCTCGAACTCCAGCGCCCGCTCCGGCCTGCCGGGATCGAGGTCGCACCGGAGATCGAGAATTGGACGCACACCGAGTGGCGCAAGTCCGACACACAGACGTGGTCGGAGATGGTCGCCTCACAGCTGTCCGGAGCGGACGCGCTGCTGCTTAACGTGTACCCCTTCGTCAGCGGCGACCCCGCGCGCTACCCGCGGATCGGCCGCATGCTTACCTCCTCTCGCGCCGCGCTGGACGCGACGGCCACCGGGGAGTTCACGACGCTCGGCGTGGGCGTGCCCTGGTGGCCCGCCGCCACCACCACGATCCGCGGCGACGGCACCATGGAAGGACTGAGCGCCGACCCGCTGCGCGCAGCGCAGTATCTGCTGTCGTACGGCGTGCCCATCCAGGCGGGCACGGCGCCGGTGACCGCGCTGTTCGGTGAGCTGGCCTGGGCCGTGCCCGACCCGCTCCACCTGCTGCGCGGCGGTCTCCTGCTCGACGGCACGGCTGCGACCATCCTGGCCGAGCGGGGTTTCGGCTCGCTTCTCGGCGTCCAGGTTGCCGAGATCGTCGCCAGAGAAACCGTGTCACGCCAGCCGTACAGCGTGGAACGCATCGTCGACGACGGCGCGCTGCTGAGCGTCAACGTCCAGCCGCGCCTCGCGAGACTGGTGCCCGACGAGAGCGCCGAGGTCTGGACGGAGATCCTCACCCCGCGCCTGGACCACTGGGGCAGCGGGCGGGTCGCCTTCGTCAACGCGCTTGGTGGCCGGATCTTCACGCTCGCCGCGTGCGAGCCGGAGCAGCTTGGCCGATGCGACGACGGGCAGCGGCTGGCCCAAGACGCGATCCGCTTCCTCGGCGGCGACTTTCCGATGGTCACCGGCGGGCCGCACCTCATGCCGCAATACGCCAGGGTGGGAGAGCGGTCGCGGCTGGCGATCGTCAATGGTTGCGCCGACTCCGCGCGGCCGGTCGTCAGGCTGGACCGCGACCCGACGGCGACACTGCTGCGGCCCCTCGAGGACCCGCGGGCCGTGCCCGTCGAGCGTGATGGTGACCGGGTGACGATCGAAGTCGGCGTGCCGCATCGCGGATACGTTCTGCTGGAATGGGACGCATGACGAGCAAGGGCGAGGTCACGCCCTGGGTACGAAGTCTCCGTCAGCAGCGCTTTCCTCCTGCATGATCGTCCCGTCGCCATCGTCTCACCTCTGGCCCTTGGCCCGCTTGGGCTAGTCCCAATGCCGCAGCCCCGTGACCGCCTGGTGCTTGTGGCGATCATCTCGGAGTCTGAGGCCTCTGCCGGAGGCAGCTTGAAAAAGCGCCTCATGATCGATGTGAGCAGCGTGGCCGGCAGCATGCCGGAGGCACCCGGAGGGCGAGCGAGGCTCGTGCGGCTGGCGACGATGCGATCGGCTCCGTGCGGCGCTGTGACGCCTACGTTGGCGGGTTTGATAGGTACGGCGATCGTGGTGGTCGGCGATGCGGCCCGTGCTGCCGCCGCCCGGGACCGGCCCCCAGGCCGCATGCCCGGGCGGCGGACAGGCGTCGGGCCGCTGTACGGCGGCGCGCCGCGCCGCCGCTTGATGCGTTACAAGACCAGTTCGGCTGTGTAGGGGGACATGGCACAACGAGGCCGTGGCCGAGTACATCGAGGTTCAGGTCACGGGGATCGGAACAGAACGAAGTCAGGTCTCGGGACCCGTGTGACAGATCCGGCTCGGGAGGTAGGTGACACTCCGGCTAGATGATCTGTCGTTCTCTTGATGCCTATTGAATCGGGAATTTGTGGTCTGGGCCCTGTGATTCAGGCGGGAGTTCTTCGATCCGCAGGTCGGAGAAGATCAGTGTGAGGTCGTGCGCGTGGGTTTGGATCCGGACTTTATGGAAGTCGATGCCGATGGCGTGGCCCAGTTCCGGGCGGTTGGTGAGTCGGTGATGGGCGTGGCTCCGGGGTAGGGCGCCTGCCAGTTGACTCCCCAGACGTATCCGTCGAGGTCGACGCCGGTTCTGGGGGGCGACGGTCGCGTGGATCACGAGTTGGTAGTCGCGCATGTAGTCCACGAAGCCGTGGTGCGGGTTCAGCCGGAAGCGGCCAGTGATCACATCGCTTCGTGATCTCGGAAGTGGAATCAAGGCTGCTCAAGCGCCTGAACAGCGCAATCTCGGAAGCTCGCCTAGGAAGCCGCTTCCGAGATTGGCTCATCTCGGAAGTGGGGGGCAGCGAGATTTGGGGACCGGGTCCGGGACGCCTGATGCCGTTTCCCGGAGGAGGCTAGGCACGCAAATGGCGGCTGACATCGCCGACCAGGTGGATCCGGACGTGGCGTTCCACGAATCGCCAGCGTCCGTCGCGGCGCTCGAAGCGGTCGCTGTAGCGTCCTGCGGCAACGGGCTGCAGCGGAAAGTCGGGCAGGGCCTGAAACACGGTGACGTATGAACGCGCAGCGGCGGTTCCTGTCTCCTCGTCAATGTCGACGGCGAGGTTGGTCGTGACGTGGTGAGTGCGCGGCGTGCCGTCCTCGTAGAGGATGACGGTGTTGCGGAGCATCTTCTCGACGGCTTCCCGGCCATGGACCGGTGCGCCACTGCCGATGAACACCCCGTCGGCGAACAGTTCGCCGACGCCGACGAAGTCTCCGGTGTCGACCAGTTCGGCGTATTTGGCGATCAGATTGGTGATGGCGGCCGTATCCACAGTTGCGCTCATGGCCTGAGGGTATGGGGTCGCGACCCGCGGAGCTCGACTACCTCGATGTTGTCGCAGGTCAGAGGGATCAAGATCCGCTGCGCCCAAGTCGTTGTTACCAGCCTGTTCATCGGCGTGGCGGGATGCTGCTGTCGGCCGCCACCTCGGCCGGAGCGATCTTCCCCTGCGGCATGGCACTCACTGGTGCCGGAGTCGCCCGACTATTCGGGTTCGAACCCATAGGAGGTCCTTGTTACGATGGGTGCCATGGAGATTGAGGTCGACAGAATCTAGCCACCGAACTGCCGGTGGCTTCCATCCGTGTGGGCGAGGCCCACGCTGGTGAATGACCGTTCTCCTTGCGCAGCAGCGTGAGTCCGCCCGTCCGAGGCGTTGACACCTCTGCGTGAAACTTGCCGGCACGTTCGCATCGCACCGACCTCGGTCCCTGGTTTGTGCCTGCGGACGCGCGCGACTTCGATCCTCCCTGTGCCCATCCATCCATCGCCCAGCACTCGGGCAGCGGCCCAGCTCCGCAGGCAGATGGTGCCCGGGCAGCACTGATCGAATCTCTCGCCGCAGTGACTCACGGCCCGTGGTCGGTTGTCCCGCCAGCTCCGTTGGCATTCGAAACCACCCACGAAAGGCCATGGCCATGCAGCACCGCACGTCGCGTTCCCGCGCCCGTCACCGTCGCGCTCACTGGAAGACGAGCGCCCCGACGCTCACCACCTGCACGAATCCCGCCTGCGGCAAGCCCACCCCGCCGCACCGCGCATGCCAGCACTGCGGTGTCTACCGGGGGCGTGAGGTCTTGCCTCCGACGGGCGGTGACACGTGAGCACTGTCCTGACGACGAGGAGCCGCTGGATGCGCATTCGCGACCATCTCGCACAGACCGGTGCGCCTGCGTTCCGCTTTGGTCAGCTCATCGCCGCGTGGCAGAGCTCGACGGCCGAGACCTTCGCCGACGTTCATGCGCTGCCGGCCGGCCTGCGTGCCGATCTCGCGGAACGATTCGGTTCACGGCTGCACCCCCTGACTCCGCTGGAAGTCCAACGAGACGAACAGGTTGAGAAGGTGCTCTTCGCGTCCGAAAGCGGTGCCCGCATCGAGACCGTCGTGTCTCACTATCGAGCCGGATGGGACTCCATGTGCATCTCGTCGCAGGCCGGGTGCGGCCTGGGCTGCACCTTCTGCGCCACCGGCGTGGTGGGCCTGGTCCGCAACCTCACTGCCGACGAGATCGTCGCCCAGGTGATGCATCCGCACTGGACCCGTGAAGGGCTGCCCCGACCCGCGAGTGTCGCGTTCATGGGGATGGGAGAGGCGCTCGCCAACCCTCACGTGTTCGACGCGCTCACCCTGCTGACCGACGCGGGCTACGCGGGGATGTCCGCACGACGGGTGACCGTGTCCACCGTGGGGTTCGCGCCGAATCTCACCCGCCTGGTCGACGAGCACCCACAGGTGACGATCACCCTGTCCGTGCACTCACCGTTCGCGCAGGAGCGTGCCCGCATCATCCCGCTCGAGGAACGCTTCCCGCTCCCGCAGAGCCTCGACATCCTCGACCGGCACGCCGCCGCGAGCCGCCGAAAGGTCTACCTCGCCTATCTGCTCATCGCCGGCGTCAACGACAGCGACGACCATCTCGCTGTTCTCGCCGAACTGGTCCGTGCGCGGTCTCGGCCCGAGCTGTTCCACGTCAGCGTCATCCGCTACAACGAGGCGGCAGGAGCGCCGCCGGACTACCGAGCCCCGTCCTCCATCCGAGTAGACGAGTTCGTGCGCGGGCTCACCATCCGCGGCGTGCACGCGACGAGGCGACGGCAGCTCGGCACCGCCATTGATGCCGCTTGCGGTCAGCTCCACGCCAAATACCTCGCGGCCGACCCCACGATCGCCGCTCCCGTCAACACCGAACTGATCCCCGTCTCGCCCGTCCGCAGCTGACGGGAAGAAGGAAGAGAAACATCACCCATGTCCACGAAGTCCGCCATCACTTTCCGCGATCTGACCTTCGAATGGCCAGACGGCACGGTTGCACTGTCCGGCGTCAACGGCACCTTCAGTGCCGGCCGCACCGGCTTGATCGGGCGCAACGGTGCCGGGAAGTCGACGCTGCTGCGGCTGATCGCAGGCATCCTGCAGCCGACCGTCGGCCAGATCGACACCATCGGCGAGGTCGGCTACCTGCCTCAGACGCTCACACTCCGGCAAGAGGCGACGATCGCCGAGCTCCTCGGGATCGATGGGATCATCGCCGCGATGAGGGCCATCGAGTCCGGCGACGTCGACGAGCGCCACTTCGACACGATCGGCGATGACTGGGACATCGAGTCCCGCGCCGACGAAGCCCTGCATCAGATCGGATTCTCCGCCGGAGACCTCGACCGCCGCGTGGCCGAGGTCTCCGGCGGAGAGGCGATGCTCATCGCCATCACCGGGCTGCGCATCCGCCGCACTCCGATCACCCTGCTCGACGAGCCCACGAACAACCTCGACCGGCCTACCCGCGCCAAGCTCGCCGACTTCGTCGACCAGTGGCCGGGGACCCTCGTCGTGGTCAGCCACGACCTCGAGCTGCTGGAGCACGTCGAGAACACCACCGAGCTCTACGGCGGCACCCTCGACACCTTCGGCGGCCCTTACAGCGCCTGGAAGGAATACCAGGAGCAAGAGCAGACGGCGGCGGTCCAAGCCGCGCGGTCGGCCCAGCAGGCGCTCAAGGTCGAGAAGCGGCAGCGCGTCGAGGCGGAGACGAAGCTGGCGCGCAGGGAGCGCACCGCGAAGAAGACCCAGAAGGACGGCGGCATCCCGAAGATCCTGGCGGGCAACCGCGCCAGCAAGGCCCAGGCGTCCGCAGGCTCGTTGCGCTCCACGCTCGACAACAAGGTCCAGGCGGCCCAAGCCGCAGTCGACGCCGCGGACGCCCGCGTACGCGGAGAGGAGCACATCACCCTCGTCCTGCCTGATCCCGACGTTCCGCGCGGAAGGCGCCTCGCGGAGCTGCATGACCAGGACCGCACCTTCGTGATCCAAGGGCCGGAGCGGGTCGCGCTTGCCGGGGCGAACGGCACCGGAAAGTCGACTTTGATCGAGCAGCTGGTCCGCGGCACGGCTCCCACGCCCGATCGGCCGCATGGGCGTCTCCTGACCGAGCTCGTCGGCTACCTCCCGCAGCGTCTCGACGGGCTCGACGACGATGCGAGCGCGATGGCGAATGTGCAGTCGGTCGCCCCTGGGACGCCAGCAGGCACCATCCGCAACCAGCTCGCCCGGCTTCTTCTGCGGGGCGACAGCGCCGATCGTCCGGTGCGTACGCTGTCCGGCGGCGAGCGGTTCCGCGTCTCCCTCGCGCGACTCCTCTTGTCGGAGCCGCCGGCTCAGGTACTGGTCCTGGACGAGCCCACCAACAATCTCGATATAGCCAGCGTCGAGCAGCTCGCGGAGGCCCTCGATGCGTACCGCGGGGCCCTTCTCGTCGTCAGCCACGACTTCGCGTTCCTCGAGCGGATTGGCGTCGACACGGTCATCGAGCTCGACAGGGACGGCCGTATGCATCAACGCCGAGACCTGAACATCTGACGGTCTTGGATCGAGCGCGACCAGGCGTCAGGGAGCAGGCAGGTCGTAGGCCGGCCGACCCACCTGCTCCTTCGCTGGGAACCTTCCACATACCGATTCACGCACACCGGCCATCGAGACCGTCGCCGGGCCAGGCGGCCTGCACACCGTGGTGCTCCACTCCGCGCCTGCCCCCGAAGACGAAGGGAGGCGGGAGACTATCGCCGCGAATCGGCCGAGTCCTGGGCCGACCTGCTGCGCGACTGCGTCGCCCGGCGCGGCATGCGCCCCCCGGTGCTTGCGCGGCTGCTGGGGCACAGAGGGGGGAGGGCCGTGGCGCGACTGACGGGAGTCAGCGAAACGACCATCCGCAAGGGAGTCTTCGAACTGGGGAAAGCGCACGACCTCCTGTCGGTCGGGCGAGTCCGGCGACCAGGTGGCGGACGCAAGCGCGTCGAGGACCACGACACCCGTACGGCATCTACGACATCACCGGCTGGGTGAACGTCGTCGGGGTCGAAGCCGCTGGTGGAAGGCGCGTGGCAGCCACGACTGTCCCGCGGCCCTACTGCGGACGCGGGCGGCTTCAACGGCTACCGCTACCGAGTCTGGAAGAGCGAACTGGCCGCCGAAACCGGGCTGGCGATCACGGTCTACGGGACGCTCCTAGCGTTCGTCGGCGGGGTAGTCGGCAGAGCGGCTCACGTCGGCCCACTTCTCGGTTTCGGCGGCGCGGATCTCGGCGGCTTTCTGGGCGGAGGCAACGGCGTCGCTGCCGAGGAGAAGTCGTCGGGGTGGGTCGTCGTCGCGGACGACGTCGATGATGATCCTGGCGGCGCGGGCGGGGTCGCCGGGCTGGGTGCCGTCGGTGTCGCGTCGGTAGCGGTGGATGGCGCCCACGGTCTGCTCGTAGTCGGGGCCGACGGGGTGGATCTCCATGGAGGAGCCTTGCCAGTCGGTGCGGAACGCGCCTGGCTCGACGATGATGACCTTGATGTCGAAGGGTGCGACCTCGTTGGCGAGGACTTCGGAGAAGCCTTCGACGGCGAACTTCGCCGTCTGGTAGGCGCCCATTCCGGGGGTGCCGCCGACGCGTCCGCCGATGGAGGAGAACTGTACGAAGACCCCTGATCGTTGGGTGCGCAGGACGGGCAGGGCGGCCCGTGTGACGTTCACGACGCCGAAGAGGTTGGTCTCGATCTGGGCGCGGAAGTCGTCCTCGGCCATCTCTTCGATCGGCGCGCTGTTGCCGTAGCCGGCGTTGTTGACGACCACGTCGAGGCTGCCGAAGGCGTCGGTGGCCTCCTTGACCGCTCTGGCGGCCGCGGCGGCGTCGGTGACGTCGAGTGCGACGGCCCGTATCCGGTCGCCGTGGCGGGTCACCAGGTCGTCGAGTTGCTTGGGGCTGCGTGCGGTGGCGATGACCTGGTCGCCTGCTTCGAGGACGGCTTCGGTGAGGTGGCGTCCGAAGCCGCGTGACGCTCCGGTGATAAGCCATGTCCTGGCCATGGGTGTTTCCTTTGCGATCGATCTAACTGTCTCATCAATGTAGCGTTTATGGCTCAATATTCGCGTTAATGTGACAGAAATCTCTTCATGTGCTACAGAGGGCCGTACTGGTCCCGGTATGTCTCGAGCAGCCGCAGCCACACCTCGCTGATGGTGGGGAAGGGCGGTACGGCGTGCCAGAGGCGTTCGATGGGGGTTTCGCCGATGATCGCGACGGTGGCGGAGTGAAGGAGCTCGGCGACGCCTGGTCCGGCGAAGGTGGCGCCGACGACGGTGCGGCGATCAGGGTCGATGAGGGCGCGGGCTCTGCCGCGGTAGTCCGGGTTGTGCTGGATGGCGCCGGCGACGCGGCCGAGATCGTAGTCGACGACGTCGACGCGGCGACCGGTGCGCCGGGCTTCGATAGTGGTGAGGCCGACACTGGCGATCTCGGGGTCGGTGAAGACGACCTGAGGTACGGCTGCGGTGTCGGCGGTGCCGGCGTGCGGGCTCCAGCGTCTGGTGTCGAGCGGGGTGCCGCAGGCTCGGGCGGCGATGACGGCGCCGGCGATGCGGGCCTGGTACTTGCCCTGGTGGGTGAGCAGGGCCCGCCGGTTGACGTCGCCCGCTGCGTAGAGCCAGTCGCCGGAGACGGCGGTGACGGTGAGGGTGTCGTCGGTGGTGAGCCAGTCTCCGGGGGGCAGGCCGACGGTCTCGAGGCCGATGTCGCCGGTGCGGGGTGCGCGGCCGGTGGCGAAGAGGATCTCGTCCGCGGTGAGCCGGCCGCCGTCGGAGAGGGTGATGCGGACCTCGCCGCCCGTACGGGCAGCGGTGCCGACGGTCACGCCGAACCGCAGGTCGGTGCCCGCTTCGCGCAGGCGGCCGGCGACGAGTTCGCCGGCGAAGGGTTCCATCTGCGGCAGCAGGCGGGGGCCGCGGGCGAGGACGATGACCTCGGTGCCGAGGGCCTGCCAGGCGGTCGCCATCTCGGTGGCCACGACGCCTGCGCCGACGATGACGAGTCGTCCGGGCGGCTGTGGGGCGCTGGTGGCTTCGCGGCTGGTCCAGGGGCGCAGGGCGGCGAGCCCGGGCAGGTCGGGGAGGGCGGCTGTGCTGCCGGTGCACACGGCCACGGCGTGCCTGGCCCGCAGGTGGACGGTGCCGCCGTCGGGGGTGGTCACGGCCACGCGGCGCGGCCCGTCGAGCCGGCCGTGGCCGCGTTGGAGGTCGATGCCGGCCGTTTTGAGCCATTCGACCTGGCCGTCGTCGTTCCAGTGGGCGGCCATGCGGTCGCGATGCGCCAGCACGGCGGCGGTGTCCAGCGGTCCGGCGGCGGCCAGGTCCAGGCCGGGCACTCGGCCGGCGTCGGCGCGCAGGAGTGCGGGCCGCAGCAGGGCTTTGCTCGGTTCGCACGCCCAGTAGGAGCATTCGCCGCCGACGAGTTCGCTTTCCACGATGACGGTGCTCAGGCCGGCGGCGGTGGTCCGGTCGGCGACGTTCTCGCCGACCGGGCCGGCCCCGATCACGACCACGTCATAGGTACGGGTGTCTTCGGTGGTCACTGGTCCTCCATGGTGTGGCCGTGTCTCGGGGATGCCGTTGGTCAGCGGCCGGGCAGCCGTTCGGTGATCTCCTGCAGGAACCAGCGGTTGCCGTCGGGGTCGGCGAACGAGGCGAAGGAGCCGTAGCTGGCACGCTGCGGGTGCAGGCCCATGACGCGGCCGGTCTCGCCGGCCTGGTGGAAGGCGCCGGTGGCGTCGTGGAACGGGCCGTTGACGTCGACGCCGCGGCCGGCCAGTTCCTTGTGGGCCTGCTCGATGTCGGGCACGATCAGGTGCAGTCCCTGGACCGTGCCGGGTTCGGCGTCGGTGAGGCCGTCGCCGAAGATGATCGAGCAGGCGGAGCCGGGGGGAGTGACCTGAATGATCCGGTAACCGTCGTTGATCGGGAAGTCCGCGTCGAGGCGGAAGTTCAGCTGCCGAGTGTAGAAGTCCTTGGCGCGGTCGACGTCGGATACGGGCAGGACGACGACTTCGAGCTTCATGTCCATGGTCGTGACCTTTCTTTCGCGTAGTGGGGCTATCGGGTGGCGCGTGCGGCCTTCTCGATGACGCCGGCCACGGTCTTGGGCTGGGAGACGGCGACGGAATGGGAGGCGCGTACTTCGACGGAGTGCGCGTGGGCGCGCTTGGCCATGTAGCGCTGGACCTTGGCGGGGATGTTGAGGTCCTGGGTCGTGATGACGGCCCAGGTGGGCTTGTCCTTCCAGGCGGCGGCCTCGGTCTTCTCCTCCAGGGCGGACTGGGCGATGGGCCGCTGGGTGGCGGCCATGAGGGCCGCGGTGCCGGCCGGTACGTCGGCGGCGAACTGGTGATGGAACTTGCCGGGCTTGATGTAGAGGTCGGTCCCGGTGGCGCCGTCGGGGAGGGTGAAGGGGGTGGGGTCGAGGGTGCCGGGGAGGGTGGAGCCGGGGTACTTGTTCGTCAGTTCCAGGGCGGTCTCGCCGGGGACGGGCAGGAAGGCGGCGACGTACACGAGGGCCTTGACCTGGGGGTCGTTCGCGCCGGCGACGCTGATGACCGAGCCGCCGTAGGAGTGCCCGACGAGGACCTTGGGTCCGGCGACGTGGTCGAGGACGCTGCGGAGTGCGGCCGCGTCGTTGGCCGGTCCGCGCAGCGGGTTGGCCGCGGCGACGACGGGATAGCCGTCCGCGCGCAGCTCCTCGATCACCGCGTTCCAACTGGAGGCGTCGGCGAAGGCGCCGTGCTCCAGCACGATGGTTGGCTTGGCGGGCTTGTCCGCCGCGAAGGCGGGCGTGGCGGCGGCGGTGGTGAGCAGACCGATCACGACCGTCGACAGGGCGCCCAGCCTGAGCCGCCTGCTGCGTCCGCCCTTGATGCTGACCACGATATTCCCCTTTCAGGAGGCTTCAGATGAGGTGCCATCACTGTCGTCAGGGAAGGGCCGCGGTCACATCCGTCACTTGACGGTCAGTCACGGCGAGTCGGCCTGGCCGTCGTGCGGTGCCACAACGGCGCTGGTCGGTGGGCTGTCTGACCTTGCGTGGCGGCCGTGTGCGCGCCTGTGCCCTTTAAGCCATTCAACTCTTCAGTCTGTGACGTGAGCACGGGCGGCACCGCCCGGCCTTGGGCCGCGAGCTGCGCGCATGTCCCCGTATGCGGCCCGCTGACCTGCGCCGCGACGTGTGTGACGTGCGCCCGGAGTGGCTCGCCGGTGCTGACCGTCAACTGACTGATGTGCCAGGTGCCGGCCGCGAACGACAGTGAGACGCACCCCAACAGCTGATGAGAGAGGAACGTCATGAAACGCCTTCTGATCATTTTCGCGGCCGGAGTGCCGCTGGCGGCGGCGTGCCTGCCGGCCGCGGCTTCGGCCGGCGCCGCGAGCTCCGCCGCCGTCCCGTTCACGTGCTCGTCCATCTCCGTGAACGCCCCGGCAGGCACCGCGGTGGAGTCCGTGACGGCGGTGAGACGGGAGGGAGGCACCGTGACCATCCCTCCGGTGCCGCCGCTGACCGACGTGGTCGAGATCCCGGACGTGCCGGCCTACTGCGATGTCACGGTCACGCTCACCCACCCGGGCGTCGGCGACCACGCCAAGGTGCGGACCTGGCTGCCCGAGACGGGCTGGACCGGCCGCTTCCAGGCGGTGGGCGGCAGCGCCTTCGCCGCCGGCGACTACGGGGCCGGCCTGGCCGGCGCGATCAAGAGCGGCTACGCCGCCGCGACCACCGACGCAGGCGTCAGCACGTACATCGACACCAGCTGGGCCCTGAACAGTGACGGCAAGGTCAACACGGCGCTGCTGAAGAACTTCGCCGACCGCTCCCAGCACGAGATGGCGGTCGTCGGCAAGCAGGTCGTCAACGAGGTCTACGGCAGGCCCGTCTCCTACTCGTATTGGAACGGCTGCTCGACCGGCGGACGCCAGGGTTACATGGAGGCCCAGCGCCACCCGAGCGATTTCGACGGCATCCTGGCCACCGCTCCGGCGATCAACTGGGACGAGTTCGAGGTCGCGACCCTGTGGCCACAGGTGGTGATGAACGAGGAGAACACCTTCCCCTCCCCTTGTGAGTTCAAGGCCTTCAACGAGGCGGCCGTCAAGGCTTGCGACCCGCTCGACGGCGCTCCCGACGGGGTGATCGGCGACCCCGCCACGTGCGCCTTCGACCCGCGGAAACTCATCGGGAAGAGCGTCGAATGCGACGGCGAGCAGGAGATCATCACCGCGGCCGACGCCGCCGTCGTACGCAAGATCTGGGACGGCCCCCGCACCCCGTCCGGTAAGAAGTTGTGGTCCGGCATCCCGATCGGAGCCGGCTTCGACCTCGCAGGCACCCGCATCGACGCGGACGGCAACCGTGTGGGCGCGCCGTTCCCCGTACCGGCCATCTGGGTCGCGACGTTCCTGAAGCGGCAGCCCTCCTACGACCTCTCGACGATCACCTACGCCGAGTTCGCCAAGCTGTTCGAGCAGTCCCAGACCGAGTACGACACGATCATCGGCACCGACGACCCCGACCTGTCGGCGTTCCGCAGGTCCGGCGGCAAGCTCCTCACCTGGCACGGCCAGGCCGACGAGCTGATTCCCGCCCAGGGCACCGTGGACTACCGCCGGCGGGTGGAGCTGGCCATGGGCGGTGCGCGCCGGGTCGACGACTTCTACCGGCTGTTCCTGGCGCCGGGTGTCGCCCACTGCGTCGGCCCCACGAGCACCGGCCCGAAGCCCACCGACGCCCTCGGCGCCCTGACGGCCTGGGTCGAACAGGGCAAGGCCCCGCAGACGCTGAGCGCCGCCACCAAGGACTCCTCCGGCAAGACGGTGACGCGCGAGCTGTGCCTGTACCCGTCCGTCTCCCGCTACACCGGCCACGGCGACCCGGCCGACGCCGGCAGCTACTCCTGCGCCTCCGTCCGGCACTGACTTCTGGAAAGGCCTCCATCATGAAAGCGTCACCCCTGCTGAAGCTGTACCTGGGCCGTGGAGTCCTGGCCGTGGCGTGGGCCGCCGTGTTCGCCGTGGCGCATGACCCCATCGACGCCCTCGCGATCGCCCTGCTGGTCGTCTATCCGCTGATCGACGCGGTGTCGTCGCTGATCGACCTGCGTGCGCTCCCTGACGGATCGGAGCGTCGCCTGACGCTGTTCAACGGGGTGCTCAGCACCCTGGCCGCCGTCGGCGTCGGCCTGGCGGGGACGGGCGGGGTGGCGGCGGTGCTGCACGTGTTCGGCGCCTGGGCCGTCGTCTCCGGTGCGGCGCAGGTGCTGGTGGGGCTGCGGCGGCGCGGCCCGGAGCTGGGCAAGCAGTGGCCGATACTGATCGCGGGCGGCCTGTCGTTCCTCGTGGGCATCTTCTACAACATCCAGGCCCTCGGGGACGACGCCTCGCTCGACGTGCTGTCGGTCTACGCCACCGGCGGCGGCGTGTTCTTCATCATCCAGGCCGGGCTGCTGGCCTGGCGTGCCCGACGACCGCGGACGCAGACCGTCTGACGGCAATCGGCCACGAACGCAGCGACAGCCTGCCGGATCGCATCCGGCAGGCTGTCGCTTGATTGCATGTTCGTCTGTCAGAGGCGGTCCACGTCGACGACGGCTTGGGCGAAGGCCGTGGGCGCTTCCTGCGGCAGGTTGTGGCCGATGCCCTCCAGAGTGCGGTGTTCGTAGGGGCCGGTGAACATGTTGCGGTACGACGAGCCGTCGCCCGGCGGCGCCGTGAAGGGGTCGCGCTCGGCGTCCAGAGTGATGGTCGGCACCTTGATGGCCGGCCGTGCGGCGAGTCGCTTCTCCAGACCGTCGTAACGGCGCTCCCCGTCGGCCAGGCTCAGCCGCCACCGGTAGTTGTGGATCACGATGGCGGCGTAGTCGGGGTTGTCGAAGGCCGCGGCCGTGCGCTCGAAGGTGGCGTCGTCGAAGTCCCACGTCGGGGAGACGGTGTCCCAGATGAGCCGGGTCAGGTCGTGGCGCTTGTCCTTGGTCTCCATGGCCTTCCGGCCCCGCTCGGTGGCGAAGTAGTACTGGTACCACCAGGCGTGTTCGGCCTTCGGCGGCAGCGGCTCGAGGTTGGCCTCGAGATTCGTGATGAGGTAGCCGCTCACCGACACCAGGGCCTTGCACCGCTGCGGCCACAGGGCCGCGATGATGTCGGCGGTTCTCGACCCCCAGTCGAAGCCGGCGAGAACGGCCTTGTCGATCTTGAGGGCGTCCATCAGGGCGATGATGTCGAGCGCGATCGCCGACTGCTGGGCGTTACGGAACGTCTTCGAGGACAGGAACCGCGTCGTGCCATGACCGCGCAGATAGGGAACGATCACCCGGTAGCCCTGCGCCGCCAGCAGCGGTGCGACGTCGACGAAGCTGTGGATGTCGTACGGCCAGCCGTGCAGGCAGATGACCACGGGCCCGCGGGCCGGGCCGGCCTCGGCGTAGCCGATGTCCAGCAGCCCGGCTTTGACCTGCTTCAGTGAGGCGAAGGACGGGTGCGTGCCGGGTGTGACCGTCGGCAACGTCGGGGCCACTCCACGCGTGGTGGCGGAGGCGGCCGGGAACGCCTGCAGGCCCGCCAGCGAGGCGACGGTCGCGCCGGTGGCCAAACCGACGAAGGTGCGTCTGTTGATCATGTGGAGTCCTCCGTGTCATGTCACAAGAAATGCGGCATTTCTTACTGTTTCGGGCAGGAGAATCCGACACATCAGTCAGATGACGGCGAGACGCGACAGACGGCAGCCGTGCCGGCCACGCGAAACCCGCTCCCGGAGCACGGCGTCCCGGCAGACCGCGCCGGACCAGCGACGCGAGGCGGACAGGAACATTAAGTCATTCGACTGTTCCCGCTCAGGCGCATCCGGACAATCCTTGATCAGACCTGGCCCTGAGCCTTTCCGGAGGATCCGTGAACCCCACTCCCGTCGTCTTCATCCATGGCGCGTGGCTCCACGCGTCGTCGTGGGAGTCATGGAACGAGCGCTTCTCCAGGTTCGGGTTCGCCGTCTGCGCGCCGGGCTGGCCGGGAGAACCCGCCACGGTGGGCGAGGCCCGCAGGAGTCCCGAGACAGTCCAGGAGCTGGGGCTCGACGCGCTCACGGATCACTACGCGCGCATCGTCCGTTCCTTCGACACCCCGCCCGTGATCGTCGGCCATTCGGTGGGCGGGCTCATCGCGCAGCACCTCCTCGGCACGAATGCGGGCCGTGCCGCGGTCGCCATCGCCCCCGCCCTGGTCGATCACGCGACCGCCCTGGCATCAGAGGAGCGGTGGCCGGTGTCGATGGACGCCGGCAGGTTCCGGCGGCTGTTCGCCAACGCGGTCACCGAGCAGGAGTCGGCCGAGCTGTTCGAGCGCCACGTCGTCCCCGGGTCACGCCGGCTGCTGGCCGAGCTGGGACACGGCGGCGCCGTACGGCATCCGCGGGCGGTCGTGGACCACGGCAACACCGGCCGCGGCCCGCTGCTGCTGATCTCGGGTCAGGAGGACCGGCTGGTGCCCGATCACGTCACCCGGGCCGTGTACAAGTTGTACGGCGACTCGACGGCCGTCAGCAGCCTCAAGCAGTTCCCGGACCGGGCCCACTCGCTGGTCGTCGACAGCGGCTGGCGGGCGGTCGCCGACTACGTGCTGGTCTGGCTCGCCGAGCGAGGGGTGCGCGCCGACCCGTCGACGTGGTGAAGGG
Organism: Nonomuraea sp. NPDC000554; assembly: GCF_040300065.1. Lineage (NCBI taxonomy): Bacteria > Bacillati > Actinomycetota > Actinomycetes > Streptosporangiales > Streptosporangiaceae > Nonomuraea > Nonomuraea sp. NPDC000554. Next base: position 760,465 of record NZ_JBEPDC010000001.1, on the reverse strand, counting down.
GGGCTCAAACGTCGCCGGTCTTGCCGAGAGCGTCGCGCAGCGCGGCACGCGAGGTGATGCCCAGTTTCGGGAAGACGCGGTAGAGATGGGAGCTGACGGTGCGCGGGGACAGGTGCATGCGTTCGCCGATCTCCTTGTTCGTCAACCCGCTTGCGGCCAGCTCGGCGATGCGGCGTTCCTGCCAGGTCAGCGCGGTCAGGTACGACAGCGAGGCGCGGGCGGGCGCCCCTGAGGCGCGCAGCTCGGCCTGGGCGCGTTCGGCCCAGCTTCTGGCGCCGAGCCGTTCGAAGGACTCGGCGGCGCGGACCAGGACAGGCCGTGCGGCCTTGGGCCCCTGGGTATGCCTGAGCCGGACGCCGTGGGCCAGGCGGATGCGCGCCAGTTCGAACGGGAAGCCGGCTCCGGCGGGGTGGGCCTCGGCCCGGGCGTACATGTCCTCGGCCTCCTTCTCGTCGGCGGCCGTCATCGCCAGGGCACCGTACGTGATGAGGGCCAGCCGGGGGGAGACGCCGGGCAGGCCGGCGTCGGAGGCGGCCTGGGCGTGCCGGCGGGCCTGCTCCAGGCGCCCGGTGTGCATGGCGGCCTCGACCAGGTCGAGCAGCGTGCGTGCGGCCTGGTGGGCGTAGCGCTCGAACGATCCCGGTGGCGTGATGCCGATGGCGTACAGGTAGGCGGCTTCGTAGTCACCCTCGCTCAGGGCCGCCGCCGTGCCGATGGCGTCGGCGATCTGGGCCAGGAATCCCACGCCGCGCGGGCGGGCCCAGGCGTCCAGGACGGCCTGCAACTCCCGGGCCCGTTCGACCTGGCCGCGCATGGCGGCCAGGAGCCCGAGGTAGGCGCGGGTGTGCTGGGTGAACAGCGCGTTTCCATGGGACGTGGTCAGCTCCAGCGCGCGTTGCCCCGTCCGTTCGGCGTCGTCCCACTCGCCGGCGGCCAGCTGGTCGAGCATGATCAGCTGCAGCATGGTCATGCCGCTGGCCACGGCGCCGGTATCCACCTCACGGTCGACGGCCCGCTGCAGGTAGGGGCGGTAGTGGCTCAGCGTGTCGACGTGGTAGGCGGCGACGGCCAGGCGCGAGACGTCCCACGGTTCCAGCTCGGAGACGCCGGCGAAGGCGCGCTCGACCCGCTCGTGCATGCCCGCGCCGTGACGGACGACGTCGCTCCACGCGTCGCGGTAGATCGCCGAGCGTGTGTCGACCCGGTCCGCCAGGGAGTCCATGAGCTGCTCGGTGCGGTCCCACAGCGCGGCGTCGCCGGCGTACTGGCTGATGGCCAGCAGCACGTTCACCAGCCGGGTGAGTACTTCGGCGGGCTCGTGCGCGCCGTCTTCTCGCAGGCTCTCGATCGCCGCCGCGACGTGGCGATGCGCGGAGCGTACGTCGCCGTCTTCGTACAGGGCCACGTAGGCGGAGGTGACGACCGTGGCGGGGGACTCGCTCGCGCCCGGCAGCAGGTCCGAGCGGACGAGTTTCTGCGCCTGGTCCAGGAGCGCGGCGTGTCCGGCGATGAAGGCGGCATCGCCGAGCCGCCTGGAGCGGTCGGCAGGGGTCTCGCTCAGCTCCGCCGCGCGGGTCAGCCAGGCCACGGCCGCGACCGCGCCGCCGCGCCGGGTCGCCGAGTCGGCCGCGGCCTCCAGCGCGGCTGCCACCTCCTCGTCGGGATCCACGATCGAGGCCGCCAGGTGGCGGGCGCGCCGCTCGACGTCGTGGCGATGCACCCCTGCGAGCTCGGCGTGTGCCGCGCGACGCTGGTTGGGGGTCGCCAGCTGAACGACGGTGGTGCGGATCAGCGGGTGCCGGAAGACGAGGTCGCCGGTGGTGGGGTCGGTGTCCAGGAGGCCCGCCGCGACCGCTTCGTCGGCCTCGCGCATGCGGTAGCGGGAGCCGGGGGCGCGGTTGCCGCCCGGTCCCGCCCCGACGCCGTCGAGGGCGCCACGCAGTAGTTCCTCGCGCACGGGACCGGGCAGGCGTTCGATGCGGATGCCGTAGACGTGCTGCAGACGGCGCGACAGCGGGATGTTGCCGGACCCGAGGAGTTCCTCGGCCGTGCGGCCGGTGTGGCCGCCGTTCAGGTGGGCAGGCAGCTCCAAAAGCGCCAGGGGGTTGCCCATGGCCTGCTCCAGGACGATGCGCCGGGTCCGCATGTCGAGCTGCGGATGGCGCATGTCCAGCAGTCGCCCGGCGGCCTCCTCCGACAGGGCCGCCACGGGGAGCTCAGGTAGCGCGGCCGTGTCGAACCGCGAGCCGACGTCGGACCGTACGGCGATGAGCATCTTCACGGAGCTGCCGATGAGCCGGCGCCCCACGAACCCGCACACCTCGGCGCTGGAGGCGTCCATCCACTGGCCGTCGTCGAGCAACAGCAGCAGCGGCTTCTCCGACGCCGCCAAGGACAGCAGGTCGAGGACGGCGATGCCGACGGACATGACCGACGGCGCCTTGCCCTCGCGCAGCCCGAAGACGACGTCGAAGACGGCACGGTGGCCTTCGTCGAGCCCGGCCGCGTGGGGCAGCAGCGAGTACAGCAGTTGGTGCAGGCCGGCGAAGGGCAGCTCCGCCTCCGCCTCGACCCCGGCGGCGCGGATCACCCGGTGATTCTCCGGGGCCGCGAGGCCGGCCACGTGGTCGAGCAGGGCGCTCTTGCCGACCCCCGTCTCGCCCCTGAGGATGAGGGCCTGCCCTTCGGTGGTCGTCATGAACGTGGACAGCTCCCCTTGGACACCATCCCGGCCCACCATTGTCGAGACGAGGGACTCCATGCTTCCTCCCTTCTTCAGGTCTATAAGTGCCTCATGCGAGTAGCGCTTATAAATGTAACATTCCCATTTATGTGCCATGAAGTTGCTTCATGTGCTACGTGACGGGGTACCTTGGGCAGGTGAGAGCAGACGCGACACGCAACCTGGAACGCGTCCTGAGCACGGGCGCCCGCATGCTCGCCGACGACCCCTCGGCGACCATCGCCGCCATCGCCGCCGCGGCAGGAGTGGACCGCCGCACGGTCTACCGCCGCTTCGCCTCCCGCGAAGACCTCATGGCCGCCGTCTACACAGCACGCTACGACGCGGTCGAGGAGGCCATCGAGGCCGCCAGGCTACGCGAGGCCCCGGTCGCGGTCGCGCTGCATCGCTACGTCGAAGGCATCATCGCCGTCAACCGCGAATGGCCCGTGGAAACGAGCCGCATGCTCCGCGAGGTGACGATCCACGAGCGTCGCCGCCGCCTGATCGACGAGGTCGACGCCTTCTTGCGGCGCGCCACCGACGAGGGCCTGCTGCGCTCGGACCTGCCGCCCGGCTGGGTGGGCACGGTCCTGCCGCCGCTGATGGAGCACGCCGCCGAGGACCTGTCCGAGCTGAGCGCCGCACAGGCCGCCGACGTCGTGGTCGACACACTGCTGCGAGGCGTCGGCACCCCGCAGGCGCGCTGACCCTGCGCGGTGGTGGGCGTGCAGGGCCCGCGACAGGCGGTCTTGACGGCAGTGGTCATGGGTCTCCTTTGCGTACGGTCCGGCCGGGCAGGCTCGGCCGCAGGCAAGCCCGCCCCGGTGCGACCCTAGGCGCCGCCTGCATGACGACGCGTATACACGCCATGGCAGGGCTGCTCAGGAGTGACCCGCTCGGCTATACAAGCCGTATATCCGCTTATGCGGCGCGAGCAGCCCGATCATCCGCCCCCGGCCGCCGGCTGGTCCGTCACTCGACTGTGGCTGCCACGAAGGCCGTCACGGCACGGGCGAAGGCGTCCGGCTCTTCGACGTGACCGAGATGGCCGCTGTTCTCCAACAGGACCAACTCGGCGCGGGGAATCCCGTCGGCCAACTCCTCTGCCCAGCGTGGACCGCAGATGACGTCGTGCCGGCCGGCGATGACCAGCGCCGGTACGTCGATCGAGCCGAGCATCGCTCGGTCGTCGATGGCATCCGGGACGAGTTGGTCGTCCAGGCCGGAGATGTAGGCGCCTGTCACCGAGAACAGCGGCGCGTACTCTTCCTGGTGGTCCCAGTAGTCGGCGAGGTAGGCGGGCAGCAGTCCGCGGGCGGCCCGAGTGACCGCCTCGTCGTCCGCGAGCCCGCCCAGCGACTCCCACGCGTCGAGGACGTCCCGCAGCCCGGGCCTGCCCGCGTTGCGCCGCGCGAACGCCTCCATGTTGCGCGCCGACTCGGCGAAGTGCTCGGGGCCGGTCACCGGGGCGCTGTCGTACAGGACGACGCCGGCGAGCCGGTCGGGGCGTGTCAGCGCGTAGTGCTGCGCGACGAAGCCGCCGTGGGAGTGGCCGAGCAGGTGGACGCGGGCCACGCCGAGGTGCCGGATCAGCCCGTCCAGGGCCTGCGCGTAGCGTTCGCGCGTGTAGCCGTGCGGATGCGCCGGCAGCCGACCGGAGGTGCCCGTCCCGATCGGCTCGACGTACACCATGGTCAGGTGCTCTTCAGCCGCCGGCATCCGCAGGTACTCCCACGACAGCCCCGGGCCGCCTGGGTGGGCCAGGCAGACGGGCCCGGTCCCGGCGACGTGGTAGCGCTGGGCGACGCGCCCGACGTTGACAGTGTGCGTCCCCGGCGACAGCGGGGCCGTGACGGCGGTGTTCATGGGTCTCCCTTGCGTACGGTGCGATGACCGGACCACGTTGAAGGTCAAGCTCTCCGTTGGATGCCTGTTATGGGGTGTTCTGCTGCGCCAGTCCGCCGCAGGTGAAGCCCGCCTCACGCTCTGGATCGAGCTCGATCTGACCGAGGTTGGTGGTCTCCATCGGCCTTCGGAGGGTCTCCAGCTTGTCGCAGTCGTACAGGACGTACGTGCCGTCGCTCTCGCCCAGCAGCATCATCCAGCGGCCGTCGTAGAGCGGCTTGTCGTCCTCGGCGCTTTTGATCACCGCCCACTGGTCCTGGAAGCCGACGGCGTTCAGCAGTTCGTTGGCCTGGCCGCTCTTCTGGACCTCGATCGCGCCCTCGACGAGGCCCAGGATGAGCAGGAAGCCCAGGCCGACCCCGGTCATGCCGCCGGTGATCACCTTCATCCCGGCGCGCCCGACCGGCTTGCGACGCAACAGCCGGAACGGAACCAGGAAGGCCAGCACGCCGAGCCCCACCGCGATGACGACCATGACGAACAGGTCCAGATCGCCAAACAGGCGAAATATGCCCCAGTACGTCGCCCCACACCACAGTGCCGCCAGCGCTGCAGCGATCCAAGGCCGCTCCCTGATCCTCCGTACGAGCCTGCTTCCCGCACCCCGGCTCATCCTGTCGATCAGCCAGCCCAGGCCGACGACGACGCCGAGCAGCGGGACAGCGATCAGCAGGAGCAGGACCAGGGTGCTCGCCATGCGGCCGAGCAGGACCGCCTGGTCGACGCCCAGTTGCTGCGGGTTGACGCCGAAGACGGCGTACATCTGCTCGATGCCGATGTAGAGGACCGCGTAGAGCGCCACCGCGATCGGCACGACGACGGATCCGATGCGTTCGAGCAGTTCCAGGACACCGCCGCCGTCCTCCCGCGTCACGGGGGTGTGGTCATCCGGAAGTGCCGGTGTCTCTGGCGGTTCGAGAGATATCGGGTGATTCGACATGGCGCACGACCATAGGCGCCGACCACGTGCGAAACGTTGACGACGCGTAGACGCCGTGGCCGGGCAGGCAGGCCGCCGCAGGCACAGCATGCGAAGGCCGTCAACCGCTGCCTTCGGGGGCCCAGTTCCGTACGGCGGGGGCGTACCCGGCCGGCTTGTCCCCGACCTTGACGCCGGGACTGACCAGCCAGCCCTGATAGTCCGGCGTGAACATCTGGTAGACCGAGAGGGGCGGCACGGAACTGGCCTCGTCGAGCTCGGCGCGCAGTTCGGCCGGCAGCTCGAAGTCGAGGGCCGCCATGTTGGCGTCGAGTTGGCCCGCGCTGCTCGCCCCGACGATCGCCGAGGCGACACCGGGCTGGGTGGCGACCCAGTTGAGCGCGACCTGGGCCATTGTCACGCCGAGCTTGTCGGCGACGCTCTCGACCGCCGCCAGCAGCCGCCAGTCCCGCTCCGTCCACGAGCGCCCGTGGGAGCCCGCGCCGCTGAGCCTGCCGTCTCCGGCCAGGCCTTGGTCGGCACTCCGGTACTTACCGGTCAGGAAGCCGCCGCCGAGCGGGCTCCACGCGGTGATGCCGAGTCCCAGGCTCTGCCCCATGGCGACGTGCTCCTGCTCGATCGCCCGGTCGATGAGGGAGTAGGGCAGTTGCAGGCTGACCACCGGTACGAGGGAGTGCGCCTCGGCAAGGGTCTGAGCCCGCGCCGCGTACCAGCTGGGCACGTCGGACAGGCCCGCGTAGCGGATCTTTCCGGCCCTGGTGAGGTCGTCGAAGGTCCGCATGACCTCCTCGACGGGAGTGATCCGGTCCCAGGTGTGCAGCAGGAACAGGTCGATATGGTCGGTGCGCAGGCGGCGCAGCGACGCCTCGACCGCTCTGATCATGTGCTTGCGGCCGTTGCCCCCCGCGTTCGGATCTCCGGGGGCGACGCTGTTGGTGAACTTGGTGGTGAGCACCACTCTGTCGCGCACCTTGGCTTCCGCGATGAGATTGCCGAGGATGACCTCGCTCTCGCCGGCGGTGTAGAAATCCGCGGTGTCGATGAGGTTGCCGCCCGCTTCGAGGTAGCGGCGGAAGATCGGGCGGGCCTCCTCCTCGGTCTTGCCGTACGCGGCGTGGAAACCGCCGGTGCCGAAGTTCATCGTGCCCAGTGCCAGCCGGCTGACGCGTAGTCCGGAACGTCCGAGCAGGTAGTAGTGGTCCAGGGACATGAGGGTGTCACTCCGTTCGCAAGCAGATTCCGGGGAGGTCGGGACGAACACCGGTCAGCTTGCGCAGCCAAAAATGGACTGTCAAGTCCAAAAATGAGCACCGGGGTCGTCACCGTGACAGGAGAGGGGCGCAACGGCGGTCTCCTCGACACCACCCTCGCCATCCGCAAGGAGCAGACCGTCGCTCCCGGAGGGCGAGCCCTCCGTCAAGGCGACGCGAGCTTGCTCGTGCGCAGGTGGGCGATGCCCATGTCCAGGGCGGCTTCCAGATGGCTGGTCTCGCCGGTGGACATCTGGATCAGCACGCCGCCCTGGATGCCGGCGAGCAGAGCGGCCGCCGCGCGGTCGGGGTCCAGGCCCGGGTCGATCTCGCCGGCGTCCTGCATGTGCCGCACACCGGCGGCGATCTCGGCCTGCCAGCGGTGCATCAGCTCGGTGACCACGGCCTGTGCGCCGGGCGTGCGGCTGCCCAACTGCGACGTGACGGAGTTGAGCGGGCACAGGCGGCCCTGCCGCCGGTAGCGGTCGACGACCTTGTCGCGCCACGACTGCCAGGCGGGCCAGGAGGTGAGGTCGCCGAGCTGGGGCCGCTGGTCCTCCAGCACCCGGTCGGCCTCGAAGCGGGCCACGGCCAGCAGCAGCTCCTCCCGGCCGTCAGGGAAGTAGTGGAAGAGCTGGCTCTTGCTCGTCGCCGTCCTGGCCAGCACGTCGTCGAGCGTCATGTCGGCCACGCCGTGCTCGCGGATGTGCGCCGCCGCGCCCTCGAGAATGCGCTGCCGTGTCGCGGCCCCCTTGCGGGTGAGAGTGCGCATGACCGCCCCTCCAGACTGGACTTGCCAGTCCATGCTAGCGGGGCGCTCATCGGCGAGCGGCGAACAGAAGCAGCCGCCCCCTGACTGAGAAGGTCACGCCAGCAGGTCCGCCAGCCGGTCGATCTGCTCGATCTCGTCGGACCAGCAGCTGAGCATCACCTCGTGCGCTCCGAGGTCCCGATAGGCGGCGACAGTTTCCCGGATCTCCGTGGCGGTCGTCGCCATCGCCTGCAGGGACTGCGCGGCGAGCTCCGGTGCGAACGCGTAATAGCGCAGCAGTGACGCGCGCGCCTCCGCCACGGTGGACTCAGTGCCCAACGCGACGTTGATCTGGCCGACGAGCAGCGGCTCACCTGGCCGGCCCGCGTCCTTCCACTGCACTCTGACGAGCTCGAACAACGCCCCCGCGTATCCCGGTGGAGCCGGGCATATGTAACCGGCGCCCCAGCGAGCGACCCGGGCCAGCGCCGGCGGCGCGAAGCCGCCGAAGAGGAGCTCGGGACCGCTCGCCTTCATCGGGGACGGACCGACTGGTCCGAGGCTCGGAGCGACCGGTTCGCCGGCCCAGACCCGGCGCATGGTCGCCAGCTGCTCGTCCATCCGCCGCCCCCGAGAGGCGTGATCGGCGCCCACGGCCTGGAAGTCGTCCTCCCGCGCGCCGACCCCGAGCCCCAGGGTGAATCGGCCACCGGACAGCCGGTCGAGTGTCGCGCTCTGCTTGGCCAGCAGCACCGGATCACGCAGGGGCGCGAGCACCACCTCAGACTGCACCCGGATCCGCTCGGTCACCGCTGTCATCGCGGCCAGCATGACCATGATCTCGGGATTGTCGTACACGATCCGGTCCGGCACCCCGATCCTGCCGTACGGGCCGGCGTCCGCGCGCCGTGCCCACGCGACCAGCGCGGCAGGATCGACGAAGGGCACAGCGAGTCCGAGTGTCACGTGCGCTCAGCCTTCCGTGCCGCCGGACAGGACCGCGAGGGCGGCGTGCGCCTGGTCGCGCATCACCGGCACGAACTGCTGCGCGGGCTCCGGCAGGCCGGACAGGACGAGCGCGACCTCCTCCGGCGTGCCGACCTGGTCGAGGAAGCCCACGATCAGGTGTGCCGCCTCGGTCGGCGAGCCCGCGACGACCGCGCGCGAGAACGCGGTCCACTCGTCCGGCGAGACGTGCTCGCGCAACGCTGGGAACAGCAGCGGCTCTTCGTGCTCGAGATGCCGGTGAACCAGGGTCCGGACCGCTTCGGCTGCCCGCTGCAGCCCCGGGCGGTCACCGTCCTCGCCGCTCGGCGCGGCCTCGAGGATGTCGAGTGCGGCGTCGAGCTCGTCGTGCTCCTCACTCAGGACGGCAAACTGTGCCGCCGCCTCCGGCGCCACCGCCGCGATCATCGGCCACAGCTGGCGGTCCTCGGTCTCGTGATGGTGGCGCAGGTTCTTGACGAGGAACTCGCGCAGCTCGGCCAGGGCGGCGAGGGGGACGGAGGGCCGGAGGGCGGCCTCGGACAACAACGTCGTGGCGCGCCGGTGGAATGCGTGGATGAGGCGGGTCTCAGTGACGGCCACGGCCTCGGTGTTGGTCGACATGCCGGGGAGCGTAGAAGCAGCGGGAGGAGGTTTCGTTGACGAACGGTTGGCGTCTGAGACAGGCGTCTGTCTCAACCGTATACGTCCGCTTGCCCAACGGCGCCGCCGTCCGCGCCGTCAGATCGGCGGCTCCGCCGGGCCGCTTTTGTCGAGAACCTAGCCAGGGCGAGCGGGCTCCAGATGGACAGACCATTGACGAGCCCCGATATACATTCCGCATACGCTGGTGAAACGTCCGTATCCGCTCGCTTTCGGTAGGGTCGCGGCTGGACTCGCGCACGGTCGGCGGAGACAGCCGAGGACACGAGGTAGGAGTGCCGCACCATGCCGCTTTTCGGGCGGGAGGCCGAGCTGAAGGCCCTGGCCGAGCTCGTCGACGACCCCGGAGACCGCAGGGGCGTTCTCCTTCGGGGGGAAGCCGGCATCGGGAAGTCCGCACTCGTGGCGGAGGCCGTCACTGCGGCGTCGGCCGCGGGCCTGCGCGTGCTGACGACGACCGGCGTGGAGGCCGAGCAGAACCTCGCTTACGCCGGGTTGCACCAACTGCTGTACCCGGTCCGGGCAGGCGTGAGCGCGCTGCCGGCCCCGCAGCGTGACGCCCTGTGCAGCGCGTTGGGCCTCGCCGAAGCGGCCGAACCCAGCGTCTACCTCGTCGGCCTGGCCACGCTGACCCTGCTGGCCGAGGCGGCCGCCGCCCGGCCGTTGCTGGTCGTCGCCGAGGACGTGCACTGGCTCGACCGTGCCAGCGCCGACGTCCTCGCTTTCGTGGCGCGCCGGATCGAGTCCGAGCCCATCGTCATGGTCGCGACGTTCCGGGAAGGCGAGCGCTCGCCCGTACAGGACGCCGGGCTGTCCCCGATGCCCGTCGACCGGCTCTCTGACGAGGTCGCCGCCGAGCTCCTGGACTCGATCGCCCCTGGTCTCACCCCAGCGGTCCGGGCGAGGCTGCTGGAGGAGGCCGCCGGGAACCCGCTGGCGCTCACCGAGCTGCCGACGGCCATGGGAGACCACGGCGGCCCAGGCCCGGTGCCGTCGCTGAGCGATCGCCTGGACGGGCTCGGTCCGGTGCTGCCGCTGAGCGAGCGTCTTGAGCGCGCGTTCACCGCCCGGGTAGCCGCCCTGCCGACTCCGGCCCGCACCGCCCTGCTGGTGGCGGCGCTCAACCAGAGCGACGCGGTCTCCGAAACGCTCGCGGCCACGGGCCTGATCCTGGGGTCGACGGCCGAGCCGGAGATCCTCGCACCGGCCGCCGAGGTCCGGTTGATCGAGCTCCGCGAGCTCGCCATCGGCGCGGTGACGTTCCGTCATCCCCTGATGCGGTCGGCCATCGCGGCGGCTTCGACGCTCGCCGAACGCCGGCAGGCCCACCTGGCTCTCGCAGAGACGCTGCACGAACAGTCGGACCGGCGGGCCTGGCACCGGGCCGTCGCGACGGCCGGAGCCGACGAGGGCGTGGCGGCCGAGCTGGACTGCGCGGCCGACCGGGCCCGGCATCGGGGCGGGGCCGCCGCCGCGGTCGCGGCGCTGGAGCAGGCGGCCCGCCTGAGCGAAGGGCAGGACCGGAAAGCGCTCAGGCTGCTGCGAGCTGCCGAGCTCGCGGTCGAATCCGGCAGCCGCGACACGGCCGAGCGTCTGGTACGCGACGCACAGGCCCTCCAACTCTCGCCGCGCCGGCGCGCCACCGCCGCCTGGCTGCTCAGCGGCTTCGAGGACGGCGTGCACGAGGACGTCTCCCGCGTGTCAGAGCTGGCCGAGCTGGCCGCGTCGGTGGCCGCGGACGGGGAGGTGGAGCCGGCTGTGCGAATCCTGTGGGGCGCCGCAATGCGCTGCTTCTGGTCCGAACCGGGTCCGGCCGCCCGCCGCTCGCTGCTGGGCGTGGCTGATCGGCTCCCCGTTCCTGCCGACGATCCGCGCATGGTCGCGGTCGCCGCGTACGTCGCACCGTTCGAGCGGGGCGGCATCACGCTGGACCGGCTGCGCGAACTGGCCGGCCTGGCCGGCGCCGACCCGGAGATCGATCGCTACCTCGGCAGCGCGGCCCTCCAGATCGGCGCCTTCGACCTGGCCGCCCGCTTCTCCGCGGCGGCCGCGCCCGGCCTGCGCGCCCAGGGTCGGCTCGGGCTGCTGCCCCGGGCGCTGGCCGTTCAGGCGTGGAGCCGGGCCCGGCTCGGTGACCTGGCCACGGCCGTGCCGGTCGCGGCGGAGGCCGCCAAGCTCGCCCAGGAGACCGGGCAGCCGTTCATGTACGGGCTGGCCACGGCCGTCCAGGCGGAGATCGCCGCGCTGAGGGGCGACCATGGGCAGGCCAGAACACTCGTTGACGAGGCCGAACGGGTCGCACTTCCCGCCGGCGCCCGGCCCGTCCTGGCCACCGTCCAGCTCACGCGCGGGCTCGCGGCCTTGAGCGAGGCGCGCTTCGACGACGCGTTCGCCGCCCTGAGCCGGATGCTCGATCCCGCGGACCCCGCGTACCAGCTGGCCCTGCGCGCTTACTGCCTCGCGGAGCTCACCGAGGCCGCCGTGCGTGCCGGGCGGACCGACACCATGCGGGACATCCTGCAGGGCCTGGAGCCGCTGGCCGCATCGACGCCGTCACCGGCGTTGCACATCGGGTTGCGCTACGCGCGCGCCGTGCTCGCCCCGAACGACGAGGCGGAGGAGCTGTTCACGGCCGCGCTGCGGGCGGATCTGACCGGGTGGCCCGCCGAACGCGGACGCCTCCATCTGGCGTTCGGCGAATGGTTGCGGCGGCAGCGCCGGGCCGCGGACTCCCGGACGCACCTGCGCACGGCCAGGGAGACCTTCGACGCGCTCGGCATGGCCGCATGGGGCGAACGCGCACGGCGGGAGCTGGGCAGTGCGGGGGAGTCGAGCCCGAACCGGGACCCCGACGCGCGCGAGAAGCTCACCCCGCACGAGCTGAACATCGCGCAGCTGGCCGCCGAGGGACTCACGAACCGGGAGATCGGACAACGCTTGTACCTTTCGCACCGGACCGTCAGCACCCACCTGCACCGGATCTTCCCCAAGCTCGGGGTGAGCTCTCGGGCCGATCTCGCGCGGATACTCAAGACCCTCGAGGAAAGGTCCTCCCGATAAGGGCTTTCTGTCGGCTGCCGGGTGACATCGCTACGCCGTCGGAACGCGGTCCTGATCTGCCTACGGCGTCCTTGGCGGACGGGCACGGCCCGCGGAGTGGTTCAGACGAGTGAGGCGTCGGCCGCCGTCCTGATCCGGGCGTACATCCTCCGCAGGCCAGGACCGGGCTCCAGTCCCAGATCGTCGTCCAGCAACCGGGCGATCCGGTGATAGGCCGACAAAGCCTCCACTCGGTGGCCGTCGCGGTCGAGGGCCCACATCAGCAACTCCCACAACCGCTAGCGATAAGGCTCCGCCGCCGTCGCAAGCATCAGCTCGGCGATCGCCTCGCCACAGTCGCCCTGCGCGATGTCGAGCGCCCAGCGCTCCTCCATGGCTGACGCGCGCAGCTGCTCCAGCCAGTCGCGGCGGCCCTCGAAGAAGGCTCCGCTCAGCCCCTCGAAGGCCGGTCCGCGCCACAGTGCCAGCGCGCCGCGCAGCAGCCGGGATGCCTCTGCGACCTCCCCCCGCTCGCGGGCCTCCCGCGCAGCGGCGGTGGTCTGCCGGAACACCGTCACGTCGACCGCGCCGGGGTCCACGACCAGCTGGTAGCCGCCGCCCGCCGACCTGATCTCCGCCTCGGCGCCCAGCCCGGCGGCACCGCCGGCGGTCAGCACCCGGCGCAGACGGGAGACGTAGGTGCGGGTGCTCACGACGGCGCTGCGCGGCGCCTCGCGGCCCCACAACGCGCTCACGATCTCGTCGAGCGTGACCTGACGCCCCTCGCTCAGGAGCAGCAAGGCCAGCACTCCCCGCTGTTGCGGAGACCCGACCTCCAGATCTTCCCCACCGCTCCAGACCCGGATCGGACCCAACACCTCAAAGCTCACCCCGGCCATCGAGGTTCCCCCAACCCTCTCGCGTAGCGCCGCGACCCGTCACCGATGCCCCGAAGCAGTGCACGGGCGTCTCTGACCGACCCTACTTATGCTGCGCCGACCCATTGTCCGGCCTATCGGTGGTCTGTGTGTTTCCGGCATGTCTGTCCCGGGATGCTGGCCCCGGAATGACGTACACGCACAGCGTCACGTGACGCTCGCGAAGACGGTCCGAGCGAACCTACCTTCTTCGGATGTACTACCGCAGGCCCGTACGACGTGCGCTCTCGCCAGGAAAGCGCCCCCGATCGTGATCGGACAGCCGAACGTCGTCTCGGCTCCCTGCAGGTTCACCGTTCTCGGACCGCCCGGTCTCCATTGCGGTGAGACGCGACTGGATCTCGGCGCACCGCAACAACAGGCCGTCCTGATGGTGCTACTGGCCGACAGCGGCAGCTTCGTGCGGATCGGTGAGCTGGTCGACGGCCTGTGGGGCGAGCGGGCACCGGCCACCGGCGAAGCCGTCATACGGACCTACATCTCCCGCATCCGGCGGCTGCTGTCCGAGCACGGACTGGGTTCGGCGATCAGCTCCCAGTCCGGGGGCTACATGCTCGACCCGTCGCTGTTCGCGCTGGACGCCACCGAGTTCGCCGATCTGCTCGAAACCGCCAGGCAGGAGCGCGCGAGTGGGCAGATCTCGATGGCCGCGACTCATGTGGAACAGGCGCTCGGCCTCTGGACGGGTACGGCGCTGGCGGGAGTCCCGGGCGAGGCCGCCGAACGTGAGCGGTTCCGGCTGGAACGGCTGAAGCTGATCGCCACCAAGGAGTTGCTGCAGCTCCGCCTGGAACTGGGCGAGCATGCCGAGGTGACGGCCGAGGTCCCGCTCCTCATCAAGCAGAACCGACTCGAAGAGCCGTTGTACGAGATCTATCTTCTCGCCCTGTACCGCAGTGGCAGGCGGGCAGAGGCGCTCGAGATCTACCGGACGGTCTACGACCTGCTGGGCAAGGAACTGGGCGTCAGCCCGGGACTGCGGCTACGGGCGATCCACGACAAGATCCTCCGGGCCGACGCAGACCACGACGACGCATTCGCCCCCGCCCCATGGGCCGAGCGGCCCGCCGCACGCTCCCCGCAGGAGGCCGCTTTGCCAGCGGGCACGCGGCCTTCCGATGGGCAGTTCGTCGGCAGGGGCACGGAACGCGCCGCCTTCCAGGACCTGCTGAAGCAGAGCCGTGGCGAACGTCTGGGTCTTCTCTTCGTCCGCGGACCCGCCGGCATCGGCAAGTCGACGCTGCTGCGTAAACTCGCCGACGACGCGACCGCCGCGGGCCGGCAGGTATGGCACCTCCACGGCTCGGCGACCGCGGAAGCGCGCGAACGCCTCGAGCGATTCGCGGAAGAGCTCTCCTGCGTCTCCGGCCCGGTTCTCCTCATCGACTCCTTCGAGGAGCTGGGAGACCTCGAACCGTGGCTGCGCGACGCGTACCTCCGGCAGCTGCCCGGCAATGCGATCATCGTGGTGGCGGGCCGGACCGGGCCGAGTGCCGCCTGGCTCACCGATCCGGCCTGGTCCGGGACGATCGTGATCCGGCACCTCGATGCCCTCGCCGCCACGGAGTCCGCCGCGCTGGTCGAAGCCCGCGGCGTCGACCCCGGCCTCCGGAAGTCCATCGTGGACTTCGCCGCCGGCAACCCCTTCGCGCTGTCGCTCGCCGCAGAGGTCGGCAGGAACATGTCGGCCACAGGACAGCCGCTGCGCCGCGACGCCGTACGCTACGTGGTCGACAACGTGCTCGCACTCCTGGCCGGTAGCGCGCCGACGGATATGCACCGGTGGGCGTTGCACGTGTGCGCGCACGCCCGCCACACCACCGAAGACCTCCTCAGGGCGGTGGTGCCGGGCGGCCGGGCGGCAGAGCTGTTCGACTGGCTCCGAGCGCAACCGTATGTCGAAACCGCCGCCCACGGCCTGGACGTCAACGGGGTGCTGCGCGAAGCCCTCGACTACCACCTGCGGTGGCGGGACCCCGTCGGCTATGAGCGGATGCACCGGCGGATTCGCCGTTACGTCATGGACGAGCTCTTGCGCGACGCCCGTGACCCGCACGCGTGCGTGGCGGTCATGCGGACGATCAGCCATCTGCGCCGGCGCGGTGAAGTCGTGTGCCGGTACGTCTCGCGGGTGGGCGAGGAGGATGTGCGGGCGGCTGATGCGACCCCCGCCGACCACGACGAACTCGTCACCATGGCGCGCGAGACCCATGGCGAGATCACGGCCGCGTCCGTCCGGTTCTGGCTGGGTCGTCAGCCGGAGGCGTTCTCCCTGCTCCGGTGCCGCAAGAGCAACCGTCTGCGTGCCTTCATGAGCTGGCTGACCCTGCGGACGCCGGCGCGGGAAGAACTGGAGGCCGACCCTGTCGTGGGGGAGATCTGGTACGACGTGAGCCGGCGCATGGCTGTGCCTCCCGGGGCGCACATCGCGATCACGCGGCATCTGATCGGCCCCGACTTCGAACCCAAGCCGTCTCCCATCACGGACGTGTTCCAGGCGTGGATGATGCGCGGCTGGCTGCACGAACCGGGGTTGGCGGCCTCGTACCTGGTCGCGGCGAACGGACAGTTGTGGCGGCCGTTGATGGATTATCTGGGCCAGTACGAGCTGGAGTGCGTGCGCGCGGACCATCCGTACGCGATCTTCGGCCACGACTGGCTGGCCGACCCCCCAGCGCAATGGCGAGACCACCATCTGGAGGAGGAGCTGTGGGCGGACCAGCACCTGAACCTGTTCCTCCGTCAGGACGTGTCCGGCGTCGTGGACGAGGGATCGGGGACCGTGGTGGCACCCAAGATCGACGTACCGGACCGGCGATGATCCTCGGCATCTCTTCGTCCACCATCGAGGGGATCGGAGGCCCCCGACTGGTACGGCGGCGCAGGTCCTCGTGAAGCTGGAGAACGGCGATCCCATCGGCGTACATGCCGTTCACGCCTCCACTCGGCTCATTCGCCGACCGGGCTGATCCGGCGGCGGTATTCACGCGGGGACGCGCCGGTGACCCGCTTGAACGCGTTGCTCAGCGCGCTCTCCGAGCCGTAGCCGACCTTACGAGCGATCATCGCCACCGTCTCGTCGCCGCGGCGCAGGCGCTCGGCGGCCAGCTCGATCCGCCATCCGGTCAGGTAGTCCAGCGGGCCCTGCCCGACGGCATGCTTGAACCGGGCGGCGAGCGTCGAGCGGGACACCGCCGCGACCTCGGCCAGCTGCGCCACTGTCCAGGCGTGGGCTGGTCGGGCGTGCATGGCTCGCAGCGCCGGGGCCACGACCGGGTCGGTGAGCCCGGCCAACCAGCCGGACGCCGGACCCGGCCCGGCGACGGTCAGGTGCAGACGCAGCAGGTGGATCAGCATAACCAGGGCGAGATGCTCGGTGACCAGTGTCGAGGCGAGCGGCCGGTCGCGGAGCTCGGCGTCGATCTGCTCGAGCGCCCAGCGCACGGTCGCCGCCTCGGCGGTGCGGCCAGGCACGTGGATCACCGGCGGCAACACGTCGAGCAACAGTTCCTTGGCCCGCTCGCCGAAATCGAACCGGCCGCCGACGAAGACCACGTCCTCGCCGGTCCCCACCCGGGCCACGCCGCCGGTGGCCGCCGCGAAGACCGGGTGGGCCGGGACCGGCCGCACCCCCGGACCGCTGGCCAGGGTGAAGGCGCGTGGCCGGGTGAGCAGGAAGCAGTCGCCCTCGGCCAGATCGATCGGCTCCGGCACGCCGTCGACGGTGAGCAGGCAGTGGCCGCGGCGCACCGCGTTGAACTTGACCGCCGGCGGTGGCTCGAACGACAGCGCCCACTCGCCGCCGGCCACCAGCCCAATGGACAGGCGGCTGGTCGTGCCGACGAGGGTGAGGACGTCTTGGAGGGGATCAGCTTGCTGGACGATCACGCAACTATGTTGGACCCTGGATCATTCCGGGTCCAATCCGTGACGCCTAGCCTTGCGGTCATGCCAGGCATCGGTACCAGTTCAAAGGCGTAGTCCACCCGCATTGAGTTTGCCGACGGCCATCGGGCTTTCCTGGCCTGGGGTGACGCCTGCGCACATATCACATTGAGAACCTTGGAGCACCGTTCATGACAACCGTAATGCTCGTCCACGGCGCCTGGCACCGGCCGACCTGCTGGGCGAAGCTTGAGACCGAGCTACACGCCCTCGGCTATGACACGCGTTCGCCGGCGCTACCCAGCTCCGGCGAACATCCCACCGCCGGCATAGACGAGGACGCCGCCGTGCTGGCCACGGAACTGGCGTCGATCGAGGAGCCGGTCGTGCTGCTCGGCCACTCCTACGCGGGCATCCCGATCACCGAGGCCGCCGCCGGAGCGGGCAACGTCGAGCGGCTGATCTACCTCGCCGCATACATGCCGGACAAGGGACAGTCGATGTACACCCTCCACGGCATCCCCGACCCCGAAGACATGAGCGGCCTGTTCCCGCTCATCAGCGAACCGCGTACCTCGCTCTACGGCGACCTGACCGACGCCGAGGCAGAGCAGGCGATGAGCGAGCTGGTCCAGCAGACCGTCCGATCGTTCGCGGAGAAAGTCCACGCAGCCGCCTGGCGGGACATCCCGTCCACCTACATCGTCACCGAGCAAGACAAAGCCATCCCGCCCGCGCTGCAGGAGAAAATGGCGGCCCAAGCCAACGAGATCCGCCGGATCACCAGCGCTCACTCTCCGTTCCTGTCTCAGCCGCGCCAATTGGCCGCCCTCATCGACAAGGTCGCGCAGTCGGCCTGAACGGCATCGCAGGCGGGAACTTCCGCCCTCCCCGTCCAACCTTCGCCACCCGAGGGCGGCCTAGCTGGCGATGGCCTCTGTCCTCCCGGGCAATGCCCTCGTCCAAGACGAAATCGCCGACCTCAAGGGCGTCCGCACCGGCGTCGGATTTCGCGGCTCACTGTCGTACACCGTGACAGACCTGCGGATCCTGACCGGCTGAACGTGCCGGGCGGCGATGATGCCGACGGCCAGGGCGTGGCGGCGCCTCGCCGATGCTCTCCCAGGGCCATGGCGGTGGTGATCTCTTCGGCGAACAGCGCCTTCGGCAAAACTGACGGAAGTCTTACAGACCTCGCCCATTCCTCGCGGGAGTACGTCGCGCCTGCTCGAATCGCAGGTGTGACTGATCAACGACATTCGGCGGAGAGCGGCCCGCCCATCGCGCGCCGGGTGATGCTCTCGATGCTCGGCGCCGGCGCGGCCGCCCTCGCCGCCGCGCCTCTCGTGCAGGGCGGCTGGGAACGATTCCTCGGTGCCGCCTCCCAGAATGACCCCACCGGCCTCACCGGGCTGCTGCCCAACCCGGGCGGCTTCCGCTACTACAGCGTGGCGGCCTCGGTGCCCAGGAAGACCGCGGCCGATTACGGGCTGGAGATCGGTGGCCTCGTCGAGCGCCCTGGGACGTACACGCTGGACGAGCTGCGCGCGCTGCCGCAGACGCGGGTCGTCGGCGAGGCGCGGTGCACCGACGGCTGGCGGGTGCCGGACGTCCCCTTCGCCGGGGTGCTGCTCTCGCACCTCCTCGACCTGGCAGGAGTGCGTCCCGAGGGCAAGGCGGTCCGCTTCACCTGCTTCGACGGCGTCTACAGCGAGAGCCTCACGATCGAGCAGGCCCGCCGCCCCGACGTGCTGGTGGCCCTGGACATGCTGGACGAGCCGCTCACTCACGACCACGGCGGCCCCGTACGGCTCTACGTCGCCCCGATGTACTTCTACAAGTCCGCCAAATGGCTCTCCGGCATCTCCGTCACCGACAAGGTCGTCCCGGGTTACTGGGAGGAGTACGGCTATGACGTCGACGGCTGGCTCGACCAGGCGGCCTGAGCGCCTGCTGCCGCGCTTCAGTCGGGCCGAGCGCCTGGTCCACAAGGCCACCGCCGGGCTCCTGCTGGTGTGCGTGGCGGCGGCAGCCTGCCTGTACTTCCCGCCGCTGGCCCAGCTGGTCGGCCGCCGCCACCTGGTGGTCGTCGTCCACGAGTGGTCCGGGCTCCTGCTGCCCGCGCCCGTCCTCCTCGGTCTTGCCTCGCGGGCCTTCCGCGCCGACCTGCGCAGGCTCAACCGGCTGGCGCCGTACGACCGGCAGTGGCTGCGCGCGGTACGCAGGAACACGCCGGGACCACGTCCGGCCGGCAAGTTCAACGCCGGGCAGAAGATCTACGCCGGCTGGATCGCCGGAGCCGTGCCGGTCATGACGTTCACCGGTCTGCTGATGTGGTTCACCGGAGTCCTGCCGGTGATCTCCCGCACGAGCGCGATCTTCGTCCACGACGTGACAGCCCTGGCGATCGCCGTCGTCGTGCTCGGGCACATCCGGCTGGCCTACCGGGATCCGCTCGCGCGGCGCGGGATGCGTACGGGGTCGGTGACGTCGGCGTGGGCCAGGAAGAACCATCCCCAATGGGTTGAAGAGATAGATCAACGATGAGCGCGGACACCGGAGCACATCGTTGCAGCTTGACGCGTCGGCGAACGCTGCCGGCGGTCCCCGCGCCCACCACTACGTAGTCGTACTCCACCGCGTCGCTTCTCCAGCCGTCACCGATTCAAGAGGTGACGACGATTGTGCGCCTCGAAGTCACCTGTCAAACTGGTGATGTGAAGCATGTGTTTCTGTGCGGCAACCCCGCGCTCGACCTCGCCTGCACGCTCCGCGCGCGCCGCACGGAGCGCGTGGAGACGCTCGACGTCCCGGACCGGCTCGACGCCTGGTATCTGGAGTCCGGCATCGTCGATGCCGTCTCCCCCTGTCAGGAGACGGATCTGGCCCAGGCGGTGGCGGTACGCGAGGCCATCTACGCGCTGGTCACCGCCCGGCTCGCCGGTGACGGCTATGACGGCGAGCCGCTTGCCCTGGTGAACGACACCGCGCGCATGCCTCCGGCGGCGCCCCAGCTCACGGCTGAGGGGCGGTGGGTCGAGGCGACCCCGGCGCAGGCGTTGTCCACCGTGGCTCGGCACGCCGTCGAGCTGCTCAGCGGGCCGGAGGTGCCGCTGATGAAGGAGTGCGCCAACGCCGAGTGCACCAAGATCTTCATCGACCGGTCGCGGGGCGGGCGCCGGGAGTGGTGCGGCATGGAGTCGTGCGGCAACAAGATCAAGGCGGCTGCCTACCGGGCGCGCAAGAAGGACGCCCAGGCGGTCGGCACGCGCTGATCGCGGCGACTGCTATGGTGAAAGACGCTTGAGATCGGAAGCCAGGAGACCAGACGTGGCAGGTGACGACGACATCTCCGGGTGATACCGGAGGTTGATCGGCCCCGGCAGGCGCACATGACCGCCGCCGATGTGGCCTTGGTCGTCGTTCCCCGGGTTCCTGTCCCCTTTGCCGGGCGGCTTCGGCGCGCCCGCGTTCTCGTACGAGGTCTCTCGCATGTCCGATGCGTTCATCGTCTGCTCCCACCTGTCCTTCTCCTGGCCTGATGACACGCCCGTCTTCAGCGACCTGTCCTTCACCGGGGGCGGCGGCCGCTGTCCGGGGGCGGCGGCTGGAGCTCGGGGGCCCGCCGGTGAGTGACGCGCTGCTCGCCCGCGATCTCGTACGGACGCTGGGCGCGCGGCGCGTGCTCGACGGCGTCTCGCTCACCGCCGCACCCGGCCACCGGATCGGGCTGATCGGCGAGAACGGTGCGGGCAAGTCCACCCTGCTGCGGCTGCTGGCCGGAGCGGACGAGCCGGACTCCGGCACCGTCGTGCGGCCCGCAGATCTGGGCTTCCTGCACCAGGAGCTCCCGCTTGTCGGCGACGCCACGGTCGCCGACGTGCTCGACGACGCCCTGCGAGAGGCCCGTACGGATGTGGCCGAGCTCGACCGGCTCACCCGGGCGCTCGCCGAGGCCCCGGACGACGCCGATCTGCTCGAAGCGTACGGGGCCCGGCTCGACCAGGCGCAACAGCGCGAGTCCTGGGACGCCGACCGGCGTGCGGAGATCATCTTCGACCGGCTCGGCCTGGGCGGCGTGCCGCACGGGCG
This sequence comes from Nonomuraea sp. NPDC000554, assembly GCF_040300065.1. Taxonomy (NCBI): domain Bacteria; kingdom Bacillati; phylum Actinomycetota; class Actinomycetes; order Streptosporangiales; family Streptosporangiaceae; genus Nonomuraea; species Nonomuraea sp. NPDC000554. The sequence continues at coordinate 739,293 of NZ_JBEPDC010000001.1, read as the reverse complement.
CGCGCTTGCGTCGTTGTCGGGCGGGCAGCGCGTGCGGCTCACCCTGGCGGCGCTGCTGATCAGAGAGCCCGCCGCGCTGCTGCTGGACGAGCCCACCAACCACCTGGACGATACCGCCGCCGTGTTCGTGGAGGAGCAGCTCCGCGGCATGACGGGGGTGGTGGTCGTGGCGAGCCACGACCGGGCGTTCCTGGACGCGGTCTGCACGGACCTGATCGATCTCGACCCGGCGGTGGACGGGCCCGTCCGGTACGGAGGCGGATACGGCGCGTACCTGGTCGAGAAGCGCGCCGAGCGCGAGCGCTGGGAGCGGCGCCACGCGGAAGAACAGGAGGAGCTCGGCGAGCTGCGCCGCGCCGTCGCGGTGACGGCGCGGCAGGTGGCAATGGACGGGCTGCGACGCGACAACGAAAAGATGGGGTACGGGCATCGCGGAGGACGCGTGCAGCACCAGATCTCGCGGCGGGTGCGCAATGCCGCCCGCCGGCTCGCCGAGCTGGAACGGGAGCAGGTCCCCGCCCCACCGCCCCCGCTCCGTTTCCGCCCCCGCACCCTGGTCACCGTCGCCGCCGATGTCGCGGAGGTCGCCCACGCCGCCGCCGACGCTGCCGCGGAGGGCGTCGCCGCCGGCTCCCGCGATCCCCACGACGCAACCTTGCTTTCACTGCGGGACGTGCGGGTGCCGGGACGGCTCTCGATCGACCGGCTCGACGTGGCGCCGGGGGAGCGGCTGCTGGTCACCGGACCGAACGGTGCGGGCAAGTCCACGCTCCTGGCGGTGCTGGCCGGACGGTTGGACGCGGAGGGAGAGGTGCGGCGACGGCGCGGGCTGACCGTCGGACTGCTGGCTCAGGACACCGTGTTCAAGCGGCCGGACCGCACGGTCCGGGAGACGTACGAGCGGGCGCTCGGTTCGGAGCGCGCCGATTCCGTGCCGCTGCGCTCGCTCGGCCTGATCCGCCCGCGTGACGAGGACCTGCGAGTGGGGGAGCTGTCGGTCGGCCAGCGCCGCCGGCTCGCGCTGGCGCTGCTGGTGGCCGATCCACCCGGGGTGCTCCTGCTCGACGAGCCCACCAACCACCTCTCACCCCGCCTCTCCGACGAGCTGGAAGAGGCTCTGGGCGCCGACGGGTCCGGCGCGATCGTGATCGCCAGTCACGACCGCTGGTTGCGCGCCCGCTGGCAGGGCCGCCACATCCGCCTGCCATGAAACCTCTCGTGCGTCACCGTCTTGACGGGTGACGGATTGGCTGCCAGTATCGTCACCAGTTGAACCGGTGACGTGCGATGCGTTCCCGGCGGATTTCCACCTGCCCAGAAGGGAAGTGCCATGGCTGCCAGCTACACCGGGGTCGTCACCGTCACGGGGGAGGGCCGCAACGGAGGCCGGGTCCAGGCCGACGACGGCGTCCTCGACACCACGCTCGCCATCCCGAAGGAGCTCGGGGGAGCGGGCGGGGCCACCAACCCCGAGCAGTTGTTCGCCGCGGGCTGGGGCTCCTGCTTCCTGGGCGCGGTCAGAAGGGCGGCGGCGCAACGCAAGATCAGGCTGACGAGCACGGCCATCACGGCGGAGGTGACCCTGCACCACGGCGACGACGGCGAGTTCGGCCTCAGCGCCGTGCTCAACCTGGAGCTCGGAGGCGTGGACCAGCAGACGGCTCACGAGCTCGGCGCCGCGGCCCACCAGATCTGCCCCTACTCCAAGGCGACCCGAGGCAACATCCCGGTCACCATCAACGCGAAGGCCGCCTGAGATGCGACCGGCGCAGGACGCCGCCGAGGCCGCGCGGCGTGCCCGCTTCGGCCGGCTGCCCGAGCGGGTCCGGCTCGAGGACACGGTCGAAGAGCGCGCAGCCACCGCACCGGACCCTGCACAGGGGGTCTACGACGCGGACGAATGGCTCGTGAGGTACTGCTTGTGAAACGGGAGGGACATCGTGGTGCGCATCCCCAAATCCCTGAGAGCGCTGGCCGTGGCCGCGATCGTGGCGGCCGTCGCCCTGGGGTGCCTGGCTCAGGTGTTCTGAGAGGACGGCATCAGGCCGGTCACCGCAGCCTGGCGGTGTGCTGAGCCATTGATCTCCGTAGGCTCAATGGAGGACCACGGCATGGTCGATCATCCAGGCATGGGTTGAGCTTCGAGCGCTTCGGAGGGTCAGACGCGCACCACCGCGGTGTGGGCGTGCCCGCGGCTGCCGCCGACTTTCACCTTGACCGCGTTCTTGGTCTTGCGCACGCTGTGGTGGCCTTCCTTGACCGATTTCACCGGCCAGGGCAGCGTGATCTTCACCTCGTCGGCGGTCCTGGACGGGTCGGAGACCGCGAGCCGTACCCGCTTGTGGTCGCGGCGGATCAGCAGCGTGCATGGGCCGTCGGCGGCGAGCGGTCCATCCGTGGTCTCGACGGTCCCCGCACGCCAGAAGACGGCGGCGAGCACGTCGTCGCGGGAAATGGCCTGCACCGCTCCGGAGTTGGCGAGGATCTCGATCCGCCGGCCGTAATCCGCGGTCTGCGCGATGGAGGCGTCGGGCAGTACGGCATAGGCGTAGCGCGCCTTGCGCGGATCGACGCCGTGGTCGATGAGGATCGTCGTGTAGTGCCTGGTGGCGGGGGTCGTGTCGCCTCCGGTGGTGGCACCCTTGTCGATGTCCCGCCAGCGGCCGGTGCGCTTCTTGCGGATCACCTTCACGTCGACGCCGTCGAGCAGCGCGTAGCCGGCCACACCGGACAGGTGGACCCAGCCGTCGCCCTGCGTCAGCGGCGGATGCTTGTCGTGGGTGTTGCGGTTTTCCACGATGGTCTCGATGCGGCGGCCATCGGAGGCGGTGATGCCGGTGCCGAGGGCGATCACCGCGTCATCGAGAAGGAACCACGCCTTCTTGGCCCGCAGCGACGAGCCGTCGGCGGTCAGCTTCATGGCCGCCACGCCGTACTCGCCGTCGAGTGCCACGCCGCCCGCCCACGGGGTGGGTGGCAGGCGACGCTTGCCGTGCGGGAGATCGGCGCGTCTGCGGGTGTCGACCGTCGTGCCCGGTAGCCGGTACGGGTCGATCGTGGGCCACAGGTCATCGTTCCAGTGGGTGAGGTCGCCGGTGTAGAGGTAGGTCATGCCGTCGCCGGTGTACCAGCCGTGCAGGTTCTCCCGGTTCATGGCCTCGGCCGCGCCGATGCGCTCCGAGCTCATCGCGATCGCGTAGGCCCAGGTGGGACGGCGGTGCACGACCCGGTCCATGTCGGCGAAGACGTACGTGCCCGTCGTGCGCGGGCCGACCGGCACCGACGGGTCCTCCAGCAGGGCCTTGGCCCTCGCGATGCTCGCCAGCGGTGCGAGCGTGTCATAGGGGATGGCCTGGTTGCGGGTGAGCCAGCCTTTCGCCAGCGGTCGCCAGCGGCGGGCATAGCGCTCGGGTGCCGCCTCCAGCAAGGTGAGGACGGCCTCGACCGCTTTCTGCCCTGAGTGGTAGTCGCGGTGGCCCTGCACCGAGATCTGCCGACCGCGTACGCAGTCCATCATCAGCCCGTCGAAGACGAACGGCACAAACGAGCGATCCACGATGTCATAGACGTTCGCAATTCCGGTGATCTCCCACGGTGACCTCGCGAGCATGGCGATCAGCTTGGCCACGCTCTCCAGGTAGTCCACGCCGTAGCTGCCGGTGTAGGGGTACACGTCGTGCTGGATGAACGAACCGTCACGGTAGAAGCCGTCGCCTGGGCCCGCGGTCTGCCGCAGCAGGTCGGAGACCGCGTCCCTGGCCCGCTTGATGAGGCGTGCGTCGTAGGTGAGCAATCCGCGCATCGCCACCGCCATGGCCTTGCCCGCCCGGTTGGCGCCGGTCTCGACGACTCCGGGGTGGCTGACGCGGTGCTCTGGGTTGGGGCACCAGCGGCGTAATGGGCGCAGCCAGCGCTCGAGGCGGTCCTTGGGCAGGCCGTCGTACAGCAGGGCGCAGGTGTCGGTCAGCGAGCGAGGGACGCCGATCTCCCACCAGTACCAGTTGCTGCCCCGCGGGTCGAGCCCCTCGTGGTAGGCGTGCTCGTACAGGAAGTCCAGCGCCCTGACCGCGGTCTCGGCGACCTGCATGTCCCGGTGCATGGCGGTGCCCGGCGTGGCCCAGCCCAGCGCCAGTGCGCGCATGCGGTTGTAGGCGCGGTTGAAGTTGCCCGTCCGCGGGTCGTCGAGCGGCAGGTCGGGCCACAGGCTCGGGCGGTCGGGGGCGGGATTCAGCCTGCGCAGCACCGCATTGGCCGAGCCCTCGACTGCCTGCGTCTTGTCGGCGTAGGCGGAGTTGTACGACCCACCGGCCAGCAGGCTCACCCACCGCTCACGTGCGGCGTCGAACGCGGCGGCGCTGACCGCCTCGGCCGGTCTGTCCCACAGGGCGAGACCGGCCACGGCCGCGGCGCCCAGCAGGGCGGACCGTCGACGTAGGGGGTGGGGCATGTGGGCCTTTCCGGCAGTTATCAGATGAAAAGATCATATGTCGACAGGCGTGGGATTATCTCGACTCTGCGACGGTGAGCCGGTGCATGAACGTCCGTCGTACCGCGCCACCAGCTCGCCGTCCTCCGTCGCCGGGCCCGCTTCGATGATCTAGGCTTCGCCCTGGTCATGGCCTGGACAGCCTGCTGGTGGGTCCGCCGGTCGTTTCCATCCGCTGCTGGCGCCGGTCGTGATCGGCGGCGTCGCCCGCCTGTTCGTACGACTCGACAAACCGTGCTCGTGCTGGACGAAACCACAGCTCCGGGACGACGGCGAGCTCCTTGAAGGTGAAGTCCTCACCTGGCGTGCGCGAAGCCAGCAGGGCCAGCGCCGAGCACCGGTGGCCGTAGGCGAAGCCGTACACCTCGTCGCCCGACAGTGCGACCGCGAGCGCGAAGCCGGGCCGGTCGCTGTCGGCGAGCACCCGCGAGGCCACGCTCCTGGCCGTCGGGTACGGCTCGCGCCACGGCGACCGGGTGAAGCACCGTCCGCCCACATCGGCGATCGCCGGAAGCTAGCGCCCGGCGTCCTGCACAGCATCGACTACGCGGGCGAGACACTCTTCGGCTTGGCGACGACCCCGCATCACCACCTCGTCTGCGAACGCTGCGGCGTCCTCGTCGAGCTCCCTGCCAAGGAGTTGGACGCAGTCGTGGCGCAGCTGGCCGCCCGATGTTCCTTCGGCCTCAATCCCGCGGGACAGATCCTTCGAGGCCGGTGCCGCCGGTGCGGGTAGCCCCGTCCGGTGGATCAGCGGCCCGCGGCACGCGCTTGGCGATCGCCCCGAGAGCAGTGCCGGAATCTGCAGGCGCCCTGCCCGGGGCGCGTGCGGAGCTGCCGCCGCCCTTGCCGTCGAGGACGGTCCTGACCAATCGCTGAGCTCATCGCCGTCGCAGCAGGTAGGTGTCCATGATCCAGCCCTTGCTCGCCCGTGCTTGGGCGCGCAACTCCTTGATCCGCTCGCCCACCTCCGCGACCGGGCCGGCGACCAGGATCTCGTCCGGTGTGCCCAGGTAGGCGCCCCAGTAGATGTCGTAGTCGTCCAGCCCGTCGAAGGCGCAGCGGGCGTCCAGCATGATCACCATGTCGTCCGCTGTGACTCCCTCCTCGGCGAGGCGGCGGCCGGTGGTGAGGTGCACGGGCCGGGCGACGCGGGTGAGGCTGGTGCGGTGGCGGGCGGTGAGCGCGGCAATGGCGCTGATGCCCGGGATCACCTCGATCTTGTAGTCCGGCAGGCGCTCCAGGACGGCCAGGGTGCTGTCGTAGACGCCGGGGTCGCCCCAGACCAGGAAGGCCCCGGTCTGCTCGTCGGCGAGGGCCTCGTCGATCATCTGCTGGTAGAGCGTGGCCCGCCGGTCACGCCAGTCCTCGACCGCTTCGGTGTAGGCGGAGGTGGTCCTGTCCCGCTCGGGGTCGCGTGCCTCCACGATCCGGTACGGCCGGCGAGCGTGTTCCTCGATGAGCTGGTGGCGCAGCCGTACCAGGTCGTGCTTCTCCTCGCCCTTGTCGAGGAGGAAGAAGACGTCGGTGGCCGCGATGGCCTTGACGGCCTGGAGGGTCAGATGATCGGGGTCGCCCGCGCCGATCCCGATGACGAGTAGCCGCTTCACGGACACGAGTGTGCCAGGATATGCCGTGAACCTTTTCAGCCATGGTGAGGCTTTCGCTGAGTTCTGGCGGGAACGGCATCTGTGCACCCTGTCCACCGTCCGGCCCGACGGGACGGTACACGTGGTGCCGGTGGGGGCGACGCTGGACCTGGAGGCCGGGATCGCCCGGGTGATCACCTCCGGCGGCTCGCGTAAGGCCCGGTTGGTCGAGGTGGGCCCGGCGCGCGTGGCGCTGTGCCAGGTCGACGGCCGCCGCTGGTCGACCCTGGAGGGCACGGCTGTGGTGCGTCGGGAGCCCGAGCAGGTGGCTGATGCCGAGCAGCGTTACACCGAGAGGTACAAGCCGCCGCGGCCCAATCCGGAGCGGGTCGTGCTGGAGATCCACATCACGCGCGTGCTGGGGAACATGTGATCACGGTCGTGGGCATCGGCGCGGACGGCTGGGACGGGCTGGTTCCAGCCTCGCGCAGGGCTCTTGAGCAGGCCGAGGTGCTGGTCGGGAGTGCCAGGCAGCTCGATCTGGTGCCCCTCCAGGAGGTTGAGCGGGTGGTGCTGCCGTCGCCGCTGCTGCCCAACCTGCCCGGGTTGCTGGACTCGCTCGCCGGACGGGCGGTCTGTGTGCTGGCCAGCGGGGATCCCATGTTCTACGGCATCGGCTCGACCCTTGTGCGGCTGGTCGGTGCCGAGCGGGTCCGGGTGTTGCCGCATGTGTCCTCTGTCTCGCTGGCGTGCTCGCGGCTGGGCTGGCCGGTCGAGCAGGTCGAGGTGGTGAGCGCGGTGGGGCGCCCGCTGGCGGCGCTGCGTGCGGTGCTCGCGCCGGGGCGGCGGGTGCTGGTCTTGGGGGCTTCGATGGAGGCCGTCCACGACTTGTTGGATATTTCGGGATATGCGGGCAGTCGCGTCATCGTCCTAGCCGATCTGGGCTCTGAGACGCCGAGGCCGGACTCGCCGCTGCGCGTCATCGCCATCGAGTGCTCGGCAACCGACAGTCCGCAGTCCAGAGTGCCGGGCCTGCCCGACGAGGCGTTCGATCACGACGGTCAGCTGACCAAGCGCGAGGTGCGCGCGGTGAGCCTGTCACGGTTGGCGCCCTTGCCGGGGGAGTTGCTCTGGGACGTCGGAGCAGGCGCGGGCAGCATCGCCATCGAGTGGATGCGCACGCACCCCTCCTGCCGGGCGGTGGCGATAGAAAGCCGTGCCGACCGCGCCGAGCGGATCGGCCGCAACGCCGGGAGCCTGGGCGTCCCGGGGCTGAGCGTCGTGGTGGGCCGTGCCCCCCAGGCGCTCGACGGGCTGCCCACTCCGGACGCGGTCTTCGTCGGTGGTGGCGCGACGGTGCCGGGCCTGTTCGAAGCCTGCTGGGCGGCGCTGCGGCCAGGCGGGCGGCTGGTGGCCAACGCGGTGACCCTGGAGTCGGAGGCGCTGGTCGGGCAGTGGTACGGCAAGCTCGGCGGCGACCTGGTGCGCCTGGCGGTGCAGCGGGCGAGCCCGGTGGGCGGGTTCACCGGGTGGCGGGCCGCGATGCCGGTGACGGTGTGGACCGTGGTCAAGGAGATCTCATGACGGTGTTCTTCATCGGGGCCGGTCCCGGCGCCGCCGACCTGATCACCGTGCGCGGGCTGCGCCTGCTGGAGTCGGCGCCCGTCTGCCTGTACGCGGGCTCGCTCGTCCCCCGCGAGTTGCTCGACGCCTGCCCGCCGGGGGCACGGCAGGTGGACACGGCCAACCTGACGCTGGACCAGATCGTGGCCGAGATCGCCGAGGCACACACCAAGGGCCAGGACGTCGCCCGGCTCCACTCCGGCGACCCGTCGATCTTCAGCGCGGTCGCCGAGCAGGTGCGCAGGTTGGAAGAGCTCGGCGTCCCGTACGAGATCGTGCCCGGAGTCCCGGCGTTCGCGGCGGCGGCGGCATCTCTCAAACGGGAACTCACGGTGCCGGGCGTCGGCCAGAGCGTCATCCTCACCAGGACCTCCGCCCGTGCCACGCCGATGCCACCGGGAGAGGACCTGGCGACTCTCGGCGCGGGCCGGGCGACCATGGTGCTGCATCTGGCGGTCCAGCGGATCGACTCCGCGGTGGCGGAGTTGCTGCCGGTCTACGGCGCGGACTGTCCGGTGGCGGTGGTGGCGTACGCCAGCCGTACCGACGAGCAGATCCTTCGCGGCACCCTCGCGGACATCGCCGCCCAGGTGCACGAGGCCGGGATCAAACGGACCGCGGTGATCGTGGTCGGGCGCGTGCTGACCGCGTCGGAGTTCACCGACAGCCACCTCTACAGTGCTGCGCGGGAGAGACCGTGCGACGCGTCCTGATCCTGGGTGGCACCGCGGAGGCCAGGGCGCTGGCTGCGGAGCTGGTCGAGCGGGGTGTGCAGGTGACCTCCTCGCTGGCGGGCCGGGTGAGCAATCCGAGGCTGCCGGTCGGCGAGGTACGGGAGGGCGGGTTCGGCGGGCCGCAGGGGCTGGCCGCCTGGCTCGAACAGGAACGCCCCGACGCGCTGGTCGACGCGACCCATCCGTTCGCGGCGCGCATGACGGCTTCCGCGGTTGAGGCGGCTCGGCTGGCGGAGATTCCGCTGCTGGTGCTGTGCAGGCCGGGATGGCCGGAGATGCCGGGTGAGGTACGGGTGCCTTCGCTGGAGGCGGCTGCCGCCGAGCTGGCCGCCGGGGATCGAGTCTTCCTGACCACCGGTCGGCGGAGCCTGCCGGTCTTCTCCGGACTGAGCGGTGTCTGCTTCCTCGCAAGGTCGGTGGATCCCCCAGCGCCGCCGATCCCGCCGAATGTCCACATCATCCTGGGGCGCGGGCCGTACACGCTCGAAGGCGAACTGGCCCTCATCGACGAGTACCGTCTGACCGTCCTGGTCACCAAGGACAGCGGCGGCGAGCTGACCAAGGCCAAGCTCGCCGCCGCCCGTGAACGTGGCCTCAAGGTGATCACGGTCGCCCGGCCGCCCCTGCCGGAAGGCGTCACTCACGTCGAGACGGTCGAGGCGGCGCTCAGGGGTATCGGCGTGGCGTGAAGACCGTGCCTTGCGGGGTCACCTGCGTGGTGGACGAGCCGACGATGAGCAGGCAGCGCATGTCCACGTGGTCCGGGTCGAGTTCGGCCAGCGTCGTCACCGTCACGGATTCGCCGGACCCGCCGACGTCCCGCCCGATCACCACGGGCGTCTCCGGAAGCCGGTGTTCCAGGAGCAGGTCACGCGCGGCGGCCACCTGCCAGGTACGGCGGCGCGAGGCGGGGTTGTAGATCGCCAGCACCAGGTCGGCCATCGCCGCCGCGCTGATCCTCGCGGCCACCACCTCCCACGGCTTGAGCAGGTCGGACAGGGAGAGCACGCAGAAGTCGTGTCCCAGGGGAGCGCCCACCCGGGAGGCGACCGCCTGGGCAGCGGTCAGCCCCGGCACCACACGCACGGGCACATCCGGGTAATCCGCCGAGGCCTCCAGGACGGCGCTCGCCATGGCGAACACTCCCGGATCCCCCGATGAGACCACGGCCACCCGCCTTCCGGAACGCGCCAACTCCAGAGCATGCCGGGCGCGTTCGGCCTCGACCCGGTTGTCCGTGCGATGCCGCTCCTGGCGCGGGTTGGGGGCGACCCGGTCGACGTACGGCCCGTACCCCACGATGTCGGTCGCCACAGCCAGCGCGTCCTGCGCCTCTGGGGTCAGCCAGGGCCGCCCCGCGGGGCCCAGCCCGACCACGACGACCTCACCCCTCTGCTCTTCGACGGGGGCGCCTCCCACGAAGGTGCGCTCCGCCGGGCTGGCCAGCAGGGCCAGGGAGAAGTACGGCACGCCGTCCGGGTCCACCTCCTTGAGGGGCGCGACCCGCTCGGCGCCCATGGTGGCGCGCTCCACGTACCAGGCGTCCTCCAGCCTCCCGGCCTCGGCAAAGGCGTCGCGCACCTTCTCGAAGGTCCGGCCCAGCTTGAGCACCGCGGCCGAGTCGGTCGCGCGCAGCCGCTCGGCCAGCACCTCGCCCGGGAGCGTGCCCGGCAGCACGGTCAGCACCTCGTCGCGCTCCACCAGCGGCCGCCCCAGCACGGCCGCCGCCGCGCTCACCGAGGTCACGCCGGGCACCACCTCGGTCGGGTAGCGATGGGCCAGCCGCTTGTGCATGTGCATGTAGGAGCCGTAGAAGAGCGGATCGCCCTCGCTGAGCACGACGACCGTCCGGCCTGCGTCGAGATGGGCGGCCAGCCGCGCCGCGCACTCGACGTAGAAGTCGTCGAGCGCGCCCTGATACCCACACGGATGGTCGGTGGTCTCGACCGTCAGCGGGTACTGCAGGAGCTCCTCGATCTGGCCCTCCCGCATGTACGGCAGGGCGATCGAACGGGCGATGCTGCGCCCGTGCCTGGCGGCGTGGTAGGCGATCACGTCGGCCTCGCCGATCAGCCGGGCGGTCTTGACCGTCACCAGTTCCGGATCGCCCGGTCCCAGCCCTACGCCGTACAGTCGTCCGCTCACCGGTCCTCCAGCTCGCCTTCGGTCTTGAGGTAGACCTCCTGCAGCTCGCGCAGGGTCTGCTCGTCGGGGTGCTCCCACATGCCGCGATCGGCCGCCTCCAGCAGCCGCTCGGCGATGCCGTGCAGCGCCCAGGGGTTGGATTTCTCCATGAACTCCCGGTTCTCGGCGTCGAGGACGTAGGCCTGGGTGAGCTTGTCGTACATCCAGTCGGCCATGACCCCGGTCGTGGCGTCGTAGCCGAACAGGTAGTCCACGGTCGCGGCCAGTTCGAAGGCGCCCTTGTAGCCGTGCCTGCGCATCGCGGCCAGCCACTGCGGGTTGACCACACGGGCGCGGAAGATCCTTGAGGTCTCCTCCGAGAGCGTGCGGGTGCGAACCGCGTCGGGGCGGGTGCTGTCGCCCACGTAGGCGGCGGGCGCCTTGCCGGTCAGCGCCCGGACGGTGGCGACCATGCCGCCGTGGTACTGGAAGTAGTCGTCGGAGTCCGCGATGTCGTGCTCGCGGGTGTCGACGTTCTTGGCGGCGACGGCGATCCTGCGGTAGGCGTTCTCCATGTCCTGCCTGGCGGGCACGCCGTCCAGGTCGCGGCCGTAGGCGTAGCCGCCCCAGACGGCGTAGACCTCGGCCAGGTCGGCGTCGTCGCGCCAGTTGCGGCTGTCGATCAGCGGCAGCAGGCCCGCGCCGTAGGCTCCCGGAGCCGAGCCGAAGATGCGGCGCTCGCTGCCGTCGGCTCGCACGTGGGCGCGGATGTAGTTGTCCTCGTCCGGCTCCTTCAGCGAGGCGGCCAGCCGTACCGCGTCGTCGAGCATGGCCACCACGTGCGGGAAGGCGTCGCGGAAGAAGCCACTGATGCGGACGGTCACGTCGATTCGGGGGCGGCCGAGCTCAGCCAGGGGGATCGGCTCCAGCCGCGTCACCCGCCTGGACATCTCATCCCACTCCGGGCGGACGCCGAGAAGTGCGAGGACCTCGGCCACGTCGTCGCCCGCCGTACGCATGGCGCTGGTGCCCCAGACCGACAGGCCCACCGACCGCGGCCACTCGCCGTGGTCGGCGCGGTAGCGCTCCAGCAGGGAGTCGGCCATGGCCTGGCCGGTCTCCCAGGCGAGGCGGCTGGGCACCGCGCGCGGGTCCACCGAGTAGAAGTTGCGGCCGGTCGGCAGCACGTTGATCAGGCCGCGCAGCGGGCTTCCGCTGGGCCCGGCGGGGACGTAGCCGCCGTCGAGGGCGTGCAGGATGTGGTCGATCTCGTCGACGGTACGGCGGAGCCTGGGCACCACCTCGGTGGCGGCGAAGGTCATGATCCGGGTGACGAGGTCATCCTCGGACGCCAGCACCCGCGCCACCACCTCGGGGGCGGCGGCGGGCTCCCAGTCACGCGCCTCCATGCCCTCGACCAGCGCACGGGCGGTCGCCTCCGCCCGGTCCACGGCTGACAGGCTCGCCGTGCCGTCCTCGGCCAGGCCGAGTGCCTCGCGCAGGCCCGGCAGGGTCTCCTTGCCCGCCCACATCTGCCTGGCCCGGAGCATCGCCAGCACCAGGTCCACCCGGACCTGCCCCTCGGGCGCCTGGCCGAGCACGTGCAGCCCGTCGCGGATCTGCGCGTCCTTGACCTCGCAGAGCCAGCCGTCCACGTGCAGGATGAAGTCGTCGAACTCGGTGTCGTGCGGCCGGTCTTCCAGACCCAGGTCGTGGTCGAGCCGGGCGGCCTGGATGAGGGTCCAGATCTGGGCGCGGATGGCGGGCAGCTTGGCCGGGTCCATGGCGGCGATGGTCGCGTGCTCGTCCAGCAGTTGCTCAAGTCTGGAAATATCGCCATAGGTCTCGGCTCGGGCCATCGGCGGCACCAGATGGTCCACCAGCACCGCGTGTGCCCGCCGCTTGGCCTGCGTGCCCTCTCCCGGGTCGTTGACCAGGAACGGGTAGATCAGCGGAAGGTCCCCGAGTGCCGCGTCCGTGCCGCACGAGGCCGACATCCCCGCTGACTTGCCCGGCAGCCACTCCAGGTTGCCGTGCTTGCCCACATGGACCATCGCGTGCGCGCCGAACTCGGCCGACAGCCAACGGTAGGCGGCCAGATAGTGGTGGCTCGGCGGCAGATCGGGGTCGTGGTAGATGGCGATCGGGTTCTCGCCGAAGCCGCGCGGCGGCTGCACCATCACCACGAGATTCCCCGCGCGCAGGGCAGCCAGGACGATGGCGCCCTCGTGCACGAACAGCTCTCCCGGCGGCGGCCCCCAATGCCGCTCCATCTCCTCGCGCAGGTCTTCGGGCAGCGTGCGGTACCAAGCGGTGTAGGTCTGCGCCGGGATGCGCACCGGGTTGCCCGCCAGATGCTCCTCGGTCAGCCAGTCCTGGTCCTGCCCGCCCGCCGCGATGAGCGCGTGGATGAGCGCGTCGCCGTCCTGCTCGGCCACGCCGGGAAACCCATCACCGAGGTCATACCCAGCCTCTTCCAGACATTTCAGGAGACGTACGGCGCTGGCGGGCGTGTCCAGGCCGACCGCGTTGCCGACCCGGGAGTGCTTGGTCGGGTAGGCCGACAGCATGATCACCAGCTTCCGGGAAGCGGGTGGTGTGTGCCGGAGCAGGCCGTGCCGTACGGCGATGCCCGCCACGCGAGCCGCCCGCTCGGGATCGGCCACGTAGACGGTCAGCCCTTCGGAGTCGATCTCCTTGAACGAGAACGGCACCGTGATGATCCGCCCGTCGAACTCCGGGATGGCCACCTGCGAGGCGGCGTCCAGGGGCGACAGGCCGTCATCGTTCTCCTCCCACGCCTGCCGGCTCGTGGTCAGGCACAGGCCCTGCAGGATCGGCACATCGAGCTGGGCCAGCGCGCCCACGTCCCAGGCCTCGTCGTCCCCGCCCGCGCCCGCGGTGGCCGGGCGGGAGCCGCCCGCCGCGAGCACGGTGACAACCAGGGCGTCCGCTCGCCTCAGCGTGTCCAGCAGTTCCGGCTCCGCCGTACGGAGAGAGGAGCAGAAGACGGGAAGAGCCCGGCCGCCCGCATCCTCGACGGCCCGGCAGAGCGATTCGACGAAGCCGGTGTTGCCCGCCATGTGGTGAGCCCGGTAGTACAGGACGGCGATCACCGGACCCGTCCCGGTGGACTCGCGCTCCAGCACGCCCCAGGAGGGCGTGGCCTCGGGCGGGGCGAATCCGTGGCCGGTCAGCAGCACGGTGTCGGAGAGGAAGGCGTGCAGCTCGGCCAGGTTGCGCGGGCCGCCGTGCGCCAGGTAGGCGTGTGCTTCGGCCACCACGCCGCCGGGCACGCTGGACAGCTCCATCAGCTCGGCGTCGGGCGCCTGCTCGCCGCCCAGCACCACGACCGGGCGGGGGCCGGACAGCAACGCGTCCAGGCCCTCCTCCCAGGCGCGCCGGCCACCGAGCAGGCGGACCACGATCAGGTCGACGCCCTCCAGGGGGAGATCGCCGGCAGTCAGTCTGGCGGGGTTGCCCAGGCGGTAGTCGGCACCGCTGGCTTTGGCACTGAGCAGGTCGGTGTCCGATGTGGACAGCAGCAGGACAGTGGGCACGAAGAGGTCCTCCCTCGGGGTCCTCGCCCCGGTCGCGGGTGTCACGAAGGCCGGAGTCTCCTGGCTCCCGGATCGGCGCTCACCCCCGGCCTTCCCTCTCGGTGGCCTGTGGTGGGGGCTCGCTCCCCGGTGACAGTGGCGGGACCGCGCCGGATTCGCACCGGCTTCCTCCTGACCTTCGCCTGCGGGCAAGCCTACGGCAGGGCGAATGGACGTTACTATCCTCAACGTGTCGATAGTCGGACGAACGCGTCGGGACGCCTGTCCGGGGGCGCTCCAGGTGCACCAGGCCGCCGACGGGCCTCTGGCCCGTGTCCGCATCCCGGGCGGCTTGCTCTCCGCCTCACAGCTGCGTGCCTTGGCGGCGTGCGCCGAGGAGCTGGGCTCGGGAGTGATCGAGCTCACCTCGCGGGCCAACCTGCAACTGCGCGGGTTGCGGGATCTGGGGTTGTTCGCCGAACGCATCGCCGCCGCCGGGCTGCTGCCCTCACCGACCCACGAGCGGGTACGCAACATCGTCGCCTCGCCGCTCGTCGACAGAGAGCTGATCATCGACCTGGACCGTGCCCTGTGCGCTCGCCCCGAGCTGGCCGAGCTGCCTGGGCGCTTCTTGTTCGCCCTCGGCGAGACGGGCCTGGCAGCCGACGTGGCCCTGATGGAGGGGCGGCTGTTGCTGGCCGGGCGGGAGACCGGGTTGCCGGGGACCGTGGCCGGCATGTTGGACACCGCTGAGGTGTTCCTCCGGCTGCGCTCCACCGAATGGCGCATATCCGAGCTGGGCCCTGCCCGCATAGCCGAGGCGCTCGGGACGAAACTGGGGACCACCTGGCCCGGCACCCCACCCTCGACCAGGCCAGGCCCCAGCCAAGCGCTGATCCCGCTCGGCCGCCTTTCCCCGCGCCAACTGCTCGCTCTGGCCGAAGCCGCCGAAGAGGTGCGGTTCACCCCGTGGCGTACGGTCGTCCTGCCCCGGGTGCCAGACGGATTCATCGCCGACCCGGACTCTCCCTGGGTCGGCGTCACCGCGTGCGTCGGCAGCCCTGGCTGTGCCAAGTCCCTGGCCGACGTGCGGGCCGACGCTGCCCGCTGGGTCCACGAGCGCCACACCGACCGTCCCGTGCACTGGGCGGGCTGCGAGCGCCTGTGCGGGTTGCCGCCCGGGCCGGTCGTCCAGATGGTCGCCACTCCCGGCGGATACCAGGAAAGGCAGACGTGATCGACTATCTCCGCGACGGCGCCGAGATCTACCGGCAGTCGTTCGCCACCATCCGCGCCGAGGCCGACCTGAGCGGGATGCCGCCGGAGGTCGCCCAGGTCGCGGTCCGGATGATCCACGCCTGCGGGATGACCGACCTGACCCACGACCTGGGCTGGTCCGCTTCGGTGATCACCCATGCCCGAACCGCTCTGCGTGCGGGAGCGCCGATCCTGTGCGACGCCATGATGGTCGCCTCCGGCGTCACCCGCCGCCGCCTCCCGGCGGACAACGAGATCCTGTGCACGCTGTCAGACCCCGGTGTCCCGGCGCTGGCCGAACGCCTGGGCACCACCCGCAGCGCCGCCGCGCTGGAGCTGTGGCGCGACCGGCTGGCCGGCTCGGTGGTGGCCATCGGCAACGCCCCCACCGCGCTCTTCCGGCTCCTGGAGCTGGTCGCCGAGGGAGCGGGCCGCCCGGCTGCGGTGCTGGGTCTCCCGGTGGGCTTCATCGGCGCGGCCGAGTCCAAGGAAGCGCTGGCCAGGAGCGACCTGGACTACCTGGTCGTGCACGGCCGCCGGGGCGGCAGCGCGATGGCGGTGGCGGCGATCAACGCCATCGCGAGCGAGGAGGAGTGACCAGCCGCTGAGCCAGCTCCGGCCTGCCCGCCCAGTGCAGATGCAGGTAGGACGCGGTCACGAGGGCGTCGCCGTACCCGTCGGCACCGCCTTCCCAGCGGAACAGTGGCTCCTTCGGCGAGATGATCGTGGTGCGGTGGAACTCGTGGCCGCGGTACCGCTCGCCTGCACGGGTCAGCAGCGACGTCCCGGAGACCGCCTCCCGGTAGCCGAGCGTCAGCCGGTCGGTCATCCGGGCCACGCCCGGCACCCTGCCGCACATCGGCAGCCCGTCCAACTCCTCGCACAGGTAGAGCAGCCCGGCGCACTCCGCGGCGATGGGCCCGGCGAAGGCGGCCACCTGCTTGCGCAGCGGCTCGTTGGCAGCGAGCCGGTCGGCGTAGACCTCGGGGAAGCCGCCGCCGATGACGATCGCCTCTGTCCCTTCGGGCAGCCGTTCGTCCCGTAGCGGATCGAACACCGCGATCTCCGCGCCCGCCGCACGCAGCAACTCGACGTGCTCGGCGTAGCCGAAGGTGAAGGCCGCCCCGCCCGCCACCGCGACCGTCTTCCTGTACGGCTGCGCGACCACGTCAGGCTCCCACGGTCGTGAGTCGAGCGGGGGAGCCGTAGCGGCCAGCCGTACCAAGGCTTCCAGGTCGCACGATCGGGCCGTCAACTCGCCCAGCCGCCCCACGACGGCCAACGCCTCGGACTCGCGCTCGGCCGCCGGGATCAGTCCCAGGTGACGGGAGGGGGTCGCCACGGCGTCGTCCCGCCGGACTACCCCGAGGACCGGTACATCCCCGAGCGCGGCACGGCACATCTCCTCGTGCCGGTCCGAGCCCACCCGGTTGAGGATCACCCCGCCCACCCGTACCCGCGGGTCGAAGGTCGCGAAGCCGTGCACGACCGCTGCGACCGACCGGCTCTGCCGGGCGGCGTCCACCACGAGCACCACCGGCGCGTCCAGCAATCGGGCGACGTGCGCCGTCGAGGCGAAGTCGGTCTCACCCCTGCCGTCGAACAGCCCCATGACGCCCTCGACCACGGCGATGTCACACCCGCGCGCCCCGTGCAGGAACAACGGCGCCATCCGCTCCTCGCCCGCCAGCCACGGGTCCAGGTTGCGCCCTGGCCGGCCGCTGGCCAGGGCGTGGTAACCGGGGTCGATGTAGTCGGGTCCCACCTTGTGCGGCGAGACCCGCAGCCCGCGCGCCCGCAGGGCCGCCATCAGGCCGGTCGCCACCGTCGTCTTGCCGCTACCGGACGCGGGAGCGGCGATGACCAGGCGCGGGACTACCACTCGATGCCCTTCTGCCCCTTCTGCCCGGCGTCCATCGGGTGACGTACCTTGCCCATCTCGGTCACCAGGTCGGCCGCTTCGATCAGCCGCTCCGGCGCGTCCCTGCCGGTGATCACAACGTGCTGGCTTCCCGGCCTGCCCAGCAGCGCCGCCAGCACGTCGTCCAGGTCGAGCCAGCCCCACTTCAGTGGGTAGGTGAACTCGTCCAGCACGTAGAAGCGGAAGGTCTCGGCGGCCAGGTCGCGCTTGATCTGCTCCCAGCCCTCACGGGCGTCTCGCGCGTGGTCCTCCTCCGTGCCGGGGCGCTGGATCCACGACCAGCCCTCGCCCATCTTGTGCCAGGTCACCGGACCGCCCTCGCCGGTGTCGCCGAGGACCTTCAGCGCCCGCTCCTCGCCGATGCGCCACTTGGCCGACTTGACGAACTGGAACACGCCGATCGGCCAGCCCTGGTTCCACGCGCGCAGCGCCATGCCGAACGCCGCCGTCGACTTGCCCTTACCCGGCCCGGTGTGGACCATCAGCAAGGGCCTGGTCCTGCGCTGCCGCGTGGTCAGCCCGTCGTCGGGCACGTTCTCCGGCTTGCCCTGAGGCATGTCAGCTCGCCTTCCGATAGTCGCGTACCACCGAGCCCAGCTCGCCCAGTGAGTCGAGGGGCAGGCTTACGGCACCGAGCGTTACCGCCAGCCGTACGGCCAGGCCGAGTCGCACCGGGCCGCTCTCGCAGTCCACGACCACGCTCGCCGTGCCGCGCAGCAGTCCGGCGGCCCGGTCCACGTCGCCGCCCGCAGTGGCCCGCCCATCGGTCACCAGCACCAGCAGTGGACGCCGGTCCGGATCGCGCAACCGCTCTACCCGAAGCACCTCCGCCGCCGCGATCAGCCCGGCCGCCAGCGGCGTGCGGCCGCCGGTCGGCAGCGAACGCAGCCTGGCCGCTCCCGCCTCGACCGAGGAGGTTGGCGGGAGCGCCACGCTGGCACTGTCGCCGCGGAAGGTGACCAGGCCGATCTTGTCCCTGCGCTGGTAGGCGTCGAGCAGCAGGCTCAGCACCGCCGTCTTGACCGCGGTCATCCGCTTGCGCGCGGCCATCGAGCCGCTCGCGTCGACCACGAAGAGGACGAGGTTGCCCTCGCGGCCCTCGCGGACCACCTCGCGCAGGTCCTCGGGGCGCAGCCGCAGCCCCGACCCGGTCCTGCCCCGCTTTCGCTGGTGAGGGGCGGCGGCCAGCAGGGTCGCGGTCAGGTGCAGGTCGCGCAGGCGGCCTTCCGGCTGACGAGAGCCGGTGGACCGGCCGCGCGGGGTGCGCGAGCGCGAGCGCCGTCCCGCCGCGCCTTCGCCGATGCCGGGCACCTCCAGGAGGGGGACCCGGTACGGCGCCGCCACCGCAGCCACCTGCCCCGCACCGGGATCGGGCCGTCCTGTCCCGGAGTCAGGCTCGCCCCACCCCGCGTCGCGTTCGGCCTGACCCGCACGGGAGCCCGGCCGCCCTGCCTCCGGATCCGGCTGCCCTGCCCCGGGGGCGTGCTCGACCTGCCCCGCGTCGGGCGGAGGCTGATCCGTGCCGTTCCGCACCTGCTGCTCCGGTCCCGCGCCGGTCGCCGGATCCTGCTCCGGCTTGCCCTGCGGGGAGCTCTCGGGATCGGGTCCAGAAATTTCGGGATCTGAGCCGCCGTTGGGCGGGTCGTCATCGTCATCGCCCGACGTCTCGTCCAGCAGCCGGTCCAGCAGCTTCTCATCGAGCCCTGGCGCGTCGAACGGATCACGCCGCCGCCGATGCGGCAAGGCCAGCCGCGCCGCCGCCCGCACGTCCTCGGTCGTCACCCGGTCCCGGCCGTGCCAGGCGGCGTGCGCGATGGCCGCGTTGGCCGTGACCAGATCCGCCCGCAGCCCGTCCACCTCGAACGCCGCGCACACCGTGGAGATCTGCCGCAACCGGGCATCCGGCAACCGCACCTCGGGCAGCCTCGTCCTGGCCCGGGCGATCCGCTCGGCCAGCTCGGACTCCGCCGAAGTCCAGCGGGCCGCGAAAGCATCCGGATCGGCGTCGAACGCGAGCCTGCGCCGGATCACCTCGGCCCGCTCCTGCGGATCCCTCGACGCCCGCACCTCGACGGTGAGGCCGAAACGATCCAGAAGCTGCGGCCGCAGCTCGCCCTCCTCCGGATTCATGGTGCCGACCAGCAGGAAACGCGCCGCGTGCCGTACCGACACCGATTCCCGCTCGACGTAGCAGGTGCCCAGCGCCGCCGCGTCGAGCAGCAGGTCGACGAGGTGATCGTGCAGCAGGTTCACCTCGTCGACGTACAGCACACCACGGTGCGCGGCGGCCAGCAGGCCCGGCTCGAACGCCTTCACCCCCTCGGTCAGCGCCCGCTCCACGTCCAGGGAACCGACCAGCCGGTCCTCGGAGGCGCCCACCGGCAGCTCGACCAGCGCGGCCGGCCGTACCGCCCGCTGCTCGCCCGGCTCGTGCGGCCCGTCGGGACAGCCGGGGTCGGGCGCCACCGGATCGCACGCGAACCGGCACCCGGCCACAACCTCGACAGCGGGCAGCTGGGCGGCCAGGGCGCGGACGATCGTGGACTTGGCCGTACCCTTCTCACCGCGCACCAGCACCCCGCCCACCCGCGGCGAGACGGCGTTGAGCAGCAGGGCCAGCTTCAGATCGGCGAGCCCGACGACGGCGCTGAACGGATAGGTGATCGTCAAAACGTGGCCTTCCCATTGACGTGAACGACGCGCCACCCGCCACGGCCGGGCGCGAGCCGCGTGGTGGACAGCGGCGCGAGATCGAAGAGGGCGGCGCGCGACGGGTCGAGGCCGAGCGCGTGGCCGAGGGCGGCCCGGATCACGCCGACATCGCAGACCGCCACGACGTTCGGCTGGTCCCGCACGGACTCCAGCCACGCAGCGACACGGGACGCCGCCTCAGCCAGGCTCTCGCCGCCGTGCGGGGCTGCGTGCGGGTCGGCGAGCCAGGCGGCCATGGCCTCCGGCTCGTCCCGGGCGACCTGGCTGTACAGCAGGCCGCGCCAACGCCCGTGATCGGCCTCGGCCAGCGCGGCGACCGGCCGCGGCTCCCACCCCAGCGTCGCGGCGGTCTGCGCGGCGGCCGGAGCGGGAGAGACCCACACGACCCGCGCGTCCCCGAGCTTCCCGGCCAGAGCCGAGGCCCTCGCCAGTTCCGCCCGGTCAGCGGCCTCGTCGGCGGGAAAGCGGGCAGCACGCATGCCAGGCGTGCTGGCATGCCGGACGAACAGCACCCTGGTCAGGCGGCGGCCAGGATGTGTGCACGGCGGGCGGCCCGGTCGCAGGCCCACCCGAACAGCACACCGAACGCCGTCCAGAACACCAGCTGCGTGCCCAGCGAGGCCACCCGGAACTCCCACAACAGCGAAGCGGGGAAGCCTCGAGGAACCTCGTTGACGGTCGGCAGCAACACCCACGCGGCGATCACCGGCACCAGGAAGGCGGCGACCGCGCCGATCCAGCGCTGCCACGATCCGGCCGTGATCCGCCGGGCCACCGCGACCGCGATCGCGGTCGCGGCCAGGCCGACGAGGACCATCACCACGTAGAGGCCGGTGCGGCTGTTGATGGTCTCCGGATCGCCGACCGCAGGCGGGTTGGCCGGATATTTCAGGAACGGCGCGAGAATGATC
This sequence comes from Nonomuraea sp. NPDC000554, assembly GCF_040300065.1. Classification (NCBI taxonomy): domain Bacteria; kingdom Bacillati; phylum Actinomycetota; class Actinomycetes; order Streptosporangiales; family Streptosporangiaceae; genus Nonomuraea; species Nonomuraea sp. NPDC000554. The sequence continues at coordinate 718,397 of NZ_JBEPDC010000001.1, read as the reverse complement.
GCCACGAACGCCGTGCCCGCAGCCGCCAGCGCCAGCCCGCCGTCGTTGCGAGGTCCGACGCGGCCGCGTAGCCCGGCGTAGACGAGCGCGAAGACTCCGCCAACGGCCAGGCCGTACAGCCCGGTGGCCAGGAACAGCCCGGCCTTCTGCACCGGTCGGCTGATCTCCACCTCGTGGCTGTGCCCGGCGGGCTCGGGTTCGGGAGCGGCAGTCGCGGCGGCGGCCTCCTCGAGTGCGATGGCGCTGTCGACGCGCGGCTCACCGAAGAAGAAGGCGAATCCGCCCGCGACGAATCCGGCCAGGAGGCCAAGCAGCAGCCCCCTGACCACCAGGGTCTTGATCACACCCGCCCCTAGTGACACGGCACGCCGAGCAGGTGCCGCCCGTCGTGCATGAGTTCGTGGAGGAAGGCGCCGCTCTGCGAGACCGCCCCGTTGTCCATCAGGACGAGGTAGGCGATCAGGAGCAGGACGGGTACGGCCAGCAGCCAGAGCCGCAGGCGTGGCAAAGGAATTGTGGTGGGACCGGACAGGCCACTCATAGTGCCTCCTCAGGGATGACGCGTCCCGTGCTATGAGGTCACGACAGTCCAGGCGACCTGGCTCCCGAGGTCTAGGCCCCGGATACAGTGGCGCGTCCGCACCGGCATCTCACCGGATTTCCCCTGAACTGCTGTGAAATCTACCGGAATGTATCCTCCCAGCCTCAAAGCGTCAACACGCAGTCGCCGCACTCTGACCCGCCCGGAACGCGGTAGCAGAGGCAACAGGCACGCCGGCGAAAGGAGAGATCCGGCCCAGTGAACCCACCCGTGCTCAGGGTGACCTCCGACGTCCAGCGCTTCTCGTAACCGCATATAATTCTCAGTTGCAAATTATTCGCATTAAGGGGGTTGTGTGGCTGTAGTCCTGGGGATCGAGACTTCGTGCGACGAGACGGGCGTCGGCATCGTCGCCGACGGGCGCATCCTGGGCGCAGCGCTGGCCTCCTCCATGGACGAGCACGCCCGGTTCGGCGGCGTCGTCCCGGAGATCGCCGCCAGGGCGCACCTGGAATCGCTGGTGCCCTGCCTGCGCTCGGCCATGGACCAGGCAGGCATCAAGCCCGGCGACATCGACGCGATAGCGGTCACCTCCGGCCCCGGACTGGCGACCGCGCTGCAGACCGGGCTCGCCGCCGCCAAGTCGCTCGCGCTGGGCTGGGGCAAGCCGCTGTACGGCGTGCACCATCTGGCCGGGCACGTAGCCGCCGACACTCTGGAGCACGGCCCGCTGCCCGCCCGCTCGATCGCGCTGATCGTCTCCGGCGGCCACACGTCGCTGTTGCTGCTCAACGACCTGGCCCGCGACCCGATCGTGCACCTGGGCGACACCCGCGACGACGCGGCGGGCGAGGCGTTCGACAAGGTCGCCCGCCTTCTCGGACTGGCCTATCCGGGCGGTCCCGCGGTCAGCCGCTCGGCCGCCGACGGTGACCGGAACGCGATCGCCTTCCCCCGCGCCATGCTCGGCCAGGGCTTCGACTTCTCCTTCTCCGGCCTCAAGAGCGCCGTGGCCCGTCACGTCGAACAGAACCCGGACCTGTCCGTCCCGGACGTTGCCGCCTCCTTTCAGGAGGCCGTGGTCGACGTCCTCACCCGCAAGGCCGTCGCCGCCTGCCTGGAACACGGCATCGACACCCTGGTGATCGTCGGAGGCGTGGCCGCGAACTCCCGGCTGCGCGAGGTGGCCGCGGAACGCTGTGCCGCCACGGGCATCACCCTGCGCGTCCCGCCGCCCGCGCTGTGCACCGACAACGGCGTGATGATCGCAGCGGTCGGCGATCTCCTGGTGGCAGCCGGCCATCCACCGGCCACGCTCGACCTGTCCGCAGATCCTTCATCCCCGCTGACCAAGGCGGTTTGTTCATGACCGGTGCGGTTCGCCCCATCATCATCGTCGGCACACCGGTGCTGCACACCCCGTGCCGCCCGGTGAAGCACTTCGACGACGACCTGGCCCGCCTGGTCCACGCCGTGTGAAGTGGACCGGCGCGGCCGGGCGCGAGTGCCACCAACGGCGGGTTCATCGATCCGCGGCCGAATTCAGGGTGGCGTGTTGCAGTCCTCGGATGTAGCCGAGCGCGAACAGCCTGCCAAGAGTGGCGTAGCCAGGGCGGTCGTTGGACTCACCGGCGAGGGTGGGGACGTGGTCGGGGCGCATCGGGCCGTCGAACCCCGCCTCCACGTAGAGCCGCATGCAGCGGGCCAGGTCCGTCGGGCCTGCGTCGTGGAAGGTCTCGACGAAATCCTCGACCGTGCCGGCGACGTCGCGGAAGTGCACGAACGCGATCTTGGGCAGGAACTCCTCGATGGCCGCGGGCAGGTCGTCGGTCATCAGGGCGAAGTTGCCCTGGCAGAACGTGATGCAGTTCGATGGCGACGGGTGGTCCCGTTGGATCCGCCGGTAGGCGTCGAGGGAGTTGGCGATGCGCGGGACGCCGCGCAGTTCCGGCAGCGGTGGGTCGTCCGGGTGCAGCGCCAACTTGACCCCCGCCTCCTCGGCGACGGGCAGGGTCACGTCGAGGAACTGGTCGAGCGCGTCCCAAAGCTGGGTGTGGGTGACCTCGTCCGCCCGCGGGTGCCGCGGCATGGCCAGGGCGTCGGCCAGGCTGAAGCCGGTGGTGAGCGCGCCGCCCCGGGTGACGATCGCGGGCGCCGTGCGCGCCCAGCTGCCGAAGGTCATCCAGTTGTAGCAGAGCACCCCGATGCCTAGACGCCCCATCGCCCGGATCTGCTCGTGCAGCTGGGCCAGTGCCTCGGCGCCTTCCGGGAGGCCCATCCGCAGGGCGTCCATCGGTGGGGTGTCCTCGAACGCGACGACCCGCAGGCCGTGTTCGGCGAACCGGGAGACCACGGCTCGCAGTCCATCCTCGCTCCACGGCGCGGCCTCGGTCTCAACGGCCACCGGCTGCTCAACGTCGCCCGAGCGCAACCAGCGCGCCTCTTGTTCGCCGCCGTCGAGCAGCGCGACCACATCGTCCACTCCGCACTGCTTTACCAGTGTCCACAGCTCACTGGGCTGGGGAGCGAGCAATTCACTGAGCTTGATCATGCAGAGTCCCAAGTGTCAGAGGATGCCGTAGGTGGCGAAGGCCTCGGTGCTTGACATGCCCGCCTCGATCGACGCGCGGACGGTCTTCTCGGCGGTGGCCTTCTCCAACGCGCGTTCGAGGACCTCGTGCTCGATGTCGGCCGGAATGATCACCACACCGTCGACGTCGCCGATCACCAGGTCTCCCGGGCTGATCGTGACCCCGTCGATCTCGATGGGCACCCGGTAGTCGACGACCGACGCGCGCACAGCCGCGTCCTGGGCGTATCCGCCGCGAGAGAACACCGGCCACGCCTGCTCGACGACCTTCGGGGTGTCCCGGTGGTAGCCGTCGATGACCGCGCCGACGGCGCCGCGCATGCGTGCGGTCGCGGTAAGGATCTCGCCCCAGGCCGCGCAGTTCACGCGGCCGCGGCGGGCCAGGTAGACCTCGCCGGGCTGGAGCTGGTCCAGCGCCGCAGTGAGCTTGCCGAACGGCTGGGCTTGTGGTCCGAACACGTCGGTGATGAGGACGGGCATCGCACGTCCGACCAGGGTCACGCCGGGCAGCAGCGGCCGGATTTCGGGCGGCAGGAACTGGTGGGTTCGGCCCATGGCGTCGAGTACGTCCCCGACAACGGGGGTGTAGAGGTGCCGTCGGACCAGGTCCAGTCTGTCCGCGTCGATGTCGGTGATGCTCATTCGGTGCTCCGCATTTCGTGTGAGGGGAAGTTCAGGCGCGGCGCGCGCTTCTGGCGCTTCGCAGGACGTTGACGAGCACTGCGCCGACGACGATGCCGCCGCGCACCACGTTCTGCCCATACGGGTTCACCCCGAGCAGCACCATGCCGTTGGCGAGGATCGCGACGAAGAGGGCGCCGAGGCACGTGCCGGAGATGGTGCCCTTGCCGCCTGACAGAGCGGTACCGCCGATGATCGCCGCGGCGATCGCGTCGAACTCCAGGCCGACCGCGATCGTCGGGGTTCCGGACGACAGTTGCGCCGACTGGAGCAGGCCGGTGATGCCCGCGGTCAGCCCGGTCAGAGCCAGCACCGCCATCCGCACCCGGGTCACCGGGATACCGGACAGGGTCGCCGACTTGGGGTTGCCGCCGACTGCGTAGACCGACCGCCCGAACACGGTGTAGCGGGCGACCACGCCGAACGCCACAAAGGCGATGACCAGGTAAACCGCCGCGATCGGGACGACCCCGAACACGCGCCCGTCGCCCCAGTAGAAGAATTCGGAGGAGTCGATCGAGATGGCGAAGGTGTCGGTGACGAGCATCGCCAGCCCGCGCAGCGACATGTAGAGCGCGAGCGTGACGATGAAGCTCGGGACCCCGAACCGCGACCGCACCCACCCGGCGACCGCACCGATGACAACCGCCTGCGCCAGCACCGCGATGCAGGCCAGCCAGAAAGGCCAGCCTTCCTGCACGACGAGGACGCCCAGCAGGGCGGAGGTCAAGGCGGTCTGGGCGCCGACCGAGATGTCGATCTCGCCCGCGACGATGACCAGCGTCATCGCGAAGGCGATGATCCCGAAGAAGGCGGTCTGCTGCAGGATGTTCAGCAGGTTGTCCTGGGTGAGGAAGTTCGGCGCAGTGGCGGCGAAGACCCCGAAGACGACGATCACGACGACGAACAGCCCGAGGCTGTCCCACGCGCGCAACCGGTCCCAGACCTGGTGCTGGGATGGGCCACGCCCGGCGGATGTTGTCACTGCGTCAAGCTGCATCGGTGGTGTCTCCTCCCATGACGAGCGACAACAGCCGCTCTGGTGTGGCCTGCCGGCCTCGCAGCGTGCCGACGACCGTTCCTTCGCGCAGCACGAGGACGCGGTCGCAAACTTCGCTGAGTTCCTCCAGTTCCGAGGAGACGAAGACGGTCGACACCCCCTCGCGCGCGAGGGCACGGATCAGCGTGTAGATCTGGAGTTTGGCGTGGATGTCGACGCCGCGGGTGGGCTCGTCGAGCAGCAGGACCTTCAGCCCTGCCGCCAGCAGGCGGCCGATCACGACCTTCTGCTGGTTCCCGCCGGACAGGAATTCGATCAGTGTCTCGGCCGAGGCGGTCGCGATGGTCAGGTCCTTGATCTGGCGGTTCACCAGCGCGCGCTCGGCACCCGGCCGGATCCACCAGCCGGGCAGGACCCGCCCCCGCGCGGACAGCATGAGGTTCTCGGCCACGCTGCGGATCGGGACGATGCCCGCGGTCTTGCGGTCCTCCGACGCCAGCCCCACCCCCAGGGACAGCATCCTGCCCGGTGTCCGCCTGCTGACTTCGGCTCCGCGGACCCGAACCACGCCGCGCACGTCGTCGCGTGCGCCGAAGATCGCTTCGAGGATCTCGGTCCGGCCCGATCCGAGCAGGCCCGCCAGCCCGAGCACTTCTCCTTCGCGCAGGGAGAACGACACGCCCGCGAGCAGATGCTCCTTGGTGAGTCCCTCAGCCTCGAGAACCGTGGGGGCGTCCTCGGGGACGGACTCGGCGCCAGTGACGACCCGCTCGGCGGACTCGCCCGCGATCATGTCGGCCACTTGGGCCGGACTCGCTTCGCCGACGCCGAGCGTGGCGACCTCGGCGCCGTCGCGCAGGATGGTCATCGTGTCGGCGACCCGGGGGATCTCCTGCATCCGGTGTGACACGTAGATGATGGAGACACCGGTCCCGGCGAGCCTGCGCACCAGAGCGAGCAGCGCATCGGCCTCGTGTGCGTTGAGCGCGCTCGTCGGCTCGTCGAGGATCAGGATGCGTGGCTCCCACGCCAGCGCCTTGGCGATCTCCACCAGCTGCTGCTCGGCCAGGCTCAACGTGCCGACCGGTCGCCACAGCGGCAGCCGCTCGCCGAGCTGTTCCAACGCGCGCTCGGCGATCTCGTTGACCGTGGAACTGTCGACGAAGCCGCCGAACCGCCCGCGCCGGGGCCAACGGCCGAGGGAGATGTTCTCGGCGACGGTGAGGCCCGGCACCAGGGACAGTTCCTGGTGGACGATGCCGACCCCGCGCGCCTGCGCGTCCGCGGGACCATGCCAGGCAACGACCTCGCCATTCAACCGGATGGTGCCCGCGTCAGCATGCTCCGCCCCTGAGATGATCTTCACTAGGGTGGACTTGCCCGCGCCGTTCTTGCCGAGCAGCGCCCGGACCTCGCCGGTGCGCAGCGTGAAGTCCACTGCGCGCAGGGCGTGGACCGGCCCGTAGCTCTTGCTCAAGCCCTCGATGTCGAGAGCGGGGGCTTGCAGGTCGTTCATGTGTCCTCCGCTCGGCCCTGCGACTCAGCCCGCCAGGTACTTGCTGATGCCGTCCGGGTTGGCTCGATCGAAGGTGATACCGGGCACGAGGAGTTCCAGCGGCGAGTTCGCCTCGCCCTTGATCGCCTTGATTACCTGTGCGTAGGCCTTCTCCGCGGTTCCCTGGGCGTCCTGGCCGGTCGTGGCCTGCAGGATGTTGTTGGAGTCCTGCAGGTGGCGCGCGAGTTCGTCGCTGATGTCGGTGCCGAACACCGGGATGGACTTCCGGCTGTTCTTCACGGCGGTGACGATGCCGATCGTGCCGCCCTCGTTGGCCGACCACATCAGGTTGATGTTGGGGTTGGCCGACAGCATGTTCGTGGCGATAGGGGTCGCCTTGTCCGGGAGGAAGCCCTCCTGGTCGGCTACGTACTGGACCTGGACGCCGGCCTTGGCCAGAGCGTCCTTGAAGCCAGCTTTGCGCAGCTTGCACACCTCGAACGAGTCGCAGTTGAGCATGCCGACGACGGCCTTGCCGCCGAGCTTCGCCTTGATGTACTTGGCCGCGACGTCGCCCGTCCCGGTTCCCAGGGCGGTGTTGTCCGACTGCGCGACACCCTTGACGATCGAGGGATCCGCCGCCTGGTCAGTGCAGTTCCCGAAGCAGATCAGCGGGATGTGCGCGGCCGTCACCGACTTCATGGTCGCGACCGACCCGGCCGACGAGGTCGCCGGCTGCATCACGATCGCGTTGACCTTGCGCTGGATCAGGTTCTGCACCTGACTTGCCTCGGTCGAGGCATCGTTGTTGGTGTTGACGACGACTATCTCGTTGCCGTCGGCCTTGGCAGCGGCCTTGAGGCCGTCCTGGATGCCTTGGAAGTACTTGTCACCCTGCGGTAGCACCAGACCGATGGTGTACGTGGACTTCCCATCAGCTCCTGCGCCTGAGTTCGCTGGACTGCACGCGCCTAGCGCGGTGGCGGTCGCCGCGACGGCGACCAGCCCGATGAGACGACGGCTTGTCATGGGTTCACCTCTATCTGGGTGACTACTTGTCAGATAAGTGGAGATTAGGACATGCCATAAAGGCTCGTCAACGGGATGTCATCCGCGCGTGACATGGCGGATACATGTCGGACATCTGTCGCGACGGCGGGCGAACTCGCCGATCATGAGATTTCGGGGCGGTCAGGAGGTTGCGGTCGCGGTCGGGGCGGAGTCCGCTTCCTCCAGGAGGCCGAGCGCCCAGATCGCGGACCGGACGTGCGTGGCCATGGCGGTCCTGGCCTGCCTGCCCGACCGGGCCTCGATCGCGACCGCGATCGCCTCGTGCTCGTGGAGCGCCCGTTCGGCGGCGGCCGGGATCGCGGAGGTCGCCTGCCGGGCGTTGCTCAGTAAATCCGCCATCGGTGCGAGCAGGCGGCTGAGCACTGAGTTGCCGCTGGCCTCGGCGACGGCCTGGTGGAACTCGATGTCCTCCTTCCAGGAGGGCGCGCCCAGTTCGTAGGCGACCCGGAAGCGCCCCAGTGCCTGTTTGATCGCGCGCAGGTCCTCGTCGGTGCGGTTGACCGCCGCCTTCGCCGCGGCGGCGGGCTCGAGGATGAGCCGGACCTCATAGAGTTCGTGGACGGTCTGGTCGCGCAAGAGCGCCGAGATCGCCGACGAGGCCAGGGCGTTCTCGGCTCGGCTGGCGAGTACGCGGGCGCCAAGCCGGGGGCGGATCTCCACCAGGCCTAGGGCGCGTAGGCTCTGCATGGCCTCGCGCACGGTGTTGCGCCCAACCCCGTACGCCACGGTGAGCGCCAGCTCCGACGGCAGGGTGTCACCGGGCCGGAACTCGCCGCCCGCGATGCGGGCGAGCAGGTCGTCCGCGACGGACTTGCTCAGTCGTTCAGCCATGAGCACCTCGACGATCCCGGGGGCGATCGTGCCTTGACTTCGGCACGCTCGAGGTTAACCTAATCCCATTCATGGGACAAATGGTCTCAGATGAGCTGATCTCTGAAGTGAGTTGATCGCGGCATGAACGTGGGACTCGGGCTCTACCGGCACATGCTCACCGAGGACAACCTGCGGTTCGCCAAGCAGGCGGGAGCCACGCACATCGTGGCCCACCTTGTCGACTACTTCGGTGGTGGGCCGCGCATCCCGACCTCGGTCTCCCGGCACTCGGGCTGGGGGCCGACCCACCGTGCGGGCCTGCCGTGGACCCTGGACGAGATCGAGCGGGTCAAGGCCCTCGTCGAGGGACAGGGCTTGGTGCTGCACGCGGTCGAGAACTTCGACCCCGGCCACTGGCACGACGTCCTGCTCGACGGTCCGCGCCGCGATGAACAACTCGACCAGATCCTGGAGAGCATTCGGCTGGTCGGTCAGGCGGGCATCCCCAACATCGGCTACAACTTCTCCCTCGCCGGGGTCTGGGGCCACACTGCGGAGCCGCTGGCGCGTGGTGGCGCCGAATCGATCGGCTTCGACCAGGAGGCGCTCGGTGAGCAGCCCGAGATCCCGTGCGGTCAGGTCTGGAACATGGATTTCGCCGAGGTCGACGGTGAGGAGACCATCGGCGCGGTGTCCGCCGACGCGCTGTGGTCGCGGCTGGAGCGGTTCCTGGCCGCGGCCGTCCCCGTCGCGGAGGCGGCGGGCGTGCGCCTGTGTGCCCACCCCGAGGATCCGCCGGCCCCCGTCCTCCGGAACACCGCGCGCGTCCTGACCAGCGAAGCGGCGCTACAGCGGCTGGTCGACATGGTGCCAAGCCGCCACAACGCGCTCGAGTTCTGCCAGGGCACCGTGTCGGAGATGCCCGATCTCGACATCTACGAGGTCATCGCGTCCTTCGCCCGCCAGAGCCGGATCGGGTACGTGCACTTCCGCAACGTCGTGGGACGAGTTCCGAAGTACCACGAGGTCTTCCTCGATGAGGGCTATGTGGACATGTTCCGAGCCCTTCGCACGTATGCGGACAACGGTTACGACGGGGTGTTCATCCCCGACCACACGCCGCAGATGACCTGCGCCGCGCCCTGGCACGCGGGCATGGCCTACGCCTTGGGCTGGATGAAGGCCGCAATGCGCGCTGTCGAGGACTCGCGGATCTCCCGCCGCGTCGACTCATGGGTACAGGACTAGCGAGGTGGTGACGTGAAGCGACTGCAGTCTCCCGATGTCGTGGTGCCGGGAACCGCCCAGGTGGGGGAGGGGCCGGTGCTGGATCACCGGACGGGTCGGCTCTGCTGGGTCGACATCACCGAAGGCGAGATCTTCCAGAGCGACCTGGCCACGGGCGAAACGACGGCGGCGTCGGTGGGCATGATGGTCGGCGCGATCGCGCCACGCCGTGATCAGGCGGGGTTCGCGGTGGCGGCCGAGGACGGGTTCGGCATGTGGGCGGACGGTTGCCTGACCGTGCTCGACCCCGTGCTGCCGGAGCCGTACCGCCGCATGAACGACGCCAAGTGTGACTCGCGCGGTCGGCTATGGGCGGGCAGCAACCACAAGGAGTTCGAGCCCGGCACCGGGCTGCTGCACCGGTGGGACGGCCGCGGCCCGAGCACTGTCATCGCACGCGGCCTGACCTTGCCGAACGGCATCGGGTGGAGCCCGGACGACGCCACGATGTACCTCGCCGACAGCATGGAACATCGGCTGATGGCCGTCGACTACCGGCCGGACGAGGGCGAGATCGGGCAGTTGCGGACGTTGGCGGCGGTCGAGGACGGCTACCCGGACGGGCTGGCCGTCGACGTGGACGGCTGTGTCTGGCTCGCCGTGTGGGGTGCGGGACAGGTGCGCTGCCACACCCCGGACGGCACCGTCGTCGCGGTCGTCGACATGCCCGTCACCCAGCCGTCGAGCTGCGCGTTCGGGTCCGACGGGACGCTCTACATCACCTCCGCCCGCAACGGCCTCACCGCCGGGCAACTCGCCGCCCAACCGCACGCCGGATCGGTGTTCGCGGTGGCCACCGGGACGACCGGCGTGCCCGTTCACCCGTTCGAGGGCTGACCATGACCGACCTCCTCACCCTCGACAACGGACTCCTCTCGGTCGTCATCGATGCGGGCCGGGGCGCGGAGATCCTGTCGCTGACCCACCGTGACTCCGGGATCGACGTCCTGTTCGCCACTCCATGGCGGGACGTGGCGGACGCGATCCGCGCGGGGACGAGGGCGCCGTCGACAACCGATCCCACGGCCGCCTGGCTCGAGCGGTACCGGGGCGGGTGGCAGACCCTCATTCCGAACGCGGGCCCGCCGCGTTCGGTCTGCGGCGCGCCGGTCGGGTTCCACGGCGAGGCGTCCTCGGTGCCGTGGGAGGTGTGCCGGTCGGCCCCGATGTCGACCGAACTGCGCACGACCCTGTTCTCTGTGCCGATCGAGATCGAACGGCTGGTCAGTCTCGACACCGACCGGGCGGCCGTCTCCACCTGCGACGTCCTGCACAACCTCAGCGACGTCGAAGTGGAGATCGACTACGTCAACCACCCGGCGTTCGCCGGTCCGCTGCTGGACGGCCGGTGCTCGGTCGACACCGGGGCGCGGGTTTTCACCGCGGACCCCGACACCGACGGCAACATCGCCGCGGGCGGTACCTCACACGCCTGGCCCTGGATCGAGCGCGCCGAAGGCACGACGGTCGACCTGCGCGTCGTGCCGCCCCCGGGTGAACGCCACATGGCCTTCGGCTGGCTGTCGGACTTCGACGGGCACTATGCGGCGATCACCAACCACGACCTCGGCTTGACTGTTCGCATGGAGTGGGACGGGACCCACCTCCCGTACGCCTGGTGGTGGCAGGAGATCAACCACATGAAGGGATTTCCGTGGTACCGCCGCGCCCGCGTGATCGCTATCGAACCGTCGAGCACCGTGACGAGCGGCCCGTCACGCCGCAGCGTGCTTCGAGTGCCCGGCGGGAGCTCGGTGCGCCTGCCGATGACAGTCTCGATCGAAGGGCGAGCGCGGTGACCCCCGTGAGTGAGCGCGCGCGGTCACTACCGCCGACCCGTGCGCCGGGTGGCTACCCGCGTGGCCTCGACGTCGAGACCCTCGCGCGCCTGCTGCAGGTGCTCGAGCATCGCGGCCGCCGCACCCGCCTCGTCGCGCAGGCGGATCCGCTCGAGGACCACCGCGTGCGCCTCGACGATGGGCTCGATGCCCTTACCCGACCGTTTCCAACCGTGCCACGCCGCGACCCGCAGCTGCTTGAGGATCGGTGTGATGCCGTCGAGCGTCAGCAGGACCATGTCGTTGCCGCCTGCGCGCGCCACCTCGCGGTGGAAGGCGATGTCGGCCTCGTGCAGTTCGTCGTCGCTCTCGACGGACCTCAGTGCCGCCAACCGCTTTTCCAGCGCCTCGATGTCGGCGGCGGTGGCGTTCCTGGCCGCGAGCCGGGCGGCTCCAACCTCGGCAACCTCACGGTAGGCCTGGATGTCGTCGAGGTCGCGGCCCTGGATCGCGAACCGCAGCCGCAACAGGTGCTCGAGCTGCCGCGCTCCGGGCAAGGTGATCACGGTTTCCCGACCCTGCCGCCGCTCGAGCAACCCCTGCCCGGCCAGCTCCGCGATCGCCTCGCGGATGACGGCGCGGGACACGTCAAGCTCCGCCGCCAGGTCGGCCGTGGACGGGAGCGCGTCGTTCTCGCGGAGACCGCGTTCCTCGATCAGCTGGATGAGTGCGTCGACCGCCATGTCGGTCAGCGACACGCGCTGCAGCGGCTCGGGCATCGGCCCCCCTCGGGCGGTCAACGCCTCGGGCGCGCCACCGCACGTCCGAGGCAGTTAAACATCTTGTCTACCTATCATATATGTCGCCTGGTGAGACGTGAGGAAGGAGCAAGCCGATGAACAGTGTTTTCGATCTCACGGGCCGTATGGCGTTCGTCACCGGAGGCACCGCAGGCATCGGCGCCGCAACCGCGCTGGCGCTCCAGGCGGCGGGCGCAGACGTCATCGTGCACAACCACGGCGGCCAACCCGGCCGGGACTTCGCCGCGGCTCACGGATTCGCCGTCATCGACGCCGACTTCGCCAGCCCGGAGGAGGTCGACGCCCTCGCCGCGGGCGTCGTCGATCTCGCCCCGCGGCTCGACATCCTGGTGAACAACGCGGGCATGGAGGTGGGGGCGACCGTCGAGCACCTTGACCCGGTCCAGGTCCGCCGCCAGCTGGAGATCAACCTGAACGCGCCGCTGCGGCTGATCCAGCTGTTGATACCCGCGCTCGCGGCCTCCGCCCACGCCTCGATCGTCAACGTGACCTCGATCCACGACGATGTGCCGTCCTACGGCAACAGCGTCTACGGTGCGGCCAAGGCGGGCCTGCGCATGATCACCAAGACGCTGGCCGTCGAACTCGGCCCACAGGGAATCAGGGTCAACTCTGTGGCGCCCGGAGCAGTCGAGACCGACATGAACCGGCACCTCCTCGACGAGATCGGCCGCGAACGGTTCGCCGAGTGGATCCCGCTCGGCCGGGTCGGCGTCCCGCCCGAGATCGCCTGGCCCATCGTCTTCCTCGCCTCCGACGCCGCAAGCTACATGACCGGCGCGACCCTCGTGGTAGACGGTGCCTACAGCCACCACGTCGTCCGCTATCGGGCCTCCAGCCACCGCTAGAGAGCTTCAACGGCTGGGGTTACGGCGGTCGGATGTCCAGGTCGGTCGTGGCGGTGAGCCGAAGGGGACGGCAATGACTCACCCTTGCCGCGGCGATCCCCGGACCTGCTGCGGATGATGGATGCCGAGGTCGAGCAGTTGTGCGGTGCCGGCGCCGAGCGGGTCAAGATCCGCACGGTTACCGGGCCCGGGGCCGTGGGACACCCGGGCCGGGACGATCGAACTGGCTGTGCCACGGCTGCGTCAGGGCTCGTGGTTCCCGGACTTCCTGTACGGCGGAGGCGAAGTCGGCGAGCTGCGCGCTCGCGGGGTGCAGGGCCGTCCAGTGATCTGCGAAAGAGCCGAAGATCGTACAGTCCCGCGCATCACCACCACGCCGACAGGACGGGAGTCGAGGACCGGACGTGCGCTGGGCGGTTCAGGTCATGGACAGGCCGTTGGGGCCGCTAGTGATCCTGTAGTGCTTGCCATGGAGAAACACTCCGGAGAGTGTCGCGGTGAGTCCTCGGGAGATCTTGGCGTCCCTCAGCTTGGCGGTGGTGCCGTCGGGGGTGTAGCCGAACAGGTCGCTGATGATCACGTCGGAGAAGCCGCCGGCCAACGCATTGAAGCATTGGAGGCTGGCGGGTGAGGCGATGACGGTCTTGTAGTCGGGCATGTTGGAGAAGGTCAGCGCATGACCGAAGCCGGTCCTGCCCGCAGTCCAGGTCGCCCCGTTGATCTTTTCGGTCTCGCGGGTGATCGACTCGGTGGTGGTGGTGCCGTTGCCTTCGTCGAAGGGCAGGCGAAGCACCAGGGAGTCGTCCGTGGCGGGGGTGGTGGCGGAGTACTCGGCGTTGATCTCGGCGGCGGACAGTGCCCGGGCATAGACGCGGGCCTCGTCGATGCTGCCGTTGAAAAGACGGCTGGGGTCGGCGGGACAGTCGCCCGCCATCACCGGAGTGCCGGTGGACGGCGTCAGCGTCCCGGTGGCCGATTGCGTGGCTTTCAGGGTGCCGTCGATGAAGACCTGGATCTGGTTGCCGTCGTAGACGCCCGCGACATGGTGCCATTCCGAGGTCGGGAGCGTGCTGGTGGTCCGCGCCCCGATGAAGCGACCGTCGAGCGCGATGAGGAAGTTGATCTGGCCGTCGGCGCCGCCGCGGAGGACGTAGCCGACGTCCTGGGCACCCCAGGAGTCCTTGGCGATGATGCTGCCCTGCCAGTACTCTGTCGGCCAGCTCTTGGGATTGATCCACGCCGATACCGTGATGGCCTTCGCGGGGTTCAACGCCGCCCGGTCGGTGACCGACACGCCCGCGATCTGCAGGAGCTGGTGAGACTGGCTGAACGGGCCCTGGCGGGTCACCCCCGAGAACCTTCTCAGCAGCGACAAGAAGCCCGGATAGTCGCCGAATCGGGCGAAGGTCTGGGCAGTGAGCGAGGGCCAGGTATCGTAGCTGCCTGCGCTTCCGTGGTCGGTGCGTGAGACCGGCGACTGGGAGTCGGACAGGGACAAGGCACGCATCCAGTCTTCGCCTGCCAGCAACTCGGTGGTGACGAAGTTCTTCATTTCGGTCTTTTGCTCGTTGGTCAGCGCCGGGGCAAGCATGTTCCCCGCGGTCACGAAATCGACAACGGTCCGTACCGCAACGGTCGTGCCGTCATTGTGCCGACAGTTCCACACCCCTTTGTTGGCGCTGTCATACAGCTTGAGGACCTCGCTGAGCAGCGCGTCGGCTCTCTTGGTGAGGTCGTTGGCGGTTGCCGAGTCACCCGCACGTGTGAACAGTTGTGCCGCCTGCTGCATCATCCACACGTTGGCCGCGTTGAAGGACGCCACCTGGTGGACGTATTTCGGCAGAACTTCCAAGAGGTTGTTGTTCTCGCCGTAGTCGGCCAGCGACTGCCCCTGCGGCACCAGGCTCTGCCAAGCCGTGGCCATGCTCTTCATATGCTCACGGACGGTCTTTCCGGTGCCGGAGACCGTGGTGTCGAGGAAGGAGACATCGCCGCTGTAGTCGACGTAGCTAAGAATCGTGAGGAAGACAGAGAAGTCGTTTGCGCTGTACCACGGGCCGACGAGATCGCCGGACACGCAGTCTACGGCGTACCCCTTATGGATGTCCTTGGCGAGCCAGTGGGTGGTCCAGGCCCTGACCATCTGCGGATCGAGCAGAGCCAGGATGACCGAAACGTAGCAGGTGTCCCAGAAGTAGTGGACGTTGTTCGCCCATTCGGGCGCCCCGGTCACATAGATACGGTCGAATCCACGGAAGGCGCCAGATCCGGTAGGCCTACCCAGAACGCGAGAGAAGGCAGAAGACAGATTCGTGCGCTCGCAGGCCAGCACCGAAAGAATGCCCATGTAGTACAGGCGTGCGATCGCTTTGTCGTCGGTGTCCAGAGTCGGCAGGCTGCCCGAATAGTGGCCGTTCTCGGGGGTGAAGGCGTCTTGCCAGCGCTTCTCCCAGCCCTTGGCGGCGGCGTTGAAGGCCGCTTGGAAAGCGCCCACTGTGGCGTTGCAGGCGTCCACAACGCCGTTGCCGTCATGGACGTCCTTCAGTGGCGCCCCCGTCGAGGTCTGGCCTACGTTCATGACGATGGTGATCGTCGCTGATCCTCCCGCGGCGACCGACCATTGAGCGGTTCCGCCGGCCGAGGCCGTACTCAGCATGGGCGCTGGAGCGAACGCGAACGCCGTCACCGCCGAAGAGCCGCTGTCGGAGATCAACAGGCTCGAGCTGGAGGTCTTGTACGCGGTGAAGGTGTGGTCGCCGCCCGGCCGCGGGGAATCCCACGCCCAGGCGGCGCCTGTCGGCGCCTTGGCGATGCGCGGGTTGGCTTTGACCGACACCGTGATCTGTGCCGCCGTGGGGTTGGACACGGTGACGCGCAGCAGCAGTTCGTTGCGCTCGAAGGCGAGGCGGGTCGCGGTTTGGATCCTCACCCCGGAACCGGTCGTCGCCTTACGCGTGACCTCATACGCCGACCAGCGCGATTCGCTGGTCGTGATGGGCACACCATCCACGCTCAGCGCACAGGAGTCACCGCCCCCGTCCAGATAAGGCGCAAGCGTGAAGTTGCGAATCGCCAGTACGTTGCCGGCGACGCCCACAGCTCCCCAGAAATTGCTGACGGCGGGTAAATGCGCCAGCTCCCGCTGCGGCAGCCAGTCGCTGGTCAGCGAGTCCAGGGCTGGTGCCCTGCCAGACGCGGCAGCGGCCAGCCCCTCTCCGAACAGCGGAGTGGCGAATGCCGCAGCGCCCACCACCGCGGACCACGTGACGAATGAGCGGCGGTCGATGTCCGACATGATCGTCTCCCAGAGGTTGGGGGCGCCTAGACGCCGTGTTGTTGTCTCGATAGCGATCGCCCGAGCGAATATGTCGGCCCGCACCCGTCGAGTGTGCGCAGGACCGTGGCATCGGTCACTTGCGGCCAGAACGCTCTGGGGCGTTCAGCGTTGGGCGGAGTCTCTGGCCGTGCAGGTCAACGCCCTGCATCACGTATGAGGGATCAGACTGATGCGCCGGTGGGGCCGATATCTGCGCGGCGCGCAACGTGATCGCCTTGCCTGGCTTGTGCAGCTCGAGGATGGTCATCTGATTGGCGCCCGCCTGCCGCAGCGGAACTGGGAAGCAGACCGATGCTCCGATACCGGCCGAGCAGGAATCCGCTGATCCAGCAGAAACGGCGCTGACCTGGCGCTGGATCAGATTCTGGGCTGGAGTCGTTGTTCGAGTTCGACGTGATCACGCCGCCGTCGGCCTTCGCCGCGGCCTTGACACCCGCCGGGATTTCCTCGAAGTACTTGTCCCCTTGGCGAATGATCAGGCTCTTTAGCCACCGCCCGCCTTCCGGGCGGACGAGTTGCAGCCGGGGAGCCCGGTGGTCACCGCAAGGGCGGTTCATTTCAAGCCGATCTCCTCCACATCACATCAGCTAGGCTACCTATATGATAAGTAGTTAGGCCGATGCTAAGAGGCGCAATGTGCAGTGTCAATACTCCGACCATGGGACAACGGCGCGGACTCGTCGCCGGGTCGTCCGCCCTGTCCACCTCGGAAACACGGTTTCGCGCTGCGAGCTGGGATTCTGCTGTGTGATCGGGGCGCTCGCGACGTGACCGATCTCAACGACATGCGATCCATCCGCCGAAGTCCCGGTCGTGGGGGAGGCAGGCAGCTCGCCGGACGCCTCTCGTTCGACGGGCACGAGCGCGGTCACGACCTTCTCCACTCCGGGCATCCGGGCGGCAGTCCTGCGGCGCCGGCCTGCGGTCCCGGCACGTGACCGGGACCGCTTCGGCCGTTCAAGGGGCCCGGTTCAGCAGGTGAACCTGGCCGAAGCCCAGTCGGCGTGGTCGCCGGCGTTGCCGTTGCCCGCGTCCTCGACGACCAGGTCGACGTACTGCGCGCCGGCCAGCGAGGCGGTCATCGCGACCGGCGCGGAGGTCCCGGTCAGCGTCGCCGAGCGGTACACCTCCCTGCCGTCTGCGATCACCGCGAACACCACCGATCCGTAGTCGGGGATCTCGTCGTCCACGCCCACGGTGGCGGTGAAGGCCGAGCAGCCGCCTGCGGTGTAGTAGGACACGACCGACGTCGCGTGCGCCCCGAGCCCCTTCGCGTGAACCGTCCCGCCGAGGCTGATCGGGTTGCCGTCACCCGCCGCGCTGTCGTTGTTGCTGCGGTCCTTCTCCACCGGCCCCCAGCCGTTCGTGGCCGACAGCCAGGGATGGTCGGACGCCCACACCTCGCCTCTGGGCGCCGGTGGAAGGGCAGCGGACGTCACGGTGGCGGCGAACACGTGCACGGCCCCGTTGTCCGGCATGGTGAGGGCCACGACCTTCTTGGCCGGGTTGATCCGTACAGCGTTGTAGAAGACGCGGTAGTCCACGGTCGGGTACTGGTTCGGACCGGCGGCGGTGTTCTTGCCCTTGGTCGAGAAGGCGATCTTCGAGCCGTAGACGGCGGGATCGAGGCAGCACCAGTTGGCGAACCCGAGAGGCCGGTTCTCGGCGGAGCCGTCCGCGTAGTGCACGGTCAGCGTGCCGGTGGCCGACCCGCTGGTGCCGGTGCCGAGGAAGGCGAGGGTGTTGCCCTGCCCGGCCAGCGCGACGGTCTGCGCGTGGCCGGAGACGTTGTCGGGACGGCCCGGCTCGGTGGACGGCCAGGTGAACGAGACGCCCTGCGCCTGGACTGTCGCGCCGGCGGTCAGCCCGGCGGCGGCCAGCCGCTGCCGGGAGAAGCTCGACCCGCCGCCGTCGATGTTCCCCTTGGCGACGTCGGCGTCGTCGCTGATGCCGACGTTGTCGAAGGCCGCGGCGAGCGACTTGTGCGGCACCTTCGAGGCGGCCGCCGAGGTGACCTCCCGTGTGTCGCCGTGCACCTTGTAGGTGGCCGTCGCGATCAGCGTGGTGGGACCGGGCTGGACGTCGTCCGGCACGGTCATGGAGAGCTTCCCGTCGAAGGACTTCCCGTTCGGCACGATCCCGGCCCGCACCGGGGCGGGAGCCGTCCAGCCCGCGGGCACCCGCAGCGAGAGCCGTACGTCGCCGGCCGGAAGGCCGGTGCTGTTGGTGAACGTGATGGGCACCTCCACGGTGCCGCCCGGCGTCAGCATGGCGGGCACGGCGGAGGTGACGGTGGCGTCGCCGTCGCCGGGGAAGAGCCCGCCGACCACGCCCGCGCCGACCAGTTCGAGCTCTCCGGAGGCCGCCGTCGCCAGTGCCGGGATGCGCGCCTTCACCAGGTCGCCGTCGGCGTACCAGCCGGTCGCGCCGCCGTCGTAGGCGGCCTTCGTCACCTTCTCGAGGGGCCGCTTGCCGTACAGGACGGCGGTGGGCGCGCGTCCTGTGTGAACGTTCAGCTCGTACGGCCGGGCGGCCGGCTTGCCCGTGTAGGACCCGGAGACCGGGCCGATCCCGATCCGCACCACGCCCAGCCCGTGGGAGGGCGCGTCGACGGTGAACCGCTGCGTCGCCGACTGGCCGGCGGCGAAGGCGCGGGTCTTCCCGTCGTCGCTGTAGAGGTCGAACGACGAGTCGCCCAGGGGGTAGACGTCCAGCGTCAGCGGGTCGTCCGCGCGGACCTCGGCGTGGTTGTTGATCCCGTCGCGGTACATCGGCACGATCGCCCCCGCCCGCACGAACAGCGGCAGCCGCTCGAGTGGCGCGTGGTAGCCGTCGATCGTGCGCGGACCGTCGTAGACCTTGCCGCTCCAGTAGTCGACCCAGCGCCCCTGGGGAAGGTAGATCCCGCCGCGCACCTCACCGCCGGTGTAGACGGGCGCGACCAGGAAGTCCCGGCCGGCGAGGAACTCGTCCTTGACCTGCCAGGCCGCGGGGTCCGAGGGATACTCCAGCACCAGCGCCCTGCTCACCGGCGCGCCCGTGCGGTGTGCCTCGGCGGCGTAGGTGTAGAGGTAGGGCAGCAGCCGCTCGCGCAATCTGAGGTACTTCCGGTTGATGGAGGTGTACGGCTCGCCCCGGGTCCACGGTTGCTTGTCCTTGTCCGCCCAGCCCGACATCGACATCAGGGCCGGGGTGAACGCCTTCCACTGCAGGTCGCGTACGTAACTCTCGGCGCTGCCGCCGAAGATGCCGTCGATGTCGCCGGCGGTGAACGGCATGCCGCTCAGCCCGGCGCCGGTGATCGCGGGGATCTGCCAGCGGATCGCGTCGAGCGTGCCCGAGTGGTCACCGGTCCACTGGACGGCGCAGCGCTGGGAGCCGGCCCAGCCCTCGACCATCCAGACGAAGCCGCGCGCGTCGGAGTACTTCTCGATGCCGTCCCGCGCCCCTTCGCACTCGGTCAGCGCGTGCCGGTAGCCGGGCCCGATCCAGGCGACGTCGAGCTTGCGGACCCGCACGCCCGCCTGCCTGACTTCGTCCTCCTGGCTGTCCAGGGCCCGCTGGGTCCACAGGCCCATCTGGATCCCGCGCTCGCGCAGCGCGTCGCCGGTCTCCTTGAGCTGCTGGTACTCGCACCCGTACCCGTCGTTGACGAGCATCCAGCCGCGCGGCATGTCGTTGGACACGTAGCCGTCGGCGACCTTGACGGCGCTCGGCGTGGTCCACTTGTTCGGGTCCTTGGGCCCGGTGTAGGTCGGGCTGCTGCGGTTGTAGCAGTCGGCGTCGCCCATCTCCAGGCCGTAGATCGGCGGCATCATCGGCCGCCCGGTCAGCTCGGTGTAGCGGTCGAGTGGGGTTTTCAGGTCGTACGGTTTGGCGGCGACGAAGTAGTAGGCGTCGAAGCGCTGCTCGGCGTGGCTGAGCACGGCGGGCGAGGTGAAGGCGTAGCCGCCGGGCGCGAACGTGTTGCGCAGGACTCCGTAACCGGCTGTGCTCATGTAGTAGGGGGCGGCGTTGGGGTTGCCGCCGTCGTCCCAGTCGAAGTCCTTGGTGACGCGGATGGTCGTGCCGGTGTGGTTGAGGCGGCCGTTCTGCATGCCGCCGCCGAAGTACTGCTCCTTGTCGCCGGGGGTCAGCGTCTGCCTGGTGCCCGCGGCGTCCCAGGAGAGCGGGGCGTTCTCCGCCCACACCAGGCTGCCGTCGGCCCTGCGCACGCTGAACAGCGCCGGCTTCTTGCCGACCCGCACGGTCACCGCGCCGGTGGCGATCTCGTAGCGGTCGTCGAACTCCGTCCAGGAGCTGGGCACCCGCGGGTGGTCCGGCTTGACGATGATCTTTGCGCCGGCGCCGGTGTTGGCCGGGTCGGTGAACGTGCCGTCGGGGGCCAGTTCAAGGCGGAAGACGTCGTCCTTCTGAAAGGTGAGCCGCAGCCTGGCGGTGCCCGCCTCCATCGTGTAGACGCCGTTCTCGGCCGTGAACGCGGTGATCGAGTCGAGGGCGGCCGCGTGCGCCGGGGCCGGCGTCACGACGGTACAGAGAGCGGCGACCACCGCGCTCGCTAACCAGCAGGCGAGTCTGCGCATGCGCTTGACCTCCGGGGGGGGGTGAGATGTGCGCATTTCTGCGCACACCGTAAGCTCATCCGTCAAATTTCGGCAAGGGACGAGTAAGCCCTAACAAGGGCAGCGGTCGTAGGCGATCAGTGACCGGGTGATGCGCTGGCCGGTGATTGCGCGAGTCACGGTGCTGTAGCGCACGCCGGCGGGTGAACTCCGGGCGCCGAACGGTATGGGAATCAGGAGCGGCGGCTCAGCCCGGCCGACCGGCGGGGTCTGTCGGCCCTGTTCCGGACGCTTCGAGCTCGACAGCCTGCGCGCCGGCCTTGCGGTCGGTGTGGGTTGTTCGGGACTGCTTCCCATGCCTCGATCGCCTTGCCCAGTAGTGCGCTACATCGCTCCGGCCCCGATGGCGGAAACCGAGCTGAAGGCCCTGAAGGAGGAGATACGGCAGGCGTCGGAACTCCGTACAGGCTTCCGGAGTTTGGTCTGATGCGTCCTGGCGCGGAGAACTGCTCCTGCATGATCTCCCCTTGAGGCGCGGTCGCGTGGTGGCGCAGGGTGCAACGTGCTTACCTGGAAACAAAGCAGGACGCGGCCTAAGGGGTTCCGCGAAACATATCGGGAGATCGGCGATACTCCTCGCGGTTGTCCTTGCCCTCGCCGCATGCCAGCCACCGACTACCCGCTGGCTGGATATCGAGAACCGCACCGGCGAGACCGTTAGGGTGAAATGGCTTGGCGACACCATCCACAGCCAGGACGTTCCAGCGGGAAGATTGACGCGGCTTCCAGTCGCGGACAAGAAAGGATGTTTCCATGTCGGCGCCAAAGACGTGATCGTGGCCGAGACAAGCAACGGACGGCGGTTTACCTACGGGCCTCCTGCCTGCAGAGGCGGAAAATGGGTTCTTCCGGCCCAATGAGGTAATCCCAGCAGGCATGGCGAGCGCAGCTGGATTCCTACCTTTCCAAGCTGCTGCGCAGCGAGCGTCGCAAAGGCGCCAGAAGGCGTAGTTCAGAGAAGGACGCCCCGGCTCTGACGGCGGCTGGCAACTCACCCTGCCGGACACCCCAGAGATACAGCGGCCGCCCCGGCATGGCATGAACCCCGAGATCGAGGTCTGGCCGTTGGAATCCCTCGCCACCCATGGCCGGCGCCCCGACTCCCACTCGTCTCGGGAGACCAAGATATCTGTTCAAGGTGCTCGCCCAGGTGGGTGACGACCAGTCGGTCGAAGGCGGACCCCTCCCCCTTGTCTCTGCGCCAAAGTCAGGGCTCCTCCACACCGCCTCTGCCGTTTCGGCGGACGGCCAACTCATCGCCCGCGGTGGCACCCTTCCAGCGCATGCGGACGAAGTCGTCCCAGCTCGGGGCGGCCTTTCGGTCTTCGTCATGGACCGCATAGCGGATTGTGGCGCATGAGGCGCGGCGTGTCTGTCTGCGAACTCGATAGCGAGCACCCAGTCAGGATGGGCTTGGTTTGCCGTCGGACAACCCGGTCGGATAGGAAGCTTGCATGCTAAGAGGTAACAAGGTCGGGCTCAGGGCCCGGCACGAGGACGACATTCCGATCCTGCGGGCCGAGCTCTACGATGACGTGGTCAACTCCTCGCGGGCCGAAGGCGGGCCGTGGCGGCCGATCACGCCCGGTTCGAAGGATCCGCGGCTCGTGGTGGACGACACGGAGCAACGGCACGTCCCGTTCTCGGTCGTGGAGCTGGACGGCGGCACGCTGGTCGGCACCGCGACGCTGTGGGGCATCGACAACCACAACCGGTCCGCGCACATCGGGCTAGGGCTGCTGCCGTCTTCTCGCGGTAAGGGCTACGGCACTGACGTGGTCGCGGTGCTGTGCCACTACGGTTTCGTCGTGCGCGGCCTGCAGCGACTGCAGATCGAGACGCTGTCGGACAACGCCGCGATGCTGCGCTCCGCCGAGCGTAACGGTTTCGTCCGCGAGGGCGTGCTGCGCTCCTCGGCCTGGGTGATGGGCGAGTTCTTGGACGAGGTGCTGCTCGGACTCCTCGTCCAGGACTGGAAGCCGGCCACGAAGGCCTATCTCTGATCTTCGCGTCGGGACTTCGTGAACATGGCGGGCTGTGGCGTGTCTGACAGATGATCACGCTTGGTGCGGTTAGATAGGCGTCCATGGTGCGACGTGGTGAGCTGACCGATAAGGCCTGGCAGCGGATCGAACCGCTACTGCCCGCCACGGATGGGCGAGGCCGTCCGTGGCGGGGGCAGCGCCAGGTCATCGACGGGATCTTGTGGCGGTTACGCACCGGAGAGCCCTGGCGTGACATCCCCGAACGGTACGGCCCCTGGCAGACCTGCTACGAGCGGTTCAAACGCTGGGACCAGGATGGCACCTGGGCCCGCTTGCTTGAGGAAGTACAGGTCAAGGACGATTCGATAGTCAATGTGGAGTGGAGCTTCAGCATCGACTCCACTATCGCCCAGGCCCACCAGCACGCGGCCGGCGCTCGATCGATACGAAGCAATCGCAAAAACGGCAGGCGCTTGGCCGGTCCCGAGGAGGACTGACCACCAAGTTCCACCTGATCACCGAAGCCCTTCCTCGATCACGCCCACGCTTCCGTGCGCGAAGAAGCAGCCCTCGCCCTCGCCGAAGTCCCCACGAGCCCGACTCCGGAGACATCCCCACCACAACTCTTGACCATTGCTCGTTCGCCCCACCGTGTGGGGGTGCAGATGTCTGCCATGTCTCGCTGTGGCGCCTCGCGGCGCTCGACCACCCAGCGATGGTGCCGGAGCCGCCGGCTGAATTCGTTTCGTAGCGGTTTCAAAGTGGATCAAGTGCCCCAAACCGGCGCCGGGCTTCTTGATCGCGATTGTGGCCCGGGAGGGACTGGGTGCGTGCGGAGTGGAGCCGGATGAGCTGATCGGCTTGTAGACAAAGTCCGCGAAAGCCCCGATCAGGCGACACGCCGCACCACAATCCGCTGCAGCGGACACTTAATGCTTAACCTTGGAAAACGGGAGCACGCGAAGGCCAACTCATAGACCACCGGCGTGGACGCGCCATGCGACCCGGGACGACATTTCGCGGCGGCACGCATCCGACCTTGAACGTGCGGGTTGCGGCAACGAAGGGAAAGCCATGACGAACGCCTCGCCGCACACCACCTCCTTGGCAACCGTGCCACCCGCATTCGAGAACGAGCTCGGATCGGTCACGATGGTCGACGCCACCGTACTGCCGATCCTCAACCGGCTCTCGCTCAAGCGCGTCGTCCTCGAACCCGGCGCAATCCGCGAGCCGCAATGGAATGTCAACGCCAACCAGCTCGGCTACTGCCTTTCCGGCACGGTCCTGGTGTCGATCCTCGGCAACGCCGACGCCTTCTCCTCGTTCATCGTCAGCGCCGGTCAGATGTATCACGTCGAGTCTGGCGCCATTTACCACATCGAGAACCTCGGTGCCGAGCGCGCCGAGTTCCTCCTCGCCCTACGCAGCGAGCGCCCGCAGCATTTCTCGCTGCACGCCAGTTTCAACGCCATGACCGATGCGGTGCTCGGCAACACCTATGACCTCCCCTCATCGGCGTTCGACGCCTTCGATCGGTCTCCGGCTCAGCAGATCGTCCGCCGTACCGGTGCCGCTGACGTCCCGTCCACGGCTGGGCTGTCCAATGCTCACCTGTTCGACGCCGAAGGCCAGCACGCGCCGCTGTCCTACGCCTACGGCGACGCTCGCCTGGCCCGTAAGCAGTATTGGGCCGCCCTGGAGGACATCTCCATGTACTCCCTGCGCATCAGGGAGAGCGGGATGCGCGAACCGCACTGGCATCCGATCACCGCCGAGATGGGATACGTCGAGAAAGGTCACGCCCGCATGCGCGTCCTGGACCCCGACAACACCCTCGACGAGTATCTGCTCGGCCCCGGCGACGTGTACTTCGTGCCACGAGCCTTCCCGCACCATATCGAGGTCATCGGTGACGAGGACATCCACTTCCTCATCTTCTTCGATCAGCCTACGCCCGGCGACATCGGCTATCGGGCCACCGCGTCGGCGTTCTCCCGCGAAGTCCTCGCCGCGAGTTTCGGCATTCCCGAGCGTGAGCTTCCGCAATTCCCCTTCACGCCGATCGATCCGCTCATCGTCGCCCGGGCCAACCCCAGCGATCCTGTTCGACAATGACGGCTCGCGGCTCCTATCGCGAGTCTCGCTTCGGCGACATGAAGAAAGGGAACGGATCAGCTTCTTCCCTCCTATGATCGCCACGGCGAGCAGAATCGCGGCACACGTGAGCAGCAGCGTGAGGGGGAGCCATGCGGTCGTCCCGAAAATCGCACAGCCGGCGGTCAGTCCGGCGAAGACGAAGAACTTGACCCGAATTCTGGCCAGCGAAATCGGAATCACCGTCTCAGGCGAGGCATGGTCCTCGTCGGACCCGGTGTGGTCGTGCATCGAAAGACCCCGTTCACAGGTCAGAACAGCAGGAGAACCGGCAGCGAACAGCCGAGAAGCGCGACGATCGCCGCGGCAGTGCCTGCGATCCAGGTCGTGTGCGGGGCGTTGACGAGCGGACCCATCAGCGACCGATCGCGGCAGAAAAGGACGAGCAGGAACAGCACCACGGGCACGCCGAGGGAGATGACCACCTGACTGAGAATCAGCAGGTCGGTCAGTGACGCGCCGGAGAACAGCGCGAGGACGGCCGGCGCCATGGTCACGATCCGGCGCACGTGCACGGGCACCCGCCAGCCCAAGAAGCCCTGCATCACGATGTCGCCTGCGAGCGTTCCGATCCCGGAGGAAGAGATCCCGGACGACAGGAGCGCGATGGCGAAGGCGAGGGCGGCGGCTCCGCCTATCCGGGCGCTCAGTTCCACGTGGGCGGCCGGCAGATCACCGGCCCACGCACCGCCGGTCTCGGCGCCGAGACCGGTGCCGAGGGCGATCATCGACACATTGACGACCGTGGCGACGCCCAAGGCCAGTGAGCAGTCCAGGCGCAGGATCCGGCGGACGAGGTCTGGCTGCGAGCAGGCGGCAGCGGTCGTCATGCCGCGTCCCTGCACCAGCGCCGAGTGCAGGTAGACCGCGTGGGGCATGACCGTGGCGCCGACAATGCCCACGGCCAGGAGCAGCGCTCCCTCACCTCCGAGGCTCGGGATCAACCCGGCGGCGAGTCCGCTCGCGGACTGATTGCCCGTGACGATGATGTCGTAGCCGACGCCCGCGCCGACGAACAGGAGAGCCGTGGCGCTCATAAGTTCGAACGGGCGGGTCCGGCCCTTGCGCCGCAGTTCCAGGAGTGCGAGCGACACCACCGCCGTTGACACCGCCGACACCCCCACCGGCATGCCGAACAGCAGCTGCATCCCGATCGCCGCGCCTACGAACTCCGCGAGGTCGGTCGCGAGCACGACGACTTCGACCTGCAACCACAGCATGAGGCTGCCCGCCCGGGTGAACCGCTGCCGGCACAACTGCGGCAGGCTCTTGCCGGTCGCCATGCCGAGTTTCGCCGCCTGGAACTGCACGAGGATCGCGACGAGACTGGCCGCCACGACGACCCAGACCAGGGTGTAGCCCAGTGTCGCGCCCGCGGTGAGGTTGGTGGCCACGTTCCCGGGGTCGACGTACGCGATCGCCGCGACGAAGGCCGGCCCCAGCATGGTGATTCTCATGCCTCCCGGCCTCGCAGTGGTGGTGGCGGTGCGAAGATCGACGGCCACGCCGCCGGTGCGCCTGGTGGGAATGATCCACAGTGGTGCGCGTCTGCTGGACCACCTACTCGAATTCGTCGGCTTGGGGCGAGCAGTCACCGAGCTTCCCTAATGATTATCTATTTGACATTCTTCCGTGTCGCCAGAAACGGCACGCCGGGCCAGAGATGCCCACACAAAGAGAGTCGTGAAACGCGATCATTTCACGAAAGGATCGGATCGATATCGCGGGAGTGATAAATGGCTATCAATCCATTCGTAGATCTTTATCTTCAGGTTTCTCGCAAATCGAGGCACCAGTGCGGTCAGCGCGCATCGACGCCGACCACTGCGGCCAGGGCACGCAGCGCGATCGGGTACGCCGTGGCGGTGTTGCGGTTGTCGATTGTGCGCAGGAACGCAAGCCCTTTCTGTCTTCCGTCTCGGCCAGGCGTCCTGCGGTCACCACGGTGGCAGGTCGGACAGTATTCCCTCTCTGTTGACCCACCTCCCAGCGCGGGCGTTCACCCAGATGAAACAGCGGCGGTGGCGCTACGCTGCTGTGTCGTGCAGGAGACGCGCCTCGACACTGCTCGGATCCGGGCGGCTCGCCGGGTAATCGACCCGATTTTTCTCGACACTCCGCTGTACCGCTGCGAGGCGCTGGAGCCCGACCTCGGGTGCACGGTGAGCATCAAGCTCGAAACGGCGAACCCGGTCCGCAGCTTCAAGGCCCGCGGCACCGAGGTAGTCGCGAGCCTGCTCACCGACAATGGCTCGCGAGCCGTGGTGTGCGTCAGCGCGGGCAACCTTGGCCAAGCCCTCGCTTGGTCCGGTCGCGGCCGGGGGATCGACGTCACCGTCGTGGCATCCCGCTTTGCGCCTGCGGCCAAGCTTGATCGCATCCGCGCGTTGGACGCCAGGTTGGAGCTGGTGGACGGCGACTTCGACATGGCTCGCGAGCGGGCGGCGGCCGTGGCGCGGTACGACGGCATCCGGCTGGTCGAAGACAGCCTGGACATCGAGACCTGCGAGGGCGCGGCGACCATCGGCCTGGAACTGGTGGACACCGTGCCGTCGTTCGACGCCGTCCTGATTGCTCTCGGCGGCGGGGCGTTGGCCACCGGTGTGGGTCACGTGGTGAAGGCCTGGGCGCCCGAAGTCGAGGTGATCTGCGTCCAGCCGCTGGGCGCACCGGCGATGACACACTCGTGGCGCCAACGACACGTCGTCACCACCGACTCGACCAACACCATCGCTGACGGCGTCGCCGGCCGGCGTCCCATCCCGGCCGTCCTGGACGACCTCCTCCTGGTCGCTGACGACGCCGTCCTGGTCCAGGAGGCGTCGATCATCGCCGGTATGCGGATGCTCCTCGACCACGCCGGCCTCGTCGTCGAACCGTCGGCCGCGCTCGGCATCGCGGCGATCCTCGAAGACCGTGACCGCTTCGCCGGCCGACACGTAGTCACCATCGTGTGCGGCAGCAACGTCGACGTAGACGCCTATCACCGCTGGGTCGGTGCGGCTCCCATCCACAGGTCTTGACAATTGCTCCTGCCGGACGGCGAAACACATCTACCGGCCTGTGACGTTGAGACCCCTCGCAGGGGCGATGCAGGACCCAGAGTAAAACCGCAGGTGAGCGCGGTTCGCGAGACTGCGTTTGCCGGTCGGACCGCAGTGAACCTCCGGTTGCGCACGGCCCTGGGAGGTTCCACGGTGCAACGCCGGATCACCGAACTGCGCGACGCAGGCGTGCTCCATTCGACGTCGACACCGAACGCGCCCGCGTCGGTCTGCGCATCCGCTACACCTACCTGACCGGCACGATCGCCACACGTTACGAACGTCCAAGGCATGGACGGCTCACTAGTCCTACACACCGTCAAAGGCCCGCCCGGCATCCGCGTCTCGAAACCCTCGGGCTGAACCGCAACGGCCTGGGCTCCAACCAAGGAGCAACGCTCGCCGATGGCCTCGATGATCCGCCGTCGCAGTTCGGCCGCGCGCACCGCCGGGGACGGGCGGGGGACAAGGCGCATGGCTGATCGGGTCGGCGAACAGCTGAGCTGACACTCAGTTGGAGCGGGGCCTGAGCAGGTCTTCGACAAGGGTGTCGACCAGACCGCGGGGGATACTCGACCCCGTCAGGGCGCAATAGACGATCGGGCCGACAAGAGCGTCCATCGTGGCGTCGGGGCCGAGTCTGGGCGAGACCTCGCCGGCGTCGATCGCGCGCGCGAGCATGTCGCGTTCTTGGTCACGGCGTGGACCGAGATAGCGCTCGTGAAAGCTCTTGGCCGTGCCGGGATCGTGCTGCGCCTCGGCGATGAGCGCGAGCAGGACCTTGCCGGCAGGGTCGCGGGTGAGGAATCGCGCGAAGCCGCGCAGGTAGCCACGGATGCTCTCTGCCGTGGCCTTCTCTGCCGGGACGGGAAGGCGTTTGTTGCTGTCTTCGATGAGCGTGTCGAGGAGGATCTCGACCTTCGAGGGCCACCAGCGGTAGATCGTCTGCTTGGCGACGCCGGCGCGACGCGCGATCGCCTCGACGGTCAGAGCGCCGAAACCGTGCTCGACGAGCAGATCGTCTGCGGCGTGAAGCACCGCCAGACGTGCGGCCTCGTCACGCCGGCTGCCGGAGCGCGGCCTGCGGGGCGGAGAGTTCACGGCGGGCATGCGAGACACGATACCCGTCAGCCGTCTTCGTGGTTTAGTTTAGACGCAACGTCGCGTCTAAACTAAGTGTGTTCCGCATCGCGAAGGAGTGAATATGTCCCCCACGTCCAACCGCCAAGCTCTCATTATCGGAGCCTCTCGAGGGTTGGGGCTCGTCCTCGCCAACGAGCTCGCCCGACGCGGCTGGCGAGTCATCGCCACGACGCGCCAGAGCGGCGGCGAGCTGCAAGCGAATGCCGACGCCTGGAATGGACAGCTGAAGGTCGAATCGTTGGAGATGACCAGCTCCGAACAGCTGGCCGCTCTGCGCGAGCGCCTGGAAGGCTGTCGACTCGATCTGCTCTTCGTCAACGCTGCCATCGACCGAGGTGATCTGCCCATCGACGAGGTCTCGACCGACATGTTCACCGAGGTGATGATCACCAATGCGTTGAGCCCGCTACGCGCCCTTGACGCCCTCCGCGGACTCGTCGCGCCCGGCGGAACCGTCGCGGTCATGTCCTCTGAACAGGGCAGCATCTCGCGAAACACCGAGCCCGGCTATGAGCTCTACAAGGCCAGCAAGGCCGCGCTCAACCAGCTGATGCGCAGTTACGCCACCCGCCACGCCGACGACGGACAGACCAAGCTGCTCATCGACCCCGGCCACAATCAGACCCAGCTCGGCGGACCCGACGCGCCCCTCACCCCCCAGGAGAGCATCCCGGCCGTCGTCGACGTCCTCGAAGCGCAGACCGGCGCGCCCGGCCTGCAGTTCCTGGATCGCCATGGCGAGACCGTCCCGTGGTAGAGCCCCAGGCCAAAGCACCGGGGGCTGCGGTTTGACAGCTTAACGATCTTGACATTTGGTGGCGGGGCCCGCTCCTGGGTGGGCCGGTAGGCGGCGTGCGTCCGGCGCGGTCTCCCCGGGTTGCGTCCACGGGCCTGAGTACTGGGGGTGGACGGCTTCGCCCTGTGCCGACGTCACCGCTACGTCAACGCCGAGACGCGCGAGCGCATCGACGTCCTGCCCGGGCGCACCGCTGATGTGCTGGAAGCGTGGCTTCGCGCCCATCCCAAGGTGCAGGTCGTCTGCCGGGACGGCTCGGGCGCCTATGCCGAAGCGATCCGCCGCGCGCTGCCGGACGCCATCCAGGTCGCCGGCCGCTGGCACCTGTGGCACAACTTCCGCGAGGCCGTCCTGAAAGCAGCCGACCGCCTGCCCGTCGCACCTCGCCGCCTGACCTGGCTCGTGCTGACGCGGCCCGGCGACCTCGAAGACGAGCACCGCCGCCTGCCCCGAGATGACCTGGCTGGGCACGTCCGCGGTTTTTCGCCGACCTGCTGCGGCCTGGCGAGGGCAACGCCGATCGCCTCGACACGTGGATCACCACCGCCCGTGCCGCCGATCTGCCTCATGGCAATGGCTCACGCCTCAGCTGGGTGGATGGGTGGGTTCGCGTAGCAGGAGCTGGAAGAAGGCGTCGCGCAGGTCGTCGCGGCGGTGGCCGTCGAAGAGTTCTTCGAGGCTGACGTCTCCGACCATGGTGACCATCATCCGGGCGACCGGTTCGGGTGGGTCCCAGCCGATGGCGGCAAGGTCATGGACGACCAGGGCGGCGATGTGGTCGTTGCGGGCGCGCATTTCGTCGAACAGGTCGGCATCGGTGCGGGCCTGCACCAGCATGGCCCGGGTGGCACGGGTTTCCAGGCACATGTCGAGGTGGAAGGTGATGCCCTGGATCAGCCGTTGCCGCCCGGGGGGTAGGTGGCCCACTGCGGCGACCAGTCGCTGTTCGGCCTCGTCATGGTAGAGGCGGTGCAACGCGCGCAGGAAGTCTCTGCGGTCGGTGAAGTGCTGGTAGAAGTTCCCCTTGGACATGCCGGCCGCCTCAACCACAGCGTTGACCGACATCCCGGTCAACCCGCGTTCCTGGGCGACGTGGAGTCCCGCACGCAGCAGCGCTTCACGTCCTGGGCCTGCGGGCCGCGCCATGAGTCACGTCCTTCCTGACGCTGCCGCACCACTGTGATGTCGGCCACACACCCCTTGACGGTGGATCCATTCCCGATCAGTGTATGGCCGATCCGCTATGACCGACCGGTCGGTCAAAGATGGGAGCCGCCGTCATGACATCGATACGCACGCGGGTCGGCACCTTCGCCGCCACGATGCTGCTGGCCGCAACCGCGGCCGGCGGTCTCGCACCGGCCGCGCACGCCGACACCACCCCGTACGAAATGACCCGGATGGTGCCGGCCGGGGCGGGCTATCAGAGCGCCTTACGGGCGGAAATCAACTATTGGACCACAGGCAGGATCGCGGTGGCCGCCCTCAACGACGACACCGGCAACGCCATCGGGCGTGGCTCGGACGCCGTGCCCCCCGCCGACGGCTGGAATGACCTGGCCGCGCCCTGGAAGGGACCAGGCTTGATCACCAGGACCGCCGGGAAACTGCTGCTGCGGGTCGACAACGCCGCCACCGGCCAGTTCGACCATCTGGCGGCCTGCACCGCCACGGTGGCGCAAAGCGCCAACCGCAGCGTAGCGGTCACCGCCGGGCACTGCTTTCGAGAGCAACTGGCCAGCAACCTGGGCGGGCCGAACCACATCGCGGTCAATGCCGTGTTCATTCCCGGCTTCGACGGCACACGCCTGACCCGCATCCCCGCCGACCTCACCGACACACAAGCCATCAATGACTACGTCCAGAACACGCCGCTGCCCGGCACAGACATCGCCCCCTACGGCGTGTGGGGCGTCACCCGGGTATGGCTCACGAACACCTGGGCGTGGAACAAGAACAACTTCACCGGCAACGACATGGCCGCGTTCCTGGTCGACAACCCCGATGCCACCGCCCCGATCCAGGACATCACCGGCGGGCAGGCAATCGCATTCGACCACCCACGCGGCCAGTTCGTGACCGCGTTCGGCTACCCCACCTTCAACCGGGTCTCGTCCTCCGGGTCGGCGCAGTGGTACGCCCCGCAGTACGACGGCAACAACCTGCCGCTGGTTGGCAAGCCCGGAGCCAACGGCGTCCCCGCCGGCCAGGTGCGCACCTACGACGGCCGGGCCCTGTTCGCCTCCCGCGGCGCCACCACCCCCGACACCGGCGGCAACGTCGACGACATCATGCCCATGGCCCAGGCCCAAGGCTCCAGCGGCGGACCCTGGTTCGACACCTTCGACCCGGCCACCGGCACAGGCACCCTCATCGGCGTCATGTCCCACTTCGTTTCCAGCAGCTCCGGTGGCTTCGGCCTCGACCAGCTCTGGAACCCCGCCCGGCCCTATATGGCCGGTACCCACTTCGCCGACCAAGAACGAGCGGTCTACCAAACCGCCGCCGCCACCACTCCGCGCGCGTAGTCGCCCACTCCTCACGGCCGTGCGGAAATCGGTGCCGGTAGGCGTCAAGGTCCTTCTCCAACCCGGGGCACTACACGAACGCGCAGAGCGGGCCGAACGGGCACCAGACGTTGACGACCAGGCTCGCACCCTCGACCCCGACATGGAAGCGCATGCCTCCGGAACAGGCCCGACGCGCCGACGAGACTGGCTGACCCTTGTCAGACGCATCGACAAAGGGGGCGTTGCGACCCCTCGTAGGGGAGACATCCGATCTGCCTAGGGTGTCAAGCCCATCATGGCGAGCTCGGGTTGGTCCAGTGCATGGCGTGGTCGGCTCCCGGCTCCGAGAACGCCATGAACGGCTGGTGTAGTCGGCCAGTGGACGACTTGCCGGCGTAGGCTTGGTGACGCGCGCCCAGGGCGCCACCGGTCCGCGGGAAGGGTCAAGCCCACCTGACGCTCATCGAACGACCCGGCCCGACCTCTTTTCCGGCCTGATCATGCGGACGCCAGGCCAGACGGAAAGGAGGCCCTCATGCCTATCCATCATCGCCATCGCCTGCCCGACAACCCCAGCATCGAACGGCTCCGCAAGCAGGCCAAGACACTCCTTAAATCTGTCAAAGCAGGAGTTCCTGAGGCGATCGGACTCGTCACCGAGTTCCATCCCCAACCGCCGCAGACGCTCAAGCTGTCCGACGCGCAGCTCGTCACCGCCCGCATGTACGGCTTTACGAGCTGGCCCAGGCTGAAAGAGCACATCGACACCGTCGAGCGGTACTCCCGGTCGCCGCACCGGGTGGCGCCGAGCGAACAGCTGCCGGAGGAGTTCTTGCGGCTGGCCTGTCTCACCTACGGCTCGGACTACCCGGGCCGGACCGGGGAGGCCGACCTGCTGCTGGCCCGGCATCCGCAACTGTCCACCGCGAACGTCTTCACGATGTCGGCCACCGGCTCGGCCGATGCGCTGGCCGATGCGCTGGCCGGAGATCCGGGGCTGGCTCGGGCGCAGGGCGGCCCCTTCGGGTGGGAGCCGCTGCTGTATCTGACCTACGCCCGTCTTAGCGCTCCCGGCCGGTACGTGCCGGCTGCCCGGCTACTGCTCGACCACGGTGCCGATCCGAACGCCGGATTCCTGTGGGACGGGCTGACCTCGCCGTTCACCGCGCTCACCGGCGCATTCGGCGGCGGAGAGGGTCACCAGCCACCGCATCGGCAGGGCCTGGCGCTGGCCAGGCTGCTGCTGGAGGCCGGAGCGGACCCCAACGACAGCCAGACCCTGTACAACCTCGGGCTCGGCGGGTCCTGCTCCGATGACACCGCCCACCTTCAGCTGCTGCTGGAGTTCGGCCTGGGCCGCGGCGAGGGTGGGCCGTGGCATGCCCGGCTGGGGCCGACGATGCTGTCCCCGCAGCAGATGATGCGGGACGAGCTGGCCACCGCCGCGCTGCGGGGCGGGCCGCAGCGGGCTCGGCTGCTTCTCGCACACGGCGCGGAGGTGAACGGCCTGGGCGGGCATCCGGCGTACGGCGGACGCACACCCTACGCGCTTGCCGTGCTGAACGGACACACCGAGGTCGCCGACATCCTCGCCACGGCAGGAGCCTCGGCGGTACTGGACGAGATGGAGGCGTTCACCGCCGCCTGCATGCGCGCCGACGCCGACGCGGTGGCCGGATTCGGCCCGGAACTGCTGACGCGAGCGCTCGCCCGATTCCCCGAGCTGATCAGCAGCGCGGCCGAGCAGCGCAAGCCCGCGGCGGTGCGGCTGCTCGCCGGTCTCGGCTTCGGCGTGAACCACCTGCATCGATCCACCCCGCTGCACGCGGCGGCCTGGAACGACGACGTGGAGACGGCCAGGACACTGATCGAGCTCGGCGCCGACCCAACGATCACCGACACCGAGCACGACGCGACCCCGCTCGGCTGGGCCGAGCACGGCGGCAAGCACCGCGTGGCGGCGTACCTCCGAAGTCTGGGGCCAGAGTGGTGACCGTCCAGTACGGCGTGATCAGCCTGGCCGTCGATCACCGGCCGACCCGACCACCGTCGGTCACGCCATCGCACTGGGCTGCTGACCGTGCCGCACGGTTTGCCCTACTTACTGACGGGCTTTCAGACCAGCGCAGCATGGCGCGGGAAGGCCGTGAGTTCGTCGTAAGGCGGGACGATGAGGACGCAAGGGTGATCTGCGGTTCACCGAGCAGCCCACCCCCTAATTCGGGTTGGCGGCCTTCAGGGGCGGGTGCGGGGTGTGGAACCATTTCTCGGCTGCCGTTGTCAGCCCGTCTGTGCCGGTCCAGGCCACGTATCCGTCCGGGCGGATGAGGAGGCTGTCGGCGGGAGGGGTGTCGCAGCGGGCCCTGACTACGTCGATCGAGTCGCCGGTGTCGCTGTCGAGCATGACTCCGCCGCCGAGGTCGAGCAGGAGCGGGCGGGCCTTGCGCATGAGTTCGGCCATGCGCAGCTCACCGGTGTCGGTGGTCAGCCGCAGGTCCGGCACCAGGCGGCCGACCAGCGGATGGGCGGCGGTGCCGTAGGGGACGTCGGAGCCGTGCAGCAGCTCTGCCAGGTGGCGCAGAGGCTCCTCAAAGGCGAAGATCTCGGTGAGCAGGGCCCGCAGAGCCTCGCCTTCCTCGCCCTGCAGGTGGTCGAGGGCTGCCTGGGCGCGGGTGTGCAGGAGGGCGCGTTCGGCGACGGGACGGCGTTCGGACTCGTAGGTGTCGAGCAGCCCCTCCGGCGCGTGGCCCCGGCGTTGGGCGGATAGTTTCCAGCCGAGGTTGACCGCGTCCATCATGCCGACGTTGAGTGCCGAGCCGCCCGCGGGGAACAGGTGGGCGGCATCGCCGGCGAGGAACACCCGGCCGGTCCGGTAGCGGTCGGCCAGGCGGGCCTGAGCGGTCGTGCGTGACAGCCAGATCGGATCGCCCAAGGGCAGGTCCATGCCGAGCACGCGGTGGATGGCTGCCTGGAAGTCGGCGAGGGTGGTCGGCCCCGCTGTATGACCTTCCTTCTCCCGCACGCCGACGATGTGGACGCCGGGCTGGAGTGAGGTGACGAGGATCCGCCCGGCCGGGGTGCGGTTCCAGCCCGGCTCCAGCCCAGCCACCGTGGGGTGGTCGAACACGCCGGTCTCGGTGTCTGCGGCGAAGTGGCCGATCCATGCCACCTCCTCATCAGTGGTGCCGGGAAAGCCGATCCCCGCCAGCTCGCGGACCCGGCTGCGGCTCCCATCGCAGCCCACCGCATAGTGGCCACGCAGGCTGAATCCGGCGCCTTCGGCTGTCACTCCGGACTCGTCTTGCGTGAGCGAGTCCAACTCGTGCCCCCAGCGGATCGACACACCCAGCTCGGCCGCTCGCTCGCCCAGCAGCCGCTCCAGCCGGGGCTGCTGGATCATCAGCATGCGCAGCGGGACGTCAGCGACTCCGGTGAAACGCAGCGGGACCGACCCGAAGGGGAACCCCGGCGGGACCCCGAAGAACGGGCTGTCGGCGCTGAAGCGCTCCAGGAGGCCTCGATGGTCCAGTAACTCGATGATCTGTCCGCCCAGACCGTTGGCCTTGGGTGTGTGGCCCGGTTCTGGTCGCTTGTCCAGTACGACGGTGCGGGAGCCGGTCAGGCTCAGCTCGCAGGCCAGCATGAGTCCGACCGGCCCTGCTCCGATGATCACGACGTCTTCCATGGATGTCAGGCTAGATTGACGAAATCGCGGCTGTCAAGCTAGCCTGACAGGGTGGATCTGGAGAAACCGTCCGAACGCAGCTGATCGAACGACCCGCCATCGGGTTGCGCGCGGTGGGTGCTGCATCGGCCGGCCGAGGAGGTCGCGGCCGCGTATGCGTGCACGGGAGGTTCGCTGCAGGTGGACCCCACCTGCTGAAGCGGATGCGCCGTGAGATCAGTTGGCCCGTCGGCCTCGCTCACGCGGCCACCCAGCCGAAACCAGCGGCGTTCGCCTGCCTGAGCTCTCAGCTCCAGACGGCCCGCAGTGTCTCAGGAGCCCGGACCGGCGCCACCTCGATCGGAGCTCCCGGCACAACAGCCGAGCCTGGAAGACCAGGTCAACTGCCCTGCGCCGGTTCTGGCGCCGGACGCGCTGTTACAAGCCGGCAACACATTCGCCCGCCGGTGAACATTCTAGGTTCACCATCTATTTAACATCCAACGTTGGACGTAGGATGTCCCGTCATTACCTTCTCCTATCAGGAAGGGCGAGGACATGCACGATGGTTATCTCCCGGAGGGCCGTACCGGGCGCTCCCGGAGCCGTCGGGCGGGCGCCGTCATGGTGCTCGTCGGCTTACTCGTCAGCGCGTTCGGCGGGCCGGCGGCCGCGGCGCCGGCGGAGACCTTCGAGGCCGGCGCGACCGGCGACACCGCACCGTTCGTGGACGAGCAGGTGCTCTACAAGCAGGGCGACTTCGGATACGGCTGCTTCCGGATCCCCGCCGTGGTGCGGGCCACGAACGGCATGCTCCTGGCGTTCGCCGAAGGGCGGGTGAAGGACTGCGGCGACGACGAGGACATCGACCTCGTGCTGCGCCGTTCCGCCGACGGCGGGCGGACCTGGGGGCCACTGCAGGTGATCTCGGAGGGCAACGGCACGACCCACGGCAACCCGGTCCCGATCGTTGACGAGCGTACCGGGCGGGTCGTGCTGGTGAGCACCCACAACGGTGCGGAGCCGTGCCCGAACGGCTGTGACCGCGACCCCTGGGTGCAGTTCAGTGACGACCACGGGACGACCTGGTCGGCCGCCAGGGAGATGACCGAGGGCAAGCGTCCGGAGTGGAACTTCTGGTACGCCACCGGCCCGATGCACGGCATCCAGCTCAAGCTCGGCCCGCACGCCGGCCGGCTGGTCGTCGGGGCGAGTTTCGAAAGCTGGGACCGGGTCGGCAAGCACGTCTACGGCACGCACCTGCTCTACAGCGACGACAGCGGGGTGACCTGGAACATCGGCGCCGAGACGTCCCGCGACGACGGCACGGTCATCGCCCAGGAGGTCACCGTCGTCGAGCTCACCGACGGGCGGATCTACGCCTCGGCCCGCGAGCGCGGCACCGACGAGGGCAACCGGGCGTACGCGACCAGCAGCGACGGCGGCGAGACGTGGGACGCGCCGTTCCGCACCATGCCGGCGCTGGCGACGACCGACATCCAGGCGTCGCTGCTGCGGTTCAACGACGAGCGCATCCTCTTCTCCTCGCCGATGCACCCGGGCGCCCGGGAAGCGATGGGGATCCGGTCGTCCTACGACGAGGGGCGCCGCTTCGAGACGTGGGACGAGGGCAAGGTCTTCTACTGGGGGCCGTCGGCGTACTCGGACATGGTGCGTCTGGACGGCGACGAGGCGGCCCTGATGTACGAGGCCGGCAACATCACGCCGTACGAGCAGATCCGGTTCGCGCGGTTCAACGAGGCGTACCTGGAGACGCCGAACGGCGCCCCGCCTGGCATCCCCGGACCCCCGGCACCCGGCCCGACGACGCCGGACGAGTCGCCGTACCGCAACGAGGCGTATGTCCGCGGTGGCGCGCAGACCACCGACGGGCGGTTCGGTAACGGGCTGGCCCTGGACCGGGTGGACGACCGGGTGGAGGTGGCGTTCAACGACTCCATCGACCTCGGCGCGAAGGACTTCACGCTGACCTCCTGGATCCGGTACTCGGAGCGGACCGGCGCGCACTCGATCCTCTGGTTCCACCGGGTGAACCGGGGCACCAACCCGCCGGCGCTGTGGCTGCGGGCCGAACCGGCCAGCAACCGCATCCGGGCGGTCCTCTCCGTCGACCGGTTCAACGTGACCGTACAGTCGCCGAGCGCGTACAACGACGGGCAGTGGCACTTCGTGGTGCTCCAGCGGGTACGCGGCGAGCTCCGGCTCCTGGTGGACGGCGTACAGGTCT
Source organism: Nonomuraea sp. NPDC000554 (assembly GCF_040300065.1). Taxonomy (NCBI): domain Bacteria; kingdom Bacillati; phylum Actinomycetota; class Actinomycetes; order Streptosporangiales; family Streptosporangiaceae; genus Nonomuraea; species Nonomuraea sp. NPDC000554. The sequence goes on along the minus strand of NZ_JBEPDC010000001.1, from coordinate 679,966 downwards.
CGGCGGCGGCGGCGCCGGCCGGTTCGCTGACCCTCGGCAAGGAGTTCGGGCTCCAGGGAATCCACATCGGACAGCGGATGGACGGTGTGGACCGCTTCCGCGGGACGCTGGATGAGGTACGCGTCTACCGGCGCGCCCTCGCCGACGCCGAGCTGGACCTGATCCGACAGCGGAACCTCCCGATCGGCGGTCAGCTTGGGCTGCGGCTGCCGTTCGATCGCGTCAGCTAAGGCGAAACGAACTGCTTGGCGATGGCGCTCGCGGGGCCCCGGCGGGCGTCATCGCCGCGCCTTGACGGTATTGGATTACCTGGCGGCGAAGGACATCCTACGTCCTGGAGGTGCCCGCTACGCCCCTGGGAAGAGCTTGGGCAGTTGTGCCCGGGCCAGTGGCCTGAGCCGTACGGCGAACAGGCGTCGACCGAGTCGTGCGGCCACCGGACTCGAGTGCCGATGCCGGCCCAGTCGCCGAGGTCGGCCAGGGTCCAGCGCGGCGTCGGCGTATCCGCTGCGCAGGTCTGCGCGCTCATGTGGCCGGCACCGATCTGGAACGGCAGCCGGCACCGTCCGCACGGCGTCCGTCCGGTGGCCCATCCGTGTCGTCGGCGTAAACTTTCCTGTCTCGCCTGGCCTTCCGGGACCGAGAGGTGGGATGTTTTGACACGAGGTCTTCGACGAGCCTGGAGGCAGCATGCGTGCGCGTGACGGCGCGTCGCTTCAGGAGCGCATCGTCGCCCTGATCCACGAGCGCGGACTGGCCCCCGGGGCGCCGATGCCGACCGAAGTGCAGTTGATGGATCTGCTCGGGGCGAGCCGCAACAGCATCCGCGAGGCCGTGCGGGCCCTGCGGGCGTTGGGCATCGTCGAGATCCGGCACGGTCATGGGACGTTCGTCGGGCACGCGTCGCTCGACGTACTGACCCCGTCGCTCGCCTTCCGGGTGCGTTCGGGGCCGGGCGGCGGGATCCGCGCGCTGCACGATCTGGTCGAGGTCCGCGAGCTGCTCGAGACCGGGCTGATCGGCCAGGTGGCCCAGAGCACCAGCGCTCCTCGGCTTGCCGCGTTGGACGCCCTGGCCAATGGCATGGATCGGGACCGGGAAGCCGATCGGGCGTTCCACGCGCTGCTGTACGAGTCGTGCGGCAACGAGCTGGTGCTGCAGTTGATCGGACTGTTCTGGGACGTCTACCACGAGGTCGAGCCGACGCTCGGCCCGCCGGAGGAGCGGACCGCGGAGATCGCCGTCAACCACCGCCGGATCGTGGCGGCGCTTCGCGCTCGGGACGCCGACGCCGCCCGGGAGGCGATGCGGCTGCACTTCCGCGACGTCAAGGCGCGCATCGCGCGGGCGGATCCCCGGCCGGCACCTGAGCCGACCTGACCCGGCCGCTCGGCCGTACCCGGTCACACCAGGCCGACGGCGGTTGGGTACTCCTCCAGGACGAACCTCTACGCGGGTCCGCAGTCCCGAAGGTTGGGGCAGGGCACGCGACGCCCAAGGCCAGACCTTCACAGCAGCCGGGCGCGCCCGTGGGTTGTCAACGGGCGGTCAGGACTAAAGGGCCTCCAGCGGATCGTCGCGGCGAACGTCGTCGGGCGTCCCAGCCGCCGCTGGGACGAGGCGCCGATCGTCGTTGAAGGCCATGTACGTCCACACGCCAGTGGCCCTTGGCCCAGACTCGCGCCCAGGGCTGACGCCGCCACCCGCGAGACCCGCTTGACACCAGCCGGCTAAGCCCAGGGGCGGGGGAAGGTGTCGCCGTCCAACCGGTCGCCCACGGCGAGTCCGAGAGGATCGGTCACGATGTGCTCGGTCCCGCTGTAGCGGGTCGCTTCGTCCATGTAGATGGTGACGTGCGCGAGCCGGGCCTGGTCGGTGCGGTTGGGCAGCGCCATGTGGCCGGTGTAGCCGCTGTGGAAGGTGCAATCGCCGGCGCGGAGCGGCACGGTGACCCGCGGGATCCAGCGCAGAGACGGGTCCATCTCGAACAGGTCCTCCTCGTGGTGGAGGTCCTGCGGGCGCAGGCCGGTGCGATGCTGGGTACCGGGCAGGAAGGTCATGCAGCCCCGCTCCGGGGGAACGTCGACCAGCGCTATCCACGCCGACAGCGGGAGCCGGTCGCCCGCATGCGGCCAGTACGGACGATCCTGGTGGAACTCCGTGGCAGCGTTGTTGTGCGGCTCCTTGACCAGCATCTGATCGTGCCAGAGCCGCAGCGAGAACCCGGCGAGCTGTTCAGCGATCCGGCCGAGCCGCGGATCGAACGTGAGCTCCCTCAACGTCTGGTCGCGTTGCCAGACGTTGACCAGCTGGCTGAAGACGCCTTGCTTCTCCAGGCTCTCCGCGCGATGCGCCTCCAGGAACGCCTCGGCGCGGGTCCGGAAGCGCTCGATCTGGTCGGACTCGAGAACGCCTCTTACTCGGACGAAACCGTATTCGCGATACGCCGCCACAAGCTCGTCCGACACCCGGCCGTCGGCGCCGACGTCGCTGCCGGACTGCTCGTTCGTGGTCGTTGTCATCACTGACCTCCAGGGTTCTTTCCGTTGGGATACTGCAAGCGTCGTCGTGGTGTGCCGCCACGGCTAGGCCGATCCCGGCAAGTAGTCGTACGATCCCGATATGCCTGCCACGCTGCACGAGCACGCGCTGTTCGCCGGGAGCCCGGTCTTGGCAGGTGTCCACCACCTGAACGCCGACATCGAGCCGCACGCGCACGACTTCCTCGAGATCGCCGTGATCGGATCCGGTTGCGGCCGCCACGTGACCAGTCAGGGCGAGCATCCGCTGCGGCGCGGGCAGGTCATCGTGCTCCGCCCCGGTGCCTGGCACGGGTTCCGGGACTGCACCGACCTGACCGTCGCCAACTGCTGCCTGTCCGCCCAGGCGCTACGGGCCGAACTGGCGGCGCTGTACGACATCCCGATGCTGCGCCGGATGCTGTGGACCGATCCGGTGGCGTCCGGCATGCACGGCGTGGCGGTCACGACCGTCGATCCGGCCGCCGCCGAGGAGGCCGTCGCAGAGATCGGCCTGCTCGAACGGGATCTCGGGGCCGATCAGAGCCGGCCGGGCCGTGTGCTGGGCCGGTTGGTCACCGTGCTCGGCGTCCTGGCCGACGGCCGTGACCCCGAACGAAAGACGCTCGAGTCCGCCATCCACCCCGCCGTCGCCGCCACCATCGCCCGGCTCGAGGCGGCGCCTGCCCATCCGTGGCGGCTGGATGATCTCGCCCGGGCGGCCAACCTGGATCCCGCCTATCTCGGCCGGCTGTTCGTACAGCACGTCGGGTTGACGACGCTGGGCTTCCTGGCCCGGCTGCGGGCCGAGCGCGCCGCCACGCTACTGGCGCACTCGGCCCTGCCGGCTGCTCGAGTCGGCGCCGCCGTCGGCTGGGACGACCCGACGTACTTCGCCCGCCGCTTCCGGACGCTGGTCGGACTGACACCCACCGAGTACCGGCGACGTAGCCGATCAGCCGCCCATACTCAGCTCAGCGCCCCGGCCGAGTCGCCGGACGAGCGGAAGAGTTCCTGAGGCTGCGGGAAGCATGCTCAGACGCGCGCCCCGGCCGCAGGCGAAGGACCGAGCACGGGCAGGATGACTCACAAGCGGCCCAAGGACGCCGGCGGCGATGAGGCCTGGTGCGGTGTCGTGTCAGCGGCCGTGTCAGCACGGCGACGGCCCGGTATCAGAGCGGTCGGCGATGGTGGATGCCATGAACGGTTCAGCGATTGCGACCCAAGGCCGGGTGAGATTCACTCGGGCGACCCGACCTGAGTGATCCAGACTCCCGGGCACCAACAGGACCGCATCCCACCATCCGCCGTTCACAGATTCAAAGGAGCACACCACCATGTCCATCACCCTTACCGACCAGGACAAGCTCACCCTGCGGATCGCCGCGTGGGGCGCCGTCTCACTGATGTCCGCCGCCGGCGCCGCCGGCTCGGCGCACAAGGTCGCCACCCACGGCTCCATCGCCCTGACCTCCGCGACCGGCCTGGTCGGGCACGTGCTCACCAAGGCGCCCAAGGGCGTGAAGTACGGCAAGACCGTAGCCGAACTCGCCGACCAGGTACTGCCGGCCCTGACAGCAGCCATGACCCTGCTCAAGCAGCAGGACCCGGCAGAGGCGGACAACTTCCGCAGCACCGTCATCGTCGCCATCGAAGCGGCGGCCCGGACCGGCCAGGGCGAGCCCAGCCCCACCCTGGCCGAGATGGCCCGCAAGATCACCGCAGCCCTCGACGCCGCCTGATGGGATGTCGACGAGTGGGGGTCGCGGCGCTGGCGGCCGCGCCGCTGGCCGGGGTGGTGGCCGCACGGACCTCGCGACCTCCGGTCGGTCAGCGGTTGAGGTAGGCGAGCACGGCCAGGACGCGGCGGTTGTCGTCCTCGGACTCTGGCAGCTGGAGCTTGCCGAAGATGCTCGCGATGTGTTTGGTGACCGCGCTGGCAGAGATCGTGAGCTGATGAGCTATCGCCGCGTTGGAGCGGCCCGCGGCGATCAGGCTCAGCACCTCGCGTTCGCGGGGGCTCAGTTCGGCCGTACGGCCGCGCGCGTCGCCCCGGGTCAGCAGTTTGGCGACGACCTGCGGGTCCATCGCTGTGCCGCCCTGGGCCACCGATGCGACCGCGTCGATGAACTGTTTGGTGTTGGACACCCTGTCCTTCAGCAGGTAGCCGACCGCCCCGGCTCCGTCCGCGAGCAGTTCACGGGCGTAGAGCTGCTCGACATACTGCGACAGCACCAGCACAGGGAAGCCGGGCCGCTCGCGGCGCGCCTGGATCGCGGCCTGCAAGCCCTCGTCGGTGAAGGATGGCGGCAGCCGTACGTCGACGACCGCCACGTCGGGCCGCTCCTCGGCCAGCGCCTTGCGCAGGGACGGGCCGTTGTCGACGGCGGCCACGACCGTGAAGCCGTGCTCGGTGAGCATGCGGATCAACGCGTCCCGGATGAGGAACAGATCCTCGGCGACAACTATGCGGACCTGATCGCGCACGGCACCTCCAGATGGACACGGGTGGGTCCGCCGGGCGGGCTGTCGACGGCGATCGTTCCGTCGAAGACGGCCAGCCGGCTTTGGATGCCACGCAGCCCGGTGCCGTTGGCCGGATCAACGCCACCGCCGCCGTCATCGACGACGTCGCAGCTGAGCACGCCGTGTCGGTAGTGGAGCGTGACACGGACCAACGCCGCGCCCGCGTGTTTGCTCGTGTTGGCGAGCAGTTCGTTGACGGCGAAGTAGACGGCCGACTCGACGGGGGGCGCCGGCCGTCCGGGAAGATCGGATGACACTTCGACATCGAGCAGGCAATCCAGCGCCAGGGCTCGGATCGCGTCGGCGAGGCCCCGGTCGGCCAGGACCGGCGGATGAACGCCCCGCACCAGGTCGCGCAGCTCGTCCAAGGCCTTCGACGACGCCTCCCGCGCCGTGACCAGCAGTGCGCGGGCCGCCTCCGGATCCTCGTCGAGCAGCCGCTCGGCATTGCCGAGCCCCATGCCCAGCGCGACCAGTCGTGCCTGCGCGCCGTCGTGCAGGTCGCGTTCGATCCGGCGCAGTTCCGCGGCCTGTGCGTCGGCACCGCCCGCGCGCGTCTCCACCAACGTCTCGACCCGCTGCTCCAACTCGATCGTCCGCGACGGCTCGAGCAGCGCGCGCGCCCACCGGGCGCGCACCCGCAACAGCTCCGGCCCGATGTACAGGCCGAGCGCGATCAACGCGAGCCCGACCGGGATCGCCGCCAGCGCGCTGGCGGTCGAGGTCACATGGATGACGCCGTAGGAGTTGGTACCGCCGGCCCGGACGTTGGCCTGCCACACGAACGGCTGCACCGCCGCGCCGTACAACCCGTAGAGCGGCATGCCGAGCGCCAACGCGGCCGCCCACGTGCCGATGATCGGGTCGAGGACCGCCCAGAGCACGTCCCGCCAGGTCGCACGCTCCTTCAGCAGCGCGACCGCATCCGTCTGGGGACCGTAGGGGCGCTCGATGTGCACGCCGACCCGACCGGCCAGCCGCCGGGCCGCGTCCGCGACCGTCCGCAGCAGCGACACGGCAGGCGGGAACACGTACCGGCCGGCGCCGACCACCATCAGTGCCGCGCTGACCACGACCAGGACGGCCGCGCCGATCCCGGCGACGGACAGGCCGATCATGGCCAGTGCGCGCACCAGTGTCGCAAGTCTCGCCCTCATCCTTGTGTCTCCCCGTTCCTCGCAGGTGGCATCATCGCACCTTCACCCGGAAATCCGATGGTCAGCCCTGGTGCCCGATCCGTCGGAAGACGGCCAACGCCGCCAGTCCGACGACGCCCGTGACGCAGAGCCAGGCGAACAGGTCGCCGACCAGGCCATAGACCGTCCAGGTGCCTCGCGTCGGCACGGACACGACCATGCTCTGCTGCGCGGTGCTGAAGTAGTTCGTCCTGGCCAGGCTCGTACCGTAGGCGTCGACGGTGATCGCGATGCCATTGCTGGTCTGCCGGACGAGGCTGTATCCGTTCTCGACGGCACGGAACACCGCGTTCGCCGCGTGCGTGTGCTCGATGCCTTTCCAGTCGTTGGCCGGGACGAACATGATGTCGGCGTGCGTGCGCAGCGTCCTGGGGAAGTCGGCGTCGAAGCAGATGACGTTGGCCAGCCTCCCGTACGGCGTCTTGGACACCGGCACGATTCCGTCGCCCGGCCGCAGGCTTTCCATACCGGGTACGGGATGCGCCTTGTCGAAGGTGGACAGCACCTGGCCGTCGGGTGCCACGAGCACGGCGATGTCGCGTGAGTGCGGTTGCCCGTCGAGGATGACGGCTATCCCCATGTCGAGGTAGATCTGCTTCTCTCTGGCCAGGTCCTGGGCTTTCCGCAGGAAAACGGCGAAGTCCTCGTTGAGCACGACCGCGGCGGTCTCCGCCCACGCCACGATCTTCGCGCCGCCGTCGGCCTCGATCCGGCTACGGGCGAACAGATCGTCGTTGAGCACCGCGAACGCCTTGCGCAGCGTCGGCTTCTGCTCGGGCAGGACCTGCGGCGTATGGAAGTTGTTGATCTGTCGCATCCGGTCCTCGGCCGCGAGCGACGCGCTGATGCCGGCGACGCGCACCAGACTCGGCGGCGTCGCCGCCATGGCGAGCCGCATGCCACCGCCGATGAGGACGAGAACAAGCACCGAGACGTACGTCAACGCGACGGCGCGGATCGACGGCCAACTCAGCCGGCGTTCCAGCGCGACATTGACGACCGGCGCCACCCAGGCCATCAGAAAGCTGATCCCGTAAATGCCGGTGACAGACACCGTCTGGAGCAACGGCAGGTTCGCCGACTGCGTCGCGGCCAACGGCCCGAAAATCGTCCCGAGCGGGCTGATCACCGCGACCAGGAATTCGACCGCCACTCGAGCAGCCGGGAAGACCAGTGTGGCCAGAAACGGAGTCAACCGCCGGAAAAGCAGCCGGTCGACCAGCAGCGGAATACTAAGGATCAGGCTCAGGACCAGACAGCCCAGGAGGATCGGCAGGACACCGAGCTGGCCTGCGGCCGCGACATAGACAATGGTCGTCGCCGTCGCGGAAAGGCCGACGCAGGCGAGTCCGGCGAGCACCCCGGAGCTTCGGGTGAACCGCATCAGGCCAATGGAGAACAGCCAGCCGGCGATCGGAATCGACCATTCGCTGTTCGTGCCGAACAGTCCTAGCGCTATACCTGTCGCCAGCCAGGCGTATTTTCGCCAACTGGTGGCGACGTATGTGTTTGCCATGCACCGGAGCCTCCCGGATCACGCGGCCGCCGCCATTGCGGGTGGCTCCCTACTCTCCCTGTAGTTATCTCCACCTCCGGCCCGAGCCGGACTTGGGCGACAGCTTCTCGACGAGGCCGAGGCTGATGCGACCGTGCATCCATCACGGGTTGTTCCGGGACTCGCCGGACCGGTGGGGGCCGTACCCGTTGACCACTGGCGTGGCCGCGCAGGCGGCTCTCCCCGATCACTGGGCGAGGGGTTGTTCGACGACTCAACGGGCCCAGCAGGCGCCTCACTTGCCCTCATCTGGCACTGCGTTTTGCCTGGTCTGCCACTTATGTGCAACGTGGAGCGATTCGCCCAGCTTTACGCCGCTATTGCACAAGTGTGATCTGTCTTGTAATTTTACGTCGCCCTTACAAGATCACCGAAAGGACGGTTGAGTGAGGAACCCCTCTACACCCCAGCGTCGACTGTTACAGGCCGTAGCCGGAAGCACCCTGTTAGTAAGCGCTCTGGCAATCCCGCAGATTCCAGCGTCAGCCAGTCCGGCCCCAGGTGTCCGCCTCGTAGACGAGGATCCCAAGCAGCCTGTGGAATTGCTCGGAGCAGCGACCGAAACGATGCGCGCCATACGCCATCCAGACGGACGCATCACCATGGAAACCTGGTCCCAGCCTGTACGTGTCAAACAGTCCGCAGGAGCGTGGGCATGGATTGACACCACTCTGACCGAGAAAAACGGGCTCCTCAGCCCCAAGGTCGCGAAGGCGGCTTCGGAATTCTCCGCAGGAGGTTCGGGCCACCCGCTCGTCACCTTCAGCCCGAATACCAAACAGTCCGTGAGCCTTAGCTGGCCGACCCCTCTGCCGCGCCCCACCATCGCGGGCAACAAGGCAACATACGCCAACGCCGCCGGGCCAGGAGCCGATCTGGTGCTCACCGCCCTGCCTATGGGGTATCGCCAGGAGATCGTTCTTCGCGCGAAGCCTGCCAAGCCGATGGAGATCAACCTCCCCGTGAAGGCGAAGGGCCTGAAGTTCCAGACGCGCAAGGACGGCCGCGTCGAACTCGCCGACGCCTCCGGTCATCAGGTCGCGCGCCCCTTCAGCGCAAGCCTCTTCACAGGATCGCCGGACGGCCGACAAGCCCTCGCCACCAAGAGCAAGCCGGGACGAGCCAACCCCACGCTGAAGACCGCCGACGATGGCCAATCGCTGGTCGTCGGGGTTGACAACTCCCTGCTCCAGGACTCGGCGATCACCTACCCGCTCACCATCGCGTCCACCGTCACGACGAGTGATGCCGATGCCGACGTGGCGGACGACGGTGCCGCGGCTGATCCGACGCGCCCGATCCTGACCGCTGGCACGATCTTCGGCACCCCCAACAGGGTCTACCTGAGTTTCGACACCAAGGGCCTGATCGGCAAGAAGGTGGTGGATGCCAAACTGTCGCTGCTCAACACCGATGCGCCAGCTTGTGGCGATCCGGTTGGCGACGGCATCCAGGTGCGCCGGGTGACGAGCAGGTGGGACCCCAACAACCTCACCTGGGCGAACAAACCGTCCTCGGCGGATGAAGGTGCACAAACAGTCACCAAGGCGTACGCGTCGGACTGCGGGCCTGACCGGCTCGAATGGCCTGTCACCGACATCATGCAGAGCTGGACTCTCGGCGGGAACTTCGGCCTCGAACTCCGCGCCGCCAACGAGACAAGTCCGGACGACAACTGGCGCGCACTGGCTTCGGCGGAGTACGGCGGACCGGACACGACGCCGAAGCTGACGGCCACGTTCGAGAGCTTCGGCGAGCCGACGATCGTGAACCCGGCGGGAGCTGACGGTGTCGAGGTGTTCACCGCGCCCGACCTGTGGCGCCGCGGCATGCCGATCGCGGAGGCACAGGCTCACGCCCTGGACGTCGCCGACACGCGTGTCGAGGCAGGCTCGGACGCGCTCGCGCCGCCCCTGGTCGACATGGTCACAGGCGAGGTGGTGACACCGGCGGTCACCAGCGGGGGACGAGACACCGCGTCCCAGCCGCTGGTCGGCACGGCGTACCTGAGCAACGGCGGCGCGGAGTGGAGTTACGACAGTGGCTACGACGGCGCCGACGAAACAGACGAAGACGGCGACGGGGTACCGGGGGTCACCGAACCCTTCACCTTCAACTCCCGCATTCCGATGGTGAGTAACAGCTCTGCCCGGCTCAAGACCATCGCGAGCGAAATCCTCACCCTGGACGGCCAGATCCCCGGCGCCGACAAGCTCATCGAAAGCTCCATCTGGGCAGCACGCAACCAGGTCATGGTGCAAGCCAGTGAGGTGACCCCGGAACTGCGGCTGGGCCTCGCGCAGCGGTACGGAGCAACAACGGTATCCATCTGGCTGCGTCCAGGTCTGGAACACCCGACCCGCCTGATTGCGGGACCGAACGACCCCGACCCGGACGTCCGCACCTTCAAGTGTTCGAACGACAGCAAGGGCAAGGAGCTCGACTGCCGCCTGAAGGATGGGATCGTCAATAATCCCCGATGGAGTCTCGGCCTCGACTTCTACATCAACGGCGGCAGCCGCTTCAGAACCGCAGCCGGAGGATCATGCAGCACGGGCTTCGCCTGGGGGACGAAGACCGACAACTTCTACCTCACGGCTGGACATTGCCTCCCCACGAACCTGCCGGCGGCCGACGCGGCCAGGCTGACCGACTATGGCTTCGTCGCAGGCGCCCGCATTCTTGGCGATCAGGCGGGCACCACGTATACCGACGGCAAGGGATCCGTTATCCGTCCGGCACCGCAAGGCGGCTTCCATGGGGACCTGGCCCGGATCAAGCTCACCACGCGTCAGCAGACGGCTTCCATTTTCACCAGCGACAACAAGTCGGACAGCGAGAAAACTCCGGTAGCCGGAAAGTGGAGCCGTAGCCCCAGGGAGAACGACGAGTACTGCACCGGTGGCTACAGAACGGGGCAGGAGTGCGGATGGGTGGTCGATGACCCCACGGCGATAGCGGAATACCAGGAAAACCCGGCAGACCCCGTCGAGCAGGTGCTCCCCGTGGTGTCCGGTGGCAGGTTAGGAACGTGCACCTGGCCCGGTGACTCAGGTGGACCCGTATACACCATCATCGACAGCGGACCCGCCCAGGGGTACATCACGGCCAAGGGCATCATCAGCGGTGGGAGCAAAGCCGGTTCCGGAATATGCACCCAGTACTTCACTGATATCAGGCTGGCGGCCAAGGCGTTCGGCGGCGACATCAAGAAACGCAAGATCACCTGAGTGAAGCCGGAGTAGATCATGCTGAATCGCCTGGGATTGGCGTTAGCGGTCATCAGCGTCCTGCTGACTGCCGGGTGTGCCCGGCAAGCACGCTGGTATCCCATCGAGTCCGCTGCTGCCGACCCAGGCGGTCGCACGATAACCGCCGTGATCCTCACCGGCAGGCCGGGCTCCGATGGAAAGTTCTGTGTGCAGGTCACCGATACCGAGGTGTCAGAAACCTCGGCGCAGGTTGTCGTGGGAATCAAGGTTCGCGACGTTTGTGAGCCGATCTTCCCGTGGGAAGACGGGGGCACGTCAACGAACTTTGGCTTTGCGCGCAAGTATCAGTTCCACCTCAAGGGGTCACTTGCCGGGCGCCGTTTGGTGGACCAGGCAACACAGCAGGACATTCCCATTCTGTAGAAACAAACGTGCTGTGCGGGCGACACGTCGAGCGCCTGCATGGCACGTTGCTTTTACCGCCCGACGTTGCGCATCGCGTTGTCACGCCACCTGTCCACGGCGCGGAGGGCGTCACGGCCGGCAGGGGGTGGTGAGGGATTCCTTGCGATGGGAGAAGGTGCGTTGCACGGTCAGCGAGGCGTCCGGTGGGGTTGCCTGGCCGCCGGTGTCGGGTGTGCCGCTGAACGGGAGCTGTTTGCCGGCGATCCCGTCCGCAGCCGCATGACTCCCGGCGGGCGGTTCAGCCTCTTGACATGCCGACGGCTGAGTGGATCAATAGCGGACTTGTGCGCATCCTTGCAGGAATACTGGTGGTCGCCACCATGGTCGCCGGGTGCTCGAGCGACCCCGTCGACGCGGCGCCGCCGGTCGCGCTCGCGCTCCCTTCGTCCACGGCCGTGAGCCCCGAGCCGCGCGTGGAGACCGTAACTCCTTCGCCGCGGGCGACGCCGAGCCCCGTGCCGCTGACCGTCGATCAGGCGGCCCGGCGTTATCTGGGCATCGTGCGGCCGTACAACATCGCGCTCGAGCGACTCGAGCAGGCGATCAACGGCGGCCAGCCTGTCGCGGTGCTACGCCGCCGAGCAGCGCAGGTCGCCACCGCGAACAGGACGCAGGTCCGGCATTTGTCCGACACCGCCTGGCCCAGGGCGCTGCGCGGGCTGGTGGGGCAGCTCAAGGCCGAATCGCTCCAGGCGCAACGGCACTGGCTCCTGGCCGCGCGTGCCCGTGCCCGTGACGCGCTCGTCCAGGAGGTGCTGAACGCCGCCCGCCACGACGGGAAACCGGCGGTGGGAAAGATCCGCACCCTACTCCACCTGGAACAGTACGACGAAGACGACTACTCCTGATCGTCCAGTACACCTGCGGCCTGCGACTGGCATCAGGCCGGTGGGGGTTCGCCGTGAAGTTTGAGGGTGGTGTTGAAGGCCATGCTCGTGGCCACCTTGGCGGGGCCGGGCGCGCATGACGCCCACATGCTCCCACGCAGGGCAGGCCCTGGCCGCGGTCAGGCCAGTTGCTTGGTGATGTCCGCCAACTGTGCGCGCTGCTCGGTGATGAGCCGGTCGGCAAGCTGGAGCGTGGGGCCGTGCCTACCGGCCGCCCGAACCACTTCGGCCATCTGGATCCCGTGGTCGAACTGCTTGGACAGCACCGTCAGCCACCGCCGGTCGAACCCCGGCCCGGCCCGCAACTCGGAGCCCGTCTTCGCGTCCTGCTCCGAAGGCACCGGCGCCTGCCAGGACCGCAGCCACGTCGACATCACCTGGATGTCGGCCTCCTCGCCCGCGATGAGCTTCTTGCTCAGCCCGCGCACATACGAGCTGCTGCTACGGTCGGCCGCCAGCTCAGCCAGCTGGATGGTCTGACGGTGGTGCGTGATCATGTCCTGGTTGAAACGCACATCCGCCTGGACATGGTCAACCGGCGTACCCGCTGCCGCGGCGCATCCCGCCGTCAACGCGAGGCTCAGCAGAGCTACGACCGCCATCCTCCACCGCATGCATGGAGATACGCGAGGCGCGGCAAGGCGGTTCAGCCCCACAACCAGGTCGCGTTGGTCCGGGTGTGCCGTTGACCGACGCGCAGGGGGCGCGGATCGAACGGACACTCCCGGACCGGACGCCGAAGCGGGGCCGGCGGACGGCACCGGCCAGGTGCTTCTCGTTATCCGAACTGGCCGGGCTGGTAGTCGCCGGCGGGCTGCTGGACGATGACGTTCACGCGGTTGAAGGCGTTGATGAGAGCGATGAGCGACACCAGGGCGGCGAGCTGCTCCTCGTCGTAGTGCTTGGCGGCATTCGCCCAAGCCTCGTCCGTGACACCGCCGGCCGCGTCGGCGATGCGGGTGCCCTGCTCCGTCAGCTCCAGGGCGGCGCGCTCGGCGTCGGTGAACACCGTGGCCTCCCGCCAGGCCGCGACCAGGTTGAGGCGCGTCGAAGTCTCCCCGGCGTGCGCGGCGTCTTTGGTGTGCATGTCGGTGCAGAAACCGCAGCCGTTGATCTGACTGGCGCGGATCTTCACCAGCTCCTGCGTCGCGGCCGGCAGCGTCGTGTCCTCGACCACCTTGCCCGCCGAGATGAAGTACCTCAGGGACTTGGCTGCGACCGGGTTGTCGAAGAGGTTCAACCGAGCATCCATGGTGCGCTCCTGTGTCGTTGTTCCTGGTTACACCTCTCTGACGGAACAGCTCGGCAAGATGTGACAGGAACGCATGTGACGTGCGTCTCCCTTGTCGCGTCGCGGCAGAGGCCCCGACGACGAAGTTCAGAAGGAGCCGTCCGAACCTGGCGCGCGGCGGACGTCCACCACGAGGGCGATGGCGAGGGCGGGCACGACGACGCTGTCAGACTCCCAACATCTCGGCGGCCAGCGCGGTCCCCTGAACCCGTGCGGCGATCTTGGCGAACGCGATCTCCCTGGACGTGGAGACATCATCGGCGAACGGCGAGAAGCCGCAGTCGTCGCAGGTCCCCAGCTGCTGAACCGGGATATGCCGGGCGGCCTGCAGCACGCGGTCGCGTACCTGCTCGGGACTCTCCACCCGCGGGTCGATCGGGTCGATCACCCCGACGAAGACCCGAACACCTGGCCGCAGGTGCTCGGCGACGATGCCCAGCACCCGCTCCGGGTCGGGCTCGCTGGCCAGCTGGAGGTAGAAGCTGCCTACCGGCAACGCCAGGAGCCTGGGCAGCAGTCCGGCGTAGTCCACATCGGCGCTGTGAGTGGAATCGCGGTCGCCGCCCGGGCAGGTGTGCACGCCGATGCGGGACCGCTCATCCGCGCTGAAGCGCTCCAGCACCTGACGGTTGAGCGTCAGGAAGTCCTCCAGGAGCCCGCCGCCGGGGTCCAGCTTGAGTGAGAGCCGTCCCTCGGTGAAGTCCAGCTGGACGACATGGGCTCCGGCCTCCAGGCACCCCCGGATATCGGCCTCGGCCTCGGCGGTCAGGTCGTCCAGAAACGCCTTGCGGGGATAGTCGGCCAGAGGCTCGGCTGGGTACAGCAGGCTCAGCGCCGACGGGGCGATGACCGCCTGCTTGACCGGCAACCGTGTGTGCTGCTGTGCCTGGCGCAGGTAGGTCGCGGCGTGCACGGCGTAGCGGAACGGGCCCGCCGTCAGCCGTGGCAGCTGCCGAGTGTGCCCGTCGGCGAACGGGATGACCACGCCGTCCGGGGCCAGGTGCGCCAGTCCGCTGATGGGGTAGGTGGCGAAGCTCGGCTTGGCCTGTTCGCCGTCCACCAGGACCGGGCAGCCCAGCTGCTCCAACCTGGCGAGGGTGTCGACGACGGCCTCATTCCGCACCGCGGCCAGTTCGTCATCGCCGATCTTTCCCGCGGCGTGCTCGGCCAGCGCGGCCAGCAGGGCGGAGGGACGGGGGATACTGCCGATAGGTTCGGTAGGGATACCCATGACCGTGAGCGTAGATAGCGATCCGTGTCGCATCAAGCACTCATCGAGAAGTCCGAAGCACCCCGGGCCTTCGACACCCGTCCCGGCCTGGGGGAAGTTGCTTGCTGGGAGAGGCAGGGCCGGCTGCCGAATTCCTCCGGAGTGCCCGCGAACTCGGCCGCCCAGCCGGATGCGCGGGCCGCGCTGCTGGAATGGCTGAACGCGCTCACCGCGTATGCCGCCCAACCCCATCGGAGACCCCGATCGGCCAGATCGGTCAGGAAGTCGCCTCAGGCGTCGGTTGACTCCGATCCGGCGGCGGCCAGGCCGATGAAGACCGGCTTGCCCACGAGTAGGTTTCGAGAATCGTTGAAACGAGCGTTCGACAACTCCGCCGCTTTCTACCATCTCGGTTTGTCAGTAGACGAACACAAGGGAACGGTATGAAGCTGAAGACACTGGCCACCGCCACCATGACCACCGTGGTGCTCGCCGTCGGTGGAGTGGGACTGTTCGACGCGACTGCCTCGGCGCAGACCGCCGCGGCCGGCAGTTGCGGCGGGAACGGCCCGCTGGTGACCGACCCCGGGGGGCACCGCTATCCCACCACCTACTGCCGCAACTACGTGGGCGGCGCGCTCTACAACGGGGCGGTGAAGGTCGGCTACCTCAACGCGGGCCGCAACTGGTTCGCCTGCCAGAAGCTGGGCGCCGAGAACCCGGCCGTGGGCGGCGCCCGCAACAACTACTGGCTGTACACCAAGGGCGACAAGGCCTACGCGGACGGAGGGTGGGGCTGGTTCCCCGCGACCATGGTCTCCGGCGGGGGCAACTACGAGCGTGTCCCCGACCTGAGCTTGTGCGACAGGTCCACCAGGCTGCCCAAGTAACCAGGGCGGCCGCGGCGGCGGCCTGGCGGGCCGCCGCCGGTTTCCCCGCGACGACCGGATTTCGGCTCCGTCGTGGAGCCGGGAGCGACCGGTTGCACTGTCAGCAGCCATCACGGGACCGAAGTGCCGGCGGTACGCGGTTGGGGTCGCAGGTCAGAAGAGCCGCGCCCGCGCAGCGGATCATCCGTGAGTGCGGAGGCCCTGGACGGCGGCGGCGATCCCCTTCCTGTCGTAGCTGCCGGTGGGCATGGTGGCACCGTGGGCGTGGCGGACGACGCCCTGGGAATCGATGAGGATGCTGCCCGACTGCTGCATCGACCCGAAGACCTTTCGCTCCAGGCCGATCATCGTGTGCGGGGCGCTGCTCCGGCCGTGGAGGACGGGGAACGGGACCTGACGCCTGGCCTTCCACGCGGCCGCTTCTTGGCGGCCCTCAGGCACCGCGACAAGCACCTGGACGCTGTCGGCCTCGAACTCGTTGCGGCTCCGGATGAGCTCTTGGACGTGCTTGTTACAGACCGGGCACGACGTCGACCGCATGAAATAGACCAGCACAGCCTGTTTGCCCTGGTAGTCGGACAGGCGGACGGTCCGGCCCTCGGTGTCCTCGAACACGATGTCGGGCGCGGGTGATCCAGTGTCAAGCATGGCGAAACTTCCCTTTCGAGGTTGGGTTGCGGAGATGCCGTTGAGTCGGGTCAGGCGTCAGCGGTTCCAGCGTCCTGTGGGCCGCGCAGGCTGAGCCGGACTGCGTTACGGGCCCGGTGGAGTTGGGACTTCATCGCGGCGTTGCTCAAGCCGAGCGTCTGCGCGACGCTCCGGCCGGGGTAGCCCAGCACATCACGCATGATCAATACTCTGCGCTGAACATCTGGCAACTTCTCGATCGCCTGCGCGACGAACGCGGCTTCCAGATGGCGGATGGCCTCGTCCTCGGCTGAGGTCACCAGGCCGCCGCCGTCGTCGTCATAGCGGTCGAACAGCAGTCGAGCGCGGCGTAGGCACTCGTTGCGGACGATTCTGAACATCCACGACGCCAGGGCCCCAGTGGCGCGCAGCGACCCGATCTTTCGATAGAGGATGATCAGCGCTTCCTGCGCGGCGTCCTCGGCATCCTGAGGGGAGGTGCAGAGGCGCTCCGCGAAGCGCCGCACGTGAGAATGGGCCCCATAGATCACCGCCGTGAGCGATTCAGGATCACCGGCCTGCGCGGCCTCGATGAGCTGCCTGCTCGCCCAGGACCCGTCAGCCATGTCCATGCCCTTTCCGTTCGAACGAGGCCCTGCGGAGCGTCTGCCGTACGGCCGGCATCACCACGTCACCCATCCACATCTCCTCTCAGCGGCCATCACCACATAAGAGGCCCGCACCGCGCGAAAGGATTCACCACTCTTCTCACGAACGGTCAACTCCCCATGCGCGTGGACTTCATCGAGCACAGTTTGGCCCAGCCGGTCAGCTCGTCGCGCTGGTGTACGGCGAGCTCCCGCATGATGGCCGCGGCAGTAGCGAGCTTGGGCAGGCGCTACGGCGCCCGGCGCCGAGGTCGCGATGCGCGGCCGGCCGCCGGGCCTGGCCACGTAGCCGGAACGATTCGGGTCAGACGGTGGTCTCGCGTCGGTTTCGAGTGGCCGAGCGAGCCAGGCGGCGGCCGAGTTCCTGAGCCGGTTGCTCGATGAACCGGTAGCTCAGGGCGGCG
Source organism: Nonomuraea sp. NPDC000554 (assembly GCF_040300065.1). Lineage (NCBI taxonomy): Bacteria > Bacillati > Actinomycetota > Actinomycetes > Streptosporangiales > Streptosporangiaceae > Nonomuraea > Nonomuraea sp. NPDC000554. The sequence goes on along the minus strand of NZ_JBEPDC010000001.1, from coordinate 662,516 downwards.
CAGGCGACCACCACGGTCAGCAGCACCACGGACCATGCGATCCGCTCAGGGAGGGGGACCTGGGTGGCATCCGGGATCAACCGTCGCAGGACCTCCACCGCGAGGGGGTGCAGCAGATAGACGGAGTAGCTGATCAGCCCGAGGCGTACGAGGAAGCGAGGCAGGGCGGATGACCGCAGCAGGCGGCCGATCACGAAGGTCAGCCAGGCCGCCGCCACGGCGGCGGACCAACTCCACCTGAACGCCAGCGCCTGCTCGTCGGACATGCCCCAGCCGGGGCCGAACCAGATCGCGGCGGCGATGGACACGACGGGCACCAGTCCGATCACCCATCTCGTCACCCCCCGACGGAGCTGCCCCTGGTCCAGTCGATAGAGCGCCGTCCCGGCGAACATGGTGGACACGATGGCCAGGCTCTGCCAGGCGCCGATCCGGCTGTTGACCCCGAGCAGTACGACGGCCAGGACGGCCACGGCGGCCGCACCGCACAGCCGTACGCGATGACCGCCACCGAGGATCGCGGCGAGTCCCGACATCAGCACGACGGTCGCGATCAGTACGACGAGGTCACCGCCGAGACCGCGTGACAGGGCGCCGGCCGGAAGCACACCGCCCACGAACACGCCTGCCATCGCGAAGGTGAACGTGCCGGTGCTGCCCGCGCGGTGCCTGAAGACGAAGATCGCGGTCACCAGCAGGTAGAACACCATCTCGTAGGACAGCGTCCAGAACACGTTGACGACACTGACCACCTGAAGGAAATCTTGGAGCATCGTCAGGTGAGCGATGCCGGACGCGACCGGGTGGTCGCTCAATTGGTCGGGCAGGGCCGAGTACACCTGAACGAGACCGAACACGGTGCCGATGATCGCCGCGACGATCCACAGGGGGTAGAGGCGGAACAGGCGGCTGATCCAGAAACCGGCCACGCTGCCGCGCCGTTCGAGCGAGGCCGGCACCACGTAGCCGCTGACGAGGAAGAACACCATGACGCCGTATTGGCCGAAGTCGAACCAGGGGCTGATGTTCGCGCGAACCTCGGGAAAGAGGGGATCCAGCAAGTGTTCGAAGAGCACGGCGAGCACGGCCACCCCGCGTAGGGCGTCCAGCCATGCGTGTCGGCGGGCCGGCGGGGGCACCTGCGTCTGGACCACGGCCTGCAGCCCGCCGCCTTCCCGGGCGGCCAGGTTGATAGACATCTGGTCAAGCTATGGGGTCAACCTGAGTGAACGCTTGGAGTAACTCATGGTGAGGTAGGTGGATGGCCTGCTGTCCGGCCGCATGGCCGGATCCGCATGTCAAGCGAGTTGGTCAAGAAGGCTTCGTGGGGTAACCCGCCCGCCTGACCGTCGTCATCGGCGGTTCGCTTCGCCGAGTCGATGATCTCCAAAGTCAACCCGGGTTGCAGTTGCCCAGCCGCAGTCAGCGCGGAGCGTTCGGCACGGACGAATGTCCGGCACTCGCACGGCAACGCCGGCGGGCTGCTGACCGAGAGTTGTCAGCAGAATCACTGGAGGGGCAGTTCCATCAGGATGTCGGCACGCGCGTAGTAGTCCGCCACGGGCAGTTGCTCGCGGGTGATGCGGGTGAATCCGGCACCCTCGTACAGGTGGATCGCCGGAGCGAGCCGTGAGTTGGTGCCGAGGAAGACGCGCCGGACGCCCAGCTCGCATGCCCGGGTCACCGCTGCCGCAACGAGCTTTCGCCCGATGCCCTGCCCTTGTTCCTGCGGGGTCACCCCCATTTTGGCCAGTTCGACGACCTCGTTCGGGTAGGGGACGAGCGCGACGCATCCCACAACCACTCCGCCCCCGATGCGGGCCACGAGAACATCGCCGCCTGGGGCGACGATCTGCCCGAAGGGATCCTTCAGCAACGTGCGATCGTCGTCGGTGAGAGTGAAGAGTCGGCTGATCCACTCCTCGTTGATCTGTCGGAACGCCTCGGCATCGGCTTCAGACGCCAGAGAATCGATGCGGAGTTCTGCGCTGATCAAGGGAGGCATGGTTCAAGTGTGGAGCGCAAGCATCAATAACTCCAATACCTGTAATGGCGGAAATCGATAAACTGAGACTATGGATAGCCCGATCGAGTTCCGGCATCTGCGCTACTTCGTTGCCGTCGCCGACGAGCTCCACTTCGGTCGTGCCGCACAACGTCTGCGGATCGCTCAGCCGGCGCTCTCACAGCAGATCCGCCAGCTTGAGAGACTGATCGGCGCGATGCTCTTCGAACGCACGTCCCGATCCGTGCGCCTCACCGCCGCGGGCGAGGCGTTCCTGCCGCGCGCCCGCGACCTCCTTGCCCGACTGTCCGCGGACGTGACCGAGGCTGCGCGCGTCGCGCGAGGCGAGGCCGGGCGGCTCGACGTCGCCTTCATCTCCTCAGCCGCCAGCGCGTTGAGCTCGGTGCTGCGCACCTTCACCCAGGATCGACCGGAGGTGCAGGTGCGGCTCCATGAAGGGTTCACCAGCACCACACTGGACCGATTGGAGCGTGGCACCGCCGACGTCGGAATCGTTCGAGACGCCGGCGAACGGGATGGGATCACCCTGACCCCGCTCTTGGACGAAGAGTTCCTGGCCGTGATGCCGTCGACGCATCCGTTGGCGACGAGCGGCACAGTCACCGCCGCGCAACTGGTTTCATGGCCGCTCGTGCTGTACCCACCGAACGCCGGACCCCACGCCCACGCACGGAATCTCCAGCCCTTCCGCGAGGCGTTCCTCGAACCTCAGATCATCTTCGAGGGATCGGAATGGAACACCATCCTCCACCTCGTCGCCGCTGGGATCGGCGTCACCATTGCCCCACGGGGCGCAACACATCCATTGCCCGAAGGCACTGTGATCGCTGAACTCGCTGACACGAACGCGCGCAGCACCGTCCAGCTAGCCACCCGCGTCGGCGACGACAGGCCACTTGTTCGTGAATTCCAGAACATCGTGGGCGCCAATCCCGTGTCCACGGATCCAACGAATATCCGAAAGGCACGGCGAGCGCCGTCACGTCATGATTGATGGGATTCGAAGCCCTGCTTGAGGGCCTGATCGCGAGACGTGGCGAGGTGGACGTGTCCCTCGTCAGTGTGGACTCCACCACCGCCCGGGACCACCACGACGCCGCCGGGCTGCACCTCGGCCAGGACGTCGTCACCGCCCTGGAGGAGGCCGCCACCGAGGAGGAGAAGGCCCGGCAAAAGGCTTAACTCTGGGCGCAAAGCAGGGTGTCGAGGGTGCTGTCGACGCGCTGGGCGGCAGCGTCCGAGGTCGGTAGTGCGGTCACGGTAAGCGTGGCTGACCGGCCGTCCTCGGTGATGCCGTTGCGGGTCTCGTAACCGGGGATGTCGCCGCCGTGGCCCCATGCGTAACCACCGCAACTCAGTTTGATCTTCATCAGGCCGAGCCCGTACTCCCAACCGGGTGGGAGCGCTGGAGCCTCGATCGTCCGCTTCATCTCCTTCAGTTGGGCCGGCTTGAGGAGCTTGCCGCCCAGCAGCGCGCCCAGGAAACGGGTGACGTCGCGTGGGGTGCTGATGAGGTTGCCGGACGTCCACCCCCAGGAGGGGTCCATCCGGGTGAATTTCACTAGTTCTCCGCTCTTGTTGGCGTGGTAGCCGTTCGGGTGGGTGCCGCGGATGGTCTGCTCGCCGACGCGGGGCCAGTAAGTGTCCCGCAGGCCGAGCGGCTTGATGATCCGGTTGGTGACCTCATCTCCCATGGGCCGGCCCGTGACCTTCTGCACGATCAGGCCGAGGAGTACATATCCCGTGTTGTTGTATGTCCAGGCCTTGCCGGGGGCGAACTGCGGCTTCTGCCCAAGGGCTTTGTCGATCAGGTCCCGTGGCTCGAAATAGGTGTGCCGGATGTCGAACAGCGTCGAGAAGTCCGTGTACTCCGGCAGTCCGGAGGTGTGCTGCAGTAGTTGGCGGGACGTGATCCCGCGGCCGTCGTTGCCGTTGCCACGGACCACGCCGGGCAGGTACTTCTCGATTCGCGCATCCAGGTCGAGCTTGCCCTCACCGGCCAGTTGCAGGACGACCGCGGCGGCGAACGTCTTGGTGTGGCTGCCGATGCGTACCGTCCCGTTGACGGGCACCTTGGCCCGCGTCCCCAGGTCCGCCACCCCGGCGGTGTAGTCGCGCACCCGCCCGTCGCGTCCCTGCACCGCGGCCACGACACCGGGGAAATCGCCGGTGCGAACCAGCTTGTTCAGGCTTGTCTGTACGACATCGTCGGGACCGGTCCGCGTGGCGGCGCTGGCGGCAGCCGTACCCAGACCGAGGGTGCCGGCGGCTACGGCTCCTACGGTGGCCAGGGCCAGGAGGCGGGTGCACGCTGGGGACATAGCGGTGAAAAGACGCACCAAGGGACTCCCTGCTTGATGACGAAACGTGACGCTGCCCAGCATGTCGGCGGAGGTATGTCACGATCGATCCTGTATGCCCGAATTGTTCGGGTATGGCTAGCCCTACCGCTGTCACCCGCCCTCCCAGCGGCGACAACCGGACCGTGGTCGTTCTCACCGAGAACCGCTGTACCGATGTTCCCCAAGGTCGGCCTACGGCGTGCGCGCGAAGGCACTACCTCGACTGCGACCTGAGCCGGCTTCCCTGAGAGCGCGCGAAAGCCACCGGCCCGGACGCGGAATCCGTGTCCGGGCCGGTGCGCTGTCATCGGTGCTCAGCGGGTCAGCGACGTGTCCTCGTCCGAGGCCGGGCCTACGGCCGCTGGCTCGTCACCGTGGCCGTGCCTCTTGCTATGCCCCTCGCCGTGTCCGGTGTCGTGGCCGGCGTCCAGCGGGATCTTCTCCCCGCCGTACGCGCGGCTCATCCGGGTGCGCAGGCGGCCCAGCAGGCCGCGTCGACCGCTGGGCGGCACCCCGTAGGTCTCGGCGGCGTCGATCATCGGGATCGCCTCCTTGCCGCGGATGTGAGCCTCGATGTCCTCGTCCGCGGGCACGTGGACCTCGATGAATTCGCCGTGGGGCAGGCGCTTGATCACGCCGGACTCCACGCCGTGGGCGATGATCTCGGCGTCCTTGCGCTGCAGGCCCAGGCACATCCGGTAGGTGACGAGGTACGCGACCAGCGGCAGGACGAAGATCCCAATCCGGCCGAACCACGTGGTCGCGAACAGTGAAAGGTGGAAGTTGGCCGAGATCTCGTCGTTCGCCCCTATGAGCCACAGCACGCCGTAGAACGTGATGCCCGCCATGCCGATCGAGGTGCGGACCGGGTTGTTGCGCGGACGGTCGGCGATGTGGTGCTCGAGCTTGTCGCCGGTGATCCAGCGTTCGATGAATGGGTAGAGCGCCAGGCCCGTCATGATGACGCCGAGGGGCACCAGGGCCGGGATGATCACGCTCAGCGGCAGTGTGTGGCCGAAGGCGTTGATCTCCCAGGCCGGCATGACCCGCAGGGCGCCGTCCAGGATGCCCATGTACCAGTCGGGCTGGGAGCCCGCTGAGATGTCGACCGGGTTGAAGGGACCGGACAACCAGATCGGGTTAATCTGCGCGAAGGTGCCAAGACCTACCAGGACCGCGAGGGCGAACAGGAAGTACACGCCCGCCTTGGCCATGAAGGACGGATAGAACGGCACACCCCTGGCTCTGTCGTTGGTGCTGCCCTTGCCCGGCATCTGGGTGTGCTTTTGCACCCACATGAGCACCATGTGCGCCGAGATCAACGCCAGCAGGATGCCCGGGATGAGCAGGATGTGCAGCGAGTAGAACCGGGAGATGACATCCTCGCCGGGATACTCGCCGCCGAACAGGAAGAACTGGATGTACGTCCCGACCAGCGGCAGCGAGATCGCCACCCCCTGGCTGATCCGCAGGCCCGCGCCGGACAACAGGTCGTCGGGCAGGATGTAGCCGGTGACGCCCTCAGCCAGTCCCAGCGTCAGCAGCAGGATGCCGATGATCCAGTTCAGCTCGCGCGGCTTGCGGTAGGCGCCGGTGAAGAACACGCGGAGCATGTGCACCATCATGCTGGCGAGGAACAGCAGCGCCGCCCAGTGGTGGATCTGCCGGAGGAGCAAACCGCCGCGCACCTCGAAGCTGATCTCCAGCGACGACGCGTACGCCTCGGACATCAGGACGCCCCGAAGCGGCCCGTACGGGCCCTCGTAGATGACGTGCCCCATACTGGGCTTGAACCAGAACGTCAGAAAGGTGCCGGTGAGTAGCAGGATGACGAACGAGTAGAGCGCGATCTCGCCGAGCATGAACGACCAGTGGTCGGGGAAGACCTTGCGCATGTTGCGCCGGACGAAGTTCGCCGCCCCCAGACGGTCGTCCAGCCAGCCGCCGATGCCGCCGATCGCCTTGGGGACGTTGACCGTGTTCATGACGCTCCCCTTTGGTCGCTGACCTCGCCCTCGCCGCGCTCCCAGAAGCCGGGACCGAAGACGACCCTCGGTCCGTCGGTGGCGTCGAGGGTGGGCTTGCGGCAGGGCATGCGCCCGGGCCCATGTTCGTCCCGCAGTGCTGTGCTCGAGGGGTGGTCGGTCATCGGTCTGCCGCTTCTGCGGGGTGATCCAGATGGGTAAGGAATTCCATTGGGGTGGTTCTCTTTCAGGTGGTGACGACGGCTTGACGGGTCTGATGTCGGCTCACTGAAGGCGACGGCCGAGGGGAGAGATCAGAACTCAGATGGCTTTCTCTCCGGCCGGCACCTATGACCGATCAGTCGCTAAGCGGCTTTGGCCGCGTCGCGGAAGTCCTGGTCGGGTTGTTCGAGGGCGCCGAGCTGGATGACCTCGCGGCGGAAGAAGAGGGCGAGGGACCAGTCGGCGAGGACCCGGGCCTTGTGGCTGAGACTGGGTACACAAGCCAGGTGGTAGACGCGGTGGACCAGCCAGCCGAGGAAGCCGCGCAACTTGATGCCGTACACCTGGGCAACTCCCTGGTGGTGGCCGAGCCCCGCGACAGAGCCGAGGTAGGCGTGCTTGTACTCCTTGAGCGGCTTGTCGCGCAGCCGGTGCACGATGTTGCGGGCCAGCACCTTGGACTGGCGCACGGCGTGCTGGGCGTTGGGCGCGCACAGTTGTCCGGGCCGGGTCAGGTCGGGCACGGCCGCGCCGTCGCCCGCGGCGAACGCGTCTGGCATGCCGTCCACGGTCAGGAACGCGGTCGCCGTGATCCGGCCGGCCTCGTCGGTGGGTAGGCCGCTCTCGCGGGCGAGCGGGTTCGCTCGCCCGCCGGCCGCCCAGACCAGGGTTCCGGCGTCGAAGGCGGTGCCGTCACTCAGCACGATGTGCCGGTCCACGGCCGAGGTGAGCCGCGCGTGCAGCCGGACCTCGACGCCGCGCTTGGCCAGGGCCTGGGCGGTCCAGCGGCCCATGTCCTCGTCGAGTTCGGGCAGGATCCGCCCCGTCGCCTCGACCAGCACCCAGCGCATGTCGCCTGCCTCGATGCCCTGGTGGTAGCGGATCGCGTCCTCGGCCAGCGCCTTGGCCTCGGCCAGCGCTTCGACGCCGGCGAACCCGCCGCCCACGACCACGAAGGTGAGCGCCCGTCGCCGCACGGCCTCATCATCGGTCGAGACTGCCACGGCGAGCTGGGCCAGGACCTGGTTGCGCAGACGCACGGCCTCGGCCAGCGTCTTGAAGCCGATCGCGTTGTCGGCCAGGCCGGGAATCGGCAGCGTGCGGGTGATCGAGCCTGCGGCCATCACCAGGATGTCGTAGGTCAGCGTCTGGTTCGGGCCCTGCACCGGCCGGAACTCGGCGCGCCGGGCGGTGTGGTCGATCCCGGTGATGCGGCCGTTGAGCACCCGCACCCCGGCAAGCACACGATGCAGCGAGGCCACGACATGCCGAGGTTCGATCGTCCCGCCCGCAGCCTCGGCGAGAAACGGCTGGTAGGTCATGTAACCCCGTGGCTCCACAACGGTCACAGTGGCCTCGCCGCTGCGCAGCAGCCGGTTCAACCGCAGCGCCGTATACATGCCCACATAGCCGCCACCCACGATCAGGATGTGCACGATGTCCTCCTTGTGGCCAGCGAAGATCCGATGAGTGAGGAATCCATGGGGGCGTTGCTCCTTCAGGTGATGACGTAGGTCTCGGGCGTCGCCCGTCGGCAGCGGTGTGCTTGTTGGCGACGGCCGGGGGAGTCAGGTGGAAAGGGCGCTCATCAGGCGCAGGAGTGTGGTGCGCAGCTCGATGGGATCGAGATCGAGCTCGCCCGGGCCGGTCAGGCGTTCCAAGATGAAGCCGTCGATGAAGGCGACGATCAAGGGGGCGTGCTTGTCGGGCTCGGGGATGCCGGCTGCCGCTAGCAGGTCGACGATCGACCGGCGGACGTGCGCGGCCCCGATCTGCAAGACCACGCCTAGCTCAGGCCGGCGGGTGGCCTCCAGGGCGAGCTCGTGGCGGGCCACCGTTCGGCTGCGGGCCGTGGTCGTCCAATGCTGGACGATCACGGCCGCGGTCTCGGCGATCGTCTCCGCGCCGCCGTCGCCGCTCATCTCGGGCGGCGCAACGATGTCGGCGGTGTCGGCTTCGAGGAGCCGGTCGAGGGCCGCTTGCAGCAGTGCCTGGCGGGTCCGGAAGTAGTACGAGCAGGAGCCCTCCGGTACGCCCGCGGCCTGGTCGACGGCCCGGTGGGTGAGCCCGCGCAGACCCGCGACGGCCAGCGTCTCGATCGCTGCGTCCGTGAGCTGTCGGCGTCGTGTTGAGCTCTCCGTCACAGTCTCGCCCCTCCGTCCTGACCAGCCTTCTACAAAAGTAGAATAGCCAATTGACCGGCTCTCTACAAAAGTAGATGTCCGGTCCCGGGGGGTGCATCGCGGTGATGCGAGGCATTCCCGGCCGGAGGGTCAGCAGGTGAGTGCCACTCGCGGGTCAGCCCTGACCTTCCATGGCCTGACCGGACGCTCCGGCTGACCGGCTCTGGTCAACCGGCTCCAGCGGTTCGGTCGCTCACCAAGTGGCGGCGGTGTCGAAAGCAGCCTCGCCACGACGGAAAGGATCGTGATGAAAGCGTCCCGCCCCCCGGGCCACAGCACCCGGCGCCTCCGCCTCCAGCTATCCACCAGCCACGACAGCAGGCCCGGTATGGAGTCGAACCAGGCGGCTTCAGCGAAGCGCGCACCTTCCCCGGCTGCCAGCTCGTGAAAGGACACTGACCATGCCCACCGTCACCACGTCCGACGAGGCCCGCATGCGAGCCGCGCTGCACGAGGCCTTCGAACGCGACCTGGCCCTGCTGGCCCCCGCCGCCGCCCGGCCGGGCGGCGGTGACGCGCAAACGCGGGCCCGATGGGCCTGGTTCAAATACTTCCTGCTCGTCCACCAGCGCACTGACCAGACCTACCTATGGCCGGTCCTGAGCACCAAAGCCGCCCGTACCGACCTGGCCTTGCTCGAACTCCTCGCCGAGGAGCGCCAGACACTGGCCGCGCTGATCGGCGCCATTGACACCACCCTGGAATTCCCCCTTGCCCCGGATCGGGTATGGGCGGCGTTCTCGAACCTTGTGGTCGCCCTCGCGCGCCACCACCGGCACGAGACCCGCCTCGCCGAGGGGGCCGCGGGCCTGCTCACCAGCACCGAGCGCGTCGAGCTCTACTGGGAGCGCCGCCGCCTCACCGGCCTCAAAGGAGCCGGCTACTTCTACCCGTGGCTTCTCGACGGCGCGCCCGACACCATCCGCGACTCCGTCCTGACCCATCTCCCGCCGACCGACCGCCTCCTGTACCGCACCCTCTGGCAGCCGCGCTACGTCAGGGCCAACACAAGCGACAGCTCCCTGGAGCGCCGATGCCTCTCCTAAAAGACAGCTCATCACCCGCTCGGGCGGGGTGGTGGCACGCGTGCCGATGCGCACACCGCCGGAAAGTAGCCGAACCGCGCGCTGCCTGGTGGCCGGCCATCGCCGCGGGTCGATTGGTCGGCCGGGGTCAGCTGGCGGGGTCAGGAAGCTGCCAGGAGGAGCGCATCTGCCGCACGAGGACGGGTTGGGCGTCATCGGGTCCGCCGCGCCCCCGAGCAGCGTGGCAGCGGGCGCGGCCCCACTGGATGATCGGCGGACGGTCGCTGACGTCAGCAGTCGGCTGCAGCGGCACGCGGCCGGACAGCGGTGCATCGGCTGCCTCAACTCAAAGGGGGCGGCCAGCCGCGAGCACCGCGTTCGGTTGGACGGTCAGCCCCGCCCGACGGGCGCGAGTTGGTCGGCCTGCTCCAGGACGACCGCCGGGATGCCCCGGCCGGCGAGTCCGGCCGCGAGGGTGAGGCCGCCGGTGCCTGCTCCGGCGATCAGCACGGGTTCCATAGTGCTTCTCTTCTCAAAGAGCCGACGACCGCCAGGTCGTGACGCGCCCGTGGCGGCTGGTGTTCGCCGGCGATGCCGGGCAAAGGATCAGGTGGAGAAGGCGCTCATCAGGCCCCGGAGTGCGGCGTGCAGCTCGGACGGGTCGAGGTCGAGCCCGGCGGGGCCGGTCAGGTGCTCCAAGATGATGCCCTCGGTGCAGGCAACGAACAGGTGTGCGCGCTTGGCCGGCTCCCGGATGCCAGCCGCCGCCAGCAGGTCGACAATCGGCTGTCGGACGACCTCAGCCGCCGTCTGCAGAGCCGCGCGCAACTCAGGCTGGCGGGTCGCCTCCAGGCAGAGTTCGTGACGGGCGAGCATCCGGACCCGCCCCTTGGTCGTCCAATGCTCGATGGCGAGCATCGCAGCCTCAGCGGCCCTCTCCTCGGGGCTGTCACCGCTCATCTCGGGCAGTGCGATGACATCCGCGGTGTCGAGTTCGACGAGCCGGTCGAGAGTGGCTTGAAGCAGCGCCTGCCGAGTCCGGAAGTAGGCGGAGCAAGAGCCCTCCGCCAGACCCGCCGCCCGATCGACAGCCCGATGGGTGAGCCCCCGCAGACCTGCGGCTGCCAGCGTCTCGATCGCCGCATCCGCAATCTGCTGCCGTCGTGTCAAGCTCTCCGTCACCACCGTCTCCCATCCGCCTTCGACCAGCGCTCTACGAACGTAGATTACCAGATCGTCACTACAGATGTAGAAAGCTGATCAGGCGATGATCAAGGTGCTCACGCTCATCTCTGCCAGTCTCGAATGCTGACACCATCCGCAGCCCCGTCGCCGACCAGTGCCCGAGACAGGGGTGTTCACCGCGGCATCGCAGGATCCTCAGCCCGCGAGCCGGAGGATCTCCTCCACCACCAGCTCCGGCTCGTCCTGGGGGATCATGTGGCCGGAGCGCTTCGCCGTCACATGCCTGCCGTACGGCAGTGCCTCCGCCAACCGCCGATGGCAGTCGACGAGCTCTAGCCGCAGGCGCCGCTCCATCTTGGAAGAGGCCAGCGCTCCGCTGATGGCGGTCACCGGCACCGGTGGCAGTGGCCTGCCCGAGTCCCGCAGCCGGGCGAAGCCCTCGGCGAGCGCGCTCATCTCCGCGGCGGCCGCGCGCATCTCCGCCGGCCTGGTCATTTCGGCCAGGGCCTCGGCCGCCATCTGCGGCGGGAACAACGCCATGAGCCGCCGGATCTCGGCCGGGACGTACTTGACGCCGACGCTCGACAACGCCGCCAGTCCCCGGTACAGCCCAGCGCCCAGGATCCGGGTGCCCGGCTTGTAGTAGTGCGCCATCTCCTCGGCGGCCTGGTCGATGAGGACGAGCGCGGCCACCCTCTCCGGACGCTCGGCGGCGTAGGCCCGGATGATCGGGCCGCCCAGGCTGTGCCCGGCCAGCACGTACCGCTCCTCGCCCAGGTGGTCGAGCAGGTGGCCCAGGTCCTCGACCATGCGCTGCAGGTGCCGGCGGCCGGGGTCACGGTCGCTGCGGCCCATCCCGGCCCGGTCATAGGCCACGACCCGGGTGCGCTCGGCCAGTCCCGGCAGCACCAGGCCCCATTCGGTGCGTGTGGCCCCCAGCCCGGCCTCCAGGACCACGACCGGCCCACCGGAGCCGCGGGTGACGTGGTGCAGGCGCCGGCCGTCCGGCAGGCGGGTGAAGGCGGACTCGCCGAAGACGCTAGACATCGAGGCTCTCCTGCCGGACGGGAACGAGATCGTTCTGGATGGTATGGCGTGTACTGGCCACGATGAGCCCGGCGACCAGTCCGGGCAGTGCGATCGCGGCCACCGCGCCGGCCGTGCCGTACAACCGGTCGACGGTGTCGAGCAGCGCGGCCCCGGCCAGGCCGCCGACGGCCAGGCCGATGCCGAACAGGCTGGCGGTGAGGCTGCGCCGGGCGGCGTCGGTCACGGCGACCATGATCAGGGTGATCATGGGCACGATCAGCGGGGTCAGCACCAGCCCCACCAGGAACGCGGCCAGCGTCAGCGGCATGGCCGGCGCCACCGCTCCGGCGGCGAAGGCCAGCGCGGAGCCGGCCAGTGTCCACGCGACCGTCCTCGGCAGCCCGCCCGAGCGCAGGAGCCCGTCCAGCCTGCGGCCGAGCGTGGCCAGCAGCACGATCGCCAGGGCCGAGCAGAAGGCGGTGAACAGTCCGCGCACGTCCGCCGCCAGGCCCCAGCGTTCCTTGAGGTGCGTGGACAGGAACGTCGCCGTGGGCACCAGCAGCATGCCGTAGGCCACGAAGGTGGCGAAGACGCGCCGCAGCGTGCGCGAGCGCAGCAGGCCGCCGCCGGTGGCGGCGGGCGGATCGAACCGGCCGATGCCCGGGTCGCGAAGCCGCAGCGCCGACAGCACGCCGGCCAGCGACAACAGCCCGAGCACCGTGTAGACGGCCCGCCAATCCAGGCCGAACCCGCCCGACAGCAGCGAGACCGTCAGCGGGCTGAGGATCGCCCCGGCCGGCATGGCGGCGCCGTACAAGGCCAGGACTCTGCCACGTACGGCCGGCGCGTACAGGTCGGCCAGCAGCGGCGAGTGCAACGCGATCTGGCTGCCGTTGGCCAGGCCGCTGAGCAACAGCAGGACGCCGAGCGTCCACAGGTCCTGGGCGAAGGCCATCGCGAAGGTCGCCGCGCTCCACAGCAGGCCGGTGGCGATCGAGACACCCGCCCGGATGGGCCGGCCCCTGACCAGCGCGGCCATCAGGAAGGGACCGGCTCCCACGGCCAGCAACTGGATCGCCAGCAGGGAGCTGAGCGCCGCGGTGGAGACGCGCAGCGAGCCGGTGATGTCGGGGGCGAGCACGCTGAGCGCCTGGTTGACGAAGGCGTCGGTGATCGCCAGCATGCCGATCGCGTAGACCGGATAGAGCCTCACGGCAGCTCGAAGGTGATCGGTTTGACCTCGCCACGGCTGTAGAGCCCGGCCTGGGCGGGCATCGCGACACTCCACGAGCGCATGCCCGCCTCGCCCAGGGCTACCACGCGCAGGCACGGGCCCCCCGCGAAGGCGAGGCCGCCCGCGTAGTAGGTCGCCCGCAGCGGTACGTCCAGGCCCAGACCTCCGGCCCTGCCCGGTACCTCGGCGGCCAGTCGGTGCGCCTCCCCGTACGGCTCGGCCGCGGGGCCGCTGCGCTCCACCGCCTCCAGCAGCCGGTCGTCACCGGGTCGCGTCCAGGCGGCCACGTCGGTGGCGTCCACGCCGACCGCCGTGCGCCAGGCCAGCCACGCCGTCGCGTCGGTGGAGCCGGGCCCGGTGTGGCCGTCGAAGTGCAGCAGAAGGTGGAGCAGCGCCCGGTGCTCCGGCGGCCACGCGCGCACCCTGGACGGCTGCCGCTGGGCGGCCTGAAGCAGCCTGGCCTGCCATTGGCCGGTGTCCGGCCAGCGGTCGTCCAGTGCCCACCCGATCACCTGCTCGGCCTCGGCCGCGAAGGCGGCGGGCAGCAGTTCGTCGGCGCGTCTGCCCCGGCTCGTGGTACGGCCCGGTACGTCGTTGAAGGCGTCAGGATGCCAGTTGCCGGCCGCCAGCCGCGGGTCGGGCGCCACGGTGTCGGGGGCGGTGTTGCAGTTCTGGAGATAGCCGCACTCGGGGTTGCCCGCCTGGACCAGCTCGTCGACGTCCATGATCCCCTGCCAGGCCGTGGCCGAGGTGTTGCCGTCCAGCACCCCCCGCTCGGCGAACGGCCGCACCGGCACCCGCCCGCTCCGGATGTAGAGGCAGTCGCCCGCCGCGTCACCGGCCAGCACGTTCTGCGGAGGGAAGGCACAGGCCGCCAGCGCCTCGCGCAACTCGCCGACCGAGCGGGCCCGCACCATGGCCATCATCTGCAGCTCGCACTGCGCGGCCAGCCCCATGTACGGCGTGCAGACCACATAGATCGCCTGCTCGTCCCTGGCCAGGACCGGTGCCACGACCCCGTTGTGCACGACGTACTCGTGCCCGTCGTGTCGCAGCACCGCCCTGCGCTCGCCGTCGAACAGATAGGAGTCACCGTCCACGGCGATCCGGTAGGCGTCCGACACCCGGGGACCGCCCGTGGTCAGCCCCCACGCCAGGCTCCGGTTGTGGGCCAGGGGCGGCGTCAGCGCGCCCAGGAAGGTGAAGCCGCTGTAGTGCAGCTCGCCCGCCTTGAGCACCGCCTCGTGCATCGCGAACGCGCCGCCGAACGGCAGATGCGGGTCGCTGACCACGACCGTCTCGCCGGTCGCGGTCCGCCACGGCCGCAGCACCCAGGCGTTGGAGCCCATCGGCGCGAGCGCCAGGTCCTTCTCGGAGGCCGGGCCGTCGGGGTCGATCCCCTCGGCCTTCAGCGCCTCCACCCCGTCAGTGATGATCCAGAAGAGCATGATCGTGCGGTTGACGCCGATCGGCAGCGCCGGCTCTAGCTCAGGCGCCCAGCCGGGCACCTGTTCGGGGTGTTCCTCCTGGTAGGCGGCGATGCCCGCGACGAAGGCCTCGTAGCGGCTGCGCGCTTGCGGTGGCAGCTCTCCGAAGCCGCGCCTGGCCTCCTCCAGGACCTGCCAGCGTCGCTGGTTGGCGTCCCTGACCGGGTCACCCAGTTCGCCGCGGACCAGCAGATACTGCCTGAGAAGGCCGGGCAGGTCATCCTGCGCCTGCGCGTAGCCGAGCGCGAAATAGGCGGCCGGCTCGGTGTCGCCCTCGATCAGCGGCGTGCCGTGTTCGTCGCGCAGGAGCCGGGCGGTGCCCCAGGTGGTGTTCATGGCGTAACCCTGGAGCAAACACCAGGCGGATTCGTTGGCCGATCGGATAAGGGTGCGCAGGCGTTCTTATCCGATACTGCAAGGATGGAGTACCTGGAGCCCACCCTGGCGGAGGTCATCGAGCACATCGGCGAGCGGCTGGTCTCCGTAGTGATCGCGCCGCGCGGCCTGGGTGTGCCCGTCGCCGGGCCGTCGATCCACGATCCGCTGCGCGACGGCACGCCGCCGCCCGGTTCGGTGGTGCTGCTGGTCGGCCTGACCGCCGGCTCGCCCGGCGTCGAGGAGGCGCTGCGCGGGCTCAAGGGCGCCGCGGCGGCCATCCTGCGTGACGAGCCGGGGGCGCTCCAACCGCTGGCGCCGGCGGCCGCCGCGGCCGGGGTGGCGCTTCTGGCCCTGCCGGGCGCGATGACCTGGAGTCACGTGCACACCGTGGTGGAGGAGGCGCTGCTGGGTGGCCTCACGTTCGCCGAGTCAGGTCCCGACCTCGGCGGTACTCCGGCGGGCGACCTGAACGCCTTCGTCAACGCCGTCGCCGAGACCCTCGACCGGCCGGTCGGCATCGTCGACACGCAGTGGCGACTGCTCGCCTACTCCGCGGTGCCGGGGCAGACCAACGACGCGCTGCAGCGCGACGTCATCCTCAGCCGGGCGGTGCCGGTCACCAACGCCCCCCGCGAGACTCGCTACCTGCTGCTGACCGGTGAGCGGGCGCTGCGGTTCATGACCGGCCCGCCGTACGACGAGGTGGGGCACGAGATCTGGCGCATCGGCGCGGGCATCAGGGCCGGGCCCGAGCCGCTCGGCATGCTCTGGGTGCTGGAGGGGCGCGAACAGTTGCCCGCCGACCGGATCGTCCTCATCGAGGAGTTCGCCCGGCTGGCAGGGGCGCACGTGCTGCACCTGCGTACCACCCGCCGCGCCGACCGGGAGCGGCACGGCGCGCTCGTCTCCCAGGCGCTGGAGGGGCGCGACCCCCGCGCCGCCTGTCATCGGCTCGGCCTCGCCGTGGACTCGGGCCTGGCCGTCGTGGCCGTGGCCGACCTCGACGCCGCCACACTCCACCCCACCGACGCCCCGCCCCCCGCCGCCGGAACCCACGCCTCCGGCCGGCCGTCCGCCACGACAGCCGAGCCTCATCGCGGCGAACAACTGCTCGACCGGGTCGCCACCTACCTCGACGCCTTCCGCCGTTCGGCCGCCTGCCTGCTGCGCGACGGCGTCGTCTACTGCCTGATGCCCGCCGCGGGCGCTCGGGAGTTCGCCGTCGACCTCACCCGCCAGCTCGGCCCTCGCCGCCGGCTCGCCGCCGCCGTCGGCGGCCGCGCCACCCCGGACGAACTGCCCCGCTCCCTGCACCACGCCAACCTGGTGCTGTCGGTCCTCAGGTCATCGGGTACGGCACCACTCCCGGGAATCACCGTCACCCGGGGCGGCGTCGTCGCCGGCATCGACGACGTGCGCGCCGCCGCCACGCTCGCCGAACTGCGGGCCGTCCTGGAGGACCACCCGGGACTCCTCCTGCACGAGGGCGATCCGCTGCCCGACTCGGTGCCGGCCTGGATCGAGTGCAACGGCGACGTGCGGGCCGCCGCGGAGCGGCTCGGCGTCCATCCCAACACGATCCGCTACCGCATCCGCCGCCTGGCCGCCCGCGGTCTCGACCTCAACGACCCCGACACACGACTCACCGTCTGGCTGCGGTCGCGACTACGGCGAGACGGCGAGTGAGCCTCACGTGACCACGTGATGTCCCCCTCGAGGGCTATGGTCGGTCCTCCTCAGTAGCCGGTGGGGACGGGCCAGTGGCGCTGCACTCCGATCGTGTCCAGTTCGGCGGTGAGGTCGCGTAGGTGGGTCGCGTTCTCCCAGACCTCGTGGGGTTCCATCGTGTCGGTGCGGACATTCCGCGCCCACGTCGCTGACCTGATGGCCAAGTTGGTCACCGTGACCCGGTTCCAGGAGTCGGGCGACATGAATCTTCCCGGTCATCGTGTGCGGTCCGAAAGACCCCGCGGAGACGCTGCTCAACCAGCGCCAACGGTGTTCATGGCGCTACGTCCTTTCGGTAGGGGCGGGGCGCCTGTCATGCGTGGGGCCGGGAGGCGTAGGGGAGCAGGGCCATCTCGCGGGCGTTCTTGATGGCGCGGGCCAGTTGGCGCTGCTGCTGGACGGTGACGCCGGTGACGCGGCGGCTGCGGATCTTCCCGCGATCGGAGATGAACCTGCGAAGCAGGTCTGTGTCCTTGTAGTCGACGTAGTCGACGTCCCGCAACGGGTTGATCTTCTTGCGTGGGGCGCGGCGCGGTTTCACGCGGCCTCCTTCAGGCTGAGGATGGGGGCGAACGGGTCGTCGTAGCCGGCCCAGGCGTCGGGGCCGGCCTGTTCTTCCTGGGGGGTGAGCAGGCAGGAGTCGAGCAGTGTGTGGATGCGCTCGCGGTCGAGGTCGGGGCCGGTGAAGACCAGGTGCTGGACGCGGTCACCGCGGACCGGGTTCCAGTCCAGGGTGGCGGCCGTGCGGCGGGCGGGGGAGATCATGTCCCAGGCGGCCTCGGGGAGCGCGATGAGCCAGGGGCCGGCGTCCTCCACCGAGACGACGCCCGCGACCGCGTCCCAGGCGAGCATCCGCTCGTGCCTGTTGGCCAGCCAGAATCGACCGCGGGAGCGGACCGACTGGGTGACCAGCTCGTCCACGGCCTCGAACAGGCGGGCGGGATGCAGCGGGCGCGTGTGGTGCCACACGACCGTGGTGATCTCGTCGGTCTGGGCGTCGCACGGGAGCTGGGCGGTGGCGGGGTCCACGCGTTCGGCGAGTTCCGCGGTGCACAGCGTGGGGCCGGACGGGTGGGGCAGCCCGGTGACCCGGTGAACCGGCGTGACGGGAGCGAGGTGGGCGAGCACCGTCCGGGAGAGGTCGGTGTCCTCCTCGTCGCCACCGTGCAGGACCAGACCGGTGGCGTACTCGAGCTGGCGGGCCAGGACCTCGGCCAGGTAGCGCCGGTCGCCGCTCGCCGCGGGCTTGCCGATCTCGGCCAGGCGGTCGCCGCGGGTGATGTCGACGGGCAGGTACGCGGCGTCGAGCGCGGTGAGCACGGACGTCAGTCGCAGGTCGTCGTGGGCTTCCTCGCAGTCGATCGCCTCGGCCACCGAGCGGGGCTCGACCGAGTCCCACAGGTCCACGACCAGCAGCGAGGCGGTGGCCGCCAGCCGTACCAGTTGAGGGAGCAGGTCCTCTCGGACGGTGCAGGTGACACAGCCGTGCGCGAGCAGCACGTCGGCGACGTCGAGCGTCCCCGAGCTGTCGCGAACCACTCGGCGAACGCGATCGAGCGTGACCGAGCGCAGGTCGTGGTGGACCGCGACCGATCCGGGGTGCTCCGCCAACAGCCGGTCGACGGCGGCCGTGCGGGCCGAGGCGTGCAGGCCCGCGACGAGGACGACGGGGGTGGACACGAGGCCTCCTGTTGCAGAAATGAAAACCGTTGTCGTTATCATGGCACAGTTCTGCGACTGGAAAGGATCCACTTTGGCCCGAAATGAGGTCCGTCCCTTGATCAAGCTCCGCTCCACCGCCGGGACCGGATACACCTACGCGACCAGGAAGAACCGGCGCAACGACCCTGACAGGCTCACGCTCCGCAAGTACGACCCGATCATCCGTCAGCACGTGCCGTTCCGGGAGGAACGCTGATGTCCGCCCACTGCCAGCTCACCGGCGCCAAGCCGATCTTCGGCAACCACGTCTCCCACTCCCACCGGCGCACCCGGCGGCAGTGGAATCCCAACATCCAGCACCGCCGCTACTGGGTGCCGGGCGAGGGCCGTTTCGTCCGGCTGACGCTCAGTGCCCGAGCGATCAAAACCATCGACAGGATCGGCATCGAGAAGGCCATCGCCCAGATCCGCGCCCGAGGAGAGAAGGTCTGATGGCCAAGACAAGCAAGATCGCGGCCAACGAACGGCGGAAGAACGTGGTCCTCCGCTACGCCGCACGACGGGCCGAGCTCAAGGAGCTGATCCGTACGGGCAGTCCGGAGCAGCGGGAACGAGCCGTGCGGGAACTCCGCCGTCAGCCGCGCGACGCCAGCCCCACGCGCATCCGCAACCGTGACTCCGTCGACGGCCGCCCCCGCGGCCACCTGACAAAGTTCGGACTCTCCCGCGTTCGCTTCCGCGAGATGGCTCACCGGGGCGAGCTTCCGGGCGTCACGAAAGCGAGCTGGTAGCCGTGGCCGTCCCCAAGCGCAGGACCTCCCGCAGCAACACCAGGCACCGCCGCAGTCAGTGGAAGGCGACCACCCCCGACCTCGTCCCGATCACCGTGAACGGGCGGGACCTGCTGGTCCCACGCCGTCTCGTCCGCGCCTACCAGCGGGGGCTCATCACGCCTGGATGACATGACCACGGGCTCCGGGGCGCTCGCCGCCACGGCCGCCCCGGAGCCTGCCACAGAATGATCGCGGTGATCACACGGCGGCGACGTCGAGCTGTTTGTTCTTCATGTCGGCGCCGTTCACCATCTTGCCTACGGCCTGCCCGATGACCGGCGCGCGCATGAGGCGCAGCATCGCGGTGCGCATGATCTGTTCCTTGCGGTCGTGGGGCGTGAAGAGCCTGCGCATGGTCAGTGCGGCGTCCTGCTCGGTGCGGATGAACGGCCGCATCCGGGCCTCCCACGCCCGCAGCGCGCCGGGCAGGTCGCCGGGGTGGCGTTGCAGCATGGTGCCCAGCAGTTCGCCTCCGGCGATGCCGCTGGAGGCGCCCATGCCCGCGTACAAGGTCACGCACCAGGCGGCGTCGCCGACCAGGACGACCCTGCCCCGATGCCAGCGCGGCATCCTGACCTGCTGGACGGAGTCGAACAGAAACTCCGGGGCCTGCTCGAACCGCGTGAACAAGCTCTCCAGCAGGGGCCCTGCGGGCTGCGGGCCGAAGGCGGCGCGGATCGACTCGATCGGCGGGCGGGCGAACTCGGCGTCGATGTCGCCGGTGCGGTAGGAGAACAGCAGGCTCGGCGGGTGGTTGCGGAAGGGGAAGGTCCATGCCGAGCGTCCCGGCTCGGCCAGGATCAGGCCCTCGTGCAGGCCGAAGCCCTCGATCGGCTCGTCCAGCAGGGTGACGGCGATCATGTAGTTCAGCGGATGCAGGTACTCCTGCGGGCCGAAGGACAGACTGCGTACGGTGGAGCGCAGCCCGTCGGCGCCCACCACCAGATCGAAGCGCTCGGTGACGACGGTGCCTGAGGCGGTGTCGTGCAGCGTGACCTCGGCGGCGGAGTCGTCCTGGGTGATGCGGGTGGGCACGGTGGAGTAGCGGATCTCCACATCGTCCGGCAGTGCGGAGAACAGCCCCTGCTCCACGTCGCCGCGCAGCAGTTGCCGGGGTTTGCCGGGCAGATTCGCCGGGTTCATCCCCGGGGTACGGCGTCCGGCCCGGTTCACCTCGTAGGAGGTGAGCAGGGGGCTGCCGCGGTCTCCGATGGCATCCAGGACGCCCATGCGCCGAGCGGACGCGATGCCGGTGCCGAACAGCATGACGAAGTAACCCCCCGAGCGGCGCGCGGGGGCCCGCTCGACCAGCACCGGCTCCCAGCCGACCTGCCGTAGCCGTAGCGCGGTGGCGATCCCCGCGATCCCGAGCCCGACCACCAGTGCACGGCGGCCACCGGTCGCGTCTTGCATGACGACTCCCTTTCTGTCCTGTCACGACTGTTCTTCTCGACGCCCGCGCTCCCCACCCTGCCGAGGCGTACGCACGCTCGGGGGTGGGGCCGTTGCCCTGCTGTCGGGTCGGGCCGAGCGGCGGCTGCGGGGCGTGTCCGTGGGCGTCCAAGAACTGGCCGGGGGGCGTTGCCTGTCCGCACGGCCTACTGGGGCCGGACGTTGTGGTTGCCGGCGAACAGATTGCCGGGGTCGTACTGACGCTTGACCGCGGCGAGCCGCTTGTAGGTCTCCGTGGGATAGATCGCGGCGACATCCTCCTCGGTGGCGGAAGCGAGGAAGTTCGCGTAGGCGCCGTTGACGTGAGGTGCGAGTCTCCGCCAGATCGCTTCCAGAGCTGGACGAGCGGCCTCGACGACCGGCTCCGGACCCGCGGTGGTGGTCACGAACATCAACTCCGCCTGGCGATGCGCATAGGCGGTGGCGTCGTCGGGGACTCGGGACACCGCACCGCCGACGCTGCGAACGGCGATGAACGGCGACCGCTCCGATGCCCCAACCTCGGCAAGGATCTGAAGGACCTCGGGCACCGATTCCTTGTCGGCAAATGCGCTTCGGGTGACAAGCCGGATGCCGGGCGGCGGGGTCGCGCCCTCCACGAGGGTGTCCGCATAGGGCTTCAGCGCGACATCGTCGTCGATCACCGTGCCGAGCCGGCGGATCGGGTCGATGGCCTGCGCTGCGAGTTCCGGGTCATCGCCGTCAAAGGCGACTTGGATCTCGACCGGCGCTTCGGGTCCGCCGGCGAAGGGATTGGCAAAGCTCGCGATGGAGGTGAGCTCTTCGGGGGCGGTGCGGAGGTAGTCCGCCCAACCCTGGAGCACGCCGGCCGCCTCCGATGCCGGGAAGGCGATCTTGCCGTAGTAGACGTCTGTCGTGCGGTGTGCCACGAACTCGAAGGCGGTCACGATCCCGAAATTGCCGCCGCCACCGCGAATCGCCCAGAACAGCTCCGGGTTCTCCTCCGCGCTCGCCCGCACGACCTGTCCGTTGGCAGTGACCACCTCTGCGGCGACCACGTTGTCCAGGGCCAGGCCGTACTTCCTGACCTTCCAGCCGATGCCGCCGGTCAACGTCAGCCCGCCGACACCCACGCTCTTGGTGTCGCCTGAGGAGATCGCCAGGCCATGCGGGGCCAGGGCGGCCGCGACCTGACCCCAGGTGGCGCCGCCGCCGATCCGCACGACGTGACGTTCGTTGTCGATGATCTCCACGTTCGCGAGGTTGCCGAGGTCGATCACGACGCCGTCGTCGTTGGTGCCGAAGCCCGGAAAGGCATGGCCGCCGCCTCGCACGGACAGCGAAAGCCCTGCGTCGGCAGCGAATCTGACCCCTGCTTGCACGTCTCCGACGCTCTTGGGCCGCAGAACATAGGCCGGACTACCCGAAGCCAATACCGAGCGACTGGCCGACTCGTACTCCGCTCCGCCCGGTTCGATGATGTCGCCGCCGAAGTCGCGGCGAAGGGTTTCAAGCGCTGAGCTCATGACGTTCCTTCCACACAGGAGAATCTTCGTTATCCGAACTGGCCGGGCTGGTAGTCGCCGGCGGGCTGCTGGACGATGACGTTCAGGCGGTTGGCCACGGAGGTCTCCCCGGCGTGCGCGAGGTCCTTGCTGTGCATGTCGGTGCAGAAGCCGCGGCCGTTGATCTGACTGGCGCGGAGCATCACCAGGTCATGGGTCGCGGACGGCAGCGTCGAGCCATCGATGATCACCTTGCTCGCCGAGGCGAAGTGCCTCATGGACTTGGCCGCGAGCGGGCTGCCGGAGAGGTTCAAACGGGGTTCCAAGACGCGTCCCTTGTGTTGTTGCGTGCTGCACTGAACGAACACAAGATGCCGACGACCCGATTCTTGTGACAGCGCTGCTATGTGACGTGCGCCACAAGCGGGTGGCGACGTGCTGGGCAGGGCCGTGGCGTCGCTGCGGCCGGGGCAATGGCTACCCGGCGCTGATTCTCCAGCTCAACGGCGAGATCGACGCCGTCATGGCGGTGCGCATCGACGACGGTCTCGTCACCGGGATCGGGGGAGCTGTCCGCGCACCCATCCTGGATCGGGGTTGATGTACGGCCGGCCCGCCAGCACCACGGTCGGCACCGTCTCGTCGCCACCGGTGGCGGCCCTCACCACCGCCGCACCGGCCGGGTCGCGCCAGATGTCGACCCAGTGCAGCCGGCGGGCGTCGCGGCCCAATCGGATCCGCAGCCGCAGGCAGTACTTACAGCCCGTCCGCCAATAGACGATCGGCTGGCCGTCGACCGCGCTGCGGCGTTGTGCCTCCACCGCACCGATCGATCTCGGGAACGCCAGCGGCGAATACAGTCCGGCGAGCAGCACGAACATCAGCAGTAGGACAGCGGCGGCGCCCGGGGACCCTGCGGCGATTTGCGCGGCCGCAACGACCAAGCCGCCCACCAGGAGCAATATCGGCAAGATCAAAGCGCGCGTCATGATGACACAGGCTATCGGTGGGGTCACCACCACCGCCTACGACCTGATCAACACCGTCGCGGGGGTCCGACCGGGCCGGAGCGTCCTGATCCATGCGGCGTCCCGGCCCGGGTCGCGCAAGCACCCCGGGCCGGGACGGATCCCACCGGCTAGGCCCGGAGGGTGAAGATGATCGATGAGTTCATCGAGACATCCCACGGCCGCATCGGCGCCGACGATGTCCACAAGAAGCTGATCTCATGAGGGTTCGCCGGCACCGACCGCACCACCCGCCGCGCGGCCGGTGGGCGGGTCAGGCTGCCTTGAGCTGAGCGGCTATCCTCACCACGCGCTCGGCCTGGACACGGGCGGCGGCGCGGGTGGTGTCGTCCACCGGGTTCGTGCCCTGTCCGTCCACGTGCGAGGTGCCGTAAGGGTTGCCGTCGACGAACTTGACGGGGGACGTGAAGCCGGGGGCGACCACGATGCCGCCGAAGTGGTGGACGCTGGTGTAGAGCGCCTGGAGCGTCGTCTCCTGGCCGGCGTGGAGGAGCGCGGACGAGGTGAAGCCGCTGTAGACCTTGTTGGCCAGCTTCCCCTGCGCCCACAGCCCGCCGAGGGTGTCGATGAACTGCTGGAGCTGCGAGGAGGTGTTGCCGAACCGGGTGGCGGATCCGAACAGTACGGCGTCGGCCCACTCGATGTCCTCGGGTGTCGCCTCGGGGATGTCCACGGTGGCGGCGTGGTTGGCCGCCCACGCCGGATTGGCCTCGATGGCCGCCCGCGGGGCCAGCTCGGCGGCCTTCACCAGACGGACCTCGGCACCTGCCTTCACACTGGCATCGCGCAGTTCCTTGGCGATCTCGGCGGTGGTGCCGGTGGAGGAGTAGTAGACGATCGAAAGCTTGACGGGAGTGGCCACAGCGGTGGCTCCGTTCCTTGTTGGGGATTCTGGTGAACTAGACGACCGGTCGACTATTCCAAGGTAGACGACCGGTCTAGATGAGTCAAAACCGGGTGTCGCGGTTGCGGCGGGAGCGACGAGGCCCGTCGGCCCGTGCGATCAGGTGGTGACGGCAGTCCTGCCCGGGTCGTTGGGGTGAGACTCCAGGACCGTTACCGCCGAGGTCATCCACGGCCAGAGCGGCAGCGTGCCGAGCACCTTCTCGTACAGCTCACCCTCGTCGGCGGCCCGCCACAGACCGATGCTGCGCAGTTCGCCTACCGGGCGCCACAGCCTGACGAGGTGACCGGCCGCGGCCAGTTCCCCGGCCCTTACAGATTCCTCGGCGCGACAGCGGTCGACCTCCGCCGGGTCGGTGCCCTCGGGGACGGTGGTGGTGAGCTCGACCAGGAACTCCTTCATGGCGCTTCTCCTTCTTCCTGCGGGGGCCTACTGGCCCCTCGGGGCGACGTACGGAAGGCGGTCGGTGTCGCCGCCCGTGTATTCCGCGGGCGCACACCCTGCCGCCCGGCGGCACGCACACCTTTTGAAATATTTCGACCGGTCGTCTATCTTGCCATAGACGACCGGTCGGCTAGTTGACGGTCATTCTCATCTCCCTGGAAGAAGGTCATCATGAGCACGCAGGTTCAGAAGGTCGCGGTCGTCACAGGTGCGTCGCAGGGCATCGGAGCCGGGATAGTCACCGCCTACCGCAAGCTGGGCTACGGCGTCGTCGCCACCTCGCGCCACATCCCCGCGTCGGACGACCCCGACGTCGTCACCGTTCAAGGCGACATCGCCGACCGCACGACCGCAGAGCGCGTCATCGCCGCCGGCGTCGAGCGGTTCGGCCGTATCGACACGCTGGTCAACAACGCGGGGATCTTCGTGGCGAAGCCCTTCACCGACTACACCGAGGACGACTACGACGCGGTGATCGGCGTGAACCTGGACGGTTTCTTCCGCATCACCCAGCTCGCGGTGGAGCGCATGCTCGAGCAGGGCGGCGGCCACGTCGTGCAGATCACGAGCACGCTCGCCGACCAGGCCAACTCCAGCGTGACCTCCGTACTCGCCTCTCTGACCAAGGGCGGACTGCAGTCCGCCACCAAGGCGCTGGCCATCGAGTACGCCGGCCGCGGCCTCCGCAGCAACGCCGTGGCGCTGGGCGTCATCAAGACACCCATGCACTCCGAAGAGCATCACGCGGCACTCGCGGCACTGCATCCTGTCGGCCGCATGGGCGAGGTGAGCGACATCGTCGACGCGGTCGTCTACCTCGAGAACGCCCCGTTCGTCACAGGCGAGATCCTCCACGTCGACGGCGGCCAGATCGCCGGGTACTGAGCGCGGCCACTCACCGCCGGCCTCGCCCGCGCGGGCCCGAGGCGGGGGCGCGCCACCCGTGCCCCTGCCGGCGGCCCGTCCGGTGCCAACGACGACCTCAGGGACCGGCCCGGGCGGGCCACTGCCTCGTTCCGGACCGAGTCCGTCCCCATCTCACGAGGAGGGAAGACACTGCATGACTTCGCCACTCAATGGTCTCGCCGTGGACAACCCGGTTCTGGCCGCGCCGATGGCCGGCGGTCCCAGCACCCCCGCACTGGTCGTGGCGGCGGCCCGGGCGAACGGACTGGGGTTCCTCGCCGGCGGATACAAGACCGCGGACGCACTGGCCGAGCAGATCGCCGAGGTCCGACGCCACGACATCGCCTTCGGGGTCAACCTCTTCGCCCCCAACCCCCTGCGGGTCGATCCGGAGGCCTTCCGACGCTATGCCGCCGCGATCGCCCCCGAAGCCCGGGCCTACGAACTCGACGTCCAGGCAGCGGGAATCGTCGAGGACGACGACCACTGGTCGGACAAGATCGACTTGTTGCTGTCCGCACCGGTACCGGTCGTCAGCTTCACCTTCGCCGTCCCGGACGCAGCCGTCATCGCCCCGCTGCGCGCCGCCGGAACCCTGGTCGTGCAGACGGTCACGTCACCGGCGGAGGCCCGCCTGGCCGCGGACGCGGGCGCCGATGCGCTGGCCGTACAGGCGTCGGCCGCCGGAGGGCACTCCGGCACACTCACCCCCGAGCATGTTCCGGCCTCCGTCCCGCTGACTGATCTGCTGGGGCGGATACGGGAGGCGGTGTCGCTGCCGCTCGTCGCCGCGGGCGGGCTGGCCACCCCGGCCGGCGTGGCCGAGGCGCTGCACGCCGGAGCCGAGGCGGTAATGGTCGGTACGGTCCTGCTGCGGGCAGACGAAGCCGGTACGTCACTCCCGCACAAGGCGGCCCTGGCCGACCCGAAGCGCCGCCGGACCGTGGTGACCAGGGCGTTCACGGGCCGACCAGCGCGGGCGCTGGCCAACCGGTTCACCGACCGCTACAGCGGCCTCGCCCCCTCTGGCTATCCCGCCCTGCATCATCTGACCAGGCCGATGCGCCAGGCCGCCGCCGCGGCCGGCGACCCCGAGCGGATCAATCTGTGGGCCGGGACCGGGTACCGCCAGGCCACCGCCGAGCCCGCCGCCCAGATCCTGCGGAGACTGGCCTCCCACGTCTGAACGCCCTCGGCGCCCGACGCACGCCGAGGCACCGGCGGTCCGGGACTCCGGCCCGCCGGTAGCGGACCAGGGCTCATGCCCCGGCCGCTGCCTCTTGTGGCGTCCGGGCCCCCAGCAGGGCCAGGCAGTTCGCCCACAGAACGCTCAGCTGGGACGTGTTGTTGTAGAGCTTGGCGAGCAGCACCTGTCCTTCGAGCTGCGCGACGACCGATCGCGCCGCCTCATGGGTGTCGGCGACCGTGACCTCGCCACGCTCGCGCGCCTCGACGACGACCGACTCCACCATGTCGACCTGGGCGTCGAAGATCTCCTGCAGGCGCAGGCGGATCGCTTCGGTCTGATTGCTCAGCTCCAGCGTGAGGTTCCCGAACAAGCAGCCGGAGACGGTGCCACAGCTCTTCTGCCCCGCGCGCTGGCTCGCCTCGGTCTCCTCGAAGAGTTGCCGCAGCCGCTGCAGGGGGTCGGCGTCGCCGCGCAGAACACGGGTCCATTCGCGACGCTGGACGGCCCAGTGCTCGTCGAGCACGGTCAGCGCCAGGGTCTCCTTGGACTCGAAGAAGTAGTAGAAGCTCCCCTTGGGCACCCCGGCCGCCTTACAGATCTCGGCCACGCCGAGCGCCGAGTATCCACGCAGCTCGATGAGCGACTGCGCGGCGCTGATGATCTTCTCCCTGGCGTCACTGGTCCGTCCCATGGTTGCAAGTATACGACCGCCCGACTACGTTGTACTAGACCGGTCGGCTAGCAACTCACCGGGACCGTTCGGTCGCAGTCCGCGACCGCTCAGGGCGGGAGCCGCTGTCCGCACGCCCACGCGCAGATGAGAGCTGAAGCAATGAACCATCCGATGCATGACGTCCTTCGGCGCTGGAAGGCCGCTTTCGACGGCCATCAGCCCGACGCCATGGCCGATCTGTTCACCCCGGACGCCCTCTTCCAGGGCTTCGGACCCGCCGTCCTCACAGGCCGGGACGCGGTGCGGGGCTACTACGAAGTCGTACCGGCCGGCCGAAGGGCCGAGGTGACGGTCCTGCACACATACACGATCGGCGAGCAGGTCGCCGGAGGCTTCGCGGACGTCACGTTCGGCGACGCGCACGGCTGGGAGGTCCATGTGCATCTGTCGCTGGTCCTCCGTCTCGACGACGCCGGCTGGCGGATCCGCCAGTACCACGTCTCCCGTGTCGACGCCGAGCACTGACCCAGGTGCTGGGACCGGGCGCCTCTCGAAACTTGAAGGCTCCTTCATGGTGGGTCGGTCAGCGCGTTGCGCTTCGTGCGGCTAGCTGGTGGCGGA
The DNA here is from genome assembly GCF_040300065.1 of Nonomuraea sp. NPDC000554. Classification (NCBI taxonomy): domain Bacteria; kingdom Bacillati; phylum Actinomycetota; class Actinomycetes; order Streptosporangiales; family Streptosporangiaceae; genus Nonomuraea; species Nonomuraea sp. NPDC000554. Next base: position 634,535 of record NZ_JBEPDC010000001.1, on the reverse strand, counting down.
GGTTGCGACGTCACGCAGGATGCCTGGAGCTCCTCGACGAGCTCGCGGATCGCGCTCTGGCCGTGCTGCCACAGCACGACCAGGGCGTCCTAGAGCGCATCGTCGGCTGGGGGGTCGGGATGACTCGGCGTCAGGTCGTGGACGATGCCGGAAAACACATCTATCACCGGTACCAGCCGGACGTCGTCAACGACCGCCAAGCGCGGAGCATCGCTCACGCGCGGCTCTGGTGCCGTCGCACGGAGGGCCCGCTCGTACTGCCGGCGGGAGAAGACGAACGGTCCGAGAAGGGACAAGTCCCAGTCGCGATGGTTGTTGCGGAAACCCGACCAGCGGACGACGGAGTCGGTGAGCTCGATCTTCGCGAGCAGCGCCCAGCACTCAGCGATGCCGCATGTGCAGCCGAGCAGCATGGTCTCATGTCTCATCGTCTTCCTGGTTGTAGGCGACCTCTGCCGGCTCGTCCAGGTAGTGGCGGCTCGGCCAGCCGCACTGGTTCCGGGAGAAGTAGGTGTAGTCGCCCGCGAGCAGCGGCGCCGGCTCGGGTGCGAACTCCTCTTGCCGTTCGAGTTGCTCGGAGCGGGCGTACGGAAGCTCGGCCTGCCGTACCAGTTCGAGCAGCGGCACGTCGTCAATGGCGATCTCGACGAGCCCTCCGTCCACGCACCGGAACTCGATCCGTCGCACCGCGCCTTCCTGCATGACCGGTCAGAAGTCGATTCGCATGACGGCGCGTCTGAGTGTCGGCCTGCCTACCTCGGTGAACCCCGCGTCGGCGAAAACGTCGCGGCTGCCGACGTGGAGTTCGCCCCAGGTGACTTCCACTCCCGGCTGTGTGATCATCGGGTACGCCTCGAGCGCGCGAGCTCCGCGTTCGCGTGCGAAGTCGACCGTGGCGCGGGCGAGCGCGTAGGTGATGCCGCGTCGGCGGAAGCCCTTGCGGGTGACGAAGCAGGTCACGGCCCAGACGCTGTCATCGGTCTTGTCCTCCTGGCGTCCGGTCCAGGGGACGCGGGCACGGAGCAGGCGGGGGTAGGACGATCGCGGCTCGACCGCGCACCACCCGACCGGTTCACCGTCCAGATAGGCGACGAGACCGCTGGTCGAAGGGGCTCCGGGGTCCCCGCAACCGGTCTGCTCGCGCAGGCGCTCGGCACGTTCGTCGACGGAGACGGAGCGCCACTGGTAATCGAAGATCTTGTAGTGCTGACATTGGCACGTGGACGGATAGTCCGCTGTGCCGAAGATCGCCTTCAGGTCGTCCCACGACGCTTGGTTGGCGGGGACGATCACGAGCTGATCAGCCGAGATCTGCAGGGTCATGCCCGACATCCCACCATTACCGTCCTGCGGCTGGAGAATCGGCCTGCCGGTCAGCCTCAAGACCGGCGTCCTTGTAGATCCGCCGCACGATGTCCTCCAGGGAGGCATCTTCTCCGAAGATCGTCTCGCGCTCTTCCGGCAGCACATCTCGCTCGATGTACCACTGCCGCATGTCATCCGCGCCGAACTGGGAACGTTGAGGGCGCGTCTCATGTCGGCGCAGGGTCTCCTCCCAAGGGATGTCGAGGTAGTAGAGCGAGGTCCGGCCGAGGTGATCGCGGCAGAGCGCGTGCAGCATCTGCCCGTACCGGCTCGCGGCGAGGATGCCTTCCACGATCACGTGGTAGCCGGTGTCCAGGGCGTGGCGGCACATGGTGTCGATGAGGCCGATGTTCACGGCGCCCGGCTTGTCGAGCTCGCGCAGGATGTCGCGCCGCACCACGTCCTGGCTGATCAGGGCCAGGCCTCGGCGTCCGTACGCCTCTCGGAGGGCTCGCGCGACGCTGGTCTTGCCGGATCCAGAGTTGCCCCGAATGATGATGAGTGCCGTGCCAGGTGAGCCGGTTCGCACGTGGCCACCGTACCGACTTCTGACGAGCGGGATGTGCCGGACGGGCTCCGCGACCGACCCCGCTGCACCGCCCCGCTGGGCCAGGCCGTCGAACACCCGCGGAATCCCTTCTACAACGAGCGCAGCCCCTGGAGGGCGACGTCGAGGGCGCGCCGGATCGAGGTCAGGTACTCCTCCATTGAGGGGCCCTGGCGGAGGCTGACCGTGGCGGCGGCTTGAGCGGCTCCGATCAGGGATCCGACGGCGGCAGCCGCGGTGACCGGGTCGAGCACGCGGGGGTAGGCCTTCAGGAGCGCGTCGGCGATCGCCTGCTGGAGGTCGAACAGCACGTGCAGGGCCTTGGCCTGCACGGCAGGCAGTTTCATGACCGTGTCGTCGAGGTGCTTCAGATTCTTGCCGGCCTCGGAGAACGGCCCCCCGGCCAGACGCCGGGCGAAGACTCCTTCGTAGATCTCGAGCAGGACGTCGGAGACGTGTTCCTCCGGCGCTCGTTCGCCGATCACTTCGACGGCCGCTTGGACGTACTGGTCGGTGTCGGCGAACAGCACGTCTTCCTTCGTGGGGAAGTGGTTGAAGAACGTCTTCTTGGCCACGTCGGCCACCTGGGCGATCTGCGCGATGGTGGTCTGCTCGTATCCCTGTTCGGCGAACAGCCTGAGCGCCGTGTCGACCAGCAGTTGTCTCGTCTGGAGTTTCTTGCGCTCGCGTCGTGTCTCGTCCGCCATGCCAGAGAGCCTACACCAGGCATATGGTTATACTTGGACTACTTTTAGTCCAGGTGTCATTGAATCGAGGATGCCGACACGTACGTCGGCGCAGAAAGGACGGAAACTCCCATGACGCTTTCCCTTCCCGCTCTGACCCCGGTGGAGCAAACCCTGTGGATCACCCTGACCGGCCGGGCATTCGACAGCCGCCTGCCGGACCCGATCCTCGGCGACACGATGGCCGACGAGCTCGTCCGCAAGAGCGGCTACACCGACGACAAGCTCCGCTGGACCAGGGTTTCCTGCGTCGAAGTCGCCCAGCGGGCCAAGAAACTGGATGAGGTCGCGCAGCGGTTCATCGCCCGCCACCCCGACGCGATCGGTATCGACCTGGGCGCCGGCCTGGACACGCGGGCGTTCCGCATCGACACGCCGCCCACCGTCGACTGGTACGACGTCGACTTCCCTGACGTCGTCGCCGCCCGGCGACGGCTCATCCCCGACCGCCCGCACGTCCAGGCCATTGGCGCGGACCTGACCGACCCGGCCTGGCTGGAGAGCCTCCCCGCCGACCGCCCCGCCGTGATCGTCGCCGACGGCCTGATGGCGTTTCTCGCCGAAGCCGACATGATCTCCCTGCTGCAGCGGCTCACCGACCATCTCCACAGCGGGGAGATCGCGTTCAACGTCTACAACAAGTTCACGGTCCGGGCCGCGAAACTCGCCCCCAGCGTCCGGTTTCTGGTCCCCCTCTTCAAGTCCCCGGGATTCGACCGCCTGGACCCCGTGCGCTGGAATCCCAAGCTCACGCTCATTGAGGAGATCATGCTCACCCGAGAGCCGGAGGTCGCCCAGTATCCGCCGGCCCTGCGCCTGTGGACCCGCTTGGGGGCACTCAGCACGTCCTTTTCCAGGCTGGGCACCGTGGTCGCGCGCTACCGCTTCTGATGCGGACAGCCCCGCGAGCCCGGTCAGATGACCGATGCGCGGAGGCCGCCCCTGCGGGCACGGCCGAGGTAGGTGGGGAGCTGGAGCGCCCGCCGGCCTCCGCTCACTCTGCGCGTAGTGCCGGAAATCATGCGGCCACGGTAGGAACGGACGAAACAGCATCCGGTTGGCGCGGCGCTTACCTTGGCACGCCCGGCTCCCCGCCCCCACCTGGAGGGCGGCGGGCGTGCATGCCATCCCTTGATCATGCGCCGCCACGATGTTGACCTTGACCTGGGCGTACGCTGCCGAACACCTTCCTAGGCTGTGCCGCATGCGTCTGCCCTGGGTGATGAGCGTGCTTGGTGCGACCGCCATGGCCGCGGTCTCGTGTACCGCGCCGCCCGCGCCGCCCGCGGTGGTCGCCGGCACCCCTGCCCCGCCGCCGAGCCCGTCTCCGCACAAGCAGCAGGCGGAGCCGCGCGCCCGGGACAAGGTGACCGACGTCTACGCCCACGACAGGCCAGGGATGCTCAGCCCGAAGGTCAGGGGCCTGACCCCGCGCGTGTACGTGCCCAACAGCGAATCCAACACGGTGGACGTCATCAACCCGCGGACGTACCGGGTCGTCCACCGCTACCGGGTCGGCATGCTGCCGCAGCACGTCGTGCCGTCCTGGGACATGAAGACGCTGTGGGTCAACGAGAACAAGGGCAACCGGCTCACCCCCATCGACCCGGTCACCGGCCGTCCCGGCAAGCCGGTGCCCGTGGACGACCCGTACAACCTGTACTTCACGCCCGACGGCTCGTACGCCCTGGTGATGGCCGAACGCAACAACCGGCTCGACTTTCGCGACCCGGACACGATGCGCCTGATCCACTCCCTGGAACTGCCGTGCAGGGGCGTCAACCACGGCGACTTCACCGCTGACGGATCGGTGTTCCTGGCGAGCTGCGAGTTCTCCGGCCAGTTGGTGGCGATCGACTGGAAGCGTCCGCGCGTGCTGAAGGTGATCAGCGTGGAGCCGGCGAACATGCCGCAGGACGTCAAGCTGTCACCCGACGGGCGGCGCTTCTACGTGGCCGACATGATGGCGGGCGGCGTGTGGATCATCGACGCCGACACCCTCCGGAGGGTCGGATTCCTGCGCACCGGCAGGGGCGCGCACGGCCTGTACGTCAGCAGGGACTCGCGGCTGCTCTACGTCTCCAACAGGGGAGAGGGCTCGGTCTCCGTGGTGTCGTTCGCCGACCGCAAGGTGGTCGACCGGTGGCAGATCCCCGGGGGCGGCTCGCCCGACATGGGCGGGGTGTCGGCGGACGGCAAGCAGCTCTGGCTCTCCGGCAGGTACCACGGGGTCGTCTACGTGTTCTCCACCGTGACCGGCAAGCTGCTGCACAAGATCAAGGTCGGCCAGGGACCGCACGGCCTGTGCGTGTACCCGCAGCCCGGACGCTACTCGCTCGGCCATACGGGAATCTTCCGCTGAGCGCCTTACCGTGTCGCGTATGAGGAAGCCGCCGCGGCCCTAGCCCGTCGGCGGCGCGAGTCCCCTGATGCCCTCGCCCCCTCGCCAAGCGGCCCTGCTGCCGTGGCAAAGAGTTCGTTCTGACGCGTCCGACACGCCACACCAAAACGGTCTTTGCTGGCACAAATGGGAACTATCTCTCTGACTCGACATACGACTCAATTGTCCGGCTCGGGTTGCAGGCAGCAGGCAAGCCCGAGGAGGGACATGTACCGACAGTTCGGTGCCGTCGTCACCGCCGCCCTGACCGCTCTCCCCGTCATGCCGAGAGCCGCCTCCGCCTCGCCGCCAGAAGTCGACAACATCGCGCACCGGGGCGCCTCCGCGTACGCGCCCGAGAACACCATCGCGTCCTGCGCCCTGGCCCGGGAGCTGCGGGCCGACGCGTGCGAGCTCGACATCCAGGAGACCAGGGACCACCAGCTCGTCCTGATGCACGACGCGACGCTGGCCCGCACCACCAACGTTGAGCAGCTCTTCCCCGGACGATCGCCGTGGCGGGTCGCCGACTTCACGCTCGCGGAGATCCAGCAGCTGGACGCCGGCTCGTGGTTCTCCCCGCGCTACCGGGGCGTGCAAGTGCCCACGCTCGAACAGATGCTGCGGGCGACGAGCGGCAGCAGGATCAGGCTGCTGCTGGAGATCAAGCACGCCCCGCGCACCCCGGAGGACATCGACCGGCGGGTGGCCGCCGAGCTGCAGGCCAACCGTAGATGGTGGACCAAGGAGCGGCTGGCCGTGCAGGCGTTCGACTGGCAGTCGATGCGGAACTTCCACAGCCTCATGCCCGACGTCCCGATCGCGCTGCTCGGCAAGCCGGCCGTCGACCGGCTCGCCGAGGTGGCCGCCTACGCCGACTCGGTCAATCTGCCGCACGTCGGCCTCACCCCGGAATACGTCAAAGAGGTCCATGATCAGGGGATGCGGGTCTACACGTGGTCGGTGCACAGGCGGGCCGTCATCCGTCAGCTGATCTCGTACGGCGTCGACGGCATCATGACCAACAGGCCCGACCACCTCGCGCACGTCGAGCGGCACCGGTAGACGTGACACCGTTTGTGCCGGGCTGCGGACGGCGGCACGCTGTTCAGTCACGGAGAACACGGCAGCGAGCACACCCGGCTCAGCGCGTTCGCCAGCGCCATCCGCGGCGAGGAGCCGACCCTGGCCGACTTCGCGGCCGGTCTGCGCGTCCAGCGCGTGGTCGAGCACTTCCACCAGGCGGCGTCGTGACCTGACCCGTGCTCTGGCGGGGGACGCCGGTGCCGGGCGAGAGCCGCCTGCGGCACATGAGATGATTACTCCTACGGAGCCCTCTCGGCCTCGGGTGCAGCAACCCGGGCGAGAGGGTTTTTTCATGCCCGCAGTGACGTCATCCTGCGGCAGGCATGCCCCCACCCGATCAAGGAGTTTTCGATGAGACTCGGTCTGACCTGTCCCCGCTTCACCTGGCCCGGCGGCGACGCCGCGATCGCCGGGCGGTTCGCGGCCGTCGCCCGCGGCGCCGACGAGGCGGGGCTGCACAGCCTGTGGGTGATGGACCACTTCTTCCAGATCCCCAACTTCGGCGCCGTGGAGGACCCGATGCTGGAGGCGTACGGCGCGCTGTCCTACGCCGCCGCCCTCACCAGCCGGGTCACGCTGGGCGCCCTGGTCACCGGCGCCGTCTACCGCGCGCCTGGGGTGCTGGTGAAGCAGGTCAGCACGCTGGACGCGCTCTCCGGCGGACGCGCCGTCCTCGGCATCGGCGCCGGCTGGTACGAGCAGGAGGCCCGCGGCCTCGGCCTGCGCTTCCCGTCCCTGGCCGAGCGGTTCGAGCGGCTGGAGGAGACGCTGCAGATCGCCAAGCAGATGTGGAGCGACGACGACAAACCGTACGAGGGCCGGTACTACAGGCTGGAGCGCACGCTCAACGCGCCGCAGGCGCGCCCGCCGATCCTGATCGGCGGCAGCGGGGAGAAGAAGACGCTCCGGCTCGTCGCCGAGTACGCCGACGCCTGCAACCTCCTGCACGGCGCCGACGTGCCGCACAAGCTCGGCGTGCTGCGCGCCCACTGCGAACGGCTGGGACGGCCCTACGAGGAGATCGAGAAGACCCTCCACATGCGCGTTCCCGACGGCGAGAGCGTCGAGGAGAGCGTCCAGCGGTGTGGCGACCTGGCCGCCCAGGGCATCGACCACGTCATCGTGGCCGTCCCGGACCCGTCAGCGGACTCCACGCTCGCGCGCCTGTCCGAGCTCGCCGCCCGGATCTCCGGTATCACCCCGGCCGGTCGCTGAGGGGGCTCGCCCTTCTCGCACCGGCGATGTCGGAGAACCGGTCTCTAGGCGTCGGCGGCGAAGGCTTGACAGAACGTGTGGACGGCGGCGCGGGCCACGTCCCGCAACTCGGCGTCGTCGATCGGGCGGGTCCCCATCTGGGAGCGGGCCTCCATGGGGCCGGTGAGCAGCGCCATGAACTGCTCGGCCGCCAGCGCCGGGTCGGTCGTGCGCAGCTGGCCGGCGAGCGCGAGCCGGGCCAGCCGGTCGGCGAGCGCCTGGTTGAGACGGTGCGGCCCGCTCTGCCGGACGATGTCGAGGATGTCGGGAAAGTGGGTGCTCTCCGAGTAGAGCAGCCGCCGCAGCGCGCACGAGCGGTCGTCGCAGTGGAGGCGCAGCAGGTCGTATCCGACGAGTTCCAGCGTGGCGGGGAGGTCTTCGCCGGGCTCGACGAGCGGTTCGAGCGCGGCGAGCCGCTCGTTCAGCGCGGCCTGCGCGGCGGCCTCCATCGCGTGCCTGAACAGGGTGGCCTTGTCGGTGAGGTGGTTGTACACCGTCGGCTTGGCCACGCCCGCCTCGTCGGCGATCTCCTGCACGCAGGCTTGGGCGTATCCCTGGCGGGCGAACACGGTGAACGCGCCGTCCAGGATCGCCTGCCGCTTGTCGATCCGTCCACGCGATGTGGTCATCCCCTGATTGTACTGACGAGTTCAACCTTGTGGGCGTACTGGTTGCACGTCAACGCGCCCGCTTGATGCCGGGAATCTCACAACAAATCGGGGATTGCGGGCGTCATAGAGATCAACACCTCTCAGGAAGGTCACCGACGTGGTCGCCACCCCCAGCAAGCTGTTCGCCGTCGCCGCGACGACCGCCATGGCGCTCTCCCTCGCCGCCGCCCCCGCCTCGGCGGCGAGCGGTTCGCGCCAGGCGGGCAGTTCGCGCCTGATGAACGCCGCCACCGAGCTCTGCCTGGCCGTGGGCAAGAGCGAGGTGCGGGCGGGCAAGAAGGTCATCCAGTGGACGTGCTCCAACAACAAGGACCAGCAGTGGATCTACCGGGATCGTAAGCTCGTCAACGCCAAGACCGGCATGTGCCTGGCGATCGCGCACGGCTCCCGGGCCAAGGGCAAGTACGCGATCCAGTGGCCGTGCACCGACGGCGGCATCGAGCAGGAGTGGATGTACGACGACCTGCAGCGGCTGAAGAACCGGGCCTCCGGCCTGTGCCTGGCGGTCGGCAAGGGCGAGGCCAAGCCGGGCAAGTGGCTCATCCAGTGGACGTGCCGCGACACCGCGGAGCAGGCCTGGCTCATGCGGTAGCGCCACCGGGGGCACGATGCCCTCGGCCACCCCCGGCTACCCGGACGCTAGCGTTGGGGTGGACGAGAGGGGGTTTCCGTTGTCAGTCGTGAAGATCAACGTGTTGACCGTGCCGGCGGAGATGCGGGAGGAGCTCGAGCGACGCTTCTCCAACCGGGCCGGGATGGTGGAATCCGCCGACGGGTTCGAGTGGTTCGAGCTGCTGCGGCCCGTCGAGGGCACCGACCAGTACTTCGTCTACACCCGCTGGCGTAGCGAGGAAGACTTCCAGAAGTGGCAGCAGGGGCAGGCCTTCCAGCGAGGGCACGCGCAGGCTGCTCAGGCCGCCCAGGGGCACGGCCACGGCCAGGGGGCTGCCGCGTCCGGGTCGGAGCTCTGGACGTTCGAGGTCGTCGAGAGCGCGAGCCCCAAGGGCTGAGGTTTCGCGAGGGGATGTCACGGCCGCTTTTCAGCCGAGTCCGTGACATCCCCTCGTTTTTTAATGTGTGGCATCCGGGAAATGCCCGCGGCTACTGTGATCACACAGCAAGAAAGACGCGGTGAAAGGACAGCGGTGAACATGCTCAGCGACCTCATGCCGGCCGCCTGCCTGCACGGGCGAGCGGTCCTGTTCGGCGGCGGCGCCGGTCGGCGGGCTTCTGGATGATCCTCGACAGAGGAATACCGAAGCCGCCGGGAATTGCACCTGGCGGCTTTTTCTTTCGGTCGTTCCAGCCGGCAGCCGCCTGAGCAGAAAACTCCATAGACATTCCGAGGGGAAGTCCCGCCGCAGAGGCCGAACGGGTAAGGCAGCTGGCTTCCAACCAGCAGGACGGGGTTCGAGACCCCGCTGCGGCTCTCCCCGCGGCCCGCCGTACGGCATGACCGGACGGTGACGCGATGGTCATCACGGGCGCCGTCCAACGCCCCAGATGATCGCGGGCCGCGGGCTCGCCGCTCTAGCCCAACGGCAGGAGGCACCGCGCTCGGACGCGGGCAGTCGGGGTTCGAATCCCCGGGGCGGCACACGGCGACCGCGTTCAGCCGACCGCGTTCGCCGACCGGGAGCCCGGTCGGGCTCCCGGTCGGCGAACGTCAGCGCACGCGCGCCTGGGAGGCCAGCGTGCCTCCGTCAGGCGCCTGCCATCCGGCCACCACCGTCGGGTGGCCGGCCGTGGCGCGGGTCAGCGGCACGCTCACGGTCGTGCTGCCGCTCCGGGGAACGGTGACGACGTGGCTGCCCGCGGTCCCCTGGTCGTCGCGGACGAACAGGTGCGCCTTGCCGGCCGAGCCGGCGCGGAGCGTCACCTTCACGGCGTCCCGCGCGCCGGTGGCGGCCGTGACCCGGCCGCTCTCGGACGCCTTCGCCGCGGGACCGCCCGCGAGCGGAAGGCCGAGGCGGACCGCCTGCTCCAGCGACTGCGGTGAGTCCAGGCTGGACAGGCCGGTGTCGGGGATCACCGGGTCGGGCGGCGTGGTCGGCCGTCCCGCCGGAGGGTGGTAGCCCGGCAGCGTCGCGACGCCCCAGCGGTACGGGTCGCCCTGCACGCCACCCCACGTGGACCAGCCGATCCGGGTTTGACCGGTCTTGTCCTGGGTGTCGGAGTCGTACACCAGGATGTTCAGCCCGAGGTGCTCGGGATCGACCGCCCCCGGCAGGACCTCCATCGGGATGGACATCTCCACCGTGTACTCCCCGGTGGCGACCTTCGACGCCACCCGCATCCCAGGCGCGGTCTGCTCGCCCGGACCCTGACGGTTGTCGGCGTCGCGCTCGAAGCACGGCGGGCCCTCGGCGGTCACCGGCAGCACCGCCGCCTTGAACGTCGTGGAGGTGTTCTCCGACGTGCCGCGCGGGTCGATGGCCACCTCCACCGCGTCGGTACGCCAGTGCCGCTTGCAGTCGGACGCGGGCAGCCGGGTGCCGACCACGTCGTCCTTCACCTTGACCAGCACGAACAGCGTGTCGTCATGCCAGGCGAGCTTGGCGGTGCCTGAGCAGTCGGCCGCCGACGAGCAGGCGGTGCCCTCCCACAGGCGGGAGATGTCCAGGGCGGGGCCGGTGTACTCGCCGTCGCCCTCGACGCCGTCGACGGCCGGCGCCGACGCCGCCTGCGGGATCGACGTCTTCGGCACCAGTTCGAGCGCGGGCTTGCTCACGCTGGAGCCGTCCGCGCTGGTGGTGGTGGTGATGGTGTAGGCGTAGTCGCCGCCCTCGTTGGAGGTCTTCAGCGAGGCGTCGGAGTTGGTGACGGTGAACTGCACCGTCGTCGAGGCGCCGGCCGCCAGCGCGCTGTAGCTCGCCTCGGCGCGGTCGGCGGTGAAGCCGGCGGGCAGGTCCAGGCGGACGGTCCCGGTCTGGGGGGCGTCGCTGACGTTGGTGACCACGACGCCGACCTGGCGTGCCCCGCCGGACGGCAGGGTGAGCACGGGCGTGACCAGGCCGCGAAGCTGCGGCGCGTCGAGGTCCGCGGCCCACTTCTCGTACTGGTCCACCTGGGGCAGCAGCTGCTGCCTTCCCCGTACGGCCGGGCTGACCTCGACCTGCCGGTCGGTGTAGCCGCGGCCCTGGTCGGTGGTCAGCGTCGCCGCGACCCGCGCCCGGACGCCCGGGGACGCGCCCTTCGGCGGCGTCACGGTGAACGTCGCCGATCCGGTGCGTCCCGGAGCGAGCCTGCCGAGGTCGCCGGACCCGCTGACCTGCCAGCCCTCCGGTGCGCGCAGCGTCACGGCCGACCGGCCGAGCGGCTCGCGAGACGGCGCGGTCGCGGTGACCTTGACGGTGAACGCCGCACCCGGGCGGACGTCGAACGTGCTGGGACGCAGGTCCAGCAGCGTGCCGAGCGGGACGGCGCCTGCCGCCCTGACCAGCGCGCCGTCGAGGGCGGCCGTCGGTGCGGTGGCCGCCGCGGAGCCGGGCTCGGGGAACGGCACCCGCGAGTCCACCTGGGTGAAGAAGTCACAGCCCAGCTGGGCGGGGTCGGACGGCACGTCGGGGAAGACGGCCCAGCCCTGGGAGGCGTACGCGCGCTGGGCGTCACGCTCGATGGCGGCCCAGGTCCGGCCCTGGCTCTGGGAGGGGCGTCCGCTCCACACGCCGTACACGTTCTGCGCCGGGTTGGCCGGGCGGAACGTCGAGGCGCAGTCGGGGCCGCTCTTGGAGGTGCCGCGGCCCCCGCCGAGGAACACGCGGGAGGGGGCGAAGGGGCGCAGCCCCTCACGGGTGATCTGCTCGGGGAACGCCTTGGGGTCGGCCGCCGCGTAGAACGCCTTGACGGCCAGCCGCGCCGCCTGCTGGTGGTTGCCGTGGTTGCCGGGGGAGGGGGCCGGGTCCATGGTCATCAGGACCTCGGGCCTGGTCTGGCGGACGATCCGGACGACCTTCTCCAGGGTGTCGTCCCCCCAGATCTGGTCGGTCAGCGGGGCGCTCACCGTGTAGTAGAAGTCGACATCGTCGAGGTTGAACACGTCGCGGACGCCGGCCTTGCCGACGGCCGTGCGCTCCTCGGCCTCGCGCAGCAGGCCGAGGGCGGGGCCTTCCTCCGGGCCGACGGCGTTGCCGCCGCCCTCGCCCCGGGTGACGGTGACGACGCCGGTGCGGACGCCGTGGTCCTCGCTCCACTGCCCGAGCGTCGACAGGCTGAAGGCCTCGTCGTCGGGGTGGGCGCCGATGAACAGCGCGTCGAGGTCGGCGGGGGAGTTTGTGGTGGACGGGGTGGTTTGGGCTGTTCCGGCTAATGCCGGGGCGGCGGGGACGAGGGCGAGCACGGCCGCGGTGGCCAGCACCGCCAGGCGACCCGGTGCCCGTGACGGCGGAGTGGGTCGCGATGGGGGGTGCGGGGTTCGCATGCAACCTCCGGGTGTTACTCGCGGACGGCTCCTTGGAGCAGCCCGCGGATGAAATGGCGCTGAAGGAACAGGTAGAAGATCACGACCGGGGTCGCGACGATGACGGATCCGGCCGCGAGGAGGGTGAAGCCGGAGGTGTACTGGCCCTGGAAGAAGGCCAGACCCAGCGGCGCCGTGCGCAGCGACTCGCTGGTCACCATGATCAACGGGATGAGGAACTCGTTCCACGTCCACATGAAGACCAGGACGGTCAGGGTGACGATGGCGGGCCGGGCCGGCGGCGCCAGCACCTTCCACAGGATGCGCCAGGTCGAGGCGCCGTCGATGCGCGCGGCCTCGACGATCGCGCGGCTGCTCGTGCGGAAGTACGCCCGCATCCAGAACGTGCCGAACGCCACCGACAGCGCCACCTGCGGCAGCGCGACCGACCAGAACGTGTCGATCAGGCCGAGCGTGCGCAGGTCGAAGTAGAGCGGGACCGCGACGGCCTCGCTGGGCATCATGATGCCGAGCAGGAACAGGTAGAACAGCACGGACTGGCCGCGGAAGCGCATGGTGCCGAACGCGTACCCGCTCATGATCGACAAGACCACGCTGACGACCACGACGAACGCCGACACCATCAGGCTGGTACGCAGGTACGTCCCGAACCGCCCGACCTCCCACGCCGCGCCGAAGTTGCCCAGGTGCAGCCCGGCCACGCTGAGCCCCTGCCCGGCCGCGCCCGCGCTGTCGTCGGGGCCGAGCGCGGCCGACAGGATCGTCAGGATGGGGAACAGCGCGAATGCCGCGAACGCCGTCAGAATGACGTAGTTGGCCAGACGCTCCGCACGAGAGATCACGAGTCGCCCCTGTCAGCGAAGCGGTTGATCACGAACGAGACCGCGAAGATGACGACGGTGAGGGTGACGCCGATCGCCGCGGCCGAGCCGACCTGGCCCAGCCCGAAGGCCCGATGGTAGACCTCGTACGACGGCACCGACGTCGAGTCGCCGGGCCCGCCGCGCGTCGTGACGTACACCAGGTCGAACGTGCGCAGCGCGGCGATCACGGTGAGCGTCAGCGCGACGGCGATCTCCCCGCGCACCGAGGGCAGCGTGACCGAGAAGAACTCCCTGAGCGCGCCCGCCCCGTCGAGCCGCGCCGCCTCGTACAGCTCCAGCGGGATGCGGCTCATCCCGGCCAGCAGCAGCACGGTCACCAGGCCGGTCTCGAACCAGGTGCCGACCACGCCGACCGCCGGCAGCGCGAAGGTGTAGTCGCCCAGCCAGCCCCTCGTGAGGGAGTCCAGCCCGAGCGCGCTGAGCAGGCTGTTGAGGGTGCCGTCGGGGGCGTACACGCGCCGCCAGGCGACCGCCACCACGACCATGGCGACCACCTGCGGCAGGAACACCACCGTACGGAAGAAGCCGAGCCCGCGCACCTTGGCGTGGTTGAGAATCGCGGCCAGTGTCAGCCCGATGGCGAGCGGCGCCGCCGCGTAGAACAGCATGAGCACCAGGGCGTGGCCGAAGGCCGACCGCAGCCCCTCGTCGGCGACGATCGCGACGTAGTTGTCGAGCCCCGCCCAGGTGCCGACGCTCAGCCCGTCCCACTCGTACAGCGACAGGTGCACCGCGCGGACGATCGGGTAGAGCAGGAACGCCGCGTAGACGGCGAACGCGGGCAGCACGTAGAGGTAGGCGACGCGGCGGGGCTCTCCGGGAGGATGCCCCGCCTGCGCTCTCTTCACATTCACGTGTGGCCGCCCGGTGGCCCGGGGAAGCGTCGTGGCCATGCGCCCGCGGTCACCCGTTGCTCTCGGCGAAGGTCTTGTAGTCCTTCTCCAGCGTCGCCAGGAACTCCTGCGGGGTCGACTTCTTGGCCAGCAGGTCCTGCAGCGCCGCGCCGAGCGTGTCGGCGAACGTCGGGGTGGCGTAGTCGAGGTAGGGGACGAGGCCGTCGCTCTTGGTGGCCGTGCCGAAGGCCGTGAACACGTCCTGCTGCGGGCCCGCCTTCACGCTCTGCTCCGCCGTGTCGGCCACCGGCAGGTTGCCCGTGGTCGTGAGCACCTTCATGGCGTCGGCGTTGGTGATGAAGTCGATGTACGCCGCCGCCGCGTCGGGGTTGGGGCTCTTGGCCGTGATGGCGAACGGCAGGCCCGTGCCGCCGGTCGCGATGGGCGGGGCGTCGGCCGTGGCGCCCGGCGGGAGCATGAAGCCGAGGTCCTTGCCCAGCGCCTTGTCCAGGTCGGCGAGCAGCCAGGTGCCCGCGATCAGGAAGACACCCTGCCCCTTGCTGAACGCCTGCCAGGCCGGGTCGTAGCCCTGGCCGTTGAAGCCGTCGTTGAAGTAGCCCTTGTCGACCCAGCTGACGAGCTGCTCGGCGGCCTTGGTGTTCTCGGGCGTGGTCCACGAGGCGCCCTTGCGGCCGAACGCCAGCGTGCTGATCTGGTCGGCCGGGACGGCACGGCCCTGCACGGTGCCGAACACGTGGATGGCCGGCCACTTGTCGAGGTTGCCCAGTTGCATCGGCACCTCGCCGGCGGCCTTGGCCTTGTCCAGCGCGGCCTGGAACTCGTCCCAGGTCTTCGGCGGTTGCAGGCCGAGCTTCGTCAGCTTGGCGCGGTTGTAGTAGAGGCCGACGACCTCGCCCACCTGCGGCAGGCCGTACAGGTTGCCCTGGCCGAACACCTTGCCGTCGGCGCTGTACTGCGAGTAGCGCAGCACCGACTCCGGATAGCGCTTCTTCCACCCGTACGCCTCGGCGTAGGCGTCGAGCGGGCGGAGCTGGCCGGCCTTCACGAACGCGCCCATCGACGGCCGGCCGTTGTTGGCCTCCACCACGTCCGGAGGCTCGTTGCCGCTGAGCGCCAGGCGCAGCGTCGTGTTGAGGTCGTCGAAGGAGCGGGAGACCCGCTTGAGCTTGATGTTCGGGTACTTCGCCTCGAACGCGGCGTTGAGCTGCTTCATCTGGGCGGCCTGCCCGCCGCGTACCTCCTGGTCCCAGACCGTGAGGGTGACGTTGCCGAGGGCCGCGGCGTCGGTGCGCACCGCCGAGGCGCTCGGCTGCGCCGAGGACGCCGTGGGCGGGGCCGAGGACCCCGGCGCGCACGCGGTCGCGGCGAGGGCCACGGCACCGGCGGCCAGGACGGCCCGCGTCCGGACGCCACGAGGGTTCGGCGGCCGGTGCTCTCGCGTCGAGGCGATCATGGTGTTACTCCTTCTGAGCAGGCACGCGAGGCGTCCGGGTCCTCGGGCTGTGCCTCCGGTGGGGCGGCGGCCTCGGACGCGGCGGCGCGTGCTTGGTGCGGGGTGGCGCCTTCCGGCCCGCCGGACGTCTCGGCGGACTTTCTGGCCGGCGGCTTCTCGGATCTCTCGGTGGCCGACACCGGGAGGGCCACCTCCAGGTCGGCGTACCGGGCGATGGTGGCGGCCGCCCGGTGTACCGCGCCCACCGGGACGGTGGGGACCAGCCGGTCGAGGAAGGCGTACCGGCGGGCCAGCGAGTCGGCGTAGGCGCCGCCGTGACCACCCGCCTCCCGTACCTCGTGCCACCAGTCGGCGATGTCGCCCCAGCCGGGCGCGGCCAGCGACCCGCCGAACTGCTGCACGGCCAGCGCCGCGCAGAGCCCGGCGAACGCCAGCCGGTCGGCCAGCGGCCAGCGGCAGAGGGTGCCGAGCACGAAGCCCGCGCCGAAGACGTCCCCCGCGCCGGTCGGGTCGAGCGCCCGCACCCGTGGCGTGGGGACGTACGCCTCCTCGCCGGTCGCGGAGTCGATGGCCATGGCGCCGTTGGCCCCGTCGGTGACCACGGCGAGGGGCACCCGGTCGGCGATTGCGTACAGGGCGTCGCGCGGGGTGTCGGTGCCGGTGTAGCCCATGGCCTCGACCGCGTTGGGCATGAACGCGTGGCAGACCGAGAGCTGGTCGAGCAGGGCGGGCGACCAGGCGCCCGACGGGTCCCAGCCGACGTCCGCGAAGATGAGCGCGCCGTTGCGGCGGGCCAGCTCGGCCCAGCCGGACACGCCGGGCACGCCGAGCGGCTCCTCGGCGGAGAGCGACACGATCACCGCGCTGGAGCGCGGCGGGGTGCCGATCATCTCCGTCGCCGACATGGGAGCGGGATGTCCGTGGGTCACCATGCTGCGGTCGCGGTTGACCGCCATCGAGACCGTCACCGGCGAGTGCCAGTGCTCGAAGCGCCGTGACTTCGACAGGTCCACCGATTCCTGCTCCGCGAGCGTGCGCCAGCAGAAGTCGCCGTAGTCGTCGTCGCCGAACGCGGCGGCCAGCGAGGTGCGCAGGCCCAGCCGGCTGGTGGCGATGGCGAGGTTGGCGATGCCTCCCGGACATGAGCCCATGCCCTCGGCCCAGATTTCGGTGCCCGAGGCGGGCATCGCGGGCAGGCCGGTGAAGACGATGTCCAGGAAGACAGTGCCCGCTAAGAAGACGTCGAACTGCGGCCCCTCCGGGGTTCGCTGATCGGAGAGTGGGTCGTACGCCTGGCCAGACACGGTATTGCTTCCTCCTTGACAGGCCGAGATGTGCGCAATCTTGCACGTTTGCTCGCGCATATCAAGTGCTTTGCGCGGGTATTTGGTGCAAAAAGCTCGCTTGTGCTCGGAAATGACTGATAGGATCACACCGTGCTACAGCACCTCAGGCATGCGGAGATCATGCGCCGGGTCCGGCTCTCAGGTGCCACCAGCGTTCGCGACCTCGCCAGGCAACTCGGCGTGAGCCCGTCGACCATCCGCCGGGACCTTGAGGTGCTCGACCGCGACGGCACGCTGCGGCGTGTGCGTGGTGGCGCGCTCGTCGACGCCGACGACGACCTGACGTTCGCCGAAGTGGCCGCCGTCGACGAGCAGGACAAGGAGGCCGTGGCCGACCGCGCCGCGCAACTCGTCCAGGACGGCGACGTGATCCTGCTCGACATCGGCACGACGACGATGCGCCTGGCCCGCAGGCTTCGCGGCCGCCGCGTCACCGTGGTCACCTCCAGCCTCGCCGTCCTCGACGTGCTCCGTGCCGACCCGACGGTCGAACTGCTGCTGCTCGGCGGCATGGTCCGCCGCACCTACCATTCCCTGGTCGGGGTGCTGACCGAGGAGGCGCTGGGCCAGGTGTGCGCCGACCGCGTGTTCCTCGGCGCGAGCGGTGTCCGGCCGGACGGGCAGCTCGTCGACACCACGCTCGCCGAGGTGCCGCTGAAACGCGCCATGATCGCGGCTGCGGGGCAGGTGGTGCTGCTGGTCGACCGGCACAAGTTCCCCGGCACCGGCGCCCTGCGCGTGTGCGGCCCCGAGGACATCGACGTGATCGTCACGAACGAGGGCGCCGACGAGACGACGCTGCGCAACTGCGCGGCGGTGGGCGCCGAGGTGCTGCTCGCATGACGTGGGATTTCGTCCGCATGGGTTCGATCGTGCGCGCTCATGAGGCGTACGTGGTTCTGATGAGAGGCAGGTGAGGGGGCCGCGATGAAACTGGCCGTTCTCGGAGGCGGAGGCTTCCGGGTCCCGCTCGTGTACGGCGCGCTGCTGCGCGACACCGCGAAGCCGCGTGTGGAGGAGGTGATGCTCTACGACGTGTCGGCCGAGCGGCTGGACGCCATCCGGCACGTCCTGGACCAGCTCGCCGCCGGGCACGACCACCCACCCAGGGTGCTGACCACCACGGACCTCGACACCGCGCTGCGCGACGCCGACTTCGTCTTCTCGGCGATCCGCGTCGGAGGCCTGGCCGGGCGGACCGCCGACGAGCGGGTCGCGCTGGACCTCGGCCTCCTCGGCCAGGAGACCACCGGCCCTGGCGGCATCGCCTACGGGCTGCGCACCGTCCCGGAGGCCGTGCGCGTGGCCGAGCGGGTGGCCGCCCTCGCGCCCCGGGCCTGGGTCATCAACTTCACCAACCCGGCCGGCATGATCACTGAGGCGATGCGGACCGTGCTCGGCGACCGCGTGGTCGGCATCTGCGACTCGCCGATCGGGCTGATCCGGCGCGCCGCCGCCGCCCTGGGGCTGGAGCCGTCGCGCGTCTCGCCCGACTACGTCGGGCTCAACCACCTCGGCTGGCTGCGCGGCCTCACCTACCAGGGCCAGGACGTCCTGCCGGGCCTGCTCGCCGACGACGACGCGCTGCGGCAGGTCGAGGAGGCCCGGATCTTCGGCAGCGACTGGGTGCGGACCCTCGGCGCGCTGCCCAACGAGTATTTGTACTACTACTACTTCACCCGCGAGTCCGTCGCCGCGATCAACGGCGCCGAGCACACCCGCGGCGAGTCGCTGCTCGGCCAGCAGGACCGGTTCTACGCGGCGGTACGGGAGCGGCCCGAGCACGCCCTCACCGAGTGGGGCAGGGCGCGCAGGGAACGCGACGCGACCTACATGGCCGAGGCCCGCGACACCACCGACGCGGGTGCGCGCGACGCCGCCGACCTACAGGCCGGGGGGTACGAGGGCATCGCGCTCGCCCTCATGGCCGCCATCGCCCGCGGCGAGCCGTCCACCATGATCCTCAACGTCCGCAACGGGAGCGCGGTGGCGGGCCTGCCCGCGGACGCGGTCGTCGAGATCCCCTGCGCGGTCGACGGCTCCGGGGTCCGCCCCCTGGCCACCCGCCCGCTCCCCGGCCGCTTCCTCGGTCTCGTGCAGCAGGTCAAGGCGGTCGAACAGACGACCATCGCGGCCGCGCTGTCGGGCTCGTCCCGGCTGGCGGTCGAGGCGTTCGCGCTGCACCCCCTGGTGGACTCGGTCGGCACGGCGCACAAGCTGCTCGACGGCTACCGCGCCCGCATCCCCGAACTGGCCGCCGTCCTCCCCGGCTCCGCCTAGCACCCGGAGCCGCAACACTCCCACACCTCCATCGATCGGACCTCCGCCGCCAACCACCATCAGACCTGCCTCGGCCGGGGCAGCCCGTGCTGCCCCGGCGTGGCCGGAGGGGCAGCGCGCCACCCAGGGTCAGGACGAGCAGGGCGAACCAGTCGCCGAGCCTCGTGTAGAGGGTCGTCGCGCTCGGGGCCGGAAGGGTGCCGTGACCGCGACGAATTCGGCGTCCGTGGTGGCCGCCTCCGCCACGGTGCGGCCGTGCGGGTCGCTGATGACCACCTGCCCCGCTCGCGGGACCGGGCGATCGCGAGCCCGTTCTCCACGCCCCGCACGACGGCGACGGTCAGCTGATTGCCGGTCTGTCGGGGAGACGGGGCGGTGCGCACCTGGGCTGCTGGGGATCAGCGCAGGTCAGGGGCGGATGTGCTTCAGGGTGAACTCGGGCAGGGCGTACGGGCCGGCCTGCGGGGCTGAGGGGTCGGCGGGGACGTGGGCGCCGGCGATGCGGTCGGCGTACAGTTCGGCGTCGTCCACCGGCGTGTAGGCCAGTACCGACTCCTCGGGGAGTTCCCAGAAGCGGCGGGTGTTGCCGGAAACGGCGTACACCGTGGCGAAACGGGTGGACGGCGGCGCGGTGAGCGCCGCCCGGACGTAGCCGACGGCGTCGCGCGGGCTCAGCCAGGTCGCGAGGTGCCGGGGTTCGGTCGGGGCGTCCTCGAAACTGCCGATGCGCAGGCAGATCACGGAGAGGCCGAACTTGTCCGAGTACAGCTGTCCGAGAGCCTCGACGGCCACCTTGCTCACGCCGTACAGACCGTCGGGGCGCACGGGTTCCAGAGGCCCGGTGCGGTGGGCGTTGGGGTAGAAGCCGGTCACGCGGTTGCTGCTGGCCAGCACCACGCGGGCGGTTCCCGCGCGCCGGGCGACTTCCAGGACGTTGTGGGTGCCCAGCACGTTCGTGTCCACAAGGTCGGCAAGGGGGGCCTCGTCCGGCAGGCCGCCGAGGTGGAGGACGGCGTCCGTGCCGGAAAGGGGCGACTCCATGGCCGCCGCGTCCCGCAGGTCGACGACGTGGGTCTCCTCGTTCGTGGTCTCCGCTTGGAGAGGAACGTGGTCGAGCAGGACCAGCCGGTTCACCTCGCCTCGCAGCGCCCTCCGTACCACGGAGCCGATTCGTCCCGCCGCGCCGGTGATGGCCACCGCTCCCAGGCTCACTGTGCCGCCCCCCAAACCTTGACAATGCACTGATTCTGGCAGCAGCCCGTCCTCCACGTCGCACGAGGTGGGGGACGGGTCGGGGGCGACGGACGCTGTGGTGCCGGGACGGATCGGGGGCGACGGAGGTTGCGGCGCCGACGCCGCTCGCGCGTGGGGGCGTGCGCAGGCGGGCGGCGCCGTTTCGACATGGGGGCGTGCGCGTGCGGGCGGCGCCGTTTCGACATGGGGTGGTGCGCGTGCGGGCGGCGCCGCTTCGGCCGCGTTCGCCCGCCGGGTCGTTGTGCCGGGTTTCGGGAGGGAGGGTGAGCGCCTTCGGGGTCAGGTTCCGCAGATGGCGGTGACCGCGCCGGAGCCGGGGACCGCCTCCTCGCTGTTGTGATACGTGATGGACGCGCTGCTGCCCGACGTCGTACGCCTGATGATGGCGGCGCCGTTGGAGTGGAGCTCCACGACGTCGAGGACCTTCGGGAAGTTGGGCGGGCAGGTGGCGGTGATGGTCGCGTCACCGCTCGGCGGGATCATCGAGCGCTCCGTGAACGGGTGGACGGTGGGGCGGCCGTGGTCCACGCTGGAGCAGTTCACCGTCAGCCTGACCGTCACGATGACCGGGTGCTTCGCCGCCTCGGCGTACGTCTGCGAGTTGTGGAAGTTTACCCGCACCGACTGGCCGTCGAGCGTCGTGTAGATGTCGTCGTACTTCTGGAACACCGAGTCCGCCGGGTTCGGGTGACCCGAGCTGACCTCGGTGCTGAAGGCGTACGGCTCCGTCGAAGGGCACTTCGCTATCACGTGGCCGTAGGTCTGCGCGCTGAGCGCGGCGAAGTTCGAGACCTGGGTCGTCGTCTCGCCGGCGTCGGCGTGCGCCGGGACGGCGAGCGCCATGACGGCGGCGGTGGCGAGCAGGGCCGTCGCGGCTGCGCGGGTCGAGCTGAGCATGACTTTCTCCTCTGGAGTCGGCCGGGGGAGGCGGGCGCGGGCGCCCTCCGGCGTGCGTCGGGAAACAGGTGGTCCCGCTTGCGCCGATGACGTTAGGACGCCGTCCTTGGCGCCCACTTGGCAGCGGCTCGACGCCGCGTCCCGCCGACTTGAGGGCGACTTGTCGCAGTCGGGTCATATGCGCCAGGCACGGGGGCAGTGGACGGCTACTACACACATGTGTAGGCTGCTTTTCGCATGGGTAGTCTTCTGCACGCGTGGATAGGAGCTAGTGACAGTGACGACGTCCGGTCCCGACCCTGAGGACCTCACCGCTCGCGCCCGGATCAGGGACGCGGCGCTGCGGCACTTCGGCGAGCACGGGTTCGAGCGCACGACCATCAGGGGGATCGCCGACACCGCTGGCGTGTCCTCGGGCCTGGTACGCCACCACTTCGGCTCCAAGCAGGAGCTGCGCGAGGCGTGCGACGCCTACCTGACCAAGATGATCCGCAGGCTCAACGACCAGGTCCGGGCCGACATGACGCCCGACGACGTGAACTACATCGCCCTCAGCAGGGCCGCGTTGGGCCCGTACCAGCAGTACCTGGCGCGCGCCCTGGCCGAGGGATGGGCCGCGCCCGTGTTCGACGGGCTGGTCGAGATGGGCGAGCAGTGGCTCGAAGAGGTCGACGGGAAGCGTTCCGACCCTCCCTACGCCGACCGCAAGGTCAGGGCGGCGCTGGGCGTCGCGATGGCGCTGGGCGTCCAGATCCTCCACCGGCACCTGTCGCGGAACATGGGCGTCGACATGTCCAGCCCCGAGGGAGACCACCTGGTGGCCAGGGCCATGCTCGACATCTACTCCCACCCCATGATCAGCCCGGACGAAGCCGCCGCCATGCGGGACGCCCTCGACAAGGTCCGGGGCACATCACCACAAGCGGAACGCGTGATCGCGCTCCGCCGAGACGAGGAGCACGACCATGACTGACGCCATCTCGGTGGAAGGGTTAGTCAAGACCTTCGGTACCACCCGGGCCCTGGACGGCCTCGACCTCGTCGTCCGCACCGGCGAGGTGCACGGCTTCCTGGGGCCGAACGGCGCGGGAAAGAGCACCACGATCCGCGTCCTGCTGGGTCTGATGCGCGCGGACGCGGGCACCGCCCGGGTGCTCGGCGGCGACCCGTGGTCCGACGCGACCGCGCTGCACCGCCGCCTGGCCTACGTCCCCGGCGATGTCACGCTGTGGCCCAACCTGTCAGGTGGCGAGGCGATCGACCTGCTCGGCCGGCTGCGCGGCGGGCTCGACCAGAAGCGCCGCGCCGACCTGCTGGAGCGCTTCGACCTCGACCCCCGCAAGAAGGGCCGCGCCTACTCCAAGGGCAACCGGCAGAAGGTGGCGCTGGTCGCCGCGCTGGCGTCCGACACCGAACTGCTCATCCTCGACGAGCCGACCTCGGGCCTGGACCCGCTGATGGAGGAGGTGTTCCGCGAGGCCGTCCTGGAGGAGAAGCGCCGCGGCCGGACCGTGCTGCTGTCGAGCCACATCCTGTCCGAGGTCGAGGCGCTGTGCGACCGGATCACCATCATCCGCGGCGGCCGGGCCGTCGAGGCCGGCACCCTGGCCGACCTGCGCCACCTGACCCACACCGTCATCCAGGCCGAGCTGGCCGGGCCGGTGAACGGGCTGGCCGGCCTGCCGGGCGTGCACGACCTGCGCACCGAGGGCAGCCGGGTCCGCCTCGCCGTCGACGC
Organism: Nonomuraea sp. NPDC000554; assembly: GCF_040300065.1. Taxonomy (NCBI): domain Bacteria; kingdom Bacillati; phylum Actinomycetota; class Actinomycetes; order Streptosporangiales; family Streptosporangiaceae; genus Nonomuraea; species Nonomuraea sp. NPDC000554. The sequence goes on along the minus strand of NZ_JBEPDC010000001.1, from coordinate 611,360 downwards.
CGCCGCGCTGGACGCGGTGCTGCGGCAGCTCACGGCGGTGGGCGTGCGCGGCCTCGTCAGCCAGCCGCCCACGCTGGAGGAGCTGTTCCTGCGGCACTACGACCGGGCCGGCGTGGGCACCGGACGGCACACGGAGGCGAAGCGATGACCGGCACCGGCAAGCTGATCCGCCTCGCGCTGCGGCGTGACCGCGCACTGCTCCCGCTGTGGGTCTTCCTCCCGTGGCTGTTCCCGCTGGCGTTCGTCGCAGCCTTCAACAGCGGGTACCCCACCGCACAGGCGCGCCAGGAGTACGCGGAGACGAGCATCCACAACACGGCCTTCACCGTGACGTACGGGGCACTGCACGGATCGAGCCTGGGCGAACTGGTCACCTGGCGCGCGGGCTTCATCCCGATCGTGGTCGGCCTGTGCAGCATGCTGACGGTCATCCGGCACACCCGCGCGGAGGAGGAGGCGGGCCGGCGCGAACTGATCGGCGCGACCGTGGTCTCCCGCCACGCGGGCCTGGCAGCCGTCCTGATCATGGCCGGTGGCGCGAGCCTGGCCCTCGGCCTGCTGTCGGCGCTGGGGCTGATCAGCCAGGGCCTGCCCGCCGCCGGCTCGCTGGCGTTCGGATCCGGGCTCGCTGCCGTCGGGTGCGTCTTCGCCGCGGTGGGGGCGGTGGTCGCCCAGCTCACCACCGGGGCGGGGAGCGCCCGCGGCATCGGGATCGTCGTCCTCGGCGCCGCGTTCCTGCTGCGCGGCATCGGCGATGTCAGCGGCAAGGCCGGCGGCGGGCTCGGCTGGGTGTCCTGGCTGTCGCCGATCGGCTGGGCCGGCCAGTTCCGGCCGTTCAGCGGCGAACGCTGGTGGGTCCTCGGGATCGCCGCCTGCGCGGTCGCCGCGCTCACCGCGGTGGCCGTCACCCTGTCCGGACGGCGGGACCTCGGCGGCGGCCTGTTCCACGACCGTCTCGGTCCTGCCGACGCCGCACCCGGACTGCGCACGCCTCTGGCGCTCGCATGGAGGCTGCACCGCGGGGCACTGGTCGGCAGGGTCGCCGGCTTCGCCCTGGTCGGATTCGCTCTGGGCAGCATCGCGGAGAGCCTCGGCGAAATGATGAACAACAGCACTCCGGCAGCGCGAGAGATCCTCGCCCGGATAGGCGGTCCTGGCACCGTCGTCGACCAGTTCCTCGTGGGCATGATGACCATGCTCGGCGTGGTCTCCGCCGGGCTCGCCATCCAGGCCGCGCTCCGACTGCGGGCGGAGGAGAGCGGCGGGCGCGTGGAATCCGTCCTGGCCACCGCGGTCGATCGGCTGCGGTGGGCGGGCGGCCACCTGACCTTCGCGCTGCTCGGCAGCACACTCGGACTGGTCGTGTTCGGAGCGGCGGTCGGACTGGCGTACGGGACGAGCACCGGTGACGTCAGCCGGCAACTGCCGCGCATGCTGGGCGCCGCTCTCGTCCAGCTGCCCGCGGTATGGGTGTTCGCCGGGGTCGCGTTCGCGCTGTTCGGCCTGCTGCCCCGCCTTTCCGCAGGCGCGTTCGCCGTACTCCTGGTGAGCACGCTGTTCGGTTGGGTCGGCGCGGAGCTGCAACTCAGCCAGTGGGTGATCGACCTGTCGGTGTTCGCCCATATCCCGCAGCTTCCCGGCGGTGAGGTCAGGGTGCTGCCGCTGGTCGTGCTGACGGCGATGGCGGTGGTGCTCATCGGGCTCGGCCTGGTGGGCCTGCGACGCCGTGACCTGCCGGTCGGCTGAGCCCGCACAACCTCACAGATGACGACCAGAACCAGGAGGGCTCATGGACAAGATCCCGGCCGACTTCACCGGCGTGCGGGCAACCGCGCTCCTCGAGTTGTACCTTCGATGGCTGGACAGCCGAGACCGGCGCCCCATCCTCCGCGATCCCTGGCCACAACGGGCCGTACAGCGCCTCGGCTTCGACTTCTCTCCGTTCAAGTCCATGGCCATCGCACGGTTCGCCGTGGCCGTCCGGTCACGCGTGATGGACGGGTGGGTCGCGAAGTATCTGGCGAACAACCCGGATGCGGTCGTTCTGGATCTCGGGTGCGGGCTCGACTTCAGGGTCTTCCGGATCGATCCGCCGCCTGGCCATCACTGGTACGACGTGGACTTCCCCGACGTCATCGAGGTAGCGCGGCAGCTCTACCCCGAACGCGCGGAACACAGCACCATCGGCGCGTCCGTCGTCGATCCGGGCTGGCTCGCGCAGATCCCGGGCGACAGACCCGTGGTGGTGGTGGCCGACGGCCTGTTCGGGTTTCTCAGCGAGGACGAGGCACGACAGGTCTTCCGGCAGATCATGGACCATTTCCCGCGAGGGGAGTTCGTCTTCAACAACATTTCGTCGTCGATCAAGAAACGACATGAGAAGCGACCGTCAGCGCTCTTCACGAAGTTCGGCATCGAAGAGAAATGGGCGCTCGACGACGCGCGGGGAGCCGAGAAGCTCGATGACCGCCTGCTCTTCGTGGACAAGGAGAACCAGTTGGACACGCCCCTGCTCGCGCGCACTCCGCTCTACTACCGGGCACTGTGCGCCCTGATCAGCATGGTTCCGTCCTGGAGAGAGAGCGGCTGGATACTCCGCTACCAGTTCTGACGTGGGCGCGTTCTGATCACAACACCCCTGGAAGGAGACAGCTGCCCCTTTCCTCGCCCAGCCGGCGCTTTCCTCCTTGCCGCGAACCGCGTGGTTCGCCCGCTTTCGATGGCTCTAGGCTGTGCGCTGTGACTCCCGGGCGGATGGTGATCGACGGCCGTTTCGAGCTGCTGGAGCAGCTGGGCAGCGGCGGCATGGGCACGGTGTGGCGCGCCTACGACCTCGCCCTCCAGCGCGAGGTGGCGCTGAAGGAGGTCCGCGCGTCCGGCCCGGAGGAGCAGGACCTGGGCAGGGCGCGGATGCTGCGCGAGCGGGTGCTGCGCGAGGCGCGCGCGCTGGCCCGGCTCGATCACCCCAACGTGGTGACCATCCACCACATCGTGGACGCGCCGAGCATGCCGCACCCGTGGATCGTCATGGAGCTGGTGCGTGGCCGCTCCCTCCAGGACCGCCTCGCCCGGGGGCTGCTGTCCCCGGTGGAGGCGGCACGGCTGGGGCGCGGGATCCTGGCCGCGCTGCGGACCGCCCACGCGGCGGGCATCTGCCACCGCGACGTGAAGCCCGCGAACGTCCTGCTGCGGCCGGACGGCAGCCCGGTGCTCACCGACTTCGGCATCGCGGCGCTGCACGACTCGCCCGGACTGACGGCCAACGGCGACGTGGTCGGCTCGCCCGAGTACATCGCGCCGGAGCGGCTGCGCGGTCAGGAGGGCAACCCCGCCTCGGACCTGTGGTCACTGGGCATGCTGCTGTACGTGGCGGTGGAGGGCCGCCACCCGATGCGCCGCGACACGCCCATCGCCACGCTCGCGGCCGTGCTCAACGGGCAGCTCCCGCCGCCCCGCCAGGCAGGCTCGTTGACGAACGTCCTCAGGGCGTTGCTGGTGCCGGACCCCGCCGCCCGCCCGGCTGCCGCGGAGCTCGACTGGATGCTGGCGCAGGCGTCCGGCCAGATCTCGCCCGCCGACACCACCGCCCCGGGGTCGCGTCCCGGCTCGCGCCGGGGTCGCGCGGTGACGATCGCCGGGGTGGCCGGGATCGGCGCGATCCTCACCACGGTCCTCATCCTCCTCCCCAAGGTCCAGGACGGCGCCGTCGCCAGGACGACCCCCGATCCTTCGACGCCCGCCACCGCGACCATGAAGCGCAAGACTCCCGCCACCGCGCCTCCCGCGACCTCCGAGACGGAGCCGGAGAGCCCCGAACCCGGGACGCTGCTGACTCCGAGCCGGATCAAGGACGTGATCGGCGTGCTGGAGAAGGAGGCGCGCGGCGCCCAGTTCGCCGACTTCACCGTGTACGACGACTACGCGGCCGCCAAGGTCCTCGTCCGCGGCGAGAAGAAGCTTTACGACACCCTCTCCTACCGCGACGGGCAGGTCAGCCGGGCGAAAGGAGCCACGCTGATGCCGGGCGAGGCCCCGGTCAAGCTGAGCTCGTTCAACTGGGACGCGCTCCCGGCGCTGCTGCGCACGGCGGACCGGAGACTCGGCGTCAAGAAGCCGACCAGCCACTACGTGACGGTGGAGGCCGCCTGGCCGTTCGCGGGCTACCAGCCGGTCCTGCTCGTCTACGTCGCCGACGACTACGGCGGCGGCTACCTCGCGGCGGACAGGAAGGGCAAGGTGCTGCGGCTGACGCCGCGGTAGGGCTACCGCGCGGCCCCGTCGAGGCGGATCACCTTCCCGTTGACTTCCCCCGCGGACCTGGGTACGGCAACATTCGTACGGCCGCCCAGCGAAGGATGGATGCCTCGATGCGACAACTGGTACGCCTCGACGACGTGGAGATCTGGTGCGAGGCCTTCGGCCGGGCCGGTGATCCGGCGGTGCTGCTGGTCATGGGCGTGGGAGCGTCCGGGGTGTCGTGGCCCGACGAGCTGTGCCAGGCACTGGCGGCGCCCGGCCGGTACGTCATCCGCTACGACCACCGCGACACCGGGCTCTCCAGCCGCGTCGACTTCGGCAGCCGGCCCTACACGCTCGCGGACATGGCGCGCGACGCGGTCGGCGTGCTCGACGCGCTGGACGTGCCCGCCGCCCACGTCGTCGGTGCCTCGATGGGCGGGATGGTCGCCCAGGAGATCGCGATCGGGTATCCCGAGCGGGTGCTGACGTTGACGTCCATGATCTCCACGCCCACGGTCAACCAGCAGGCGAACCCGACCGAGTTCGTCGCCGACCTGCCGCCGATGGACCTGTCCAGGCTCGCGCCGGTGTTCGCCGCCGCGCCGGACGGCGGCGACCCGGTGGCGGCAGCGCTGCGGCTGGCCAGGGCGGCGACCGGCAGCCGCGGCTTCCTGAACGAGGACGCCTTCCGCCGGCAGACCGAGCGCGCGCTCGCGCACGGCCCGGGAGGCGACGGCTCGCAGAATCACTCCCAGGCGATCTCGTCCTCCCGTGACCGGCGCGAGCTGCTGAAGGGCGTCTCCGCGCCCACCCTGGTGGTGCACGGCACCGAGGACCCCTTCTTCCCGTACCCGCACGGCGTGGCGACCGCGGAGGCGGTGCCCGGCGCCAGGCTGGTGACGATCGACGGCATGGGCCACGAACTGCCCCCGACCCCCGACCTGGTCGCCCTCATCGAGTCACAACTCGGCGCCCGCGCTTGACGGGACACGTTCCAACGACGCGGCGCCGCTCATGGGACGCGGGCGACGCTCGCCCGGCGAAGCGGCATCCCCCAACGAGGCGGGTGCCGTTCCGCGGACGCGCGCAGTGCTCGCCCGGCGAGGTGGCGTCGAACGCTGGAGGCGTGCACCGCCGCGGAGGCTCTCATTGTCGTGGTGGCGTCGTGACGACGTCACTACTGGATTCCGCGTGGATTGCGGGGCGTCGTCGGTGGTGCGGTGGGTTGAGGTTCGCGGGGAGACGGTCGGCCGGCGGTCGGCGGTCGCGGCGCCATAATGGCGTCATGGACCTCGCGCCCTACGTTGACTATCTCCGCCGTGAGCTCGCGGTCGCCGCCGACGCCGGTGGCCCCGACGCGCGCGCCCTTGCCGAGCGGCTGGCCGCGCCGCTGGAGTCGGCCGCCAGGCTGGCCCTGCTGGAGGCGCTGTCGGCCGCCGCGGACGAGATCACCCGCGATCTCGCGCCCGGCTCGGTCGACGTACGGCTTCGCGGACGCGACCCCGACTTCGTCGTCACCGCGCCGCCGGGCGGCCGGATGTTCGAGGAGGCGGCCGAGGGCGCACAGGCCGGTGTGCCCACCACCCGGCCTCCGGTCCAGTCCCCGCCGCCGGAGGCCGACGAGGGGGGCACGGCGCGGATCTCGCTGCGCGTCCCCGAGCATCTCAAGCCGCGCATCGACCAGGCGGCCGCCCAGGAGGGGCTGTCGGTCAACGCCTGGCTCGTCCGCGCCGTCTCCGCCGCGCTCGAAGGCGACGACCGCCGTTCCGGCCGCCGCGACTCGCAGATCGGCCGGCACCACACCGGCTGGGTCCGCTGACGCCATCGGGCCCACCGGTCCGTCACCTGTCACAGACCCACAGGTCCGTCACACAGCACGCGTCGGTCCCATCGGCCCGTCAGTTGTCACTCGTCCCGGCAGCCGTGACTGCCACCGCCAGGAGGGGAGCGTCATGCCGGCGTTCGACACGCCCGAGCCGATCGACGTCACCATCGACCTCGCCGTCGGCGACGTGCGCGTGTACGCGAGCGACCGCGCCGACACCGTCGTGGACGTGCGGCCGAGCGACCCCTCCAGCGACGCCGACGTCCGGGCCGCCGAGCAGACCAGGGTCGAGTACTCCCACGGCAGGCTGCTGGTGAAGGGGCCCAGGAAGCGGGACTGGTCGCTGTTCGGATGGGGAGGCTCGGTGGACGTGACGGTCGAGCTGCCGTCCGGGTCGGGGCTCGACGCGAAGAGCACGGGCGGCTTCCGCTCCGACGGCCGGCTCGGCGACTGCAGGCTCACCACCGCCTCCGGCGACATCTGGCTGGACGAAACCGGCAAACTGCGGCTGGACACGGCTTCCGGCGACATCTCGGTGTCCGGCACGTCCGGGCAGGCCGAGGTGACCACGGCCAACGGCGAGATCCGGATGGGCCGGATCGACGGCAGGGCGGTGCTCAGGACCGCCAACGGCGACATCACGCTGGGCGAGGTGACCGGCGACCTGCGGCTGAACACGTCCTCCGGCGACATCACCGTGGACCGGGCCCTCGCTGGGGTCGACGCCAGAACCGCGTACGGCAGCGTCCGGATCGGCGAGGTGGTGCGCGGCTCGGTCAGCCTCCAGACGGCCTATGGGGAGCTGGAGCTCGGGGTGCGCGAGGGCACCGCCGCCTGGCTGGACGTCCGCACGCTGTCCGGGACCGTCCGCAGTTCCCTGAACCCGAGCGACGGTCCGGCGCCCTCTGACGAGACCGTCGAGGTGCACGCCCGCACGGCCTACGGCGACATCGTGATCCGCCGCTCCGCCCGCCCCTGAGCACGCCACAGGCGTGGGCGCCGCCGTCGAGCCGGTGGGTCGACGGCCTGGACGGGTGAGGACCAAGGTCCCACCGGGGCAGGGCCGCTCGACCCTACGGGCCGGCTCCCGGCTGCTGGACGCTGGCATGGGACCCCCGACCGACAGGAGCGAGCTGACATGAACCGCGTCGTGGTCGGCTATGACGGTTCGGACTTCTCCATGCAGGCGCTCGACTGGGCGATGGACGAGGCCGAGTACCGGAAACTGCCGCTGACCGTCGCGCACGCCTGGCAGTGGCCGTACGGCGAGGCCGACGACGAGGCCAAGGCGCACCTGCGCAAGGCGGCCGAACACGTGCTGTGGCACGGCGCGGAGTGCGCCCGGTCCACCAGTTCGGTGGTGGACGTCGAGACGGACCTGTTCGAGGGGTCCGCCGCCCGGCGTCTGGTGTCGCTGTCCGACGGGGCGGCCCTGGTCGTCGTCGGTTCGCGCGGGCTGAGCACGCTGCCCAGGGCCGTCATGGGCTCGGTGGCGGAGTACGTCGCCGCGCACGCCGGCTGCCCGGTGATCGTGGTCCGGGGGCCGGGCCCGCTGCCCGCCCCGACCCGCCCGGGGCCGGTCGTGGTCGTCGACAGGGAACCGTCCGAGGCCGTTCTGGGGTTCGCGTTCGACGAGGCGGCCATGCGCCAGCTCGCCGTCGTCGCCGCCGGAGACCTCGCGGCCTGGCGGGCGGGCCACCCGGACATGGAGGTCAAGGCGGCCCTGGACCCGGGCCGGCAGGCGACGCTCATGGTGGTGGGACGCGGCGAGGACGGCCATCTCGGCGGCGCGGAGACGGTGCTGCAGCACGCGCCGTGCCCGGTCGCCGTCCTGGGGTCGCACCCCCGCGAGGCCGTCACCGAGGGCCGACGTCCTGCCAGGAGAGGACTTTAGACCCTCACGCCGACCCCTCCGCTCCTGTTCAGCTAGGACGTAAGAGCAGGTGGAGGGGGCCTAGCATGATCGTAAAGCAGCGTGCCGAAGCGGTACACGCTGCGCTGGAGGCGGCGCGTTCCGCGTCGTCGGTGCACGACGATCAGCCGTTGTCGTTCGACGTCGCAGGCGAGGAGATCGGTTTGTGCGCCGACGGCGACGGGGGGCAGCACGCGGACGATCCAGCCGGGAGAGAGCTGCTGATCAATTGCGGAGCGGCGCTGTTCAACATGCGGACCGCGCTGCTGGGTGAGGGGTACAGGCCGGTAGTGCGGGTCATGCCCGATCCGGACCGGCCGTCGTTGCTGGCCACGGTCGACGTGGGGACGGAGATGCCGGCCGACGCCCAGGCGCGGATGCTGGTCCAGGGGTACGAACCGCGGGCCATCCATCGGGTCGGGTTCACCGGGCTTCCCGTGCCCAGCGTCGTGATCCAGTCGCTGGCCAGGCACGCGGCCGGTGAGGGGGCCAAGCTGACCGTGATCGGCTCGCCCGATGCGGTGCGCGTCCTCGCCGTGCTGACCCAGGCCGCGCAGGCGGTGCAGGCTCAGGGCGGGGGACGGTTCGCGCTGGAGATGCTGCACTGGACCCGGCCCCTGGGGGCGTCCCACGCCAACGGCCACAGGCGCGACGAGCGGGACGGCCGGGCAGATGCCGGCGCGGGCGGTGAGACCGGGGTGGTGGCGCTGCTCAGCACCCCGCGCGACAGCCAGCAGGAGTGGATCGCGACCGGGCAGGCGTTGCAGAGCATCCTGCTGCGCGCGTCGGCCCGCGGGTTCAGCGCCGCGTTCCACAGCCAGGCTCTGGGGGTGCACTACCTGCGCGAGTTCCTGCGCCAGGAGCTGTGCTCGGGCGACTACCCGCAGATGATCATGCGGATCGGGGTCGCCTTCGACGACCAGCAGTCCGTCTGCCGCCCGCTGCCCGGCGTCCTGGACTGACAGGCGCCCGGACACGGCGGCCGGGCCGCGCACGGCGACCGACGAGCGGGAGATCGCCGCGCTACGGCAGACGATGGCGGCGGGCGAGCCGGTCGGCCCGATCGTCGTCCGGTACAACGCCCGCGAACCGGGTGAGCCGTTGCGCGAACTCCTGGACAAGGGTGCGCAGTTCGCTCGGTCTCTTCAGTACGAACGGGCAGTCGAGCGCGGCGATCAAGGGCGGGATCCAGTCCAGCCGCTCCGCGCGGATCCGGACGCGGAACCACTGGTCGGGCCGAGTCGGCTCGTCCGGGCCCTGGGACCGCATGCGGGTGGCAGTCGCTGGTTGGACTGCATCAAGGAGCGCGATTCCTTCGGGGAACTGCGACCGAATGTGCTCCAGCGTGCCCTGCACGAGGATCTCGACGTCGTGTGCCCACGGCGTCTCGGCGAGCGTGGTCAGCGTGTGCGCCGCGGCGTCGAAGTTCTCCGGCCGGACGAAGGAGCCAGGCAGCACGCGCAGGTGACCAACCCGGTCCACCCGGAAGGTCCGTACGTCTCCCCGCTCGGAATCCGCGCCGGTGACATACCAGCGGCCCGAGTGGGCCACGAGGCCGTAGGGGTGGATGACTCTCTGACTGGGTTCGCCGCGGCGGTTGCGGTACTCCATCGACACAGGGCGCCGGTCCGCGGCGGCTTCGGCGAGCATGAGCAGGACGTGCCCGCCGGGCCCGTCGGCGGTGCGGTCAGCCGGTGCGGTGAATCGTGTCGTCGCCAGCAGTGCGTCCAACCGCCGGTCGAGCGGTTTCGGCAGGACGCGGCGGAGCTTGGCGGCGGCGGTGTCAGCGGCGGTGTCAGGGGGCACGTCCGCCGTCGGGGCGAGTCCCGCCTTGTGCACGGTCATCAGGCCGAGCACAGTGGCCAGCGCCTCGTCCTCCGTCAGCATCAGCGGGGGCATCCGGTACCCGCGTGCCAGCCGGTAACCGCCGTAGCGCCCGCGCACCGACTCGACAGGCACGTCGAGGTCGACCAGATGATCGACGTAGCGGCGGACCGTGCGCGCGTCCACGCCCAGCCGCTCGGAGAGGCCGCCGACCGGATGGACGCCTCCCGCCTGAAGAATCTCGAGGAGGGCCAGCACGCGCGCGGTGGGACGACTCATACGACCAAGTCTCTCCCGGATACCGGGCGGATTCTGTCCTGTATCCGTCCTACGGTCTTTCACAAGACCCGACATAGTCCAGGGAGTCCCCATGCAGTTCGCTTCGATCCGCGTCATCACCGGCAACCTCGACCGCATGGTCGAGTTCTACGAGAGGGTGACAGGAGAGACCGCGAAGCGCTTCACCGACGACTTCGCCGAGATCCGCACAGCGGCCGGAACCCTCGCCCTCGCGAGCGTCCGCACGGTGCAGGCGCTCGCTGCCCAGGCACCGCGGCCGGCAGCCAACCGGAGTGTGATCATCGAGTTCCGCGTCGACGACGTCGACCGCGAGTACGAGAAGCTCCGCCCGTTCGACATCGAGTTCGTCAACGAACCCACAACCCAGCCCTGGGGCAACCGTTCCCTGCTGTTCAGGGACCCGGACGGCAACATGGTCAACTTCTTCACACCGGTCACCCCGGAGGCCATGAAGCGCTTCGAGCAGTAGCCGCCGTCGCCGGTCGTCCATCCGATACTGGGCCCCGCTCCAAGGCCCGATGGGATCCGAGGCGAGAGGCGGACGGGATCTCCCTGCGACTCCCGGGCAATCGTGATATCGAACCCCGGCTCCACAGCGCAAGAGCACCGCAACAGATCCCGCCCTGCGGGATGCGTCGTGAACACAGCCGACGAGGCTGACCCTACATGATCGGATGCCGCTAAGGGCGGTTCAGTGTAGTTCGCGGACCTCGAACGGCGTGCCATCGAAGGTGCCGGACAGTGCGGGCCGCTCGTGCGCGGTGAACGCCTCCCACGCCAGCTCCACCCGGTTCACCCGCCCGTCCGGGGAACCGGGGCCTGGACGCTGAGCGAGGCCGTGGCCCTGCCCTCCGGCGTGAGCGCGATCTTCCCGCTCACCGCCACTCCAGGCACGAAGGCGGCCTCGTTCAGCGTGATGAACCCGTTCCCGAAGGCGACGCGCCCGCCCCGCAGCCCCGGCTGGTCCGTCAGCCGGAGGGAGGAACTCGCCCTGGGAGCAGGTTCCTACGCCAGCCACGCGGGAGTTGGCCTCGCCGACCATCGGCACCACTACCTACGTAGGAAATAGGTACCGATATGGGGATTTCTCACGTCCCCCGTAGGTGGGTTGTGAGGAAGGGTGACGAGAACAGGAATCTCCACCACTGGAAGTGAGGATCGAAGGTACGAGCCATGTGCCAGCACCAGCCCCCATGTCCGCCCGCGGATGCTCCCAACCGCGAGGCAGCGCGTCTCGTGGCGTACCACCCGGAGCAAGGATGGGGTCTGCTCTGCAACGGGGTGGTGTGCTTCGACGACGCCGGGGAACTCCTGCCCGACGGACGCAGCATCCCCGCCTGCACCTGCACCTCCGGACGTGCGGCATGATCGCACGACTCTGGGGCAGGTTCGTCGCCCTGCTGAGCGGCCACCCCGTCGTACCCCATCGTGCCTCGTGGACGTTCGCGGCCAAGCCCGTCTCCATCCCCCGGGCGCGCAGGCTGACGCGCGCCCAGCTGGAGGCGTGGGGCTTCGACGGCCAGAGCGAGGTGGCGGAACTGCTGGTCACCGAGCTGACCACGAACGCGATGCGGCACACCCGAACCACCTTCCGGCTGAGCCTGTCGGTCGAGGACGGCCTGCTGCGCTGCGAGGTCGAGGATGCCGACCCGCGGCTGCCGTTCGTGCGGACGGCCCGCCTGGACGACGAGAGAGGGCGCGGGCTGCACCTGGTGGACATGCTGGCCTGCTGCTGGGGCGCCGAGCCCGCCGGCCCGGGGAAGATCGTCTGGTTCGAGCTGCCCGCGCTCGTCCTCCCCGCGTTGAGCCCGTGCCGCCCCGCGTTGAAGGCCTACGAGCCATCCTGAGCCCCCACCCCAGGGAACGCCGGGGCCGAGCCGGTCACCGATCGGCCCCGGCGTTCTTCTAACGTGCTCACGCGCCGGGCGAGTACAGCCACGGCTCGCGCAGGTCGACGTAGGCGGGCCGGCCTTCGAACAGGCCCATCCACTCCTCCAGCGGGCCGCGCAGCTCGGGCGGGGGCTGCTTGCGCTCGCCTTCCCTGGCCTCCTTCTCGGAGGTGAAGTAGGCGGTCTCGGTGTATCCGTCGGCCTCGTGCAGGGCGATGATGCCGCCGATGAGGTCGGGCCGGAAGGCGGCCAGATCCCGCTCGGTGCGGCGGACGATCTCGCTCATCCGCTCAGGATCGCGGGTCCGCCCCTGGATCACCTGGACGAACCCCGCCGAGTCGGATCCGCCGTCCAGATACTGGTGGACCCGGACGCAGTCATGGAAGACGACCTCCCCGGCGAACAGCTTCGCGGTCTCGATCCACCACTGGGTCTGCTCGGGACGGTCGGCGTTGCGCTGTGCCGCCTCTCGCGACGCGAAGCGCACCACGGCGACGAACTGGCCGTCCTCCGTCAGACCCGCCGTCGTGCCGAGCCAGCCGGGCGCCCCCGGCGACAGTTCGCGGGCCCACCGGCCCAGGGCCGACCGCAGCTCTCCGGCGTCGGCCGGCCGACCTTGAATGAGCTGGATGAACATCACGCCTCCCCCTTGAGGCCCTGTGGCCTCACCGCCCACGCTAGGAGCGCCACCTTCAAGGTCGGGACGCCGAGCGCCCATACCATGTCAAACTTCGCACCCGCCTCAGGCTGCGGGCCGGTGAGCACGGCGCCGCACGGGAAACGGCCTTCGCATAACCTGAATAATGAGGGTCCGAATCCAGCATCACGGTGACCGGCTGGACGGGCCGTCACGAGGCGGCTGATGACATCTGTTACAGGCACCTCCAAGCGGCAGCAGACAGGCAGCCTGCCCGCCGAGGTGACGAGTTTCGTGGGACGTCGGCACGAGGTGGCCGAGGTCAAGCAGCTGCTGTCCGGTTCACGCGCGGTGACCCTGACCGGAATGGGCGGGGTGGGCAAGACCCGGCTGGCCCTGCGCGTCGCGAACGAGGTGCGGCGGGCGTTCCGCGACGGCGTGTGGCTGGTCGAGCTCGCCGCGCTGGAGAGCCCTGACCTGCTTGGCCAGGCCGTGGCCGAGGCTCTGGAGATCCGCGATCACAGCGTCGACCCCGTCCTGCAGATTCTCATCGAACACCTGCGGGACAAGCAGGCGCTGATCGTCCTGGACAACTGCGAACATCTGGTCGAAGAGTCCGCCATCCTGGCCGAGACGCTCCTGCGCTCCGCCCCCGAGCTGCGCATCCTCGCCACCAGCAGGCAGGCGCTGGGCATCGCCGGTGAACAGGCCCTGCCCGTACCGACCCTCGCGCTGCCGGACCTCGAAGGGGCCCGGCCGTCCGTCGAGTCGCTCATGCAGTTCGACGCGGTGCGGCTGTTCACCGAGCGCGCCAAGGCCGTGCTGCCGACGTTCGCCATCACCGAGGACAACCAGAGCCTGGTGACCCGGATCTGCCGCCGGCTGGACGGCCTCCCGCTCGGGATCGAGCTGGCGGCCGTCCGGCTGCGGGCGCTGTCCGTCCAGCAACTGCTCGATCGGCTGGACGACCGGTTCCGGCTGCTCACCGCCGGATCACGGGCGACGCTGCCCCGCCACCAGACGCTGCGCGCGCTGATCGACTGGAGCTACGGCCTCTGCTCGGACAAGGAACGGCTGCTGTGGGAGCGGGTGTCGGTGTTCGCCGGCGGCCTGGACCTGGACGCGGCGGAAGCGGTCTGCTCCGTCGACGGCATCGACCACGACGAGGTCGTCGACCTGGTGATCGGCCTGGTGGACAAGTCCGTCCTGATCAGGGAGGAACACCGGGTGGGCGGCGTCCGGTACCGGCTGCTGGAGACCATCCGGCAGTACGGACGCGACTGCCTCGTCGCGTCCGGCCAGGAGGCCGCGATGAAGGCGCGGCACCGCGACTACTACCGCGACCTCGCCGCTCAGGCGCGGCAGGAGCTGTTCGGACCGTCGCAGGTGGACTGGTTCAACCGCTTGCAGCTGGAACACGCCAACCTGCGGGCCGCGCTCGAACACTGCTTCAGCGAACCGTCGGAGGTCAGGTCCGGCCTCACCATGGCCACGGACATGCTCTACCACTGGATCACCAGCTACTACCTCGGCGAGGGCCGGCGCTGGCTGGACCGGGGGCTGGCCGCCGACACCGACCCCACCCGGGCGCGCGCGCAGGCGCTGTGGGCCAACAGCTGGCTGGCCATCATCCAGGCCGACATCACCGCCGCCACGACGATGCTGGACGAGAGCCGCCGCATCGGCGAGCAACTGGAGGACGACTCGGTCCGCGGGTACGTGTCGCTGTACTGCGGCATGATCGCCATGTACGGCGGCGACGCCGAATCCGCGATCAAGCTCTACGAGGAGGCGCTGTCGCGGCTGCGGGCCGTCGGAGACCCCGTGGGCATGGCCCTCGCGCTCATCCGGCTGTCACTCGCGCACTCCTACCTGGGCGACTCGGCCCTCGCGATCTCCCTGGGCGACGACTGCCTGGCCGTGTGCGACTCGTACGGGGAGGGCTGGCACAAGGCGTACACGATGATGGCGCTCGGCGTGGAGGTCTGGCGGCAGGGGGCGGCCGAGCGCGCGATCGACCTGGAGAAGCAGAGCCTGGCCGTCAACCGCTCGCTGGACGATCCGCTGGGCGTCGGGGTCAACCTCGAGGTGCTGGCCTGGGTCGCGGCGACACAGGGGAACTTTCGGCGGGCGGCGCGGCTGCTGGGAATCCTGGAGACCCTCTGGCGTTCGATCGGCGCGCCCCTGTCCGGTTACGGGCATCTGGTTCAGTATCACGACGAATGCGAGCTCCGTACGCGTACGGCGCTGGGGGAGTCGACGTTCAACACCGTGTTCCGGCAGGGCGCCCGGCTCAGCTACGACGACGCGATCGCCTTCGGGCTGCACGAGGAGATGCCCGGCGAGGCGCAGGCCGCGAGGGGCGGCCCGGGGGCGAGGAAGGACGCGGCGCCGCTCACCCGGCGGGAGACGGAGATCGCCGGGCTCGTCGCCCAGGGGATGAGCAACAAGGAGATCGCAGCCGCGCTGGTGATCGCCCAGCGCACGGCCGAAGGGCACATCGAGCACATCCTGAACAAGCTGGGCTTCAACTCGCGCGCCCAGATCGCCGTGTGGGTGGGCGAGCAGGCCCGAGCCGTGGACGACGAGCCGGCGTCCCACCAGACTCCCGGCGACAGCGGAGCTTGAGGGTGACGCCGTCAGGCGCTCGCTGATCGGCGGCGACACGGGAAGCGTGAGCCCGGCGGCTACCTTGGATGGCAGACCTTTCGCCCCCGACAGGAAGGCACCCATGCATCTCGTCCGCTGCGCAGGCTCCGCCCGCTGGGCCGTCCGCACCGAAACCGGCGACCGTCCCCTGCCTGACGGCTTCTCGCTCGGCGATGCGCTCTCCGCCGACCTCGGCCACTTCCGCGACCTGCTGGAGAGCGCGTCCGGCGAGCTCGGCGAGGTGTCGCCCGCCGCGCCCGTGGACCCCGACACCGAGGTGTGGGCCGCCGGGGTCACCTACCGGCGCTCCCGCGAGGCCAGGGTCGAGGAGAGCACCCAGCCCGACATCTACCAGCGGGTCTACGAAGCGGAGCGGCCCGAGCTGTTCTTCAAGTCGGTGGGGTGGCGGGTCCGCGGCCCCGGCCGGACGATCGGCGTGCGCCCCGACTCCACCTGGGACGTTCCCGAGCCCGAACTGGCCGTGGTGGTAGCGGCCAGCGGCGAGATCGTCGGCTACACCGTCTGCGACGACGTCAGTTCCCGCTCGATCGAGGGGGAGAACCCGCTGTACCTCCCGCAGGCCAAGATGTACCTGGGGGCGACCGCGATGGGTCCGGGGATCCGCCCGGTCTGGGAGGTCGCCGACCCGTACGACCTCGGGATCGCGATGTCCATCTCCCGTGGCGGCGAGGTCGCCTGGTCGGGGTCCGCGAGCACGGCCGACCTGCACAGGCGCGTCGAGGAGCTGGTGGAGTACCTCTTCGTGGCGGATCGGCACCCCCGCGGAGTGATCCTGTCGACCGGCACCTGCCTGGTGCCGGGCCAGGAGTTCACCCTGCTTCCCGGCGACCGGGTGGAGATCGGCATCGCCGAGATCGGCGTCCTGGTCAACGAGGTCGTCCCGGTCGGGAAGATCGAACTGCCGTGATATTGACCGGTTCTTGACGCTCTCACCAGCCGTTTCCCCCTCCTGGCGTGAGTAAGGTGCCTTGCGGCCTTTGATGTGGGGGTGGCCGGAATGGTGCTGGCGGGGCGGCCGGGGCCGACGGAAGGAACGCTGCGATCGTGGCTGTTGGAGGGCCTGCAGACCGACCGTAAGCAGATCGAGCAGGGCCCGCACGTGAAGCACTCATGGTGGCGGGTGATGTGCCTGACCGGTGTGGACTACTTCTCCACGCTGGGTTACCAGCCGGGGATCGCCGCGCTGGCGGCCGGGCTGCTGTCGCCGCTGGCCACGCTGCTCCTGGTGGCGCTGACGTTGCTGGGGGCGCTGCCGGTCTACCGGCGGGTGGCCGCGGAGAGCCCGTACGGGCAGGGCTCGATCGCGATGCTGGAGAAGCTCGTCCCGCAGTGGTGGGGCAAGTTCTTCGTGCTGGCCCTGCTCGGGTTCGCGGCCACCGACTTCGTCATCACGATGACGCTGTCGGCGGCCGACGCCACCGCGCACATCCTGGAGAACCCGTTCGTCCCCGGCTTCCTGCAGGGGCAGCGGGTGCTGGTCACGCTCGTCCTGCTCGCGTTGCTCGGCGGGGTGTTCCTGATGGGGTTCACCGAGGCGATCGGCATTGCGGTCGTGCTCGTCTTCGTCTACCTCGGGCTGAACGCGGTGGTGGTGACCGCGGCGATCGTGCACGTCCTGGAGATGCCGGGCGCCGTCGTGAACTGGAAACAGGCGCTGACGACGAGCTACAGCAGCCCGCTGGCGATGATCGGGCTGTCGCTCCTCGTGATGCCCAAGCTCGCGCTGGGCATGTCCGGGTTCGAGACCGGCGTGGCGGTGATGCCGGTGGTCAAGGGCGACATCCAGCAGCGGATCCACGGCGCCAGGAGGCTGCTGACCACGGCCGCCGTGATCATGAGCGTGTTCCTGATCTCCTCCAGCTTCGTGACCACGGTGCTCATCCCGCACCAGGAGTTCGCGGCAGGCGGCAAGGCGAACGGGCGCGCCCTGGCTTACCTGGCGCACGGCTACCTGGGCAACTGGTTCGGCACCGCGTACGACGTCAGCACGATCGCGATCCTCTGGTTCGCGGGTGCCTCGGCGTTGGCGGGGCTGATCAACCTGGTGCCGCGCTACCTGCCCCGGTACGGCATGGCGCCGGAGTGGACGGGCGCGGTGCGCCCGCTCGTGCTGGTCTTCTCGGTCATCGGGTTCGCCATCACGATCATCTTCCGGGCGAGCGTGGACGCGCAGGGCGGCGCGTACGCGACCGGCGTGCTGGTGGTCATGCTGTCGGCCGCGGTCGCGGTGACCCTCTCCGCCAGGGACAAGGGCCAACGCGGGGCCATGGCCGGGTTCGGCCTGATCGCGGCGGTCCTGGCGTACACACTGGTCGACAACGTCATCGAGCGTCCCGACGGGGTCAAGATCGCCTCGTTCTTCATCGCGGCCATCATCGTCACGTCGCTGATCTCGCGGGCCACCCGCTCCACTGAGCTGCGCGTCACCGACGTGCGCCTGGACCCGCTGGCGGAGGAGTTCGTCAACGAGGCGTGCGGCGACATCCACCTGATCGCCAACGAGCCGCAGGAGCGCGACCAGCGCGAGTACAACGACAAGATCCGCGAGACCTGGATCAACCACCGCCTGCGCAGCTCCGAGCCGATCATGTTCGTCGAGGTGTCGGTCCCGGACGCCTCGGAGTTCGAGACCGAGCTGCACGTCCAGGGCGATGAGCGGTACGGGCACAAGATCCTGCGCCTCGAGAGCTCGGCGGTGCCCAACTCGCTGGCCGCGCTGCTGCTCTACCTGCGCGACCGCACCGGCGGCGTGCCGCACATCTACTTCCACTGGGCCGAGGGCAACCCGATCCTGGCCATGCTGCGCTACGTGGTCTTCGGCGGTGGAGACGTGCCACCGGTGACGCGCGAGGTGCTGCGCCAGGCCGAGCCCGTCCCGGAACGCAGGCCGCACGTCCACGTCGGCTAGAAATACTACAGTCCATTGACGTCGCGAGACGAGCGTGTCGAGAATGAGGAGGGAGCGCAGACCAGGAAGGCGGCGTGATGTCCGTTACCGAAGCCGTGGCGGCGCCCGAGGTGTCCTTCGACACCGACCCCGCCCGCTACCGCCACCTCCGGATCGAGCTCGACGGCGAGATCGCCCGCCTGGTCCTCCAGGTGGACGAGGGCGGCGGGCTGAGGCCGGGCTACGAGCTGAAAGCCAACTCCTACGACCTGGGCGTGGACATCGAGCTGTACGACGCGGTGCAGCGGCTCCGCTTCGAGCATCCCGAGGTCCGCGCGGTCGTCGTCACCGGCGGCCTGGAGAGGGTGTTCTGCGCGGGCGCGAACATCCGCATGCTGGCGAGCTCGCCGCACGCCTGGAAGGTGAACTTCTGCAAGTTCACCAACGAGACCCGCAACGGCATCGAGGACGCGACCGAGAACTCCGGGCAGACCTACCTCGCCGCGGTGAACGGCACGGCGGCCGGTGGCGGCTACGAACTGGCCCTGGCCTGCGACCGGATCATCCTGGTCGACGACGGCTCGTCGGCGGTGTCCCTGCCGGAGGTGCCGCTGCTGGCCGTGCTGCCCGGCACCGGCGGGCTCACCCGGCTGGTCGACAAGCGCGGGGTGCGCCGCGACCTGGCCGATGTCTTCGCCACCAGGAGCGAGGGCGTGCGCGGGACCACCGCCGTCGCCTGGCGGCTGGTGGACGAGGCCGTCCCCCGCAGCCGCTTCGAGGCGACCGTGCGGCAGCGCGCCGCCGAGGCCGCCGCCCGCTCGGACCGTCCCGCGGACGCCAAGGGGATCGCGCTCACACCGCTCCGCCGCGAGCAGGACGCCGACACGATCACGTACTCGTCGGTCAGGGCCGAGCTGGACCGCCCGTCCGGGCTGGTGACGATCACGGTCAGCGGCCCGCGCGAGGACGCGGCCGCCGTCCGCGAGCTGAACGCCGGATTCTGGCCGCTGGCGATGACCCGCGAGCTGGACGACCTGATCCTGCGGCTCCGCACCAACGAACTGGAGCTGGGCACGTGGGTGATCAGGACCGAGGGCGACCCCGATCGCGTCCTGTCCTACGAGCCGCTCCTCGACGGCGACGGCTGGCTGCCGCGCGAGATCCGCCACTACTACAAGCGCACGCTCAAACGGCTCGACGTCACCAGCCGCAGCCTGATCGCGCTGATCGAGCCTGACAGTTGCTTCGCCGGGCCGCTGCTGGAACTGGCCCTGGCCTGCGACCGCCAGTACATGCTGGACGACCAGGAAGGCGAACCGGCCCGGATCATCCTCACCGGGTCCGCCAACTTCGGGACGTACCCGATGGCCAACGGCCTGTCCAGGCTCGCCACCCGTTACCACGGCGACCCCGACCGGCTGGCCGGGCTGCGCCAGGAGACGGGCCGGGCGATCGACGCCGCGGAGGCGCTGGAGCTGGGCCTGGTGACGTTCGCCCCCGACGACCTCGACTGGGACGACGAGATCCGCATCGCCCTGGAGGAACGCGCCGCGCTCAGCCCCGACGCGCTGACCGGCATGGAGGCCAACCTGCGCTTCGCCGGACCCGAGACCCTGGAAACGAAGATCTTCGCACGGCTCACGGCGTGGCAGAACTGGATCTTCAACCGTCCCAACGCCTCCGGCCCTGACGGCGCCCTGCGGCGCTACGGGACCGGTCAGCGGGCCGTCTTCGACAGGAAGCGGGTGTGACACGATGTCCATCGACTACAGCGAGCGCATCCCCAACAACGTCAACCTCGCCGACGACCGCCGGTTGCAGCGGGCCCTGGAATCCTGGCAGCCCCGTTTCCTGCAGTGGTGGGGCGAGATGGGCCCGACCCTGCCCACCCAGGACGTCTACCTGCGCACCGCCGTGGCGGTCGGCCGGGAGGGCTGGGCCCACTTCGGGCACGTCGCGCTGCCCGAGTACCGGTGGGGGATCTTCCTGGCCGAGCGCGACACCGACCGGCGCATCGCGTTCGGCCAGAACAAGGGCCGCCCGGTCTGGCAGCAGGTGCCGGGCGAGTACCGGGCCGAGCTGCAACGGCTGATCGTGGTGCAGGGCGACACCGAACCGGCCAGCGTCGAGCAGCAGCGCCGTCTCGGGCTCACCGCCCCCTCGCTGTACGACCTGCGCAACCTGTTCCAGGTCAACGTCGAGGAGGGCCGCCACCTGTGGGCGATGGTCTACCTGCTGCACGCCTACTTCGGGCGTACGGGACGGGACGAGGCCGAAGCCCTCCTGCTCCGCAACTCCGGCAGCGAGGACTCCCCGCGCATCCTGGGCGCGTTCAACGAGGAGACCCCCGACTGGCTGTCGTTCTACATGTTCACCTACTTCACGGACCGCGACGGCAAGTACCAGCTCGGCACCCTGAAGGAGTCGGCGTTCGACCCGCTCAGCCGTACCTGCGAGTTCATGCTGAAGGAGGAGGCCCACCACATGTTCGTGGGCACCACCGGCGTGGACCGCGTGGTGGAGCGGACCGCCCAGCTCATGCGGGACCACGACACCGACGACATCCGGAAATTTGGCGGTATACCGCTCAATATCATCCAGAAGTACATCAACTTCCACTACAGCGTGAGCTTGGACCTGTTCGGCGGCGAGACCTCGACCAACGTGGCGAACTACTACACCGCCGGCCTCAAAGGACGCTGGCAGGAGGAACGCCGCAAGGACGACCACCAGCTCACCGAGGCGACCGCCGCTATCCAGCAGGTGGAGAACGGCCGCCTGGTGGACGTCCACGTGCCGGCGCTGACAGCGCTCAACGCCGACCTGCGCGCCGAGTACGCCGCCGACTGCCGCAACGGCGTCACCCGCTGGAACCGCATCCTCGCCGACCACGGCGTGGACACCAGGCTGAGCCTGCCGCACCTCGGTTTCAACCGCCACGTCGGCGCCTTCGCCGCCCACCACCTCACCCCAGACGGCCGCCTGGTGGACCAGGCCACCTGGGAGGCGGGCAGGCCACGCTGGCTGCCGACGGCCGACGACAAGCTCCACGTCCAGTCCCTGATGCGTCCCGTCTACGAACCGGGCAAAATCGCAGCCTGGGTCGCCCCACCCCGCAACGGCATCAACGGCCAGCCCTTCAACTACGAGTACGTCCACTTCTGAGACTTTTCCGGGCACAAAGGCCTTCGCAAGCGGCGCTTCGCGCCCATCAGCTCAGGCGTCCTTCCAGTCGGGCCAAGGCCCGACCCCTGTTGGGCCTCACTTCGCTCGGGCGCTCTCTTGGAGCGCAGGTTTCGCCTGCGCTCACCCGCTAACTGGGGAAGCCTGGCCCTGAACGGAGCACTATCTGTCTTCCGAGAGGATCGAATCCTTGGCACGCCCAGGCATCAGCGTCGTTCTGCATCAAGAGACAGCGACGGGCTCTGAGGCTCGCCCGGCTTCCAGAAGGCTCGTCGATGGATGCTCTCAACCCTGCTTACCAAGAGGATGGGGCGGACGGGCGTCTACAAGAACATGACCCGCGGCATCGTGGCCCTGGTCTTCCGCTGCAAGGTCATCGGTGGCGACCTCACCGAAACCACCGAAACCCGCTCTTTCCGGTGGGCCGCCGCCGACGAGGTCCGCGCGCTCGCAACCGAGGCGTTCGCCGTCCGCGTCCTGGACGCCATGCAAGGCGACCACACGCCGGCCATTCGCCACCACGACGGCACGCATCTGCTCTGATCGGGCGAGCGATCAACCTCTGCCCAGCTGTACGAATGGCGAATGCTCCGCTGCGAGTGCGCGGCGCGCGCTATTCGTCGGTGGGGTGGCAAGCCTCGACGTGAGGCGGAAATCGACCCAGACGTGCCGGTAGGTCACGCTCTCCTCCACGCGACCAGGCGGCAGGTTGGCCCGGTCGCTGCCGGAGCCGGACTCGTGGCCGGGGGAGCCGTCGAATGCGACGTGTGTCCGCGGCACCTCGTCGAAGCGGAGCTCGTCCGCCTTCACCGTGGCGGTGATGACGGTGTCCGGCCGGGGTGCCGGCTCCCGCCGTGGGCGTTCATGCGGGTCTCTCCGGTTGTCGGATCGGCTGAGAGCGCCTGGTCCGTTCGCGCTCGGTCTCCCAGCGGAGACGACGTCGGGCGGGCTTGCCCGCACGATCGGCACGCTTGGCCGTCCTCTTCGCCACTGGCTCCGGTCACGTGCGGAAGTCGACCATCACATGCAGGGCCTCCGCGCGTGTGGACGGGCCACGCCGAGCTTGGTGAGCTCGGCGTGGCCCGGTTCACGCTCTGTTTGATGCGCGACGTAGGGAGTCCAGCCTCAAGGGCCCCGTCTACTGAGCCGGCTTGGCCTCATCAGCCGACCCGGCCTGCCCGTCGCAGAACACCGTCCTGACGAGGTTGTTCAACGCCTTCGGGAACTCCGTTGCCACGTCCACTGCGGCGTCGCCGCTGGTGATCGAGGCGGTCAGGGTCTTCTTGCCGTCGGGCGTGCTGTACATCAGCGCCCCGTAGCCGTTGTTGCTGCCGTTGTGGTTGAGGATGATGCCGTCGCAGTTCGGGCCGGTGTCCAGTACGTACAGTCCGAGGCCGTAGCTGCCGAAGAGGCCGGCGCTCTTCGGGTGCGGCTTGCGCATCTCGGCCAGCAGTTCGGCTGAGATGAGCTTGCCGTCATTCAGCGCGGAGAAGTACGTCTGGAGATCCTCGGTGGTCGAGATCATCTCACCGGCGCCCGAGATCCAGGAGGGGTTCTGGCGGGTGACGTCGATCACCTTCCACTGGCCAGGGGCGTCTTCGTAGCGGTAGTAGGCGTGGGCGTACGGCGCGGGCATATCCGAGCGGGCGCCCGGCACCACGGTGTGCTTCAGATTGAGCGGTCCCAGGATCCGCTGCTTCATCTCCGTGGCGTAGGAGTGGCCGGTGACCTTCTCGATCAGCAGCTTGGCCAGCACGTAGTTGACGTTGGCGTAGCTCCAGCTCGTCCCCGGCTCATACTTCGTCGGCTTGGACAACGACAGCCGTACAAGTTCGTCGTCCTTGTAGGTGTGGAACCGCTTGGCCACCCACTCCTTGCCCTGCCAGGGGATCAATGAGACCGGCTTCCCGTCGGGGTCGAAGTCGAAGGTGTAGTCGAACAGCCCGCTGGTGTGCTGCAGCAGCATCCGCACGGTGATCCGCCGGTCCAGCTTGTACTGGGGCAGGTAGTCGGCCACCGGGTCGTCCAGCTTGATCTTGCCGTCGTCCACCAGTTTCAGCACCAGGGTCGCGGTGAAGTTCTTGGTGGTGCTGCCGATCCGGAAGTGTCCGTTCGTCGGCGGCTTGGCGCTCGTGCTCAGCTTGCGCACGCCGGCGCTGCCGACCCACTGGCCTCGCTCATCGTTCACGCGCATCTGCACCCCGGCGAAACCGGCGTCGACGAATGCCTGGATGGCCTTCTGCAGTTCCGGGCGATCCTGCCCGGCAGCAGCGGCGGCATTCGACACGGCCCTGCTGTCTGCGGCGGCCACCCCGGATGTGGCCGCCCCGCCCAGCAGGGCGGCCGCCAGCGTCGTGGCGACCCCCACGCGCCGGAAGACCCGCATACGGCCACTATTAACGATCTTGTCTGTGCGCAGCCCCGAGGCCGCAATCTCCGAACCGTTCATGGCATCCACCATCACCGACCGTCCTGACACCGAGCCGTTGCGGCACTGACACGGCCGCTGATACGACACCGCAGCAGACCTGCTCGCCGCCGGGACCTCCGCCGGTCCGGCCGGCATGGGCTATCTGGTGGCTTCGCTGAGCAGGCGCCCGGCTTGAGAGGCGATCGTCGTCACGATCTGCCCGGCCGGGGCCTGGCCGTGGATGAGGCCGACCGTCTGACCGGCGTAGAGAGCCAAGGCCGCGGGATCTCCGGTCATGCCGGGGACGGGAATCATGTCGCCGTAGCGCAGGTGGGTACGGCCGTGGGCGTCGGTGGCGACCACCTCTCTCTCACCGGGCCGGTGCGGGGCCGCCGGGCATCCGGCGGCCTCCCACCTGGCGATGGTGGCGTTGCGGATGGTCCGGTGAGGAGCGTTCGGCCAGCCGCCGTCGAAGCAACGGGTGTGTACGGCGTCCTGTCCGGCCGCGTCGACTATGGCCTGGCGGTAGACCTGATGGGTGGCTGCCTCTTCGGCCGTCAGGAACCGCGTGCCCAGCCAGCCCGCCTGAGCGCCCAGGGCGAGCACGGCGGCCAGTCCGCGCCCGTCGCCGATGCCGCCGGCGGCGATGACCGGTACCGCTCCTACCGCGTCCACCACCGCTGGGATGAGCGCCATCGTGGTGATCTGGCCTCGGACGTGTCCTCCGGCCTCCCAGCCCTGCGCGACCACGATATCGACGCCCGCCTGCACGGCCGGCTTGGCCTCCTCCACTGAGCCGACGGTATGCAGGTGGAGCGCGCCCGCGTCATGCACGCGCTCGGTCACGATGGCCGGGTCGCCCCAGAAAGTGGAAATGATCGTCACGCCTTCGTCCAGGCACGCGCCCAGAAGATCGTCGATCGGAAACTCCAGCACAAGGTTCGCGCCGAACGGCCGCTTTGTGCGGCTTTGGACCTGTCGGATCTGCCGGCGTGCTTCCTGTTCGCTGACCCAGGTCAGCGCCAGCATCCCCAGCCCTCCGGCGTTCGAGACGGCCGCGACGAGTTCAGGCGTGACGGCCGAGCCGACCGGGGCCTGAACGATGGGCAGGTCGATGCCCAAGCGGTCGCATACGGGCGTTACCAGCGCGTTCGACATTCCACCCTCCAGTCAACGCTTCTGTTTTCGAAGCGCCTTGGGATGCTATCGTTTCGGAAACAGAAGCACCAGACAGATTGCCGAGACGACGACTGTGGCGACACCCAGGCCGGGCCGGCCGGTCCGGGGCTCCCGCACAGGCCGGCCCCTCATGGCCGCGCTCGACCTGTTCGGGAGGCGCTGGAGCCTGCAGATCGTCTGGGAGCTCCACGACGGCCCGTCAGGCTTTCGCCCGCTACAGCAGCGCTGCGACGGCATGTCCTCCAGCGTGCTGCGCCAACGGCTTCTCGAACTGGCCGAGGCAGGCCTGATCCGCCAAGCGGACGACAGGCGCTACGCCCTCACATCCCTCGGCGAGGACGCGTACCAGGCGCTGCGCCCTCTCGTGCAATGGTCCCAGCGATGGGCCGACACGCTCACCGACCACGACCCCGGCGAGTAACGCCGCCTACCGTCGCGGGGCCGTCCTGGCGGCGCGATTCCACGGCGAGGTCGCGGGGCGAGGTGGTGCGGCGGCGGTAGTAGTGCACGGTCACCAGGGCGAGCAGGGGGCTCCAGGCGGCCAGCGGCCAGTACGTGACGTTGAAGATCACCGTCTGCCAGCCGTGCGTGACCATCCCGCCGGGATCCCCGTTGATCTTCATCCCGAAGCTGATCATGATCATCGCGTACGGAAAGATCAACAACGCGAGGGCGCCGAGGCCGGCGGGGATGACCGCGGCCATGACCGGCACCCGGCGGCCACCCAGAACCGGTATCCAACGCGGCCACGCCTCGCCCCACTCGCTGACCAGTCCGACGGCGAGGAAGGCGGCCGCCTCGCTGACCACGCTGAGCAGCAGGATGTACCACCACCCGCCGGCCAGCCCCTCCAGGTCGCCGCCGGAAGGCGTGGTGTCGACTTCCAGCAGCGGCGCGTTGAAGATCATGGCGGCGATGCGCCACAGGCCGGAGGGCAGGACGACCAGCGGGATGGCGTAGGCGGCCAGCACGGCCCAGCGGGGCACGTCTGCCGCGGTCCGGCCATGCAGCCTGCGCCAGAGGGTGTGCGCGGCCATGGGGGTTCTCCTCGAACGACGTCACGGATTGACTCCTTCGAGGATCACACTCGTCCCCAGGGGGTGGCCTCCCTCGCGCGAGGGAGACCACCCGGCCGCGTGAGCATCCCGGCGTCCGCATCGTCTGCCGTGACAGGGCAGGGGCGTACGCCAACCCTCAGGAATTGCATCAGACGGGCGAGAAGCGGCAGGTCGCCAGGTCGCCGGAAGGTCAAGCGGGGCTTCCAGAGGCCTTGGTCTTGGCTGCTTGAGCAGTGAGTTTGCCAGAATGATCCCGTCTGATGCAAGATATGCTCTCCAGAAGGGACGGTCTGGAGAGTGCAGCAGCGGAGGGTCGAGCTCGCGGGAGCGGCTCACATGGAGCTGGTCTCGGGTGTCGTTCAGTTGCGTCCTGAGGACGCGATGGTCGAGGCGATGCTCCGGGGTTGGCGTGCTCAGCAGACGGCGCGAGGGTTGAAGGAGGACACGATCGTGCCGCGGGAGCGGCTGGTGCGGCGCTTCCTGGAGTTCACCAACGACTATCCGTGGGCCTGGACGCCCGGCCACATGGACGAATGGTCATTGAGCCTGACGGCCGAGCTTCACCTGGCTCCGTCCACCATCCGCAGCTTCCAGTGCACGATCCGGCAGTTCACCGAGTTCCTGATCGACGGCCGCTACGGCTGGGCTGTCGCCTGTGAGCGGGAGTTCGGGCCCGGACAGCATCCGGTGGCGATCGCGCACGAGTGGAACACGATCGCGCACCTCAACGACTACGAGGGCAATCCCGAAGCGCGTCCGTTCACCCGCGCCGAGTTGCAGAGGTTCCTGGACTACGCCGACGACCAGGTGGACCGGGCGGTGAACTCGAAGCGCAAGGGCGCGCTGGCCGCCTACCGGGACGCCACCCTCTTCAAGGTCATTTACGGGTGGGGGCTGCGACGGACCGAGACGTCCAAGCTCGATCTGGTCGACTTCGGCCGGAACCCGGCCGCGCCAGAGTTCGGTCCGTACGGCATGCTGAATGTCCGCTATGGCAAGGCCAAGCGCGGCCAGCCTCCGCGGCGGCGGAACGTCGCCTCGGTGATGGACTGGGCGGTCGAGGCGGTCGCCGACTACGTCGAGAACGTCCGACCTCGATTTGGATGCAAGGACCATCCGGCTCTGTGGGTAACCGAACGCGGTGGCCGGGTGAAGCCGGCCGAGATCAACGCCAGGTTCGTCGCCTACCGTGACGCGCTCAAGCTGCCGGTTGCCTTGGTGCCCCATTCGCTCAGGCATTCTTACGTGACCCACCTCACGGAAGATGGGGTCGACCGCAGGTTCATCCAGGCTCAGGTCGGCCACGAGAATGACAGCTCGACGGCCGTATACACCCACGTCAGCGACGCCTTCATGAACGCTGCGCTGCGGCGTGCCCTCGCTCCCGCGCTCGGGGCCGAGAACGGTGACTCTGGACGGAAGGGACGACGATGACGGCCAAGCTCGACTACCGGTGGCATCTGCGGCAGGTCATGGCCACCCGGGACATGTTCTCGACCACGGACCTGCTCGCGCCGCTGGCCGAACGGGGCATCAAGCTGTCGTCCTCCCAGGTCTATCGCCTCGTGGTCGATCGTCCCGAACGGCTGAGCCTGAAGATCCTGATGGCGCTGCTGGACATCCTGGACTGCACGATGGAGGAGCTCATCGAGCCCATGCCGGTCGCCGGGCAGGCTAAGAAGACCAAGGTGGTCGGCGGGGAGGCCGGGGTCGGAGAACTGCGGCCCAAACGGGCCCGCATCGCACCGGCCGGCGAATGAACGTCGTCCTTGAGGCCGAGGCCATCGCCGATCCGATCGGCCTGGTCGTCCGGCTCGTGACCGGCATCAAGCCGACGTTGACTGCCGAAGCCGTCCGGCAGGAGGTCGCCAAGGTCGCAGGTGGGCGAGCCAAGAGCCGACGCCTCGCTCAGAACCTCCTGACCGATCCGACGCTGCTCACCGGCGGCGGGCCTCCCGTTCCGTGGTCGGTAGGCCAGTTGCTGCTGGGCTTGCGCGCCGCGGGCGCGACAGCCGTCGCGGCGCCCTGCTGCGGCGAATGCGGCCGGACTGTCTCGTACTTGATCAGCCGGAAGGGGTGCGTGATCTGCTCGCCTTGCCGGGACAAGCCCGAGACCTGCGCCAAGTGCGGGGAGGAACGACGGGTCTGCACCCGGGACCGACACGGCCGCCCGCGCTGCGAGCACTGCCCCGACCTCGACGGCGACCCGGTGCGGCTGCTCACCCTCCTGGTCGCCGAACTCGAGTCCGCCCTCAACGACCGGATCGTGCTCGATGCTCTCGAACGGGCTACCGTCCGCCCCGCCGGACAGAGGCGCCTGGCCTGGGCCGTCCTGGACAACCCCGAGCTCCTCACCGGAGCAGGCTCCCTCGCCCCGGCGCCCGCGGTGCTGCGGTTCATCGACGAGCTAATCAAAGCCGGGGCGACGAAGGTCCTTCCGCCGTCATGCCCGCGCTGCCAGCGGGTCGTCGCACTCTCCAAACAGCTCGATGGGCAGCGGATCTGCCGGAACTGCTTCGCCAAGACCAGAGCCGTTCCGTGTTCACGCTGCGGCGGCGTCCGGGAACCCGCGGCCCGAGACGCCGACGGTGGACCCCTGTGCCCCAACTGCCTGGTCAACGACCCGATCAACCTTGAGGACTGCTCCGGCTGCGGGCAGCGCCGCCGCGTCGCGGCCCGCACCGTCGCCGGCCCGTTCTGCCAGAACTGCCGCCCTCGACCGATCATGACCTGCGGGATCTGCGGCCGTGAGGCGCACTGCGAGATCTCCCGCGCCACCGGCCAGCCGTGGTGCGAGAATTGCCAGCACCGGTGGATGCGATGCAGCGGTTGCGACACCACCGCCCAGCTTCGCGGCGGTACGCTCGATCAACCCCTGTGCGCGAGATGCGTCAACCCCGACCCCGACTTCTGGGATCGATGCCCGATCTGCGAGACAACCTGGGTTCTCAGCGTCCGGCCTTGCCAGCGCTGCCTCCTCGGCCAGGACATCCGGACCCTCCTCGCGGACGAGGGCGGTCGCATCGCAGACGATCTGGTGTCTCTGGAGCGAGCGCTGACCAAGGTCGAGCGGCCCGACGTCGCCATGGCTTGGCTGAGACGCCCCCAGGTCCGGGAGCTCCTCACCGGGATCGGCCGTGACTCGCGAAAGATCTCCCACGACACGCTCGACGAGCTGCCGTCCAGCAAGACGCTTGACCACCTACGCAGCGTTCTCGTGGCCAGTGGATCGCTGCCGGAACGCGACGAACGGCTCGTCGGGCTGGAACGATGGACGGCCACCACGCTCGCCGCCCGCACCGACCCCAACGAACGCAAGATCCTGCACGCCTACGCGGTCTGGCACCATCTGCGGCGGCTGCGTCGACGGCTCAACGGAGCCCGCGCCACCCACCTGCAATGCCTCAACGTCCGCTCCCACGTCACGGCCGCGGCTAACCTCCTCGACTGGTTGAGCGGCACCGGCCTCACCCTGGCGACCTGCACCCAGGCCGACCTCGACCGATGGGCGACCGACGACGTCAGCTACCGGCACGAGACCGGGCACTTCGTCCGCTGGGCCCTCGGCCACCGGCACGCCCACCACCTCACCTTCCCCGCAGTCCGCTGGCAGGGACCGACCGGCCTCCTCGACAGCGAGAAACGCTGGGACGACGCCCGACGGCTCCTCCAGGACACCAACCTCAAGACCTCCGACCGGGTCGTCGGTCTCCTCCTACTGCTCTACGCACAGAACCTCAGCGCGATCAGCCGCCTCACCACCGAGCACGTCAACGCCCACGGGAACCACGTCGAGCTCCTGCTCGGCACCTCACCAGTCGTCCTCCCCGAACCGCTCGCCGACCTCGTCCTCGAACTGGTCGAGACCCGTCGAGGCAACACCATCCTCAACAAGACCGCCGACACGCCCTGGCTGTTTCCCGGCCGCCGACACGGCCACCCCCTCAGCCCCGACTACCTCGGCCAACGACTCAAGAAAATCGGCATCCACGCCGGCCGCGACCGCTCCACGGCCCTGTTCGGCCTCGCCACCGAGATCCCCGCCGCCATCCTCGCCCGCATGCTCGGCATCCACATCAAGGTCGCCGTCGCCTGGCAACAAGCATCCGCAGGCGACTGGATGACCTACGCCGCCGACCTCAGCCGCCGCACGACCCCTTCATGACCGCGTCACACCATCCCAGCGGAAGAATGTGCTTATGATCGAAATCAACGGGCCGTTCTACCAGGTCAGAGCCGACGGGTTCACTCTGACCATTCCACGCTGGGAAGGACACGCCCCGGAAGACACCCCCGAGGCCGACGCCACGATCACTCTTCCGAACGGCTCGCGCCACTACGCGTCCTTCATGACCCTCGATGCGGTCCAGCAGGTCATGGACCGCCACCGCGACACCGGCGAATGCAGCAGCGGCGCCTACTTTTGGACCACAGACCTGATCATCACGCGTCGGCCGGGGATCCCGGCGATGGTCGACGCCGTTGCCGATCTGATCGCCACGGGAGACCTCACCGCCGCCTGCAGGGCTCTTGATCCCGAACACGACCTGGATGGCGATCAGTAGCCCTCTGCCGGCACGTCGAAGTTCCAGGTGGCCGGGAGATCCCCGTCGCAGACGGCGCACACGAAGGAGCCGTCCTTGACCACGTTGCGCTCGCCGCACTCAGGGCAGCGGCGGAAGACGAACTCGTCGGTGAACCGGCCAGGATGAGCCACCCCAACCCGATCAAGCGCTTCCTCGACCGCAGGCCAGGAACCTGCCTCCGGACAGTAACCCGTCGATTGGTTGCTGACCTCAGCAACCTCCCAACCACCAGGCCCTTGCGCTAAGGCGATCTCACCCGCGCTCAACACCACACCGCCGCCTGCGCACGCCACATGTTCGCTACGCCGCGGCGCCAGCCGAAGGTCCCCCTGCACGTCAACGACGAACGTGAACGGGTTCGCCAACTCGTCTTGGCCGACGACCCCCAACCAGGCAATGAGGTCTTCCGTCGTCCTGATCACTTGGCCAGCAGGGGCGTGCCGCATCGCCGCCAGTATCTCGGCTGGACCGACATAGCGATAAGCCCGCGCCTCGTCTGCCATCACGCGAAGGTAACCCACCCGACAGCAGCGCCGCACCAGGATTGATCACGGTCCATCACGGTGCTCTGGCGACCCATTCGGACAGTTCCGATATCCGACGGTGCCGTCAGAGGGCGCGCGAGTGCTCAGACGCGCCGTGCGGCTGATCAGTCGAGGCAGAACTCGTTGCCCTCGGGGTCGGCCATCACGATGTGACCGGCGCCGAGCGGGGGAGCGGGCTCGTGGCGCTGGAGCCGGGTGGCGCCGTGGGAGACGAGCCGCTCGGCCTCCGCTTCCAGGGCCGCCATCCGCGCGTCGCCGTTGAGCCCGGGGGCGGCCCGCACATCGAGGTGCACGCGGTTCTTGGCCTGCTTGCGCTCCGGCACCCGCTGGAAGAACAGCCGCGGCCCGGAGCCCTCGGGGTCGACCACCGCCGAGGCGTCGTTGCGGCTCTCGGGCGGCACGCCCACCGCCTCCAGGGCCTGCTCCCACGACTCGAAGCCGTTGGGCGGGTCCTGCAGCTGGTAGCCGAGGGCCTCGGCCCAGAACATCGCCAACCCGGCCGGGTCGGCGCAGTCGAAGGTGATCTGGACGTCGCGGGCCATGTCAGCTCGCCTCCCGCCGGGTCTGCTGGTGGGTGTGCAGGTGGATGTCGCGGAGCAGGCACACCTCGGCCAGATGGTGGATCAGCTCACGGTTGATGTGGAGCAAGGTCTGGTTGGTCACGGTCGCTACCCTCCCGCATATAGCGGACAGAGTCGTTCCTAGATCTGTGGAACGATGAGCGCATGACCGTCGAGGCGACGACCGAGCGGGTGCTGCGGCTGCTGGCGCTGCTGCAGCACAGGCCGTCCTGGACCGCCGCCGAGCTCGCCGCCGAACTGCGGGTCACCGACCGCTCGGTGCGCCGCGACGTGGAGCGGCTGCGCGCGCTCGGCTACCCCGTGCACGCGACGGCGGGCGTCGGCGGCGGCTACCAGCTCGGCGCGGGCACCCGGCTGCCGCCGCTGCTCCTCGACGACGAGGAGGCGATCGCGACGGCGGTGTCCCTGCGGCTGGCGTCGGGGGGCACGGTCGCCGGGGCGGGCGAGGCGGCACTGCGGGCGCTCGCGAAGCTCGACCAGGTGATGCCGCCCCGGCTGCGCGCCGAGGTGCGGGCGGTGCACGGCGCCACCGAGACCCTGGTCGGCCCCGGGATCGAGATCGACCCGGAGCTGCTGGTGACGCTCGCGCGGGCCTGTCGCGACGCCGTGCGGGTGTGCTTCCGGTACGCCGGCCGCGACGGCGGGGAGCGCGAGCGCACGGTCGAGCCGGTGCGGATGGTCGCCACCGGCCGCCGCTGGTACCTGATGGCCTGGGACGTCGACCGCGACGACTGGCGCACCTTCCGGCTGGACCGGATGCGCGATGTGGTGGCGACGACCTGGCGCTTCCGGGCGCGGGAGCATCCGGACCCGGTCGCCTACGTGCAGCGGTCCGTGACCGAGGCGCCGTACCGGTATCTCGCCCGGGTGCGGGTGCACGCCCAGTCTGACCGGGTGCGGGAGCTGGTGCCGCCCCAGGTGGGGCGCGTCGAGGACGATCGCGACGGATGGTGTGTGCTCGTCGTCGGCGGGGAGGACCTGGACTGGCTCGCCGTGCACGTGGCCCGGCTGGGCTTCGAGGCGGAGGTGCTGGAGCCTCCGGAGCTGCGGGAGGCGGTCGCCCGGCTCGCCCGCCGCCTCGCGGCGATGGCCTCGACCGTAGCCAACGAACACGGCTCAGACGCTGACAGGCAGCCAGAGGGCCGAGTCGTCGTGGCGTTCGACGCTCAGGTTCCGCGACTGGAGAGTATGTAACAGAGGGTGAGGGGCCGGATACCACCCCGGCCGCCGTCACCGCAGGGCAAAGAGCTCCGCGAAGAGTCAGCGCCGGTCTTCGACAATACCCTCTGCTCGTGACCGAATGCGCAGAGTAATCAAAAGGTGGCTCCAGGGAACTTCTCGGATTTCGTCTCGTGTGGTGACGCACTCGCCTGGATCTTCAGGCGTACAGTTCTTGCATCGACAATCTGTAGTCGGGCACTTACCAACCGTCGCAATACGGACATTGTCGATATAGCTCCGCGAAGCAGTCAAATGGGGGCCCTCCCCGCGTCTGAAAGGGGGCAAATCAATGTCCCAGCTGCCTCTTCTGTACGCCGCGTCCGTCATCATCGCCGTTCTGTGGCTGACCTACTACGCGATCCGGCGACTCTCCGCTGTCGCGCCGACGACGATCGCCGCCGTCATCACGTCCCTGGCCGCACTTCTCACCGCCACGGCGCACCTGCTCGGCCTCCTGCCCGTGTAACGGCGTCCGGCGGTCACGTACCGTGCGGAAGCCGGCCTGGCCCTTCTCGGCCACGGGGCCAGGCCACTTCGGGGGCCGTGCGAGCCCACTCGGGCACGCTGCTCCGGCGGTCGAACCAGGCGCTCGCCGCAGTTCAACGGCGCCTGCGCTTCGTTCGGTCCGGCGGCCCGTTCGGCTGGTTCGAGATCGTCATCTGGCGTTCTCGTTACCGGCTGTGGTCGGGAAAGGCTGTTCGGTGGGGAACACGATCGGGCTGAGCAGGTGAGGCGAGCGATCCGGCGTGGGCTGGTTGTTCGCATGGGATAGGAGTATCTCGCGCAGCTGATCGATGATCTCGGTGAGCTCGTCCTTGCTGAGCCAGAGCGTGAGCTGTCGGTACCCCACGGAGTCGGCGACCGGGTCGGCGTCGTCTCGATCGAGATAGGCGTTGAACTCGGCGAGCAGGGCCGCCATGGCCGCGAGGAACCCTCGACGGTGGTCCTCCGGCGACATCGACGCAGCCATGTCGGCGTCGATCGCGGCCCGCTCCCAGTTCAGCCGGTAGCTGCGTTCCACAACTCCGCGTACCCGCTGTTCGCCGTCCACCGTCAGGACGCCTGCGTCGGCCAGCAGGCCGACATGGCGGTAGAGGCTGGTCCGCGAAACGTCGGGTAGCCGAGCGGACAACTGCGTGGGCGTGAGCGTTCTCCTGCCGGACATGGCGTGCACGATACGGAGCCGCAGCGGGTGCAGGAGCAGGTTGACCGAGTCCACGCTCAATGATCCCACATCTGGTACTGTTCCCAAAGTTGGGACTATTGCTGAGTGCTGGGAGAAAACCGTGACGCCTGTTGCCGCGCCGCCGCTTGGGGAGCTCTATGACGTCGAGGGGCGTCGGCTACTGCTGCACCGCTCGGGTACTGGAGGCCCGGCCGTGGTGTTCCTGCCCGGAGCCGGTGTGGTCGGCCTGGACTTCCTGAACGTCCATGATCTCGTTGCCGAGGTCGCCACAAGCGTGCTCTACGACCGGGCGGGAACGGGCTGGAGCGATCACGCCGAGCTGCCCCGCAGCGCCGCCGAGGTCACCGACGAGCTCCGGAGCTTGCTGCGCGCCGCCGGCGTGCCCGCCCCCTACCTGTTGGTCGGCCACTCCCTGGCCGGGGTCTACGCCCGCCATTACGCCCAGCGCTTCCCTGAGGAGGTGGCCGGCCTGCTCCTCCTCGACCCCTACCACGAGGACAACACCACCCGCATGCCCCAGCAGGTGCTCGAGATGCAGGAACACCTGAAGAACCAGCCCATGCCGGAGCCGACCGAGGAGATCATCGAGCTCTTTCGCGGTCTGTTCGAGCAGAAGCTGGCGCGGTGGCCCGAGGCGGTGCGCGAGCCGCTCATCGAGCACCATCTCACCCACTGGCGGACCGGCATGCGGGAGATGGAGAACCTCGATGAGGTCGGCGACGAACTCCGTCGCGCAGGACAGGCGCCTGACGTGCCCCTGATCGTCCTCTCCGCGATGGGGGACGATCCTGCCCGCGCGGCGCAGGTGCCCGAAGAACTCGAGCGCGAGATCAACGATGTCAAACTCGCGCTGCACGCCGAACTCGCCCAGGCGGCGCCACGCGGTGAACACCGCGTGCTCGACGACGCCGGGCACAATTGGATGCACGTGGACCGCCCGGATGCTGTCCTCCACGCCATCCGCGACCTGCTCGACCAGGCTTCGCCAGCGGGTCACGGTCCGGCCTGAGCGGCCTGCTGGAAGTGCGGCTCCGAACACCTTCGCGCGAAGCGCGGCCACTGCGTGGGGCCATGCCCTACGTCCCCGGGCGGCCTCAGCGATCGGAACGTTTGGGGCGGTTGAGGAAGGCGGTCATGCGCTGGCGTTTCTCGTCGGTTTCGAAGAGGACGGCCTGGGCGACGTCGTCGAAGCGCGGGTGCGCGCCCGGCGGGGCCGCCAGGGCCAGTTTGGTCAGGCGTAGCGCGAGGGGCGCGCCGGTGAGGATGCGGTCGGCCCACCTGGCGGCGGCGTCCAACAGGTCCTCCTCCGGCACCAGTTCGTTGACCAGCCGCACCTCGGCGGCTTCGGCGGCCGACAGGACGCGGCCCGCCAGCAGGACCTCCTTGGCCAGCGGTTCGCCCACGAGTTCGCGCAGCCGCCAGCAGGCTCCCGCCGCGGCCATGATGCCGAGACCTGTCTCCGGGTTGCCGAAGCGGGCACGCGGGGTCGCGAGGCGGAAGTCGCAGGCGTAGGCGAGCTCGGCTCCGCCACCGAGCGCGGGGCCGTCGACGGCGGCGATGGTCGGCAGCGGGAGCCGGGCGACGCGGTCGAACAGGCCGCTGTTGATGCCCGCGAGCGCGTCCTCCCGGCCGCGTTCCCGCAGCTCTCGGAGGTCGGCGCCGGCCGCGAACACGCCCGGCGCGCCGGTGAGCACCAGCACGCGGGGGTCGCGTTCCAGGTCGGCGCAGACCTCGTGCAGGTCGGCCACCATGGCGGCGTCGATCGCGTTGCGCACGTGTGGCCGGTCGAGCCGGACCAGCAGGCGGCCTGGCGCCGCTTCGATTCGCAGGGTGCCGTTCACGAGGGTCATGCTACAAGTTGTTGACGCTACATGGGGGAATCGTGGAACGTGCTATGCGGACTGGGCGTCGGCGTGACTTACAGGCTCTGTCGCGGGCGGAGACAGGGTGCGCCAGTGGCGTTGGGCGGGTTCGTGCCAGGCGTGGTGCAGGTCGGCGAAGACGTTGGCCGCGCGGACGCCGATCCAGCCGGGCGGCAGCAGGTCCAGCGGCAGCTGCGGGTCCAGCATGGGGAAGCGCCGCCACTCGTGCACCAGGCGGATCTGGGCGAGCAGCGTGGCGTCGCCCGGTTCCGGACGCAGCCCCGCGAACTCCTGGATGAAGCCCTCGTAGTCGGCGGCCAGCTCGTCCAGGTGCCAGGCCTGCTCCACCAGGGTGCGCTCGGAGCCGATGCCGCCGTACGGGCCGTTGAAGGACAGGGCGCCCACGTCCAGGCCCAGCTCGGTCACGACCTGCTTGGCCTCGTCCTCGCGCGAGGTGTGCGGGCTCACCCACACGCCGGGCGCGGGGCTGCCGAAGCCCGCCCACGTCAACCGGGTGCGCAGCTGGTGGCGCAGTTCGCGCCTGCTCTCCGGGACGGTGACGACGAGCACCACCCACCGGCCGTCCCAGGAGTCGCGGTCGCGGCCGAAGGAGTAGATGCGCTCGGCCCCCTCGGTGAGCAGGACGCGCCCGGGACGCGTCAGTGACCAGCGGACCCGGCGCCCCGACCGTTCGGCGACGATCCAGCCGTCGGCCGCCATCCTGGCCAGCGCCTGCCGGGTCGACTTCTCCTCCACGCCCAGGCCGCCGAGGACGTGCAGCAGCGTCGACGTCCACGCCGGCTCGCCGTCCGGCAGCACGTACTCGCCGAGGACGGTGAGCAGCAGCGACCTGGCGCTCCCCGACCCGGCCTGGTGGCGGCGGGAGTAGGACGGCTGGACGGGCTCGCGGGGCATGACCGGCGGGGTCTCCTCTCGTGGCTTCTACCGGCAAGTATTCCATGAATGCTACAGGTCATTGACGCTGCATAAATTCTGTGTAGAGGATTTGCCTAGGATGCACCCGTCGGCAGATAAGGGACGGCCATGCCCGACACCCCCGAGTCGTTCAACGCCAGCGTCTATCTCGTCGACCGCCAGGTCGAGGCCGGCCTAGGTGATCGCACCGCCGTCACCGGACCGTCAGGGACCCTCAGCTACGCCGAACTGGCCGGACTCGTCGCGGAGCTCGCCGCCGGGCTCAGGATCCACGGGATCAGGCCCGAGGAGCGCGTCCTGATGGTCATGTCCGACCGGCCGGAGACGCTCGCCACCATCCTCGCCGTGATGCGGATGGGCGCGGTGGCCGTGCCGGTCTCCACCATGTACACCGGCGCCGAGCTGGGGGCGCTCTTCCGCGACGCCCGCGCCAGGACGGTGGTCGCCACCCCCGAGTTCGCGGACGCCGTCAGCATCGCGCTCGGCCGAGCGCCGGAGGTCACCACCCTGATCCTGGCAGGCGACCACAAGCCGGGCAGCCACGAGCAGGGCAGCCACGAGCCGGTCGCCGGTGTGGAGGTTCTGGCCTGGACGGACGTCCTCGCCGCAGGGCGGGCGTCCGGCGCGGAGGGGGCCTACCCGACCTGGGCCGACTCGCCCGCGCTCTGGCTGTACACCTCGGGCACCACCGGTGCCCCCAAGGCGGCCATGCACCGGCACGGCGGCATCAGGGTCGTCTGCGAGACCTACGCCCGCCAGGTCCTCGGCATCACGTCCGGCGACCGGTGCTTCTCCGTCGCCAAGCTGTTCTTCGCCTACGGCATCGGCAACTCGCTGTTCTTCCCGCTGTCCGTGGGCGGCGCCACCGTCCTGGAGCCGTCCAGGCCCACCCCGGCCGGGGTCGCGGAGCGGGTGCGGGCGGAGCGGCCCACCCTGTTCTTCGCCGCGCCGACGTTCTTCGCCGCGCTGCTCGCCGCCGACCTCCCCGCGGACACGTTCGCGTCCGTGCGGCTCGCGGTCTCGGCCGGTGAGGCCCTGCCGCCCGAGATCTACCGGCGTTTCACCGCCCGCCACGGCGTGGACGTCATCGACGGCATCGGTTCGACGGAGGCCCTGCACATCTTCATCTCCAACCGTCCGGGGCGGGTGCGGCCGGGCACGTCCGGCACGGAGGTGCCCGGCTACGAGGCCAGACTGCTGGACACGGAGGGCGCGCCCGTCAAGGACGGCGACCCCGGCGACCTGTACGTCAGGGGTGACTCGATCGCGACCGGCTACTGGTGCCGCACGGCCACCACCCGCCAGGTGTTCCAGGGGGAGTGGCTGCGTACCGGTGACACCTACGTCCGCTCCCGGGACGGCTACTTCACCTGCCTGGGCCGGTCCAACGACATGATCAAGGCGAGCGGCATCTGGGTGTCGCCCATGGAGGTGGAGGCCCGGCTGCTGGAGCACGCCTCGGTCGCCGAGTGCGCGGTCGTCGCCTTCACCGACGCGGACGGCCTGGAGAAGCCGGTGGCGTGCGTGGTGCCCGCCGCGGGCGCGACGGTCGACGCCGGGGAGCTCGTCGCCTTCTGCCGTGAGGGACTGGCCTCGTTCAAGCGTCCCCGGGAGGTGCTGGTGCTTGAGGGGCTGCCGAAGACCGCCACGGGCAAGATCCGGCGGGTGGTCATCCGGGGGATCGCCGCCCGGATGCTGGGCGGCTCCTAGCGAGAGGCCCCGCCCTCACGCGGCAGGACGTGGGGGCGGGGCCGTTTCGGGGGTCAGCGCAGCGCGTAGGCGCGGATCACCTCCTGCGACACGGTGTTGCCGTCGACGTCGGCGGCCTTGAGACGCAGCGAGACGAAGCCGGACGTGGGCCGGTCCAGGGTGGTCTCGTAGCCGCCCACGCCCTTCGCCCGCAGACGGGCCGCCTGCCAGGTGGCGCCGTCGTCGTAGGAGACCTCCAGGGAGACCTCCTTCACGGCGCTCTGCTCGGAGCCGTCCTGGTGGTAGAGCGACACGCCGAGCCTGCGCGAGCTCGCGTGGTTCTCCAGGTCCACCGGGGCGTCGAAGGCGGCCATCAGCAGCGGGATCACCGTGGTGGGCGAGTCGGCGTGCTGGGAGCCGAACGTCCACACGGCCTTGTTGCGCGTGGACATCTCCGCCCAGGTGGCCTCGTTCGCCAGGTCGTACTCGATCCGGTAGGACGCCTTCTCCGGCGGCACCGACACGGTCCCCGACGGGAGGTGGGTCGTCTGCTGGATCAGCGTGTCGTCCCGGTAGAGGCGGAAGTCGGTCTTCATGCCGTGCGCGAACTGGTTGGTGTAGGTTTCGCCGTAGTTGCGGTCGGCGTCCACGAACCCCTGCATCGAGATCCGCAGCTTGTCGCCCTCCCTGCGCAGCGGGTTGCGCGGGTTGGTCCCGGGCAGCAGCGGCTGCCTGAACCACGACCGGCTGAGCCTCTCGCCCGCCTCGTAGCCGCGGAATTCCGGCGCGTTGAGGGCGATGCGCGGGGTCTCCTCGTGCGGCCACATGTTGTTGTAGGCGCGCTCCGGGCTGCCGGCCGACGTGGCCCACCGCAGGTCGGGGTCGGGGGTGACGTAGTCGACGCGGGTGCGCGGCGCCTTGGCCATCGGACGGTTGGTCGAGATCGAGGAGGTGTCCCACGGCTCGAAGACGAACCGGGCCTCGTTCACCGTCACGTCGTCGGCGAGCTGGCTGCGGTAGCCGGTCTCGATCCTGGCCAGCGACCGGTCCCTGACGACGTACCTGAGCTCGTCCGGCACCTGGCCCTTCTCACGCAGGTACAGGTCGTAGGCGTACGGGCTGGCGACGACGCCCTTGGCCACGACGGGCACGGGCAGCCGCCTGAGCCGCTCGACCAGCTTCAGCCCCTCCTCGTGGGTGAGCCGCACGGTCGGGACGGCGAGCTTGACGCCGCTGCCGCCGGAGGTGACGTCCCAGCCGGGCTGGTCGCTGTAGATCGCGACCATCCTGGCCCCTGCCGCGGCGGCGGCGTTGGACTGCGTGGAGACCGGCACGCCGGGCGTGCGGCGGATGACGGCCAGCTTGCCGCGCAGGTCGCGGGCCTTGATCTCGTCGGCCGAGCCCCTGCCGGCGTCCACCGCGAGGAGCAGGTGGGTGCCGTCCAGGCGCGGGTACTCCGTGGCGAAGTCGCTGAACGAGACCGGGTCGTAGTAGTCGGGGTTCAGCTCGACGCCGGGGGCGGTGAAGGCGATCGCCGGGGCCTCCAGCCGCCAGCGGGTGCCGACGGTGAACGTCCCCTTGGTGACCTTCCTGGTCGGCTGGACGAACAGCCGCTCCTCGACCTGCGCGCCGGGCGAGATGTAGGTGCCTCCGCGCAGCGCGGTGCCCTGCCCGGCCGAGCGGTACCACATGAGCTGCGCCGCGGCGCCCATGTTCCGTTTGGTCCTGTGGTCGGGGGTCTCGACCTGGACCTCGACGGCCTTGCGGGCGTCCAGGACGACCTCGGTGTTCTCGGTGATCTTCATCTCCGGGTCGCCGACGAGGCTCTCGTGCAGCGGCTTGCCGCTCGCGGTGCTGTCCTGGGTGGCGGGCATGGTGAAGATGTGGCCGAGCACCGAGTAGCTGCCGGGCTTGACGAGCAGGCAGGTGCCGGTGCCGTACTTCTGGTCGGTGCACGGCTGCGACGGGTCACCGGGGAGCAGGCGGCCGACCAGCGTGCCCTCGTCCAGGTTCAGCACGGTGAACCCGCCGCGGGCGGTGCGGCCGTCCCTGGCGATGCCGCGTACCCGCAGCTCGACGCGCTGCTGCTCGACGCTGCCGGTCAGCAAGGTGCGCACGGCTGTGCCGCCCGCGACGCTCGCCTTCAGCTCCCCGCGCAGCAGGCCGGGCTGGGCGCCGTCGAGCGTGACCTTCACCTCGGCCGAGCCGGACGCGGGGACGGTGACCTTCGCCGGCTCCACCGTGAACCCGCCGCCGCTCGACAGGTCCAGCTCGACGGGGGTCTGGCCGAGGTTGCGGTACGTCACCGCGGCGCTCTTGCCCGCGCCCTCGGCGAGCCTGCCGAGGTTCACCACGCTCGGCGTCGCCACGACCTGGCCCTTGAGCGCCGCGGCGACGTCGATCCTGCCGGTCCCCTGCGAGTCGACCGGCGTGCCCTGGGTGGGCTTGGCGGTCTCCATCAGCAGCGACTTCAGCTCGGCCCCCGTGATTCCGGGACGGGCCTGCCGCAGCAGCGCGGCCGCGCCCGCGACGTGCGGGGTGGCCATCGAGGTGCCCGACATCGTGACGTACGGGTCGGCGATGCCGCCGCCCGACCTGGCGGCCGTGATCTGCACGCCCGGCGCGGTCACGTCCGGCTTGACGGACAGGTCGGCGGCGATCGGGCCCCTGCTGGAGAACGGGGCCAGCTTGTCCTCGCGGTCGACGGCGCCGACGGTCAGCGCCTCGGGGGCGTCGCCGGGGGCGCCGACGCAGCTGTCGCAGCCGTCGTTGCCCGCCGCCACCACGAACAGGGTGCCGTACTGCTGGGAGAGCCGGGAGACGGCCGAGGTGAGCGGCCCGCCGGCGTCGCGGCTGCCGAGGCTCATGTTGACGATGTCGGCGTGCTGCTCGCCCGCCGCCCACTCCATGCCGTCGATGATCCAGGACAGCTGGCCGTAGCCGTCGCCGCCGAGAACTCTGCCGCTGACCAGCCTGGCGCCGGGCGCCACGCCCTTGCGGCGGCCGTCGGACGCGGCGCCCGACCCGGCGATCGTGCTGGCCACGTGGGTGCCGTGGCCGTGGGGGTCGCCGGTCGCGTTCTCGCCGGTGAAGTCGCGTCGGCCGGTGACCTTCCCCGCCAGGTCGGGGTGCGCGGCGTCGACGCCGGTGTCGAGGACGGCCACGGTCGTGCCGGTGCCGTCGAACCCGGCGGCCCACGCCTCGGGCGCGCCGATCTGCGGGACGCTGTTCTCCAGCACCGGCTCCACCTTGCGGTCGAGCCAGATCTTCGACACGCCGGCCAGCG
The DNA here is from genome assembly GCF_040300065.1 of Nonomuraea sp. NPDC000554. Lineage (NCBI taxonomy): Bacteria > Bacillati > Actinomycetota > Actinomycetes > Streptosporangiales > Streptosporangiaceae > Nonomuraea > Nonomuraea sp. NPDC000554. The sequence goes on along the minus strand of NZ_JBEPDC010000001.1, from coordinate 569,455 downwards.
GTCCCGCCGCGCGGGTCGTGGCCCCAGGGGCGGCGAGCCGGGCCAGTTCGGCGCCGAACCGGGCCGCCTCCCCGGACTGGACCGTCACCCCGGCCCCGTCGATGCTCTCCAGCGAGCGCACCTGCTTGACGGACGGGATCGCGGCCTTCGTCGCGTTCTTCGCGTTCTTCGTGTAGGTGAGGATGAGCGGGATCGCCGTCCCGTAGCCCTCCTCGGCCAGGTCCGTCACGTTGAACAGGGCGTCGTCCAGGCGCGTCGGCACGAGGGACGCGACGTCGTCCGGGATGACGGTCAGGTCGCCGCCCGTCTCCAGCACCTGGAAGGTCGGCACCGAGCCGTCCGCACGCGGGGCGGGGGTGACCGTCACCGCCCTGTGCCCGCCATCGACGGCCCTGACCTGCACCTGGTCACCCGTGATCAGCGTGATCTCGCCGCCGGGCGCTGGCCCGGACGGTAAGGCGGCGGCGAACGCCACCCCGCTTCCCGTGACCACGCCGGGCGTCGCGAGCGCCGAGGCGGCCAGGGCCGCCGAGACGGCCACCGCCGTCCCGCGCCGCCATCGTCCGACTCGTCCCGAGCCATGCAGCATGGACGACCTCCAGGAAATCGGTAAGGCAAACTACCGATTTCCTAATGGTCGTCATCTCCTGTTGTCTATGTGACGGATGTGGCGAGGTCCTGACTTGTCGTGAACCCGCCATCAGCCACCACCCCCGCCACCGGCCTGCCTCCCGCCACCCGCTGACCGCTGCGAGGTCGCCGTCAGGGCAGGGTGCAGGCGATGCGGTCGACCTGGTCCACGTCGGTGGACCAGCAGTACAGCATCACCTCGTCGGCGCCGACGTCACCGAAGGCGGTCACGGCCTGCCGGACCGCCTCGGGCGTGGTCAGCATCCCGTTGACCACGTTGTCCGTGTAGTCGGCGAAGCCGTAGTACGCGCGGACGGCGCGCCGGGCCTCGTCCACGACGGGCTCGGGGCCGAGCGCGGCGTTGGCCTGGGCCACCAGCCGGGGGCTGCCGGGACGTCCGGCCGCCTGCCACGCTCTCTCGACGCCGCGGAAGAACCGGCCCATCTCCTCCGGGGAGAACGTCGCGCCCAGGAACCCGTCCCCCCATCGGGCCACGCGGTCGGCGGTGGCCGGGACGAATCCGCCGAACAGCACCTCGGGGCCTCCGGGACGCGCGGGTGCGGGCCCGATCGGGCCGATGTCCTCGCTGTAGGGCTCACCTGACCAGACCCGTCGCATGGCCGTCATCTGCTCGTCGAGACGGCGGCCGCGCCCCCGGTACTCGGCCTGTGCCGCCTGGAAGTCGTCCTCCCGCACGCCCGTTCCGATGCCGAGCGTGAAGCGGCCGCCGGAGACGCGATCGAGGGTCGCGGCCTCCTTTGCCAGGACGGCCGTCTGGCGCACGGGCACGATGAGCACCTCCGTCATCACCCGGATCCGCGAGGTGGCCCCGGCGATGGCCGCCAGCGTCACCAGCGGCTCCGGGTTGTCGTACACGAGACGGTCGAGCAGCGCCAGGGTCGTGAAAGGACCGTCCTCGGCACGACGGGCCCAGGACCGCAGCTTGCCGGGGTCACCGATGGGCAGACCGAGCCCCACGTTCATGGCGATCCCCCTGTCACTTGACGATCTCAAGGATCGCCATCATGCCCGCGTCCTCGTGGTTGAGGATGTGGCAGTGCAGGACGGTCTTTCCGGTGTAGTCGGCGAAGCGGATCCGGACCACGATCTGCCCCTTGGGGAGCACGCTCGCGGTGTCCTGCCAGCCGTGGCCCTGATGCCGCCGGCCGTTGATGCTCATCAGCTGGAAGTCGTTGGTGTGGACATGGAAGGAGTGCTCCTCGTTGCTGTCGTTGCGGACGGTCCACTCCTCGACCGTGTTCAGCTTCGACCGGATGTCCACCCGGTTCATGTCGAACTGTTTGCCGTTGATGTAGTACTTCGTCCCGGCGGTGTTCTCGGAGAACACGATGGTGTGCCGGGCGGCGACGGTGGCGCGGCCCAGGTCCTGCGTCGGCGCGAAGGTCGGGGGCAAGGCCTCCGGGTGCACCGGCGCGCCTTCGGAGACCAGGGTGGCCAGGGTCGCCTGCGGGAAGGTGTTGCCGGCGGGCCCGGTGCTGTACGGGAGCGTCTGCACCTGGGTGCGGCCGGGCGGCCCGCCTCGTACGAGCACGTCGAACCTGGCACCGGCCGCGAGCAGGAGCGAGTCGGCGGGCCAGATCCGGTCGACGGGGTTGGCGTCGTGCGCGATGACCTGGAAGGGCTGCCCCTGCAGGTGGACCTTGTAGTAGATGTTGGCGCTGACATTGGCCAGCCGCCACAGCTGGACCTCCCCTGGCCGGATGTGGATGGCCGGGTTCAGCTGGCCGTTGACCGTCCGGTTGGTCGGCGCGCTGATGTGCAGATCCTTGGTCTTGACCGCATCGCCCTGCACCTGGAAGTCCTTGAGGGCGATGACGTGCTCCTTGATGCCGCGCAGGCCCGGCGGCAGGTACCGCTTGAGCCCCTCGACGACGATGACGCCCGACATCCCTCCGGCGACCTGCGGCCCCGAGATCGGGTGCGCGTGTGAGTGGTACCAGTAGGTGCCGGGGAGGAGGTTGTCCGGGAAACGGTAGGAGTAGTGGAACGTCTGACGCGGGTGGATGTGGATGAGGACGTTGTCGGAGTGGCCCCTCGGCGACACGTGCAGCCCGTGCACGTGCAGGTTCGTGAAGGGCTCCAGCCGGTTCTCCATCGCCAGCTCCACCCGGTCTCCCGGCCGGATCCGCAGCGTGGGCGGCATGTACCGGCCGTTGTAGGTCAGGGCCCACAACTTGCGGCCGGCCACGTCCACCTGCCGCCGTTCCACGACGAGCCGCGTCCGCAGGTGTCCGTGGTGGCTCACCAGTTGCGGCGGGTCACGCAGCGGAGCCCCTTCTGGCGCCGATGGCGGCGAGGGGCTACCGGCGAGGCCGCCCGCCGCGGTGGCGACGGCGAGAATCACGGCTGCGGCGAGGCTGCTCAGGTTGCGTCGCATCCGCATTCCACCCTCCGATGTGAATGCCGTCCGTCAAGCTCCCCGGTTCAGTCACCCCTGCCCGTGGTCTTCGAGGTCATAGGCCGAGTTGGCAATGACAAGGTGAGACCTCCGTAGATCTCACCCGCTCTCACACGGGACGGGTGAGGTCCACCGCGGTCACCCCGTGACCGGCCGCGATCAGGGCCTGCGTGGCTGCGCGCCCGACCTTGCCGTGCCCCTGGTGACGACGACGTGCATGGTTTCGCTCCTTGCGCTGGGAGGCGTTCAGGTCAGGTCTCAACGCGCATGGGTTGGGATCCGTATTCCCTTGCGTCTCTCGACGACCCGTAGAAGGGAACCCCCATGCCACGAGGAGCTCTCCTCGCCGGGGTCATGATCGTGACCTCGGCCCTGACGATGGCCACGCCCGCCCGGCCCGCGCACGCCGCGCGCACTGATATGGTCCTGGAATGGTTCGACGTGTACACGTCGGCGGTTCCGCCCTCGACCCGGCAGAACCCGCAGGTCACCAACGGCCGTGCCTGGGCCATCGGCTGGATCGCCGCGAGCCGCGCCCTGCGCCGTGGCGATCCGTCCCGCGACTTCCAGGAGGCGGCGCTCGCGCAGGCATTGCACGATGCGCTGATCGCGCTCGTCCCCAGCCGAGCGGAGGCGCTCGACCAGGCCCTGGCCGACACGCTCGCCCGCATCCCCGCCGGGAACGCCAAGGACAAGGGGGTGCGGGCCGGGCGCGAGCAGGCCCGCAGAATCCTGGAGGAACGGACGGGTGACGGCCTCGACCCCGCGTCGGTCAACCCGGCGTACACGCCCGCTCCCGCGGCGCCCGGGATCTGGCGCCCCACCCCTCCCGGCGAGGAGAGCGCCGTCGGGGCAGGGCAGGCGCGCGGCAAGCTGTTCCTCCTCGGCCAGGCCGACCGGTTCCGTCCCGGCCCCGCGCCGGCGCTCGACTCGGCGCGATACCTCAAGCACCTCGACGAGGTACGCACGTACGGGGTCAAGGACGCTTCGGCCCGGACGCCGGAGCAGACCATGATCGCGAAACTCTGGTCCCAGGCCTCGCTGTCCGGCTACACCCAGGCGCTGAGGGCGGCGCTCTCGCGGCCGGGGCAGTCGCCTGCAAGGCGCGCCGAACTGGTCGCCGTCTTCCATGCGGTGACGGTGGATGCGCAGATCGCGGTGTTCGACGCGAAATACGCCTATACCCGCTGGCGGCCGATCACTGCGATCAGGGCGGGCGGCGACACGACGTGGGAGCCGCTGATCGCAACCCCGCCGCATCCCGAGTACCCGGGCGGACACTCCACCTACGCGGGCGCCGCCGAACAGGTGCTCAACGAACTGGCCGGCCCGAAGACGACGCCGTTCGCCATCACCGGGCCGGAAGGAACCCGGCGAACCTATACGGAGTGGCGGCAGCTGACCACGGACAACGTCAACGGCCGCGTCTGGTCGGGTATCCACTTCCGCTTCTCCGACGAGACCGGCGCGCAACTCGGAGCCCGGGTGGCCCGGTGGGACCTGGTCAGAGCCGGAAGCCTCTTCCACTGAGCGAGGACCCGCTCAACCGCCCCGGATTCTGACCGAACGGCCCCGCCGCACCCGAGCGGCGGGGCCGGCCCGTCAGCGGCTGATCGGGGCGCGCAGGACGGCCGGGCCGCCGGGTACGGTACTCAAACCCAGGGCGACCGTGTCGTCCCCCTGAACGGCCGCCGAAAGCTCCATGGTCAATCCCATGCCTCTGGCGGTGAAGCTGCCCGCGGGGACCCGGCTGCCGTCACCTCGTTCGAGCCAGACCAGGTAGCGTTGACCGTTGTCGAGGCCACTGACCTTCAGGTTCACGGCCGTACCCCACTGGCGGGCGTCCAGCTCGGCCGAAATCTGCATGCCCTGCGCCCCGTAGCTCACCGTGTGCCCTCCGGCACCGGACACCAGCACCGTCGCGATGATGGCGGCCGAGGCCGCCGCGGTCGCGAGCCCGCCGGTCCACGCCAGCAAGCGCCTGCGCCTGCGTCGGCGCAGGTGCTGGACGCCGACCGCGGTCACCACGCTGTCACGCAGCCACGGCGGCGGCGCGGGCGAAGAGGCGACCCGGTCGGGATTGGCGTGACCGAGGGCGCCGGCCACCTGGTCGAGGGAGTCGAGTTCGGCCCTGCAACCGGGGCAGCCGTCGGTGTGGGCGAGCAGGGTTGCCAGCTCGGCATCCGGAAGGCGTCCCAGCGCGTGCATGCCCAGCAGAGAGTGATAGTCGCGGCAGCTAGTCACCGTCCCACCCCATCTCCTCCAGTACCAGGCGCAGCGCCTTGAGCGCGTAGAACACCCTGCTGCGCACCGTACCCGGGGGGATGCGCAACTCGGCGGCGACCTCGGCGGGAGCGCGGTCTCGCAGGTGCACCTCCACCAGAATGTGCCGCTGTTCGGGCGACAGCCGCCGCAGCGCCTCTTCGACCTGCATGCCGAGGAGCAACTGCTCCAGGTCGGTGTCCCCTGGCACATCGGTCTCCTGGACGGCGGAGAGCTGCGGTCGCACGGAACGCGCGCGCAAAAGGTCGATCACCACGTTCCTGCAGATCGCGAACAACCACGTCCGGGGAGACGACTGCTTGCGGTCGTATCGCCCCGCGTTACGCCACGCCCGCACGAAGGTCTCCTGAACCGCGTCCTCGGCCAGCCCTGTGTCGCCCAGGGACCTTCTGGCGAAGGCGAACAGCTCGCCTCCGTAGTCGTCATAGACCGCCTGCAAGGTGGCCTCGTCATCCAGCCGCACGTCTCCTCCTGCCGTTCCGATGGACATACGGAACGAATCGCTGCGGCGTTCATCCATCAAATGGAAGGCAGGGTACCCGCTTCCTTCCGGGAGCGGGGAATGCCGAGCGGGAAGGCGCTCTGGCGCCTGAGTGTGCCTTAACCTGCGGATTTCGGCTTTCTTCAGAAACCACTGCGCTTCTAGGAGCGCGGATCTCATAGTGATCGAGTGTCGCGTCAGGTGCGCACTTCCCCCGGTGCGGCGTACGTCTTGGGCTACCGCGTGGTGTGGTGCTCCCTGTTCCAGCACCGCGTCCTGGGCGGCCGGGTCACAACCCGGCTGGAGGAGTGGATCCTCCAGCGTGGCGAGCGTGCAGGGTTGTATCGAGACCTGGTTCGAGTGTGTCCCCGGCAACGGTGGGGGCGTTGATGCGTAGGTCGTTCAAGTTCCTGTTGCGTCCCACGGTCAAGCAGCAGATCATGCTGGCGGCGATGCTGGATGATCATCGGGCGTTGTACAACGCGGCGTTGCAGGAGCGTCGTGAAGCGTACGGTCGGGCGAAGGTCTCGATCCGGTATGGGGATCAGTCGGCGCAGTTGAGGGAGATCCGTGCCGATGACCCGGCGGGGCAGGGCCGCTGGTCGTTCACCAGTCAGCAGCAGACATCGCCTGAACACCACCCGCCTCGCCTCCGTACACCCCCTCGTCATCAGCGACAGAGAAGGGATCAGTCATGCGAGCAGTTGTTGGGACACTGGTGCTTGGACTCGCCGTGACCGCCGCCGCCACCAGCGCGGGGCCGGCGCTGGCCCAGCAGGGCAACGGGTCCGAGCGGCGCGCCCACGTGCAGGTTCACTCGCCGAAGGCCGATACGGCGACCGGTGTGGAAGGAGCCGCCTGGATGGTGGAGCTCTCCGTGGATTACCGCGACGGGCTCAAGGCGGCCGGGTGGAGCGGGCCTCAGGTCACCGGCCCCCAGGGCGGGACAGGGACGTTCGGCCCCGGCAAGGACGACAAGCTGCCCGGCCTGGTGGTGCTGCTCTCCACGACGACCGGCTTCTCGGGACCGGGCACGAACCTGGCCAACCTGTTCAACGTCACGGGCGTGGCCGAGCGGGACAAGGCGGGCAACGCGGTGAAACTGTGGGACTCGTGGCTGGTCGGCAAGCCGCTGTTCGGAAAGGACGTCCGTAGCGTGCTCACGGTCGCGGTCGTGGGCGACCTGAACCGCAACGGCGTGCTCGACGACGCACCTGACACGGTGAAGGACCTCACCGGCGACGGCCGCATCGACGCCGAGGACCTGCGCAAGCTCGGCGTGACGTCGAACATCGCCGAGGTGCCGTTCCGGATCGCGGGCTCGGCGGCCTGAGAAGCGCCTGGAAGCGCCCTGGTCGTTCGCGGCGGATTCCCCTACCCTCGGACCGGTAAGCGCTTACCGGAACGGGTGGCCTACCTCCCGGCCCGGGCCGAGTGGTGGAAGGGGCTCCGCCGCCCGCGTGGCCCGGCTCGTGGAGGCGGGCGCGAGCGAGATCCGCCGCGACGGGCATGGAGGACAGATGACTTTCACCCTGGCGATGCTGCCGCCTCAGCAGGACGCCACCGCCTCGTGGCCGGGACGGCTGGCGCAGGCCGTTCCGGGGCTGCGCGTGCTGCGGCCGGACACCGCCGAGGAGGCCGCGGACGCGCTGCGCGAGGCCGACGCGGCCTACGGCGCGCTGCCCGCCGAGCTGCTCCGGCACGCGGGCCGGCTGCGCTGGCTCCAGGCGCCGCAGGCGGGCCCGCCTCCGGGCTTCTACCACCGAGGGCTGGTCGAGCATCCCGTCCAGGTCACCAACATGCGCGACACGTACACCGACCACGTGGCGGCGCACACGCTGGCGCTCGTGCTGGCGCTGGCCAGGAACGTGCCGCGGTACGTGCGCGACCAGGCGGCGGCGCGGTGGGAACCAGACTGGGACCCGGGCGCGGTGCTGGCGCTGGCGGAGACGTCCGCGCTGGTGGTGGGGGTGGGCGCGGTCGGGGCGGAGGTGCGCAGGCTGCTGGAGGCGTTCGGGACGCGGGTGGTCGGCGTGGACGCCCGCCGCACTGGCCCCGGCATCCTCCCCGCCGACCGGCTGGACGACCTGCTGCCCGAGGCGGACCTGGTGATCCTCACCGTCCCGCACACGCCGCAGACCGAGGGGTTGATGGACGCCGGGCGGCTGGCGCTGCTCAAGCCGTCCGCGTACCTGGTGAATGTGGGACGCGGCGCCATCGTGAGGCTGGACGACCTGGTCGCCGCGCTGGAGGCCGGGCGGCTCAGGGGCGCCGCGCTGGACGTGTTCGAGACCGAGCCGCTGCCCGCGTCGCACCCGCTGTGGCAGCGGACCGACGTGCTGCTCACCCCGCACGTCGCCGGGTCGGGGCCGCACGCGGACGAGCGCCGCTTCGCGGTCCTGCTGGAGAACGCCCGCCGCTTCGCCGAGGGACGTGACCTGGTCAACGTCGTCGACAAGGAGCAGTGGTTCTAGAGGCACACCCGCACACAGGGCAGGATTGAGGCACAGCGTCCTGGTGCGGGGGGATACGTGGTGGTTGGGCAGCGGGCCGGTCGCGTCCTGCGCTGGGTGGTGGCCGTCGCGGCGGTGCTCGGGATCGTGGTGCCGGAGAGCTGGGCGTCGGCGCGGTACGCCCCCGGGGAGTGCCCGCCTCCCGACCCGCGGGTGGCGACCCCCTACCCGATCACGGGGTACTGGCTGGTGCCGCGTCCCGACCGGTGCGTGACCCGGCGGACGGTCGAGGCGATCCACGGGATCGGCGGCGACACGCTGATCACGTTCGGACCCCGGCTGGTGCCGAGCGCGGTCGACGGCGCGGGACGGCTGCTCAGGGAGGGGAGCGTCGATCCCGACTTCGCCGACTGCGTGGACGGCGGCAGGCCGTGCTACCTGGCGGCCCGCGACGCGGTCCGGGGGAAGACGATCCGCCAGGTCTACGGGTACGCGGTGAACGAGCTGTTCGGGCCCGTGCTGTTACGCTGCCCCGGGCTGGACCGCCGGATCGAGAGCCGCGGGCGCGTCTACTACCGCCTGCTGCTGGGCGGGTCCTGCGACGACAGTGCGTACGACCTCGTCCTGGTCGCGACGGACGGCGACGGCGTCGGGAACCTGCTGGCGGAGGCGGCGACGCTGGGGATGAAGGTGTTCCCCGGCCTGCCCGCCGCGCCGCAGGACATCGCCCGGCCGTGGCTGCCCGATCTCGCCCACCTGACCGCGCTCGACAGGCTCACCGAGCGGGTGCTGTCCGACTACCGGCAGCGGTACGCGGCCTCACCCGCGTTCGGCGGGGTGTACCAGTCGTTCGAGCTGGCCATGAAGGACCGGCCCAGGTCCGACCCGACGCTCGCCCTGTACACCGCCCAGCACGCGGTCGTCGCCGCCGCGCTGCCCGGCGGCAAGATCCTGGTCAGCCCCTACTTCGACGCCCGCAGGACGCACGGCTTCCCGCCCGGGCAGGTGGCGCGGGGGCTGGAGGAGATCGCGGCGACGCGGGCGGGCGCGCCCATGGCGATCGCGGCGCAGGACGGGCGCGGCACGGGGAAGGCGCCGGTCTACGGAGCCGACGAGAGCGACGCGAGGGTGGACCCGAGGCTGGCCCCGATGGTGGGGGACGTGACCAACAGGCAGGCCTACTACGGCCCCACGCGCGACTATTTCGCGGCGGCGGCGAGCCGTCCCCTGCCGGGGGTGGAGCTGTGGGCGAACGTCGAGTCCTTCGAGCCCACCCAGGTGGCCGGCGAGTGCGGACGGGCCGATCCGCTGCCGCTCAGGGGGCGCACCGCCAAGGGCCGGATCGACCGGCAGGTCGCGGCCGCGGCCCCGTTCACCTCCAAGATCATCTCCTACGGCTGGGACCCGTTCTTCACCTGCCAGGACGGTTTCGCCAGGCCCTCCCTGAGCGACACCCTGGCCTCCGGATGGAACGAGCCGATCATCGTGGACGCGTCCAGGAAGAGCGTGGACGGGCGCGACGGGATCGCGGTCGAGGGCTACAACCTGAAGGGCGGCACGCTGCGCGTCACGTACCAGGGGAAGAGCGTGACCGCCCCGCTGGAGCAGCGGGGCGGTCACGCCTGGGCGCCCTTCGCGTTCGGCGACGCGGGCGGTGCGTGGATCTCCGTCGCCGCGACCAACGGCGCGGGCCGCTCCAGCAGGAGCGGCTACGTGATGCGCTAGAGGGTGGCGGCGTGCGGGTCCCAGTCCGCGGGGAGCGGGTCGGGCGAGGTGACCGTGGAGCGGAGACGCTGGAACTCGCCCTGCTCTCCCGAGTCGCTGATGGCCGCCATCAGCTCCAGGACGTGCAGCGCGAGCTCGCCGGACGCGCGGTGCGGGGTTCCCGCGCGCAGGGACCTGGCCAGGTCCAGGACGCCGATCCCGCGCCCCGCGGTGGTGCCGGCGAGCGGCTGCTCCCGCCAGTCGGCGTCGTGCGGGCCGCGCACGTGCAGCGGGCCGTCGAAGGTGTTGGGGTCCGGCAGCGACAGCGCGCCCTCGGTGCCGATGATCTCGATCATCCGCCGGTTGACGGACGAGTCGAAGCTGAACGTGGCCGCGGCCGTCGCGCTGCCCGGGAAGTCGACCAGCGCGTTGACGTGCGTGGGCACCTCGACGGGGAAGGCCGTCCCCGCCTTCGGCCCCGAGCCGACGACGCGGTGCGCTCGGGCCCGACGGACCCCCGCCGCGACCCGGGAGGCGGGCCCGAGCAGGGCGACGAGCGTGGTCAGGTAGTAGGGGCCGAGGTCGAACAGCGGGCCGGCCCCGCGCTGGTAGAGGAACTCGGGGCTGGGATGCCAGCTCTCGGGGCCGAGGCCCTGCGTGGCCGCCGACACCGCGACGGGTTCGCCGATCAGACCGGAGCGCAGCGCGTGTAAGGCCGACTGGATGCCCGCCCCGAGGAAGGTGTCGGGGGCGTTGCCGACGCGCAGCCCCCGGTCGCCGGCCTCCGCGAGGACCTTCGCGGCCTCATCCATGTCCAGGGCCAGCGGCTTCTCGCCGTACACGTGCTTGCCCGCGCGCAGGGTCGCGAGCGCCACCTGCGCGTGCGCCGCCGGGATGGTGAGGTTGACGACGATCTCCACCTCGGGCACCGCGAGGACGGCGTCGAGCGAGCCGGAGACGGGCACCCCGTGCTCCCGCGCGACGGCGGCGGCCCGGTCCTCGTCGAGGTCCGCGACGCCGAGCACCCGGACGTCCGGGAAGGAGGTGAGGTTGCGCAGGTACTGGCCGCTGATCACGCCGGCGCCGACGACGGCGACGCCCACCGGTCCGCTGGTCAAGAGGCCTCCAGATAGGCGTGGCTGTCGGCGAGGGCGGCGAAGACATCCCCCTCGCAGCTGTCGAGTTCGACGATCCGCAGCGCGCCGGGCGCGGCGGCGAGGATGTCCCGCACCGGCATGACGCCCGCGCCCACGGCCGTGTGCGGCGCGTCCTTGACGCCGGGTCCGTCCTTGACGTGCAGGGCCAGCGTGCGGGAGGAGAGGCCGCGCAGCAGGTCGGGCACGTCCGCGCCGCCGACCGCCGCCCAGTAGGTGTCGACCTCCAGGAACACCTCGGGGGCCAGCAGGTCCGCCAGCGCCTCCAGGGCGTGCCTGCCGTCGATCCTGGGCTCGATCTCCCACCAGTGGTTGTGGTAGCCGATCCGCACGTCGTGCTCCGCCGCCTGCTCGGCCAGGCCGTTCAGTAGGTCGGCGGTGCGCGACAGGCCGTCGTGGGTGGTGAACTCCTCGTGCGCGATGCCGCCGGGGATGATCGCCAGGTCGGTGCCGATCGTGGCGATGGCGTCGAAGACCGGGCCGGACTCCTGGCCGAGCAGCGCGTACGCGTGCGTGCTCGACACGCTGAGCCCCAGGTCGTCGGCCACCTGGCGGAAGCCCGCCGGGTCGGCCATCGGGTCGAACGGCTCGACCGAGTCGTAGCCGATGCCGGCGATCCTGCGCAGCGTGCCGTCGCGGTCGGCGGCGAGCTGGTCCCTGACGGTGTAGAGCTGGACGCCGGTCATCAGGCCGCCCCTCGCACGCCCAGCAGATGCTCCAGGGCGAGCTGGTTGAGGTGGCTGAAGTGGTAGCCGCGCTCGGCGGCCACGTCCGGGTCGAAGCCGTCGTCCGACAGGTCGGCCAGGGTCTCGCCGGGCGCCAGCGTGGGGGTCGCCAGCTCGTCCACGCGCGAGGCGCGCAGCGCCTCCCGCACCTCGGGATCGGCCCGGAACGCCCGCGCCTTCTCGCGCAGGATCAGGTAGGTGCGCATGTTGGCGGCGGCCGACACCCACACGTCCTCGGGGTCCTCGGTGCGCAGCGGCTTGTAGTCGAAGTGCCTCGGGCCCTCGTAGCCGCCGTGCTCCAGCAGGTCCACCAGGAAGAACGCGCTCTTCACGTCGCCGTGGCCGAACACCAGGTCCTGGTCGTAGCGGGGGCCGTGCTGGCCGTTGAGGTCCAGGTGGAACAGCTTGCCGTGCCAGAGCGCCTGGGCGATGCCGTGCACGACGTTCAGCCCGGCCATCTGCTCGTGCCCGACTTCGGGGTTGAGTCCCACCATCTCCGGGTGCTCCAGCTCGTCGATGAACGCCAGCGCGTGTCCGATCGTCGGCAGCAGGATGTCGCCGCGCGGCTCGTTCGGCTTGGGCTCGATCGCGAAGCGGATGTCGTACTCCTGCTCCTTGACGTACGCGCAGAGCAGGTCGAGCGCCTCCTTGTAGCGGTCGAGCGCCGAGCGGACGTCCTTGGCCGCGTCCGACTCCGCCCCCTCGCGCCCGCCCCAGCACACGTACGTGCGCGCGCCCAGCGAGGCGGCCAGGTCCAGGTTGCGGCGCACCTTGCGCAGCGCGTACCGGCGGACGTCGCGGTCGTTGCTGGTGAACGCGCCGTCGCGGAAGACCGGGTGGGTGAAGAGGTTGGTGGTGGCCATCGGCACCTTCATGCCGGTCTCGGCGAGCGCCTTGCGGAACGCCGCGACCGCCCGCTCCCGGTCGGGCTCGACCGCGAGCAGGTCGTCGTCGTGGAAGGTGACGCCGTACGCGCCCAGCTCGGCCAGCCGGTGGACGCTCTCCACCGGGTCGAGCGGCGGGCGGGAGGCGTCGCCGAACGGATCTCGGGCCTGCCATCCGACCGTCCACAGGCCGAAGGTGAAGCGATCATCGGGCGTGGGAGAGAACGTGGGCATGCAGTGACCCCTTCTCGCACATTTAGTCCATAATCTGCACATAATCCTGGGAGGTGGACGTGATCTCGTCAACGGGCGTGCGGCACGATTCCATGCGCGCCCGCAACCTGGCCGTCGTGCTCGGGGAGCTGCACCGGGGCGGGCCGCTCACCAGGGCCGCGCTCGCCGAGCTGACCGGGTTGACCAAGACGACCGTGTCCACGCTGGTGGCGGACCTGCTGGAGAGCGGAGTCGCGGTCGAGTCGGGGGCGGTGCGCGACGGCGAGCGCGGCAGGCCCGGTGTGGCGGTCAGCCTGAGCGGCCACCGGGTGGCCACGCTCGGCCTGGAGATCAACGTCGACTACCTGGCCGTCTGCGTCGTGGACCTCACCCGCGCGGTACGGCTGCGCCGCACCCTGCCGGTCGACAACCGCAACTCCCGTCCGGACGACACGCTGCGGCGGCTGCGCGAGCTCGCGGACGCGGCCACGTCCGAGGCCGAGCGCTCAGGGCTGCGGATCGCCGGCGCCGCGCTCGCCGTGCCCGGCCCCGTACAGGACGGCCTGCTGTGCAACGCCCCCCACCTCGGCTGGCGGGACGTGCGCGTGTCCGACCTGCTCGACCTGCCGCTCGCCGTCGAGAACGAGGCGAACCTGGCCGCGCTGGGGGAGCTGTGGTTCGGCTCGGCGGAGCCGGACTTCCTCTACGTGTCCGGCGAGATCGGCATCGGCGCGGGGCTCGTCGTGGACGGCTCCGTCTTCCGCGGGACGCACGGCCTGGCCGGCGAGCTGGGCCACGTGGTCGTCACGCCCGACGGGCCCGCCTGCAGGTGCGGCGGGCGCGGCTGCCTGGAGGTGTACGCGGGTCAGGACGCCCTGCTCGGCGGCGCCGCGTCCATGGCCGACCTGGTGGCGCTGCTGGAAGCCGGCGACCGGACGGCCCTGGCGGGCTGCGCGGAGGCCGGGCGGGCGCTCGGACTCGCGCTCACCTCGGCGGTCCACCTGCTCGACCCCGGCATGATCGTGCTGGGCGGCGTGTACGCGCCCCTGTTCCCCTGGCTGGAAGGGGACGTCAGGGCGACGCTCTCCGCCCGGCTCGGGCAGATGCGCAGGGTCCCGCCGCCGCTCGCGGTGTCGGAGACCGGAGCGGACGCCGCCGTCCTGGGGGCCGCCGGGCTGGTCATCCAGCAGATCATCGCCGACCCGGCGCGGGCGCCGCGGCTGTGGTCAGAGCCGTCGTCGGGGCCGTCGTCGGGGCCGTCGTCAGGGCCTCGGTGAGGACGTCCACGATCAGGGCGGCCTGGGAGCCGTCCTCGTCCAGGTCCGGGTCGAGGATCGAGACCTCCAGCCCGGCCGCTCCCGGCAGCTCCAGCAGGCCGCGGAGCAGGCCGGAGAGCTGGGCGGGGTCCAGGCCGCCGGGGGTGGGCGAGTCGACGGCCGGCAGCACCGACGGGTCGAGGACGTCCACGTCCAGGTGGATCCAGAAGCCGTCCAGGTCGTCGCGGGCGAGCACCTTCCTGGCGGCCTCCAGCCCGGCTCCCGCGACGATGTCCGCGGTGGACGCGAACGCCACGCCGGAGCCCTCGAAGTCGCGCATGTCCTCCTCGTCGCGGACGCCGAGCACGATCACGTCCTCGTCCCTGACGTACGGGCGCAGGCCGTCGATGTCCGTGAGGTAGTCGTCGCCTCGGCCGGTCACCAGGGCCACGTCCTCGCCGGCGGCGGCGCCGACGTGCGGGGAGTTGCCGAGGTGGCGGAAGTCGGGGTGCGCGTCGACGTAGGCCAGGCCGTACCGGCCGGTCCTGCGCAGCGCCAGGGCCGGGCCGAGCGCGATCGAGCAGTCGCCGCCGAGCAGCACGGGGAACCTGCCCGACTCGCGGATCGCGGCCACCCGCCCGGCCAGCTTCCTGGTGTACGCGGCGATCGCCCGCCCGTTCCGGACGCCGTCACCAGGCTGCCAGGTGGCCACGTACCGGGGCGGAACGACCGCTCCCGCGTCGTGCGCGCCGAGCCGTTCGACCAGGCCGGCGTCGCGCAGCGCCCACGGGGCCTTGTAGGTGCCGGGGATCACGTCGGGCGCGGGCGGGCGCAGGCCGAGGTTGGATGGGGCGTCGAGGACGGCGTAGCGGCTGTCAGGGGTTATTGTGTTCATAGTCGTGACGTTAACAGGAGGTGGGCGGGATGCGCCAGTACGCCGAGACGGGCCTGGTGGCCATCGACCTGGCCAACACGTGGGACGAGTACCTCGACGACCCGGAACGGCTACCGGACGTCGCGGCTCTGCTCCGCTTCTGCCACGAACTCCACGAACCGCCGGACACGACCGCCGCAGGCAGACCTGCCACGTCCATGGCGGGCCTGGACAGGGGCGACCTCGACGCCGTTCGGGCGGTGCGCGAGCGGCTGCGTGCCGTCCTCCTGGCCGAGCCCGGTGGGCGCACCGCCGCCCTCGCCCGCTGGGCCGCCGACCTGCCGTTGCGCGCGCTCGTCCAGGACGCCGGCGGCCTTCCGGAACTGCGGCTCATCGCGTCCGACGAGGCGGGGCTGGCGGCGCGGCTGGCCGTCCGCGCCGTCCGCGAACTGCTCGACCTCGCCGCGGACGGAGACTGGGAGCGCCTGCGCCTGTGCGCCGCCTCGCCCTGCCGCGACGCGTTCGTCGACCGCAGCCGGCCCGGACGCCGCCAGTTCTGCTCGACCCGCTGCGCCAACCGAGCCCACGCCGCCGCCTCCCGAGCCCGCCACCGGACCTGACCGCCTCCAAGCCGTACGATCCGCTGCCACCGCCTCCCGGGCTCGCCACCGAAATGACCGCTGCCACCGCCTCCCACCAGGTGCTTCTGCGTGGAATCTGCCGGCCGCGATTCCCCGCCCCTGGAGCTCGCAGGCGGCAAGGGCGACTCCTTCGGGGCGCCCAGGTCGTGCACCTCCGGGTGGTTGATGGAGCAGCTCTACCCGCCCGCCCCTCGACCTGTCATCTCACAGTGGTTTACAGACGGCTCACAAACCCGTTGATCATCATGAGTCGGACAGGTAGCGTCTACTCTCAGTGGCGATCACCTGTTCGAATTATCGCCGCGTGCTCCCGAGCGTATCTGGAGATGATGAGATGAAGCGAACACTAGTTGCATTAGCCGTCGGCCTGCTGGCCTCCGGTCTCGTGGCCGCGCCCGCCGAGGCGTTCAGCGTGAAGACCGACCCTCTGGTCTCCTCTCAAGGCGCCGCTGTCGAGGTCGCGACGTTCTGGCTTGGCGATGGCGGCGCCAACCTGAAGAACGCGACTCCGTACAACGTCCAGACCGCCGTCGACCTAGCCCTTCCCCGCGGCGGCGTCTCCCCCGATAACAAGCCCGTCACCATCGAGCCGTTGCCTCCGTCCACCTCAGGCGTGGTGGGCGCCAAGACGCCCACCACCGCGGGCAAGGTGTTCTTCATCGGCGCCGACGGCCAGCCGCACTGGTGCACGGGCACCTCCGTGCAATCGAAATACCACAACCTCGTGGCAACCGCAGGGCACTGCGGGTACGACACCCAGCGCCCCGGCAGCACCCTCGACAAGTGGGTCTTCGTACCCGGCTACTCCGACGGCACGACTCCATGGGGTCTCTACGTCGGAAAGCAGGCCTACACGCACTACGACTTCACTACGTACGACGACTACGACCGCGACTACGCCTTCGTCGTGGTCTACAGCGGCGTCGTCTCCTCTCCCTCAGGTGGATTGACCAACTTCGGGAGGCTGGGCGACAACGTCGGCGGACAGGGCATGGCCTGGAACCAGCCGCTGGCCTCCTCGGTCGACGTCTTCGGCTACCCGGCCGGCCCTCATCCCGACGGCAAGCGGCCCTACACAGGTGAGACCATCGAATCGTCCAGCGGTCGCATGACCACCGCCACGGTCCCCAGCTTGAAGGCTGAGGAATTCATCGCCGTCGATTCCCCGTTCACCGGTGAAGGCTCCCTCGGCTCCTCCTGGTTGGTGCGCTATAACAACAGCAGCCGCATGGGCTACCTCAACGGCATCACCGTCAGCGTCGCCGACACCGATCGCAACCTGCGTTACGACACGAGCCTCTCTCCGTACTTCGATGGCGAACTGGGGCAGGTCTACTCTGACGCCGTTCTGCTGTGGAGCGGCGCGATCCTGCCCGCGTAACCGGGCTCGGCGTCCGCCCCTCAGGAGTGACGTCACCGTTCCCGTGAACCGGTAGATCCGCCACCGGGCTCCCACAGACCTGTGGGAGCCCGGTGGTCGAGCACGGAACCCCTTGCGCCGACAACCTCGGGTTCTTCGTCTCGGTGCCTCTTCGCTCCCGCCGCCTCGCCGCATCAGTGGCTTCGCGTCCGTTGTGTGGCGTCGGCCGGGGTGGTGCGGCTTGTTCTGTGGGGGACGTTCGGTGGGCCGGAACTGTCGGTGGCGGTCGATAGCTTTCGATCATCCCCCGACGCGATGGAGGTTGGTCGATGTACCGACAGGGCGACATCCTGATCATGCCGGTGCCTGAGGAGACGGCGCCGCGCACGTTACGTCCGGAGCCGCGCGACGCCCGCGGCAGGCTGGTACTGGCCTACGGCGAGGCCACCGGGCACTGCCACGCGATCCCCGGGCCCGGCACCCTGTCCGGCGGCTACCTGCACCTGCCCGAGGGCGGCAGGGTCGTCCACGAGGAGCATGATCCGATCTCCCTGCCGAAGGGCTGGTACCGGGTGGTGCGGCAGCGCGAGTACGTGCCGGGGTCGTACCGGGTGGTGGCCGACTGATGGAGACCTTGTCATGGGAGCGGGTCGCCTTCGCCACCGGGGCGGGAGGCGACGCCGAGGCGGGCGTACGGCAGGCGTACCGCGAGGCCGGGCTGCCGGAGCCGGAGTGGATCATCACGCTCGGCTCGCCGGCGGCGGGGGCGGTCGCGGCGGCCTGGCTGACGGGCGACGCCGCGCTGCGCGAACGCCTGAAACAGACCGTCCTCCGCTCACTTCCCGAGCATGTGACACTCGCGGGCCCCGGGGCACCTGCCGACCTTAAGGCTCCCGCAGCCCCCGAGACGTCCGCCGATCTCAAGGCTCCCGCCGAGGCAGCCGCTGCCCTTGGCGCCCCTACCGGCTCCGGGATGCCCGCCGGCCCTGAACCTTCCACCGTCCCTGGGAGGCCGACTGTCCCGGGCGCGTCGGCCGGCCTTGGAAGCTCGGCCCGAGCCGGGGCATCCGTCGGCACCGGCTCGTCCGGTGGGGTGGAACAGGTGGCCGGGCCCGTCGAGGGTGAGGCGTTCAGCTGGGAGGGGTTGCTGCGTGAGTTGGAGGTGTTGTCCGGGCGGGAGGGGTTCGACCCGGGGCGGTCTGTGCGTGATGCGGTCCGGACCGTGCCGTGGGAGCGGGCCCGGACGGCGGCCCACGCCGAGTTGGGCCCAGCCGGGTGGGCGGCGCTGTGGGCGGAGACCGGGGGGCGGCTCTGGCCGCAGGTGAACCGGATCGTCGCCGACCTTCGCCGTTCGGTCGCCGACCTCGGTGAGGACCTGCGGCACGTCACCCTCGACGCGGTGCTCGGCCAGCACGAGGCGCCCTGGCTGTCGGCGTTCGACGGCCTCGACGGGCTCAAGCGGGCGGCCGAGGCGTCCGGGTGGTGGTGGCCGTACGAGCGGCTGGCGATCGTCACCGAGCGTCCGGCGGAGCTGCACCTTGACGACCTGGGGCGGCTGCACCGGGCCGACGGTCCCGCGATGGCCTTCTCCGACGGGTTCGCGCTGAACGCCTGGCACGGCATGCCCGTCCCCGCCGAGTTCGGGGCGACGATGAGCGAGCTCACCCCCGAACGGATCCGCGACGAGGAGAACGCGGAGCTGCGCCGCGTCATGCTGGAGCACTTCGGCCTCGAACGCTACCTGGCCGAGTCGGGCGCGCAGCCGCAGCACTCCGACGAGACCGGCGTCCTGTGGCGGATCGAACTGCTCGACGACGAGCCGGTGGCCATGGTCGAGGTCGTCAACTCCACACCGGAGCCCGACGGCACCCGCCGCACCTACTTCCTGCGAGTGCCGCCATGGGTGCGGCGCGCCCGCGAAGGCGTCGCCTGGACCTTCGGCCTCTCCGAACAGGACTACATCCCCCAACACGAGACCTGACCCGCACCACCCAGGGCCGCTGGACCGGGGACGGGGCTGCCGAAGGTCCGGGAACGTTGGCCTCGGCGTCGGGCCGCTGGATCGGGGGAGTGGTCTGCTGAGGAGTGGCGGCGAAAGCCAGTCTCGAGGACGGGCCGCCGGTGCGGTGAGCTGGGGGCCGCTGAGAAGGGCAGAGAAGGCAGGAGCCCTGGAGACTCAGCCGTTTGTGGGCCGGCAGGCGGGGCGGCTGGAGGGCCGGGGGAAGGCTGGGCCTTGGAGAGGTGGGGCGCTTCGTGGGCTGCTCGACGGAGCCGCTGGCGCGGAGTGGGGCGGCTGAAGGTACTTGAAGAGCCAGGGGCGGGAGGCTGGGTCGGCCGTCTGGTGACATGGCGGCGGTCTCTGGAGGCGTGGTGGGGGAGACTGAGGGCGTGAGTATCGAGAACGACCGCCCCAGCCCGCCCACGAGCGTTTCCATCGTGCTGCTCACGTTGGCGCGCCGGATCGAGTCCGAGCTCAACGCCGCCCTCGCGTCGCTCGATCTCACGGTCAGCAGGCTCGGGCTGCTCGGTCACATCGCGGGCGTGCCAGGAGTGTCGTTCAGCGATCTGGCGCGGATGTCGGGGACCACGGTCCAGAGCGTCCACGCCGCGGTGAAGGTGCTCGCCGGTGCGGGGCTGGTGCGCGATAACACCGCCCGTGCCGGCGCTGCTTCGACCATCGAGATCACCCCTGACGGCGCGCGTCTCCTCCAGGCGGCCCAAGAGGCGGCGTCCGAGGTCGACGATCGGCTCTTCGGCCCCGATGCGGACCCGATTCAACGGCAGGTCGCCGACGCCGTCCGCGCCGCCTTCAAGGGCTTCTCCGCACCCTGACCCGTTGTCGGCGCGACCCAGCTGGCCGCGTGGTCATTCCACGCGCTGTGCCGACTGTGCGAATCACGTGGGTTTGTCAACACCCTGACCTGTTCGCGGGGCCCGCTGGCCGGGTTAGTTCTTCCATGCGTTGACCCGTTCGTGAGGCGGCTCCGCCCGGCTAGGTGACTCTTCGCACCCCAGCAACCTTCAAGCAGACTGAAGCTTTCTGTTAAGCTTTAGGCTGCCTGAAGGATTGTGAGGAAGAATCCATGGAAGCCGTGTTGCTGTCGGTTCATGTGCTTGCCGGCATCGTGTTCGTCGGGGGCTCGGCCGTCGCGGCCAGCCTGTTCTCCCGCTACGCACCGGTCACCGCCGGCGTTGCTGCAGGCCCCGCTGTCGGGGACGTGCCTGCGGGTGCGGTCGTCGGGGGTGGCACCGCTGAGCTGTCGGCGGACGCCTCGGGGGAGCGGAATCGGGCCGTGGCCGTCGCGCTGCACCGCATCACCCGTGGCTACGGTGTCTTCGGCGTCGTCGTGCCCCTCGTCGGGATCGTCCTGGCCACCGTCCAAGGCCGGACGGGCGAAATCTGGATCATGGTCTCCATGGTCCTCACCGCCGCGGCGGGCGGCCTGCTGGCCCTGCAGATCTATCCGCGCCAACGCGAAGCCCTCGCCGAACCAGACGACGGCAAGCAGCTGCGCACGCTCTCCATGCTCGCCGGGATCTACAACCTGCTGTGGGCGGTGGTCGTCGTCCTCATGATCGTCCGCCCCGGCTCGACCGTGGGAGCGTGAGCTGGTGCGCGCGCTGCGGATCGCGGCCTGGGCCGAGGCCGTCTCCCTCGTGATCCTGCTGGTCAACCTGCTCACCACACACACCAAGGCGGTCGCGACGATCGTCGGCCCGCTGCACGGCATGGCCTACCTCGTCGTCGTCGCCACCACTCTGCTGGCCAGGACCGACGCCTCGCCGAGCGCCCGCTGGTTCGCGGTCGTCCCGGGAATCGGCGGGCTTCTCGCCATGTGGCGCGACCAGACGAGCCGTCCGGCAAGGTGACTCCGAAGTGTGCGCAAGCGCACCTGGCCACCGTCACGGGCCGCCGCTACGAACGAGTCCAGGCGCTCGGGACGCGTTCCAGGATGCCGCCCGTGAACACGTCGTACAGACCCGTCGGCTCCAGGTGGACGTAGCCGATGTGGCAGTCGCAGGCCGCCGCCGGGCACCCTCGCGGGCGCAGCGCCGCGCGGTACGACCCGTCGTAGAGGTTGCCAAGCACCTGCGGGACGAAGTGGCAGCGGCGGACGGTCCCGTCGCCGTCGACCGAGATCACGCTGTCGCCGGTACGGCACGGCAGCCCCGCGCTGGCGTGGGGGAAGCGGCTGTGGTGGAACAGCGGGTCGATGGCCGACCACTCGGCCGCCTCGGCGTCCGTGTAGAGGCGGCCCTCTTCGGCGTTCACCCAAAGGTACGTTTCGGCGGGCAGGTCGGCCCTGAGCCGCCTGGCGGGTTCGAGGTGGGCCGGGTCGCCCACGATGCCGACACTGTGCCGTACCGGCAGCGACCGGACCTTGCTCACGAACCGGTCGTACGGCACCTGCGTCGGGTGGTAGGTGACCCAGAGCGCAGCCCGGTCCGAGGCGTCGGCGAGCCAGTCGGCGCGGCAGCTGAGGTTCGTCTGGATGGCCACCTTCCGGACGTTCGGCAGCCACGACAGCTCCACCAGCGTCCTTCGGTACCAGGACCGCACCAGCCCCTCACCCCACGGCGTGAACAGCACGGACACGTCGAACTCCTGCGCCGCCACCCAGGACGCGAACCGCTCCAGCGCGGCCCTGTCGGCTCGCAACTGCTCGGGCGTGTCGCGTCGCTTGGCGAACGGGCAGTAGGCGCAGTCGTAGTCGCAGCTCGCCAGCGGCCCCCGATAGAGGATGGTCAGCACATCGCGTCCCTTTTCCTGAGCCGTCCCGCTTCTACGGTCAGCCCTCTCCGTGAGTCGCCGTGCCTTGGAGGTCAGCATGCCGCGTACCCGTCCATGAGCTGCCTGACCTCGGGGGAGAACAGCGCGGGGCCGATCGCGTCGGAGTGGGCGAGCCCCTCGGCGGTCAGCCTGATCACGGACGGTTCCACGACGAGCCAGTCGTCGAACCGCTCCAGCGGGAAGTCGTCGAGCACGTCGCCGCCGAACCGCGCCCGGTAGACGTCGCGTGACAGCCCGTCGGCCTGCAGCAGCGACTGGATGAGGTGCCGCCGCCGCTGCTCGCCCGGTGAGAGCGTGAAGCCCACGTTGGCCATGTCGAAGTCGGCGCGCCGCAGGTAGTCGTCGATGATCGACCGGACGTGCCGCACACCCACCGCGTACTCGAAGGAGTAGTGCAGCGTGCTCGTGTACGATCGCGCCCCGCAGCCCAGCCCCACCATGCCGTCGGTCTGGCAGCAGTACTCGGTGGACGTGCCGGAACCGGGTAACCGGAACATCCGCATCGACACCTGTTCGTACCCCGCCGCGAGGAGGTGGTCGCGGCCCGCCCGGTACAGCTCCAGCCGCTGGTCGTCCCAGGCCCGCCCCTGCTTGCCGAGCCCGGTCAGCGGCCGGACGTAGAGCGGGTAGAGGTACAGCTCCTCGGGCTTCCAGCTGAGCGCGGTGTCGAGCGAGTACTGCCACGTATCGGGCGTCTGCCCGTCGATGCCGTAGATCAGGTCGATGTTGAGCGTCGCGATGCCGGACGCGCGGATCGCGTCGAGCGCGGCGTCGACCTCCGCGCGCCTCTGCGGCCGGACGGCCGCGCGGGCCTCGGCGTCGACGAAGCTCTGCACGCCGATGGAGATCCGGGACGTCCCGCGCTCCGCCAGCACGGCGAGCCGGTCGGGCGTGGCCGTGGCGGGGGAGGTCTCGACCGACAGCGGGATACTCGTCAGGTCGACGTCCATGGTCCGCTCGGTGAGGTCGAACAGGCGGGACAACTCGCGGGCGCTGAGATAGGTGGGCGTGCCCCCGCCGAACGCGGCCGTGCTGAAAGCGGTGGAGGCGGACGCCTCCAGGGCGTCGCGGACGGCCCCGGCCTGCCGTTCGAGGGCGTCGAGGTAGGCGGCGACCAGGTCCTCGGGAGCGCCGGTGCGGGTGAACAGGTTGCAGAACCCGCAGCGCATCTCGCAGAACGGGATGTGCACGTACAGCGCGCCCGCACGCTCCCCCGCCCAGACGTCCTTCAGGAGGGGACGCGGGTCGAGCGGCCGGTAGGCGGTCTTGTGCGGGTAGGCGTAGACATATCCCTCATACGGCCGCATGACGCTCCAGGATGAACTCGGTGTAGGGGACGGTCCAGACGACCTCGTGGCCGATTCGGTGGCCGACGTGCCCGTCCTCGCCGTACGCGGTTCCGTGGTCGGAGCAGACGATCACCAGGCAGGGACGGCGCATGAGGGCGTAGAGCCGGCCGATGTGCCGGTCGACGTACTCCAGCGCGGCGGCCTGGCTCCGCTTCGAATCGGTGGCGGCGCCGGGCAGGTAGACGTGGTTCGGCTGGTGCAGCGCCGACACGTTCACGAACAGAAACAGCGGCCGCCCCGGCTGCCGGGGCAGGGCAGCGGCGCGGTCGATCTGGTGCTCCAGCGACGCGGGGTTCGTCACGCCGAACTCCGGAGCCCAGTGGCTCTCCGCGAACAGGCCCGGCAGCGCCGAACCGAGCGGGGTCAGCTTGTTGAAGAAGCCGACGCCTCCGATGCAGACCGTGTGGTAGCCCGCCCGCGCGAGGCCGGTGGGCAGGTCGGGCGCGTCGAACACCCAGGTGCCGCCGGCCGTCGTCTCGCTGCCGGGGAACGTCGCCGCGAACAGCCTCGGATGCGGCCCCGGTGTCACCGGAGTGGGGAGGAACCCGGCGAACATCGCGGCGTGCGAGGCGTAGGTGAAGCTGCCGGGGCTGTGCCGCCGCTCCCAGCGCGCGCCGGTCGGCAGCAGGTTGGGCAGCCGCCCGGCGTCGGCCAACTCGGCCGCCACGTCGTAGCGCAGCGTGTCGAGCGTGACCAGAAGGATGTCGTGGCTGCCCACGACCTCGTTCATGTCCACGACGCCCTCCTCGCGCTGTCGGGGCGGTTCGCTTTGGGATGGTTCGTGCCGTCGTATGCCGCGCCGAGGATGGCTCTGACCTGCTCTGTGTAGGTGTCGCGATGGTTGCCCGACAGGTCGCCCAGGCCCGGCAGCAGGTCGCCGAACGCGTTGACCTCGGCCACCGCCAGGGAGCTCCAGTCGCCGCCGACCATGAGATCGACGCCCGTGCTCAGGCTGCCGGGGAAGCACGCCGCCGCCCGCGAGCAGACGTCCAGCACCCGCTCCCACAGGGCCGGACGGGAGCGCACCGCCTCCAGGTCGCCCCGCCGGCCGCCGAGGTGCAGGTTCGTCATCGGGGTGCGGCTGGCGCGGACCACCGCGTGGGTCGGCACCCCGGCCACGGTCACCACCCGCAGGTCGAACACCTCGGCACCGATCGACGCCTTGGGGAACCAGCGTTCGACGTGCAGCCCGTCGGGGGCGAGCACGTCCACGAGCCGCCGCACGTCCGCCTCGCCCTCGTAGGAGCGGACGCGCAGCGAGTTGCACAGCACCCCGCCGACCCACGCCGCGGACGTGACGGCCTTGACGCGACCCGCGTGGGTCTGGAAGGCGATCACTCCGGACGCCGACGAGCCGTGGGCGGGCTTCACGAACACCCTGGCCCAGCCCCGTTCCGCCATCTTCTCCCGCAGGTCGTCGTACGAGGTGGCCTCGAAGGCGGGCGGCACCGGGACCCCGGCGCGCTCCAGCACGGCGTGGCAGCGGCGCTTGTCGAACAGGACGGCGATCTCGTCGATGTCGCCCAGCAGCGTGACGCCGGGGATCGAGGCGATCGTGCGCAGCCCGCGCGTGAACGCCGCGTACCAGGCGGCGCCTCCGCCGACCCGCGTCGGATCGCCCGGCCCGCGCAACAGCGCGTCGGCCTCGGCGTCCTCGCCCGGCGAGTCGATCCGCACCAGCGCTCCCTCGGGCACCAGCCCGGACGCGCTCGCGCCCCCCAGTGCCAGGACGTCGCGCCACGGGATCAGGTGAGGTTCCGGGAGGCCGTGGGACAGGACGGCGTCGCGGAACATGGTGAAACGACGGTCGCCGGGAGTTCCGACGACGGCGAAGCGGATCGTCACTCGCTCACCGCCACGTACGTCGCGCCTTCCGCGAAGGGCTGCTTCTCGGAAAGGTCGACCGTGACGCCGGGCAGGGCGCGCCGGAGCCTGTCGGCCATCTCGTCGCTCACGAAGTGGTGGTGCAGGTCGAGGTGGCGCAGGTGGGTGAAGGGCTGGCCGCTGAGCAGCGCCTCCGCGCCGGTGTCGGTGAGCTCGCCCATGGCCAGGCTGAGCGACTCCAGCCGTGCCACCACGGGGGCGGCGGCCACGGCTGCGGCGACGTCGTCCTGGAACTCGCTGTCGCGCAGGCCGAGCCGCCTGAGCGCGGGCAGCCGCTCGCCCGAGAGGATGCCGCGCAGGTCGGCGACCGTGGCGTCGCCGCCGTAGTGCGCGACGCCGAGCCACAGCTCCAGGTGCTCAAGCCCGGGGAACGCCGACTCGCCGACCGCCCTGACGACCTTGCCGGGAAGCCCGCCGGACTCGAAGCGCAGCACCTTCAGGTGCTCGTGCCTGACCGGCGACAGCTCCAGCCCGTCGGAGCCGCGCACGTCGAGCCGCTCCAGCCGGGGGTACGCCTCGAGCAGCGGGGTGAGGTCGCCCTGCTGGATCCAGGAGATCTCGAAGTACTCCGGCTCGATCATGCCCAGGAACACCGAGCGCAGGCGCGGCAGCCGATGGGCGTTCGCGGCGAGGATCTCCGGCGCGTCGCGCGCCCCGCCGTCCGGGAAGACGATCGCCCGGACGTGGTGCCCCTCCACCGTGTCGAGGAGGTTCTCCAGCGACCCGTCGGTCTCGCCGACGACGAGCTCCCAGGCGACCTGCCACGGATAGGGATGTGCCACCTCGGCCGGCCCCGCGGCGACCGCCCCGGCCTGCCAGTCCGCCGCCCGCATGATGGGCAGCCCGGCGAAGCGCTCGCGGTGCGCGCCGGCCATGTCGTGGCGGTAGGCGCCGCTCTCGGGGATGAACACCTCTCCAGGATCACGAGGGTCTGCGGGGATCTCCTCGTTCCAGTCGTCGGGTGCGTACGTCACTCGCTCACCGCGACGTAGCGCCAGTCGTCCTTACCGCTGGCACGCTCCTGCTCCGACAGGTTGACCTCGACGCCCGGCAGGGCTGCGGCGACGCGCTTCATCATCGCGTCGGAGAGATAGTGGTGGTGCAGGTCGAGCTCGCGCAGGTGGGTCAGCGGCTGGCCGCTCAGCAGCGCCTCGGCCCCGGTGTCGGTGAGCGTGCCCATCGACAGGGCCAGCGTCTCCAGCCGCGCCACGACGGGCGCGAAGGCCACGGCGGCGGCGATGTCGTCCTGGATCTCGCTGTCCTGTAGGCCGAGGTGGCGCAGCGCGGGCAGCCGCTCGCCCGTCAGGACGCCGTCGAGGTCGGCGGCCGTCGAGTCGCCGCCGTAGGAGTCGACGCCGAGCCAGAGGTCCAGGTGCTCCAGCGCGGGCAGGTCGCAGCCGGCGACGGCCCGCACCACCTCGCCGGGGAGGCCGCCCGACTCGATGCGCAGCATCCGCAGCGACTCGTGCCGCACGCTCTGCAGCGCCAGGCCGGTGCCGCCGCGCACCTCCAGCCGTTCGAGCCGGGGGAACGCCTCCAGCAGCGGGGTGATGTCGGACTGCTGGATCCACGAGATCTCGGCCTGGTCGCTGCTGATCGCGCCGAAGAAGAGCGAGCGCAGCGCCGGGAGCTTCGCGGCGCTCCCCGCCAGCCGCTCGACGATCGTTGCTGAGCTGGTCGAGTAGCAGTCTTCCCACTCGCCGATGACGATCGCGGTGACGCGCGCGGTGTCGACCTGCTCGAAGAACAGGTCGAAGGTCTCGGCCATGGTTTTGGGATCGTCGCCGCCGTACTCGTTCGCGCACAGCCGCCACGCGACCGCGCCGGGGTCGGACGGCCTCTCCTCGGAAGACAGATGGGCGACCGGCAGGCCGGCGTAGGTCTCGGTGTACTGGTGCTGGTAGCCGTGGTACTGGTCGTACTCGATCATGGATAGGACGTCCTCGGTCGGGGGGTTGGCGCGTCCTGTCCTACCAGAGCCGGCCGACAGTTTCGTCAGGTGAAGAGTGTGCGCCCCCAGTAGTCGCCGGCGTCGCGGACGCCGGGCGGGCAGGCGAACAGGCCGCTGGAGACGTGCTTGATGTACTCGTTCAGCGAGTCGTTCCTGGCCAGCCGCGTCTGCACCGTGACGAACTGCTTGCGCGGGTCGCGCTGGTAGGCGATGAAGAACAGGCCCGCGTCCAGGCGGCCGAGGCCGTCGGAGCCGTCGACGTAGTTGTGAGACATGTTTCTGAGGAAACACGAAAGGGTGCGAGCGTCTAACGTGTTAGGTTCGACCCGTGGTAATGGCTTACCCCCAGATCCGAGACCGGATTTACAGCCTGGCCCGCGAGCACGGCTTACGGCCGGACTGGCGAGAAACCACGCGTTCGGCGCGTCTGCTTCTGCTCTACAACCGTGACCAGGTTGAAGCCGGGCGGGCCATCGTGCCCGTCCAGCCCGTCACCGTCCGGGCGTTAACAGAACTGGAACGTGCACTCGAGCACCTCTTCGGAAAGGACTGGCTCCTATGACGGCCACCACCGCCCACCAGGTGACCTTCCGCGTCACACGCGAACCCACCGTGGACACCGGCGAACCTGTCTGGGTGGCCGGACCTGTGGGGCACACGATCGGCTGCGTCAGCGCGTTCACGCTTGCCGACCTGCACGAGGAAGCCGAAGCGATCAAGCACTTCGTTCTCGACCTGCCGACCAGCGAGACCATCACCGTGGAGTACGACTACCAACTCGACGCCGAGGCGACCGAGGCCCTCAACCGCTATCTCGAAGCTGCCAGGCTCCGCGCCCAGTATCCGGCCCGGTCGCAGAGGGCAGCTCAAGTCCTGGGTAGCGCGGGCGTGTCCGATGCGGACACGGCGATCTTGCTCGGCCTGTCGGCGAAGCGCGTTCAGCAGCTCAGAACGGCCAGTTGACGGACACTGGATGGGGCGCCCTGGTCAGGTCGTGATGGTTGGCGTCGTTCTCGGGGGCTGCCTGGACCTGCCGTCAGGCACGGCCTCCTGTGTGACCAGACCTGGCTGACAGTTTTGTCAGGCGAAGAGTGTGCGCCCCCAGTAGTCGCCGGCGTCGCGGACGCCGGGTGGGCAGGCGAACAGGCCGCTGGAGACGTGCTTGATGTACTCGTTCAGCGAGTCGTTCCTGGCCAGCCGCGTCTGCACCGTGACGAACTGCTTGCGCGGGTCGCGCTGGTAGGCGATGAAGAACAGGCCCGCGTCCAGGCGGCCGAGGCCGTCGGAGCCGTCGACGTAGTTGTAGCCGCGGCGCAGCAGGTGGGCGTTGCCGTTGCTGCTCGGGTGGGCCAGCCTGACGTGGGCGTCGTCCTTGATGACGGGCCGGCCGTCTGCGCCCTTGGCGGCGAAGTTCACCGGGTCGAACTCGGCCTTGGCGCCCAGCGGGGCGCCTTCGCCCTTGTCGCGGCCGAAGATCTGCTCCTGCTCGGCGAGTGACGTCCGGTCCCAGGTCTCGATCATCATGCGGATCTTCCTGGTCACCATGTAGCTGCCGCCCGCCATCCAGTCCGTGCCGTCCTGGGCCGCCGCCCAGAGCTGGTCGCGCAGCAGGTCGGCGTCCTCGAGCTTGAGGTTGTTCGTGCCGTCCTTGAAGCCCATCAGGTTGCGTGGCGTCGCCTGTGCGCGGGACGTGGACGAGGTGCGTCC
This sequence comes from Nonomuraea sp. NPDC000554, assembly GCF_040300065.1. NCBI lineage: Bacteria > Bacillati > Actinomycetota > Actinomycetes > Streptosporangiales > Streptosporangiaceae > Nonomuraea > Nonomuraea sp. NPDC000554. The sequence continues at coordinate 540,695 of NZ_JBEPDC010000001.1, read as the reverse complement.
GAACCCGAGCTGGGACCAGCGGACCGAGACCTTGCCGAAGCCGATCCTGGCCAGGTTGCGGATGGCGTGCACGGCGACCTGCGGGTCGTGCGCGCACGCCTGCACGCAGATGTCGCCACCGGAAATTTCCGGTATGAGCTGCTCTCCCGGAAATTTCGGCAGATCGGCGAGGGCGGCGGGACGCTTGGACGCCAGCCCGAACCGGTCGTCGAACAGCGACGGCCCGAACCCGATCGTCAGCGTCAGCCCGGAGGCGGGCAGCCCGAGTGCCTCGCCCGTGTCGTCGGGGGCGGCCTCGGGGGCGCCGCCGACCGCGCCGAACGTCCCCGCGTCCTTGCCCTGGGTCAGCTTGGCCGCCGCGGCGGTCCACTCCTGCAGCAGGTCGACCAGCTCATCCCGGCTCTTCGTGATCACGTCGAAGGCGACGAAGTGCAGCCGGTCCTGGGCGGGCGTGACGATGCCCGCCTGGTGCTCGCCGTAGAAGACCACCGGGTCGGACGTGGACGACGCGTGCGCGGCCGGCGGCTCGTCGAGCAGCGAGCGGGTGGCCACCGCGCCCGCCCCGACCACCGCCGCTCCCGCCGCGCCCAGGCCGAACAGCGTCCTGCGGCTCATGCGCTCGCCCATGACTCTCCCCTCGGTCACTTCGCGACGATCGGCGCGATCTTGCTGATCGGCTCGGCCAGCGCGTTGATCGCGTCGGACAGCGACTTCAGCTCGGCCTTGGACAGCTCGTTGTGCAGCTTCCAGCCGTCGCCCTGCTGGTGCGCGCCCAGCGCGGCCTCGGCGGCGGCGAACTTCTCGTCCAGCGTCTTGACCAGGTCGGGCGAGCGCTCCTCCAGCACCGGGCGGAGCGCCTGCACGGCGGCCTTGGACCCCTGCACGTTGGCGTCGAAGTCCCACAGGTCGGTGTGCGACCAGATGTCCTCCTCGCCGGTGATCTTCCCGGACGCCACCTCGTCCAGCAGCTCCTTGGCGCCGTTGGCCAGGTTCAGCGGGGTCAGCTCGGCGGCGTTGGACTTGGCCACGATGGTCTTGACGTCGGCGACGAGCTTGTCGGCGACCGGGCCGTCCTTGCTGACGTCCTTGGTGATCCAGAGGTCCTTCTCGATCTTGTGGAAGCCGGTCCACTTCTCGCCGGCGGCCAGGTCCGCCTCGCGGGCGTCGATGGCCGGGTCGAGGTCGCCGAAGATCTCCGCGACCGGCTCGATCCGCTCCCAGTACGTCCGCGCGACCGGGTAGAGCTGCTTGCCCTTGGCGACGTCGCCCGCCTTGACCGCGTCGGCGAACTCCTGCGTCTTGACCAGCAACGTGTCGCTCTGGGTCTTGATGTACCGCTTGTAGCTGGCGATGGCGTCGGCCAGCTTGGCGTCCTTCGAGAGCGGCTTGTGGTCGCCCGTCACCTTCAGCGGGTTGCGGATGCCCTTGCCCACCATGCCGGGCTTGCACACCGCCTCGTACGCGCCCGCGGGCAGCTCCGCGACCAACTCCCGGGTCAGCCCCGGCACGATGTTCTCCAGCTCCGCCATCACCCGGTCGCCCGGCGCGTACACGTAGAACTCGGTGACCTTGGTGCCGCCGTTGGTGATGGCGAACGTGCTGGTGCCCGCCGCCACCTCGGTGGCGGCCACCTTGCAGTCGGTGTCGGACGCGGTCACGGTGATCTTCCCGGGCTTGCCGGCTCCGGCGGTCGCGTCGGTCGTCGTCCCCGAGCCGCAGGCGGTCAGCCCGGCCAGGCCGAGCGCACCGAGGGACAGGCCCAGAATACGGGCGGTGGTAGGCATGATGCTCCTGTTCAGGCCGCGGAGGCGGTGGACGCGGGCGCGGGGGTGGACTTCGTCCGCTGCGGGCGCAGGAAGAAGAAGAGGGTGGGCACCAGGTAGACCAGCCAGGCGATGGCCTCCAGGACGCTCGGCTGCGGCGTGATGTTGAGCATGCCCGAGAGCAGCGCGCCGTACCAGGAGTCGGCGGGGACGGCCGCGCTGATGTCGAACGCGTACGTGGTCAGCCCCGGCAGCAGGTTGGCCTCCTGGAGGTCGTGCACGCCGTACTTGAAGATCCCGGCGGCGACCAGGATCAGCAGGAGGCCGGTCCAGGTGAAGAACTTGGTGAGGTTGATCTTCAGGGCGCTGCGGTAGATGCCCCAGCCGATCAGCACCGAGGTCAGCAGGCCCAGGCTGATGCCGATCAGTGGCGCGGCGGTGGCGGTGGCGCCCTGGACGGAGGCGAAGAACAGCAGCGCCGTCTCCAGGCCCTCGCGGGCCACGGCCAGGAAGGCCATGACGACGACGGCCAGGGAGCCCATCTCGAGGGCGTCGGAGAGCCTGCCCCTGAGCTCGCCGGAGAGCGCGCGGGCGGCCCGGCGCATCCAGAAGATCATCCAGGTGACGAACACCACGGCGAGCAGCGACGTGATCGCGTCGAAGAGCTCCTGGCCGGTGTGGCCGAGGTTGGCGGCCGTGAAGGTCAGCAGCGCGCCGAAGCCCACGGACAGGGCGACGGCGCCGGCGACGCCGACCCACACCTGGGGGAGCTTGTCCTTGCGGTCGCTCTTGACGAGGAAGGCGACGAGGACGGAGACGACGAGTGTCGCCTCCAGACCTTCGCGCAGGCCGATGAGGTAGCTGGCGAACACCGTCACTCCCGCATGACAATAGGAAAGGCTTACCTAAATTAGGGCAGGTGGAGCCTACCTAATGCAAGCCTCAGCTCCGGACAAGGGTCCCCCCTTTGACGTCACCGCAGGTAGGGGCCGGAAAGTGGTTCGGCGATCCGCGCGAGGAGTGGATCTCGGGGAGGGCCGGTGGGGCGCCTAGGGTGACCCCGGAACCTCGGGAAAGGACCCTTCATGATCGTGATCGCCCAGGTCAGCGACACCCACCTCGACGGCGGCCGGCGCAGCACCGCACGCGCGCGGGCCGTCACGCGCTACCTCGACGAGCTGCCCTACGACTTCGACGCGGTGCTCGTCACGGGCGACATCGCCGACCACGGCCTGGCCGCCGAGTACGCGGACGCGCGCAAGCTGCTCGACCTCCGCCACCCGGTGCACGTGCTGCCCGGCAACCACGACGTGCGCGCGGAGTTCCGCCGGGGGCTGCTGGACCGGCCCGCCTCCGACGGGCCGATCAACAGGGTGCACCGCACGCCCAAGGCGGTCTTCGCGCTCTGCGACTCCACGATCCCCGGCGAGGACGCGGGTTTCCTCGCCGAGGAGACGCTCGACTGGCTCGCGGGCGTGCTCGGCGACACCCCGTCCGGCACGCCGGTGTTCGTCGCCTTCCACCACCAGCCCATCGTGCTGAACCACCCGTACCTGGACACGATCGGCCTGCGCAACCCGGAGCCGCTCGCGGACCTGGTCGGCGCGTACCCGAACGTGGCGGCGGTGCTCTGCGGGCACGCGCACGCGGCCGTCGCGTCGACCTTCGCCGGCCGTCCGCTGCTGGTGGCCCCGGGGGTGGTGTCGGAGCTCAGGCTGCCGTGGGAGCAGGGGCCGGAGGTCGCCGACTACGACTGCCCGCCGTCCGTCGCCTTCCACATGCTGGGCGACGACGGGCGGCTGGTGACGCGGTACCGCGTGGTGTCCGTCCGCGATTGACCCGAGGTCTTCTCTCGTCCGCGCCTGTGGGTGGGAGAAAATATCGGTTGTAATGCCAAGTGCATGCTTGTTACATCCGATCTTTCGCTCTAACTTGAAGCGGCGGGGGCTTTGTTGCGACTCTCAGTCAGGAGAGATCCATGAGCGAGACCGCCTTACGGAGAGCAGCCGCCTGGGTCGCTGCTCTCACCGCCGCCAGCCTGAGCGCCCTGGCGATCGCCGTCCCGGCCACCCCAGCCGTGGCCGCGGCGGTCTTCAACGTCAGGGACTACGGGGCGACGGGGAACGGCTCAACCAACGACACGTCCGCGATCAACGCGGCCATCACCGCCGCCAACAGCGCCGGCGGCGGGACCGTCCAGTTCCCGTCAGGGACCTACCGGTCGGCCAACTCCATCCACCTGAAGAGCAACGTCACGATCCAGCTCGACGCCGGCTCGACCATCATGGGCTCGCCGAACGACACCTACGACGCGCCCGAGTCCAACCCCAACGACAACTACCAGGACTACGGGCACAGCCACTTCCACAACGCGATGATCTGGGGCGACCGCCTGACCAACATCGCCTTCGTGGGGTCGGGCACGATCGACGGAGGCGGCAACCTCATCACCGGCAACCCGAACTCGGGCGAAGCCGACAAGATCATCTCGCTCACCCGCTGTGACGGGCTCACGGTGAACGGCATCAAGCTGCGGCGCGGCGGCCACTTCGCCATGCTGACCAACGCCTGCAACAACATCACCTCCGACGGGCTGCGTATCGACACCGCCAGCGACCGCGACGGCTGGAACGTGATCAGCGCCAGGAACGTGACCATCAAGAACGCCGACATCGCCGGCAACGACGACGCGCTTGTGTTCAAGAGCGACTGGGCGCTCGGGCAGACCTACCCCAACGGCAACGTCACCGTGACCGACAGCCACCTGTCGGCGGGTTGCTGCAACGCCCTCATGTTCGGCTCGGAGACCTGCGGCGACTTCACCGGCTACCACTTCGAGCGCATCAACATCACCGGCGCGAACAAGTCGGGCCTCGGCATGGTGTCGATGGACGGAACGGTGATCTCCGACGTCCACTACAAGGACATCACCATGAGCAACGTGCGCAGCGCGATCATGGAGAAGATCGGCACCCGACGACGGTGCGGAAACAGCCCGGGGGTCGGCCGCATCGAGAACATCACCTACGAGAACGTCACCTCGACCGGGCAGAGCAGCGCCAACTTCACCGCGACCCTGTGGGGCGAGTCCAACACCGCCAACCGGATCCGCAACGTCACGTTCACCAACGTCGACCTGACGGTTCCCGGCGGCAACTCCTGCATGGGCACCGGGGTTCCGAGCAACAACGCGACGGACTACAACCCGAACAGCATCGGCACCCGCCCGGCGTACGGGTGGTACATCCACAACGCGCACGACGTCTCGTTCGTGGACAGCTCCGTGCGGTTCGTGAGCAACGACTGCCGCCCGGCCGTGATCGCCAACACGGGCAGCACGGTCACCTTCGACCGCTTCACCGCCGAACGCGGCAGCAACAGCCCGTTCGACATGGGCTTCCAGTCGATCAGCGGCTACTGCGTGTCCAACAGCCAGAACACCACGGGCGGCGCGCTGCGCACCAGCGCCACCGGCTCCACGCAGAGCTGCACCCCCGGCGGCACCGACTTCCTGGAGGCGGAGAACGCGACGATCTCGCAGGGCGTGGTCGAGTCCAACCACAGCGGGTTCAGCGGCACCGGCTTCGTCAACGGCGACAACGTCACCGGGAGCTACGTCGAGTGGACGGCCAACGCCGCCCAGGCGGGCAACGCCGCGCTGAACGTCCGCTACGCGAACGGCACCACGTCCAACAGGCCGATGGACATCACGGTCAACGGAGTCCCGGTGGCCGGAGGGCTCACCTTCCCGCCGACCGCCAACTGGGACACCTGGGCGACCGCCGTCGTCAACGCCCCGCTGACCGCGGGCGCCAACACGATCAGGGCCACCTCGACGACCGCGAACGGCGGCCCCAACCTCGACTACCTGGACGTGACCGCGCAGGGCCCGGCACCCGTCGACTACCAGGCCGAGAACGCGACGATCTCGCAGGGCGTGGTCGAGTCCAACCACACCGGCTTCACCGGCACCGGATTCGTCAACTACGACAACCTGGCCGGCGGCTACGTCGAGTTCACCGTGACCGCCGCGCAGGCGGGCGACGTGCCGCTGGCGCTGCGCTACGCGAACGGCACCGCGGCGAACAGGCCGATGGACATCACGGTCAACGGGGTCCTGGTGGCCGACGAGCGGGCCTTCGACGCCACGGCCACCTGGGACACCTGGGCGACGTCCACGCTGACCGTCCCGCTGACCGCGGGCGCCAACACGATCCGCGCGACGGCCACCACGGCCAACGGCGGCCCCAACCTGGACAGGATCACGATCGGCTAGCCGGGTGCCTGCCGCACCCGCGCGGGTGCGGCAGGCCCGTCGCCGTTACCGGTAGCCGTCCCTCTCGGGGGCGTAGGGGCGGACGCCGGCGACCGCGGGCACGTCGCGGGCCAGGTAAGGGTCGCCCGACAGGAGCGCCTCCGCCGCCTCCTGGATGGTCACGCCCCGCTCCAGCGCGACCGCCGCGATGCCGCCCGCGACGTACGCCGCCGCCGCCGACGTGCCCTCCCACCTGGTGACGCCGTCGAAGCCGACAGGGTCGCCGGGACGCAGGACGCCCGTCTCGTCGCGGCGCAGCAGCCTGGCGTGCTCCAGGAAGAGGCCGTCGTGGCGGCCGGGGGCCATCAGGTCGACCCACGGCCCCGACTGCGAGTACGCCGCCCGCTCACCCGTCTCGTCGAGCGCGCCCACGGCGATCACGCCCGGCAGCGCGGCGGGGAAGATCGTGCTCTCCCTGGTGGGGCTCGGGTACGACGCCGCCCGCGTGACGCTGCCCCAGTTGCCCGCGCTCGCCACGTGCAGGCAGCCGAGCCGCGACTCGGCCCGCTCCAGCACGAACGGCGGCTGGTCGTCCCAGGTCGCGCCGCCCAGCGAGGTGAGCAGGATGTCCACGTCGTGGCTGAACTCGGCCATCGTCCTGGCCAGGGTCCAGGAGTCGACCTGGTTGGAGCCGTCGAGCGCCTGCCTCACCACCAGCTCCACGCCCGGGGCGCGCTGGAGCACGATGCCGCTCAGGTAGACGGCGTGGCCCAGGGTCGCCGGGGGCGGGTCGGCGGGCTGCTCGAAGGCGGCGGAGTCGGTCAGGTACCGCTTGTCGAGCTGCGGGTGGCGGTAGAGCGCGCAGTCGAGAATCCCGACCCGCACGCGGCGGCCCCTGGTGGACGCGCGGGCCGGGATCTCCACCCGCTCGCCCGGCGCGAGCCGCTCGGGGTCGCCCGCGCCGCCGCCCGTGTACGGGGTGCCCTCGGCGTACATGCGGACCTTCGCCATCGTGGGGGTCCAGCCGTGGTGCTCCTCCCTGAACTCCTCGCGGAGCTGGAACAGCACCCTGTCGAGGACGCTCGGCTCCCCGGTCAGCCGGGTCTGCAGGTCGGGCCTGAGGGGGAACTGGCCGAGGTCGACGAGCTGGAGCCGGGTCAGCCCGAGCACCGGGTCGGTGTCGTGGCCGGCGGTGACGCTCTTCAGCCTGTCGAGCACGAGCTGGTCGTGCTGCGCGTCGACGACGATCTCGTCGAGGCGGTAGGTGCCGGTGCTCGTGCGATGGATCGGCATGAACTGCTCCTCTTCGTTGGTCACAGGGTGATCCAGCTCGTGGACACGCTTGTCCCGTCGGCTGTGCGGCACTGCAGGTAGAACGGGTGGCCGGGGATCGGACGGATGGAGAACCCGCCGATCTCGTCCGCGTGGACGGTGGTGTCCTGGCTCGACAGGACACGCACCTGGATGTCCACAGCCTGGCCGGGCACCACCTGGCCGACCAGGGCGTCATCGGTGACTTCCAGCTCGATCGTCAGCGCCGGGCAGACGAAGGTGAGCGCCCGCAGCGAGGCCGACTCGGCGCGGGTGAGCGCCGCCAGGCCGTCGACCTCGGAGTCGTAGGCGAGCCGGGCCAGTTCGTCGTCGAGGTCGCGGGCGAGGAACGCGGCCTGCGCCGCGTGAACGACCTCCGGCGGCACCGTCTCCTCGGCTCTCAGTGCCGCCGCCAGCTCGGCCAGCAGTTCCTCGTCGCTCCAACGTCCTTCAGGCATTGCCCTCGCCCTCCTCGTCAAGGCCCAGGTAAGCGGTCAGATAGGGGCTTCGGCGAAGCTTGGCCAGGCAACGGGCCCGGCTCGGGCCGATGCCGCCGACCGGCATGCTCAGCTGTTGGCTGATCTCCGCGTACGAAGGCCGAGGGTCGCCCATCAGCGTCGTCAGCAGATCCCGGCACATCGGCGGCAGCTGGGCGAAGGCGGCGCGCATCGCCGCCTGGAACTCCGCGCGCTCCAGCTCCCGCTCGATCACCTCCGAGCCGTCGCCCGCCAGGTCGCCGCCCAGCGGCGACTCCGCGAGCTCCCGTCTACGCGCCGAGCGGAGCACCCGGAAGCACTCCCGCTGGGTCGTCACGGCGATCCAGCCCGGCAGCGCCGAAGGGGTGCGCAGCACCGCGAGCTGCTCGACGAGCCGCAGGCAGACCGTCTGCACCACGTCGTCGGCGTCGGGCCGGCCCACCCGGTACCGGTTGCAGATCGACCACATCAAGGGCAGGTACCGATCGAGCAACTCGTTCCACGCCGCCTCATCGCCCTTGCCGGCCCGTGTGACCAGGGCGATGACCGTCGGGTCTTCCCGCATCCAATGCCTCCTGCCGCCGTGAGCGGAATGGTGCCTAGAGCTAGAGAGAAGGGTTGTCGCCCGCTTGATACATCACAGGCGGAAAAATGTCCGCCAGACTTCGTGTGGTGACGACGGATCAAGCCGAGGAGCTGCTGCGCCTGGCCGAAGCCGATCCGGCCCGGCTGATGCGCGACGCGGCCGAGGCCGCCGAGCGGGCCAGGGCCGGAGGCGACGCCGCGCTCGGGTCCGTGGCCGAGCGCGCCATGGGTGTGGCCGCCACGCACCTGCGCGACCTGGCCACCGCCACCCGGCACCTGCGCGCCGCCATCCGCCTGGGCCAGCGGGCCGGCTCACCGGAACTGGCCGCCGAGGCCAGGATCAGGCTGGCGTTCGTGATCAGCCTGCGCGGTAAGCCGCAGCAGGCGCTGACAGAGATCGACGGCGCCCTGCCCGCCCTGCACGGCGTCGCGCGGGCGCGCGCCGAAGCCCAGCGCGCCGCCGTCTTCAACCATCTCGGACGCCGCGACCACGCCCTCGCCGGATACCGGATCGCCGTCCCCGCCCTGCGCCGGGCCAGGGACCACCTGTGGCTGCAACGGGTGCTGTCGAACCGGGGCATCGTGCACGGCTACCGCCACGAGTTCGCCGCCGCCGAGGCCGACCTGCGCGAGGCGGAGGAGCTCTGCACCGCGCTCGACCTGGACCTGTCGCTCGCCATCGTCCGGATGAACCTGGGCTGGGTGAGCGCCGTGCGGGGCGACATCCCGGCCGCGCTCGCCTACCTCGACAGCGCCGAGCAGCGCTTCCGCGCGCTGGGCACGCACCAGCTCGGCTGGCTCCTCACCGACCGCAGCGAGCTGCTGCTGTCGGTCGGCCTGGTCACGGAGGCCCGGCACGCCGCCCAGGAGGCCGTCGAGGAGCTCCAGAGCGGCCGGCGCACGATCGGCCTGCCCGAGGTGCGCCTCCTCCTCGCCCGCACGTCCGGCCTGGACGGCGCCCACCTCGAAGCGGAGCAGGAGGCCAGGCGGGCCGTCGCCGAGTTCACCAGGCAGGGCCGCCCCGACTGGGCGGCCCTGGCCCGCTTCGCCGTCCTGCGCGCCCGGGTCGCCCTGGCCGGATCGAGGGGGGCGAGGCCGCCGGGTGTGGCGACGCTGGAGCGGGCGGCGCGGGAGCTGGGCGAGGCGGGCTGGCCGGGTGCGGCGCTGGAGGCGCAGATCCTCGCCGCCCGGCTCGCCATGGAGCGGGGGGTGGCCGAGCGGGCCCGCGGCCAGCTAGGCCGGGCCGCCGCGGCCCGTTTCCGCGGGCCGGCCCTGCTGCGGGCCCGCGCCTGGTACGCCGCCGCGCTGCTGCGCTCGTCCACCGGCAACCGGCGGGGGATGGCGACGGCGGCGCGGGCCGGGTTGCGCGTCCTGGACGAGCACCGGGCCACGCTGGGGGCGACCGATCTACGGGCGCACAGCGCGCAGTACCGGGTGGAACTGGCCGAACTCGGGCTGCGGACGGCCCTGAGCGCCCGCCGCCCCGCCGCCGTCCTCGCCTGGGCGGAGGAGGGGCGGGCGAGCCATCTGCTGATGCCGCCCGTCTACCCGTCCGACGACCCCGACCTCGCCAAGCGGCTGAGCGAGCTGCGGATGGTCGTGGACGAGATCCACGACCGGCGGCGCGCGGGGCAGCCCACCACGCTGCTCGACCAGCACCAGCTCGCCCTCGAGCGGGAGATCCGTGACCACCGTCGCCGCCAGCCGGCCGCCCGTCCCGGCCTGCCCGCGCGGCCCGTCCCGGCCGGGCGGCTGGCCGAGGCGGCGGGGGACGCCGTCCTGGTCGAGTTCGTCCTGCTGGACGGGGAGCTGCACGCGGTCACCGTCGACGGGGGCCGCCTCTGGCTGGACCACCTCGGGCCCGCCGCGCCGGTCCGCGACCTCATCGACCGCGTCCCCTTCGCCCTGCGCCGGCTGGCGGGCCGCACGAGCAACGCGAGCAGGAAGGCGGCGGCGGAGATGCTCGGCCACGCCGTCGAGCACCTGGACGACCTGCTGCTGCGCCCGCTCTCCCGCCGCCTCGCCGACCGTCCCCTCGTGGTGATCCCCACCGGGCCGTTGCAGGCGCTGCCGTGGTCGCTCCTGCCGTCGTGCGCGGGCCGTCCGGTCACCGTGTCCCCGTCCGCGACGCTCTGGCACGCGGCCGTGTCCCCGGAGACCGGGGCGGGGGCAGCGGCCGGGGACGGGCACGTGCTGTGCGTCGCCGGGCCGGGGCTGCCGGGGGCGCGGGTGGAGGCGGAGGCGGTGGCGGGCATCCACGCGGCCGGGGCGCTGGTCGGCGGGCAGGCGACGGCCGAGGCGGTGCTGGCGGGGCTCGACGGCGCCCGCCTCGCGCATCTGGCCGCGCACGGGCGGCTGCACGCCACGAACCCGCTCTTCTCCGCCCTGCACCTGGCCGACGGCCCGCTGACCATCTACGACCTGGAACGGCTGCGGCGCGCCCCGCGGCTGGTCGTGCTGGCCGCCTGCGACAGCGGACGGCCGATCGTGCGGGCCGGCGACGAGCTGCTCGGGCTCAGCGCCACCTTCCTCGCGCACGGCTCCAGGACCATCGTCGCGTCCGTCATCCCCGTCCCCGACGCCGAGACCACCGCGCTGATGATCGCCCTGCACCGGCTGCTCGCCGCCGGCCATTCGGCCGCGGCCGCCCTGGCGCGGGTCCAGCAGTCGGCCACCGACGAGGCCCTGGCCGCCTCGGCGGGGTTCGTCTGCATCGGCGCCGACACCGGGATCCCGATGCCATGACCTCTCGGCATCAGTGACTGGAGGCCAGAGGTAACGCGATCAGGGCGGTCGCCTGGTTCGCACACGTTCCAACGCAAATCCTCCGGATTTCTGCGGATCTATGTTGGTTTCCCATATTTCAGCGGCGCTACGGGCGTGTGTCAATGGCTTGCGGTCGATTGTCGTCGCTTGGACTGAAAGCTTTCGTTCGACTCTTGCAAGTCCGAGAAACCTGGATGTAACGTCTCGGCGCATCAGGCCCATCTCTGCGCCCCCCGGGAGACCGACCATGGCCAACCTCGACCGCCGCCGATTCCTCCAGCTCAGTGCTCTGGCCGCGGGAGGTGCGGCGCTCACCGCGTGCGGCGGCGGAGGCGCCGCCTCGGCTCCCGCCACCGTCGGACCCACCGGCACGGCCGCCACCGGCGACATCACGGTGTGGAGCTGGCAGGGCCCGGCCGCGATGATGAAGGCCCTCGTCCCGGACTTCCAGAAGCAGTTCCCCGGGATCAAGGTGGACGTCCAGGACATCGGTAACCCCGCCATCTGGGACAAGATCACGTCCGGTATGGCCGCCGGTGGCCAGGGGCTCGGCGACGTCCTGCACATCGGTGTCGACTACCTGCCCGCCTACATCGAGAAGTTCCCCGACGGGCTGGCCGACCTGGTGCCGCTCGGCGCCGACCAGCACAAGGCCAAGTTCGCCCAGGGCATGTGGGAGACGGTCAGCCGCAGCGGCAAGGTCTACGCCCTGCCCTGGGAGGCCAACTCGGCCGGCTTCTACTACCGCGCCGACCTGTTCGAGAAGGCCGGCGTGGACGTGGACGCGCTCCAGACCTGGGACGAGGTCATCGAGGCCGGGATCAAGCTCAAGGAGAAGACCGGGGTCCAGCTCCTCGGCATCAACAAGCCCGCCACGCAGGCCGACTCCGCCGGCCTCTTCCAGATGCTGCTGCAACTGCAGGACAGCTTCTACTTCGACATGCAGGGCAACGTCACGCTCGACACGCCCCAGGCCGTCACCGCTCTGACGATCATCAAGAAGCTCAACGACGCCGGACTCGTCGCGGACCTGGCGGGCGGCTGGAACACGATGATGAGCTCGATCAAGAAGGGCAGCGTCGCGGTCCAGGCGATGCCGACCTGGTTCGGCGGCATCATCGAGGAGACCGCCCCGGACCAGAAGGGCAAGTGGAAGGTGCGGCTGCCCCCGGCCGTGACGGCGGGCGGCAAGGTCTCGGCCACCGTCAACTCCACCCACCTGGCCGTGGCGGGCACCAGCAAGCACAGGGAGGCGGCCTTCGCCTTCGCCGAGTTCGTCCTCACCCGTCCCGAGAACCAGGTGAAGATCTACAAGGGGAAGGGCATCGCGCCCGCGCTGATGGCCGCCTACGACGACCCGGTCTTCCACGAGCCGTCGGCGTTCTTCAGCGGGCAGAAGAAGGGTGAGATCTTCCTCAACGCGCTCGAGCAGCCGTCGTACGTGACCAACTACTCGGCCGACTACCCGCGCGCGCTGAAGGCCGTCGACGACGCCCAGGGCAAGGTGCTGCTCAAGGGCGCCGACCCGGCCGCCGTGCTCAAGGAGGCCGCCGACCTCATCGCCCAGCAGACCGGGCGCAAGGTCCTGCGATGACCGCGCTCTCCGAACGGGTGACGGCGAGGCCGGCGACCAGGGCGCGGGACAGGCGGCAGGGCATGCGGCTCGCGCCGTACCTGTTCGTGCTGCCCGCGATCGCCCTGTTCGCGATCTTCAAGCTGTATCCGATCGCCTGGTCCTTCTGGCTCAGCCTGTTCAGGACCGACGGCGCGCTCCAGACCTTCGCGGGGGCCGCCAACTACCAGCGGCTGGCCGCCGACCCGCTGTTCTGGAAGTCGCTGCAGAACACCGGCATCATCCTGCTGGTCCAGGTGCCGATCATGCTGGCGCTGGCGATCGGCCTGGCGGTGGCGCTCAACTCCTCGCTGCTGAGGTTCAAGGGCTTCATCAGGCTCGGCTTCTTCATGCCGATGATCACCGGCCTGGTGGCGTACGGCCTGCTCTTCGCGGTGCTGCTCAGCCCGCAGTCAGGGCTGGTCAACTGGGTCATCGGGCTGTTCGGCGTCCCGGCGATCCCGTGGCTGACCGACGCGCTGTGGGCCCGCATCTCCATCGGGCTGGCGCTGACCTGGCACTACACCGGCTACAACGCGGTGATCTTCCTGTCCAGGCTGCAGTCGCTGCCCAAGGACCACTACGACGCCGCCAGTGTCGACGGGGCCGGCGCCTGGAGCCGCTTCAGGCACGTCACGCTGCCGGGGCTGCGCCCGGTCATCCTGCTCACGGTGGTGATGTCCACGATCGGCACGCTCCAGCTGTTCGACGAGCCGTACGTGATGACCAACGGCGGGCCCGACAACAGCACCATGACCGTCGGCGTGTACCTGTACAACAACGGCTTCAGGTTCCTCGACTTCGGTTACGCCTCGGCCATCGCCTACGCGCTCGCCGTGATCATCGGGATCCTCGGCGTCATCCAGTTCCGCTTCCTGGGAGAGCGCCCGTGACCCGCCGTGTGATGCTCACCTCGTCGCTGCTGATCACCGTCACCCTGGTGCTGGCGCCCTTCTACTGGCTGGTCGTCGCCAGCACGCACAGCACGGCCGAGGTGTTCGGCAACCCGCCGCCGCTGCTGCCGGGCGCCCACCTCCTGGAGAACCTGGCCAACCTGGAGTCCTCCATCGGCTTCAGCAGAGTCGTCCTCAATTCGGTGCTGATCGCCACGATCTACACCGTCCTCGCCGGGCTGGTCTGCACGATGGCCGGGTACGGCTTCGCCAAGTACGACTTCCGCGGCAAGGAGCTCCTGTTCGGCCTGCTGATGCTCGGCCTGATCATCCCCAGCCAGGTGACGCTGGTGCCGCTGTTCAAGATGATGCTGGCGCTCGACTGGCTGAACACCTACCAGGCGATCATCCTGCCCAACCTGGCGCTGCCGTTCGGCATCTTCCTCATGCGGCAGTCGATGTCGGCGCTGCCCACCGAGCTGCTGTCGGCCGGACGCGTCGACGGCTGCGGCGAGCTGCGGCTGTTCGTCCGGGTGGTGCTGCCGCCGATGCGGCCCGCGCTCGCCGCGCTGGGCATCTACCTCTTCCTCTACCAGTGGAACGACTTCGTCTGGCCGCTCATCGCGCTGCGCACGCGGGACGCCTACACGATCCCGCTGGCCATCGCGTCCCTACAGGGCGCCACCGAGACCGACTACGGCCAGATCCTGGCGGGTACGGCCGTCGCCGCGATCCCGATGGCGATCCTCTTCCTGCTGCTACAACGACACTTCGTATCCGGACTTCTCGCGGGAGCTGTAAAAGAGTGAGCGTCACTACCGCCGGGCTCGCGCCCGCGCCCACCGAGCACCTGCTCGACGACGTACGGCTGGCCGTCCTGACGAAGGGCGCGCCTGCCCGGTGGTCCCTGGAGCCCCAGTCGGACGGCACGTCAGACAGCACGTCGGACGGCACGGAGGTGCTGGAGGTGCGCGCCGACGACGACCTGGAGATCAGGCTGTCGGTTCCGCTCGGCGACGCGGTGGGGTTCTGGCATCCCGACGCGGGCTGGGAGCGGACGGTCGTCGCCGACTGGGCCGGGCAGGCGCGGGTCTCGCTGGTGCAGGGGGCCGTCGCGGGGTGCCTGTACGACAACGCCGGGGCGTCCATGCTGGCGTTCGCCGCGCTCGACCCGGTGCCGGAGACCACGATGCGGTTCGGCGTCTCGGAGGAGAACAAGACCTTCGTGGTGCACCTGCACGTGCCGGCTGGGCGCTCGCCGTACCGGATCGCGTTCGCACGCCGCTCGCCGAGCGTCGCCGCCGCGATGCGGGTGCTGCGCCGCGGGCTGGGGGAGGGCCAGGCGGGGGCGCCGGAGGGGGCGCGGCTGCCGGTCTACTCGACCTGGTACGGGTTCAGCCAGGCGGTCGAGGACGCGGCCGTCGCCGAGGAGGCGCGGCTGGCGGCGGAGCTGGGCTGCGGCGTGATCATCCTGGACGACGGGTGGCAGGAGCTGGGCAACGGGCGGGGCTACCAGGGCCTGGGGGATTGGCAACCCGATACGACGAAATTTCCGGATTTCGCGGGGCATGTCGCTCGGGTACAGGGATACGGGCTGAAGTACCTGGCCTGGGTGGCTCCGCTGCTGCTCGGGCCCGAGGCCCGGTGCTACGCGGAGCTGTCGCAGTACGCGCCGCAGCCGGGCTGGGCGCCGGGCGCGCAGGTGCTCGACCCGCGCAGGCCGGAGGTGCGCGCGCACGTCGTCGACCTGTGCGCGCGGCTGGTCGCCGACTACGGGCTCGACGGCTTGAAGATCGACTTCCTGGACCAGACGATGGTCTACGCGGGGCGGCCGGGGCCCGGCTGTGACGTCCCGGACGTGGGA
This sequence comes from Nonomuraea sp. NPDC000554, assembly GCF_040300065.1. Taxonomy (NCBI): domain Bacteria; kingdom Bacillati; phylum Actinomycetota; class Actinomycetes; order Streptosporangiales; family Streptosporangiaceae; genus Nonomuraea; species Nonomuraea sp. NPDC000554. Next base: position 525,170 of record NZ_JBEPDC010000001.1, on the reverse strand, counting down.
ACCGCCATGCTGCTCATGCTGTCGGACCTGGTCGCGGCGGTCGAGGCGGTGCGGCCGGGAGCGCTGATCGAGCTGCGGCAGCCGTACGTCGGGCCGGGCATGGCGCCCTTCGGCTCCATGCTGCGGGCCGACGACTGCCCCGCCGACGCCGTCGCCAACCGGGTGCGCACCATCGACGTCGGGCTGCTCGCCATCCGCGGCGTCGTCCACGCCGACATGCTCATGTGGGACCCGTCCGCCCCCGCGCACGCCGCCGCGCGGCAGCTCATCGGCGCGCTGCACGCCGTCCCCCAGATCTCGGCCAGGCTCGGCGAGCTTCCTGACGAGCACCGGCGGACGGTCGCGTTCTGGCTGCGGCGCTGGCAGGAGCTGCGGCCGCTGCTCCTTGACGGGGAGGTCGAGCCAGGCCGCCCCGACGAGCTGTACCCGGTGGTCAGCGCGGCCCTGGGCGACGAGTGCGTGATCAGCGTGACGAGCGACCGGGTGGTCACCGTCGGGGCGTTCCGTAAGGTCACCGTGGTGAACGGCACCTCGTCCGGCAGGCTCGTGCTGGACGTCGCCCGCGACGGTCTCTCCGTCTCGGAAACCCGGGCCGCGGACGGCTCTATGATCGTGCCGACGGCCGGGACGTTGCGGCCGGGCCTGTGCTCGCTGGACGTCCCGCCCTCCGGGCTGGCGGTGCTGGAGGTGAGAGTGTGAGGATCGGCATCACCGAGGTCGCGGCGAGGGCTGAGGTGAGCGAGGCCACCGTCAGCCGCGTCATCAACCGCCGCGCCGGGGTGTCCGCGAAGACCCGCGAGGCCGTGGAGCGCGCCATGGCCGAGCTGGGCTACGAGCGCAGCACCCGTGGGCAGATCGTCGCGGTGATCACGCCGTGGCTGTCCAACCCGTTCTTCGCGGACGTCGCCGAGCTGATCGAGGCCGCGCTGGCCCCGCACGGGCTCAAGGGGGTCGTCTGCCCGGCGATGCCGGGAGGGATCCAGGAGCGCGAGTTCGTCACGGCGCTGGCCGACCACGGGGTGGCCGGGGTGGTGTTCCTGTCGGCCAGCAACACGATCGAGAACGCCGACCCCGAGACGTACAACGTGCTGGCCGCCCGGCGCATCCCGTTCATCGGCGTCAACGGCGGCTTCGACGGGTACGACGCGCCCGTCTTCTCCACCGACGACTACCTGTCAGCCGAGCTGGCCGTCGACCACCTGTGGACTCTCGGGCACCGCCGGATCGGGCTGGCCTCAGGGCCGGCGGGGAACCGGCCCGCCGACAGGCGGGTCGAGGGGTTCATCGCCGCGCTCCGGCGTCGCGGGGTCGACGACCCCGAGGCGCTGGTGGTCAGGCAGCACTACGCGATCGAGGGCGGGCAGTCGGCGACGGCCGAGCTGCTCAGGCGCGGCGTGACCGCGGTCGTGGCGGCCAGCGACTACATGGCGCTCGGGGCCGTCAGGGCGGTGCGCAGGCAGGGGCTGACCGTCCCCGGCGACGTCTCGATCGTGGGGCACGACGGGTCGATGATCATGGAGTTCGTCGACCCGCCGCTGACCACCGTCCGGCAGCCGATCGACCGGCTGGCCAAGGAGGTGGCCCGCACCATCATCGCCCTGGTGAGCAACCGCGAGGTCCCGAAGGGCGAGCTGCTGTTCAGCCCCGAGCTTGTGGTGCGCGGCTCCACGGCGCTTCCGCGCGACCCCCGCTAGACGTTCGCGATCCCCCTTTCTCATCCTCTCCTTCACCCCCCAGTCATCCGATCATCGGGAGAATCACATGAGAGTGTTAACCGTCCTGCTGGGCTCCTCGCTGCTCGCCGCCGCCGCGCTCACGCCCGCGCACGCCGCGGCCGGCGGTGGTCCGCTGGTCGTGGTGAACCCCGGCTTCGAGAAGGACGCCGAGGGCTGGACGTTCACCGACGGCACCGGCGTCGCCACGAACAAGCCCCACGGCGGCGCCAAGCTCATCTACCTCGACGCGGGCCCCGGCAGGAGCGTGAGCCAGGCCATCACATCCCCGGCGGCCGGCCGCTACACGATCTCGGCCTGGATCGCGACGGGCGGCCCCGGCGGCACGTTCGCCGTCCGGCGCAACGGCGCCGACGCCGGAACCGTCACGCTGCCCGCGCGCTCCACCTACAGCAGGTACACGATCTCCAACGTGGAACTGGCCGAGGGCGACCGGCTGGAGATCGTGTTCGGCTCCGGGTCCGGCTGGGTCAACGCCGACGACGTGATGATCTCGCCGGGGGCCACCGCCAATCCCCGCGTGACCTCGTCCAACCCCAAGGTCGTCGAGCTGTTCGAGTGGTCGAAGGCCAAGGCGGGCAGCTGGGTCCACCAGGACGGCGCGCCCGGCCCGCTCAACGTGGACGAGCGCCAGCCCGGCGGCACCGGCGAGGGAACCTACGCCCCGTCGTACTGGGCCGGGTACGCCCACCGCAGCGGCTACTACTCGCGCGACTTCGCCCACCAGCTCGCGGGCGCGCACATCCTGGGGCTGGCGAACGAGAACAAGAACATGCTGCGCTCCTTCGCCGCCTCCGCGACCGAGGAGCACAAGTTCTACCCCGTGTGGGCGCTGAACTTCGACGCCAAGACCTACCTGGACATCGACTACCGGTCGCCGACGAACTTCGTCCGCGAGGTGCCGGCCACGTTCGAGCTGGTGGAGAAGGCCAACGAGGCCTACCGCTGGAGCGGCGACCGCTCCTACGTGGACGACCCGGTGTTCTGGGACTACTACCGGCACGCCACCGGCGAGTTCGTCACCCTGCACGACGGCCGGCGCGCCAACGGAGTGGCCGAAGGCACCGGCAAGGGCATCTTCCAGGGGGCCGCCAGCTACAACGAGTCCGGCGACGAGCCGCTGGCGGAGGCCGGCGACGCGATCGGCGCGCAGTACCAGGCGTACCGGGCGCTCGCCGACCTCGCCTTCGACAAGCGCGACGTCAAGGCGTCGCTCGCGGCCGCCAAGAAGGCGCGAGACCTGAAGCGCTACTTCAACGACACCTGGAGCGTCAAGCCGGGCACCGGCGAGTTCGTCCGCGCCTACACGGTCGACGGCACCCCGCTCACCGGCTTCGGCAAGGAGAACAGCTGGTTCATGCCGATGAAGGGGATCATCGACGCGGGCCCGCGCAACGACGCCTACCTCGACTTCATCGACGCCGAGGCGAGCGGCGCCGGGAAGCCGGGCAACATCGAGGCGATCACGTACCTGCCCGACACCTTCTTCAGGCACAACAGGAACGAGACCGCCTGGAAGTGGATGCAGTACGTCTACGACCAGCGCGAGAGCAAGCACGTCAGCAGCCGCCAGGGGCTCAACGGCGACTACCCGGAGGTGTCGTTCACGCTGGTCAGCCAGACGGTCGAGGGGCTGATGGGCATCCAGCCCGACGCGCCCAGGCGCACCGTGGCCACGCTGTCGCGGCTGCCCGCCGACATCGGCTGGCTGCAGGTGGACGACGTGCCCGTCGGCAACGGGACGGTGAGCGTCCGGCACGACGGGCAGACGTCCACGACGTTCACCAACGGGTCGGACGGGCCGCGCTTCTGGGAGGCGCGCTTCCTGGGTGAGCACCGCTGGCTGGAGGTCAACGGCCACCGCGTCGCCGGGCTCCCCAAGGTGATCGACGGGGTCCGGTACACGATGGCCGTCGTCCCCGTGCGCGGCGGCCAGACGGCCACCGCCAAGATCGTCGGCTGACACCGGGGAGGGAGCGGGCGCCACGACCGGCGCCCGCTTTCCCATTAAGCTCATAGGAAATACAGGAAAACCTATGATGCCAGCCAAGGATCGGTGAATCTCCATGAGTGCGCGCCAGCCGGCTCCTACCCTCGTCCCCATGTCGATCGATGTGCTTCCAGAGCCTGGCCGCTCGGTGGTCGCGGTGGTCCCGCCCGTCGCGGGAGAGGGACACTGGGCGGGCGCGCCCAGCGCGGTCGCGGCTGACGGCCGCATCTACCTCGCCTACCGCCTGCGGCGTCCCGTGGGGGAGGGGCGCGGCTACGCGATCGTGGTCGCCGTCTCCGCGGACGGCGAGCGGTTCGAGACGCTGACGACGATCACCCAGGACGAGATGGACACCGACTCCCTCGAACGTCCGGCCCTGATGCGTACGCCCGAGGGGCGCTGGCGGCTCTACCTGAGCTGCGCCACCCGCGACACCAAGCACTGGCGCGTGGAGGTCCTGGAAGCCGACGACCCGGCCGCGTTCGACCCGCGCGAGCGCCGGACCGTCCTGCCCGGCGACCCCAAGACCGGGGTGAAGGACCCGGTGATCGTCCGGAAGGGCGGCAGGTGGCACCTGTGGGCGTGCTGCCACCCGCTGCAGGACCCCGACGAGACCGACCGCATGGTCAGCGACTACGCGACCAGCGCGGACGGTCTCGACTGGACCTGGCACGGCACGGCGCTGACCGGCCGCCCCGGCGCCTGGGACTCCCGCGGGGCCCGGATCACCGCCGTGCGCTTCGACGGCGACCGCGTCCTCGCGTACTACGACGGGCGGGCCGGCGCCGGGGAGAACTATGAGGAGCGCACGGGCCTCGCGGTGGGCACGGATCCTGCCGCGCTGACCCCGGTGGGCGCCGCGCCCGCCGCGTCCTCCCCGCACCGCGGCGGCGGGCTGCGCTACCTGGACCTGGTGGACCTGCCCGGCGGGCGGGTGCGCCTCTACTACGAGTACACCCGTGCCGACGGCGCCCACGAACTCCGCACCGAACTCCGCTGACGGTCACGAGTCGGCGAAACGGCCGTTCCTGGCCTGGCGCTGGCCCGGCGGGCGGGCGCCGATCAGCCCGCCCGAGCGCTCCCTGGGGCGGAGCCAGTCGGAGTAGTCGTCGCCGGTGACCTTCCGCAACAGCTCGACGTCGGCCGCGAAGTACGGGATGAGCTGCTGCCGCTGCTCCCAGGTGAGAGGACGTCGCGACCGTCCCCGGCGCTGGAGCAGGCGCTCGATCGGCTCGCCCAGCGCGCCGGGCAGGAAGCGGCGGAACGTGGCGAGCATCCGGTGCCGCTGGCCGGGGTCCGGATGCGCGGTCACGTTCTCCCGTGGGGCCTCGGCGAGCAGGCCCTGTTCCACGCCGAGGAAGGCGCAGATGCGGTCGAGCGTCCCGGCGGGCCTGTCGACGAGGTCGCGGTACCGGAAGATCAGCACCTGCTCGCGGGGGAAGAGCGTGAACAGGCTCGCCAGCTGCTCGCCGTACCGGCCGAGGGCGGTGTAGTGCCAGAAGTGGTCCCAGCCGGCGGCGATCCGCTGCTCCTCCGCGGCGCAGGCCTGGACGATGTCGTCGATCGGTTCGAGCCCGGCCGACCACAGGTGCGTCCAGTTGGAGTGGGCCCGCTCGACGGGGTCGCGCAGGATCACGATGAGCCTGGCCTGCGGGAGGGTCTTCCTGATCCGGTGGTGCGCGGCGCGGTCGTAGAGGTAGAACGGGGTGGACTCACCGCACAGCGTCCCGGCGGGGGCGGCGGCGAACAGGGCCTCGTAGTCCGCGCGCCGCCAGATCCACTCGCGGAACGTGCGGGCGTCGCCCGGGCCGCCCCTTGCCGGGGGTGGGCCGTCCGTGAGGAAGTACTTGGGCTCCTTCACCGGCGACAGGTAGAGGGCCGGATGGGCGCGGAGGGCTGAGTGCAGGGCGGTGGTCCCGGCCTTGGGTGCGCCGATCACCAAGAAGTTCGGTAAAGGCATGCCTTTCAGGTTAACCTCAATTCCCTACCAGATATATGGGATACTGAGGTATGAGCCTGGATCGCACGCGCTCATCGAGCGAACGCGCCGAGACACCGCTGACCGCCGCGATCATGGCGGGTCGGTGGATCCGCTCGGCCGCCGTGGACGACGAGCACGGCCGCCACTGGCGGGCCAACCCCGACGTCCGGGGCAGATCGGCCGTCGCACCGGAACCCGCGTCCCTCTACGCGGGCGCGCCCGGCATCGTGCTGTTCTTCCTGGAACTGGCCGCCGCGACCGGCCACGAGGCGTACCTCGAAGACGCCCGCGCCGGCGCCCGCTACCTCGCCGCCACCTGGCAGGACGTCACCGACGTCACCCTCTACCACGGCCTGGCCGGGATCGCCGTCGCCCTCACCCACGCGGGCTGGGTGCTCGGCGACAGCCGCTTCGACGAAGCCGCCGCGGGCGCCGCCGACCGGATCGTCAGATCCGCGCGCCGCCTCGACGACGGCGGCCTCGGCTGGTCACGCGAGCACGCCCAGCGCGGCGACGGCGGCGTGGTGCTCGGCCTCCTGCACGCCGCCGCCATGCTCGGCACGCCCGCCTACGAGGACGTGGCCGTCGAAGCGGGCGCCCGCATCGCCGGGCTCTCCGTGCCAGGCCACCGCTTCGGCGACTGCGCCGACCTGCCCGTCGACGCCGTCACCCCAGGCTTCCTGTCCGGGACGGCCGGCACCGCCTACCTCCTCGCCCGCCTGTACGGCGTCACCGGCGACCACGCGTTCCTCGAAGCGGCACACCGGGGCGCCGACTTCATCAGGACGGTCAGCGTCATCACCGACAGGTGCGCGGCCGTGCCCCACCACCTGCCGCACGGCAGGGAACTGCACTACCTGGGCTTCTGCTCCGGCTCCGCGGGCGTCGCCCGGACGTTCTACGAGCTGTACCGCGTCACCGGCGACGTCGAGGACCTCGACTGGGCCGTACGGCTCGCGCACGGCATCGTCCGCAGCGGGGCGCCGCACCGGCAGACGTCCGGATACTGGAACGTGTCGTGCCAGTGCTGCGGCACCGCCGGGCTGCTCGAACTGTTCGTGGGGCTGTGGGCGGCGACCGGGTGGCGGTCCTACCTCGACCACGCCCGCACGCTCGCCGACCACCTCATCGGCCGGGCCACCGACCACGACGGCAGAGGGTTCCGCTGGTACCAGGCGTACCGGCGGCTGCGTCCGGGGGAGGTGTCGGCCGACACCGGGTACATGGTGGGCGCGGCGGGTATCGGCGCGGCCCTGCTGCACCTGGACGCGGCGATGCAGCCCGACCAGGCCCGCCGGGTCATCCTGCTGCCGGACAACCCCTTCCCCGCCATCCCCGTCCCGCCGCCTGCCCTGCGCGGGGACGGCGGGAGCTAGGGGCCCGTCACGCGACCGACCTCACCTCATCCCAGCCGCAGGCGTCTGGGAGACTGCTTGGCGTTCGATCTCCGGGCCGGCTGAGTCGCTCGCGTCGGCAGGGGGCACCACGACATGAAGAACACAGGGGACACGCATGACGTCTGATCATTCCGGGCCGGAGGAGGCTCGGCGGGTCGCGGGCCTGGTGGCGGCGCAGGAGAAGGCCATCGCCTTGTTCGGCGAAGTGGAGGCACGCGGACTGGTCGCACCTGGAGTCGGGGAGCGGGAGGTGAGCGATCGCATCCGGGACCTGGCCAACGACATGTTCGGCACGACCAAGCACTGGCACAAGCGGATCATCCGCTCCGGCCCCAACACCTTGCTCCCGTACCGGGACAACCCGCCTGACCGCATCATCGGCGAGGACGACGTCGCCTTTGCCGACTTCGGTCCGATCTTCGAGGAGTACGAAGCCGACTTCGGCCGCACGTACGTCTTCGGCGACGACCCGGACAAGCACCGGCTGCTGCACGACCTGCCGCGCGTCTTCGACGCCGGACGTGCGGCGTTCGCGGCCGATCCGGATATCACCGGCCGGCAGCTGTACACCGAGGTGGAACGGCTGGCGGGCGAAGCCGGCTGGGAGATCGGCATCTGGCACGCCGGGCATCTCGTGGGGGAGTTTCCGCACGAGGTGAACGACGGCGCGAAGGCGGAGTCCTACATCACCCCGGAGAACGACACCCCGCTGCGGCGCACTGACCGTGCGGGGAGGACCTGTCACTGGATTCTGGAGCTGCACTTCGTGGACCGCGCTCGCGGCTTCGGCGGCTTCTACGAGCAGCTGCTCGATCTGGCGTGACCACTGCCCGGCGGTCTTCGCGCTAGTGGCCCGTCTCGGAACGTCGATCCGGTAACTGCCGACGGCCGGGCGGGCTACTCCGGAAGGAGGGCGAAGCGCTGGGCGAACGCGGACATCTCCTCGCGTTGCTGCTCCGGTTCGGCGGCGCTGAGGTTCACGACGATGCGGGTCACGCCCTGCTCGGCGAACGCCTCGACCTGTTCGGCGGACATGTCGGTCGAACCCCATCGGGTGTACTCCAGCGCGTCCGGATCGCGTCCGGCCTCGACGGCGGCCGAGCGGGCGAGGCCCATCTGGATGGCGCGCTCTTCGAGGTCGAGCCTGCCGCCGGGGAAGTAGCCGTCGCCGCGTCGCCCGGCGCGGCGCGCGGCCGCCCTGCTCGACCCGCCGATGTGGATCGGCAGATGCGTGACCCCGTAGGGCTTCGGGAACTGGCACAGGTCGTCGAAGGCGAAGAACTCACCGTCGTGGCTGACACCCTCCTCGCCGCCGGCCCAGAGCAGCCGCAGCACGTCGATCGCCTCGTCGGCGCGGCGGCCGCGGGTGCCGAAGTCGACCCCCGTCGCCTTGGCCTCGCCCGGTAGGGAGCCGAGCCCCACGGTCAGCAGCCGCATCCGGCCCTTGGACAGCACGTCGATGGTCGCCAGGCGTTTGGCCAGGACCACCGGGTGGTGGTACGGCAGGAGCAGCACTCCCGTCCCGAGCAGGATCCGCTGCGTGGCCGCGGCGACGAAGCTCAGGCAGTCGAGCGGATCGCCGTACGGCAGCGACGGCGGGAGCTCGAAGGGGCCGACCATGGCACCGGGGTACAGCGCGATGTGCTCCGGCAGGTACAGCGACTCGAAGCCGCAGTCCTCGGCGTGCCGGGCGTAGGCCGTGATCATTTCAGGGTCGACGCCGTAGTAGGCCGTGTTGTAGCTGATCCCGAACTTCACCGTCACTCCTTCAATCGGCGGATGCGCGATCGCCTCCTGTCCACCGCGGCCACGTTAGAACCTTGTCGCCAGTGTCAAGGCAACTCGCGGTGGGTCCGCGCCGTCAGGCGCTGTGTCGGGCTTTGAAGGCGGCTTCGAAGGAGTTGCGGGCGAGCTGGTCGAGCTGGTCCTCGGTCATGCCCAGCTCGTCGCGGAGGGCGCGGTAGTTGTCCTCGACGTAGCCGCCGAAGTAGGCAGGGTCGTCGGAGTTGACCGTGACGAGCAGGCCCTCGTCCAGCATGGCGGGCAGGATGTGGTCGCGCAGCGACGGCACGGCGCGCAGCCGCACGTTCGACAGCGGGCACACCGTCAGCGGGATGCGCTCCTCGCGCAGCCGGGCCACGAGCTGCGGGTCCTCCATGGCCCGGATGCCGTGGTCCACCCGCTCGACCCGCAGGATGTCCAGCGCCTCCCACACGTAGTCGGGGCCGCCCTCCTCGCCCGCGTGCGCCACCCGGTGCAGCCCTTCGGCGGCGGCGATCTCGAAGACCCGCCTGAACAGCGACGGCGGGTAGCCCACCTCGGCCGAGTCGAGCCCGACGCCGATGAACTGGTCCCGGTACGGCAGCGCCGCCCGCAGCACCTGCTCGGCCTCCTCGGCCCCGCGGTCGCGCAGGAAGCACAGGATCAGCTCGGCCGACACGTCGCTGTCGCGCAGCGCCGCCGTCAGCCCGCCGAACACCACCTCCAGCGGCACGCCCCTGATCAGGTGGGCCTGCGGGTCGAAGAAGATCTCGGCGTGCTGGACCCCGGCCCGCTTCAGGTAGGCGGTGGCGAGGTCGTAGAAGTCCTGCTCGGTCCTGAGCACCGCCATGTTCTCGTAGTAGATGTCGAGGAACGACTGGAGGTTGGTGAAGTCGTAGCGGGCCCTGATGGCCTCCACGTCGAAGGTCGGCAGTTCGATCCGGTTGCGCCGGGCCAGCTCGACGACGAGCTCGGGTTCGAGGGTGCCTTCGATGTGCAGGTGGAGTTCCGCTTTGGGGCGCATGGCGTCGAGTAAACCGGACGGCCGCGGCTCACGGTATCGTGCGAACCTCCGAACTATCACCGCATGAGCTGGCATAACATCAGATTTCGGGAGGTGGCGCTCTTGAGACTGGCGGATCTGCTGGCGCGCGACGACCTGCATCTGACGCCGGTCACGGGCCACGGCCACCTGGGCCGCGAGGTGTGCCGCGCCTACCCTACCGACCTGCCCGATCCGCGCCGCTACCTGCGTGCCGGTGATCTCGTGCTGACCAGCGGCGTCTGGTATCGGCGGCCGTCCGACTGCGACTCCTTCGCCGACGCGCTCTGGGCGGCCGACGTGGCCGGCCTGGTCGTCGGGCTGGTCGTGCTCGGCGAGCTGCCTTCCGCCCTGGTCGAGGCGTGCGAGCGGCGCAACCTCCCGCTGATCCTGGCCGCGCCCGACCAGTCGTTCGGCGCCATCACCGAGGCGGTCGCGGAGGAGTCGTTCGCCGTCGAGCAGCGCAGGGCCGAGCGGGCCAGGGCGCAGACGCTGCTGGACGTGCTGGGCACGCAGCAGATCCCGCCAGGAGAGGTGTCGGCCCATCTGCGGCTGCTGGGGGCCGACCCGGGGCTGCCGACGACGGCCCTGGTGGTGCGGCTGACAGGCGGGTCTGACGGCCACGACCTGCCCGCCGTCCTGCACGAGGGGCTGGCCAGGAAGGGGCGGCACCTGATCGTCGGCGGGCTGCCGGGCGAGGCGGTCGTGCTGGTCAACGGGAAGACCACGCGCAAGAGCCTGAGTGAGGAGCTGCGCGGCTTGGCGGCGGCCAGGCCGGGGCTGCGGATCGCGGCGGGGATCAGCGAGGCGGCGTCCAGCGTGTCGCGGCTGGCCGAGGCGCTGGAGACCGCGCGGCGCGGCGTCGAGGCGGCCGGCGACGGCGCGGGCCCCGTGTCGATCATGTCCGCGGCCGACGTCGACACCCACGAGCTGCTGCTGGCCTCGCTGCCCGCGAGCGTGCGCAGGTCGTTCAGGGAGCACCTGCTCGGGCCCGTCGAGGAGTACGACGCCAGGCACGGCTCGGAGCTGCTGCGCACCCTGGACGTCTTCCTGGAGACGTGCGGCTCCTGGCAGCGCACGGCCGACGAGCTGTACGTGCACGTCAACACGTTGCGCTACCGGATGCAGCGGATCGAGGAGCTGACCGGCCGGCGCATGTCGTCCATGCGCGACCGCACGGACCTGTACCTCGCGCTCAGGTCAGGGCAGCCGCCCGGCGACCAGCCGGCCCCGTGACACCACGGCGACGACGTTCTCGGTCGCCAGATCCTCGATCCGCTCCCACGGACGGCCGCGCAGCACGACCAGGTCGGCTCCGAGACCAGGGGCGATGCGGCCCACCGGCATGCCGATCGAGTCGGCGGCGTCGGACGTGGCCGCGCGCAGCGCCGTCTCGGCGTCCATGCCCAGCACCCGGGTCATGTGGACGACCTCCGCGAGCTGGTCGCCGAACTGGACGTGGTGCCCGTTGGCGTCGGTGCCCAGCACGAACCGGACGCCCAGCGCGTACGCCTCGGCGAGCAGCACGTCGCGCCTGGCGACCAGCTCGGCGGCCTTGGCCATGGCCTCCTCGGTCACCGGCACCCGGCCGGCGGCGATCGCCTCGTTGATCAGCAGGGTGGGCGCGACCGGGGTGCGGCGGGCGGCGAGGGTCTCGGCGAGGTCCCGGGCCATCAGCGTGCCGTGCTCGATCGAGTCGACGCCCTCCTCGACGGCGACGCGGATGCCCTCCTCGGAGTGGGCGTGCGAGGCGACCAGCATGCCGAGGGCGTGCGCCTCGTCCACGACGGCCCGGATCTCGTCGCGGGTGTAGTTGCGCCAGGCGTTCTTGTCGCCGATCGACAGGACGCCGCCGCTGGTGGTGAGCTTGATGCCGTCCATCCCGGCCCTGGCCCAGGTGCGCACCAGCTTGCGGCAGTCGTCGGGGCCGTCGGCGGTGGGCTTGCGGATCGGGAACGCGGGCGGCACGAACAGGTCGTTGTGCCCGGCGGTCATCCCGACGACGCCGTGGACCTGGATGCGCGGGCCGGGCAGCACGCCCGTGTCGAAGGCCCGGCGCAGCGCGATCTGCGCCTCGTCGCCGGCCAGGTCGCGCAGGGTGGTCACGCCGTGGCGCATGGCGCGCTGGGCGTGGGCGACGCCGTGCAGCACCTGCTCGTCGCGGGTGGTGACGAGCGGCCAGGTGGCGAAGTCGGACTGCCGCGGACTGGCGTCGCCGATGAGGTGGACGTGCGTGTCGACCAGGCCGGGGATGACGCACAGCTCGTCGTGGCGCTGGGCGGCGGGCCGGACGTCGACGATCTCGTCAGGCTCCCAGGACAGGTCCACGGGGCCGCGGGGTTCGGTACCGTCCCAAAGCGGGATTCCGTCAAGTCTCATGTCAGGCCCGACGTTACCGGCTCCGTCCTGCGGCTGGAGAGACCTACGGACCTCGTGGGGCGCTCTCGTAGCTACCTACAGGTGGCCCGCCAGCGTGTACAGGGCTTTCGCCGCCCGGCCCGGGTCGCGCGGCCCACCTCCACCGCGATGCCCGAAATTCCGTCACATGATGGTAATAATCGATATATACCCTCCTGACCTGCATCTTCACCGCCCGCTCAAGGAGAATTATGGCTACCCTCGACCGTCGCGCGTTCCTGCGGACGACAGGTATGGCCGGACTGGCGCTCGGCCTGGCCGCCTGTGGCGACAACGGCACGACCAGCGGGGCCGGCGGCGGAGAAGGCGGGCACGGCTCGGTCAAGCTGCAGCTGTCCTGGAAGAAGAACGTCGAGTTCGCGGGCGAGTACTTCGCCGACAGCAAGGGCTACTTCAAGGCCGCCGGGTTCTCCCAGGTCGAGCTGCTGTCGGGCGGCGGTTCCGGCACCTCGGTCGAGTCGGGCCTGGCCACCGGGCGCTGCTGGATCGGCCTGTCGGCGCCGACCATCACCGCGCCCGCCATCCTGCAGGGCGCCCAGCTCAAGATCGTCGGCGCGACGTTCCAGAAGAACCCCTTCGCCATCGTCTCGCTCGGCAAGAACCCGATCGAGGACCCCAAGGCGCTGGTGGGCAAGAAGATCGGCGTCCAGGACTCCAACGAGCTGGTCTGGAACGCGCTGCTCAAGGCCAACGGCATCGACCCGTCGAGCGTGACCAGGGTGCCGTTCCAGTCCGACCCGTCGATGCTGACGTCCGGACAGCTCGACGGCTACGTCGGCTTCGTCACCAGCGGCCCCGTGCGATTGAAGATGCAGGGCGTCGACGCGACCCACATGCTCTTCGCCGACCACGGCCTGCCGCTGGTCGCCGAGACGTTCACGGTCGCGCAGCAGACCATCGACAGCGAGCGCGACAAGCTCAAGGCCTTCCTGACGGCCGAGATCAAGGGCTGGAAGGACGCGGTGGCCGACCCGGCCAAGTCGGCCGAGCTGGCCGCCGGCACCTACGGCAAGGACCAGAACCTCGACGTCAAGGAGCAGACGGAGGAGGCCAAGATGCAGAACGAGCTCGTGGTCACCCCCGACGCCAAGGCCAACGGCCTGTTCACGATGACCCCCCAGCTGATCGAGCAGAACATCGCCTCCCTCGCCAAGGCCGGGCTGACCATCAAGGCCGAACAGCTCTTCGACCTGTCGATCATCGACGAGGTGTACAAGGCCGATCCGAGCCTCAAGCTCGCATGAGCGGCATCAGCATCACCGGGCTGAGCAAGACGTTCAGCAAAGGGCTGACCGCGATCGACGGCGTGGACCTCCAGACGCCCAAGGGCTCGTTCCTGTCGCTGCTCGGCCCGTCAGGCTGCGGCAAGTCGACCGTGCTGCGCATCCTCGCCGGGCTGGAGGAGCCCACCACGGGCGAGATCCGGGTGAACGGCGAGACGCCGGAGGAACTGCGCAGGAGCCACCACCTCGGCATCGCCTTCCAGGACTCGGCCCTGCTGGCCTGGCGCAGCGTGACCGCCAACATCCGGCTGCCGCTGGAGGTCGCCGGGATCAAGCCGGAACCCGGCGTCATCGAGGACCTGGTCAAGCTGGTCGGCCTGGAGGGCTTCGAGAAGGCCAGGCCCGCCGAGCTGTCGGGCGGCATGCGCCAGCGCGTCTCGATCGCCCGCGCGCTGGTGGTCAAGCCCAGCGTGCTGCTGCTCGACGAGCCGTTCGGCGCGCTGGACGACATGACCCGCCAGCGCCTGAACCTGGAACTGCTGCGCATCTGGACGGAGAAGCCCGCCACCACGCTGATGGTCACCCACGGCATCGGCGAGGCCATCTTCCTGTCGGACGTCGTCGCCGTCATGAGCCCGCGCCCCGGCCGGGTCGTCGAGATGGTGGAGATCGGCCTGCCGCGCCCGCGCACCCCCGAGATGATGCGCACCCCCGAGTTCCACGCGATCCACGACCACCTCAGCGATCTGCTGTTCGGGCACGGCGCATGAGGCGGCTGCAGGGGCTGGTCGGCGTCGTCGCGCTGGTCGCGCTGTGGTGGCTGCTCGCGGTGACCGTCTTCGCCGGTGGCGGCGCGGTGCCGACCCCGTGGGCGGTGCTGTCGGGCATGGCGCACGACGGCTGGGCCTTCTACTGGCCGAACGCCTCGGCCACGCTGGGCGCGGCGCTGCAGGGCTTCCTCTGGGGCAACGGGCTGGCGCTCGCGGTGGCCGTGGTCGTGCTGCTCGTGCCGAGGTTGGAGGCCGTCGCCACCCAGCTCGCGGTGATCAGCTACTGCATCCCGCTGCTGGCCATCGGCCCGATCATCCTGGTCGTCTTCGGTGGGCAGGCCGCCGTGGTGTTCCTGGCCGCGATCTCGGTCTTCTTCACCACGCTGATCGGCGCCCTGCTCGGGCTGCGCTCCGCCGACCGGGCCAGCCTGGACGTGATCACGGTGTACGGGGGCGGCAAGCTGGCCAAGCTCCGGCACGTCCAGGTGATCTCGGCGTTGCCGAGCACGTTCGCCGGGCTGAAGATCTCGGCCCCGTCCGCGCTGCTCGGGGCCATCATCGGCGAGTACCTCGGCAGCAACGACCAGGGGCTCGGCGTGTCGCTGATGATCTCGCAGCAGCAGTTCCAGGTGTCGAGGACGTGGGGGCTGGCGCTCGTCGCGGGCCTGATCGCGGGCCTCGGCTACGCGCTCGTGGCCGTGGTCGCGCGCGTGGTGACCCCTTGGTCGTCAGGGAGAAGCGTGTGATCGGCCGTACCGTGTTGCGGGTCGTCGGCCCGCTGCTGCCCTCGGTGGTCATCGTGGTCGCCGCCTGGTGGCTGCTCCTGGAGGCGTTCGGGATCAGCCCGCTCGTCGGCAAGCGTCCGCCCCAGGTCTGGGACTACCTGTTCACCGTGCCCGAGGCCGCCGCGCACCGCGACGCCGTGTTCGGCGCGCTCGGCGTCACGATCAGGGACGCGGCCATCGGCTTCGCCAGCGGCATGGTCGCGGCGATGGCCGTCGCCATCACGTTCGTCCTGCTCAGGACGGTCGAGCATACGTTCATGCCGGTCGCGATGCTGTTGCGGTCTGTGCCGCTCGTGGTGATGACGCCGCTGATCACGCTGGTGTTCGGCCGGGACCTCGTCGGCGTGGCGGTGATCGGCGGCATCGTGGTGTTCTTCCCGGCGCTGGTCAACATCGCCTTCGGGCTGCGTTCGGCGTCCCCGCAGGCCACCGACCTGGTCATGGCCTACGGCGGCGGAAGGTTCACCGTGCTGCGCAAGGTCGCGGTGCCGACCGCGATGCCGTCGGTGTTCGCGTCGGCCAGGATCTCGGTGCCCGCCTCGATCATCGGCGCGCTCATCGCCGAGTGGCTGGCCACCGGGCAGGGCATCGGGGCCGGGATCCTGCGTGCCATCGGCGGCTTCCGCTACGACGAGGTCTGGGCGGACATCGTCGTCGTCACGGCCGTGTCGATCCTCGCCTACGCGGCCGTCGGCGTGGTCGAGTCGCTGGTGCTGGCCCGGTTCTCGGACAGACAGCAATGATCTGACAATCGCCGCGATTCCCCTTTTAAGTGACTTGTAAGCCAGATGTGAGTGACTGGTCGTAAGTTCTCCCTTGCCGCAAGGGATGAAAAATGATCACGAACGGAGCACATCATGCGGAGTATTCGTATCACCTGACCCATGGATGGCGGTGGAGACCGGACGGCGCTGGGCCGGTCTCCACCATTTCCAGCTTCTTTGAAGCATCCATGGAGATATGCGATCTCTGATTACAGTTGCGACCCGTGGGGGCCCCGGTATCCAGAATGAAGGTGTGGAGCGAGCTGCGAGTCTCCTCCCCGCCGCACCTATCCGTGTCGATTTCCCCGAGTCTCACCGCCGTCGCGGTGATCGCCGACGCACTGGCCGGACGTAAACGCGGCCTACCCGAACTGTGGCGGCGCGCCGTGCAGTCAAGAGTGGGCAGACCAGGACGCGAAGCCGTGCTGCCGCTCGCCGCACCCGGTCACTCAGTCGTCCCCGACAGCGTGGCACCACGCGCGCCCCTGGAGGACGTCTCCGTCCAGGCGCACATCGGCATGCTGCGCGACATCCCGCCCGACTGGCTGCTCAAGGACCTGGAGCAGGCGTTCGGCTCAGGGCCGCTGCCGGTCCACTGGCGGGGCGCCGCCGACAACCCCGTCGGCTGGTTGCGCGGGTACGCCAGCGCCCTGTCCGACGTCTGGAACACCACCGAACCGCTCTGGCAGCGGGCCCGCCCGCTGCTCGACAGGGAGATCGAGCGGGTCGGCGTCGCCAGCGTCCGCGGCGGGCCGGAACTGCTGCTCGGCTCGCTCAACGAGCGCATCCAGTACGGCGAGCACGGCCTGCTCATCGCCGACCTCGAGTCCAGCGTCTACGAGCTGGGGGACCGGCCCATCGTGCTGGTCCCGATGCTCTCCGGCAAGGACGCGGTCATCGTCAGCCTCGACCATCCCGACGCCGTGTGGATCGCCTACCCGGTGCCGGGCGCCGAGTCGCTGTGGCGGCGCCCGATCGCGCCCGCCGCGGACGAGCTGACCGCCCTGGTCGGCCCGGTGCGCGGGGACCTGCTCTGCTCGCTGAACCAGCCGATGACGATGAGCATGCTGGCGTCGAACATGAAGATCGCGCCCAGCGGCATCACCTACCACTGCGACCGGCTGCACGCCGCCAGGCTGATCAGCCGGGAGCGGCGCGGGCGCGAGGTGTGGATCGCGCGCACGGACCGGGCGGAGTCGCTGCTGGAGCTGTTCCGGCGCTGAGGAGGAGTAGTGGAGTTCCACCGTGAGGCCCTCGACCGGTGCGGGGCGGCGGCCAAGAGCGCGTCAGGCGCGTTCGCCGGGCTGGCGGCGCAGGGCTCCGACGAGGGAACCGCCGCGTACGGCGGCCTCGACAACGCCCCCGCGCTCGCGGCGGCGGTGGCCGAGCTGAGACGGGTCGCCGGCGAGAACGCGCGCACGCTCGGCAGCCGCATGCAGGCGGTCGAGCAGGCCCTGGACGCCGTGGAGCGCACCTTCACCGGCGCCGACGGCGGCGCGGTGCGCCGGTGAGCGTGCTCGCCGAACTGGCCGGCCTGCCCGGCGGCCCCGAGCTGGCCGGCCAGGCGGCCAAGGTCGTCGGCGACCCGGACGCCCTCAGCCGTCTCGCCACCACCTGGAGCACCGCGGCCGCGACGGGCAGGGAGCAGACCGCGGCCCTGCGCGGCGCGGTCGGCGACGTGGGCGCCGCCTGGCAGGGTGCCAGCGCCGGCGCGTTCGTCTCGTACATGGACACGGCGACCAGGTGCGGTGACGCGCTCCAGCGCGCCTTCGAGCAGGGCGCCGGCCGGCTCGCCGCCGCCGCGGAGGCACTACGGACCGCCGAGTCGCAGGCCACCGAGATCTGCCGGAACTACGCCGCCGCCGTGCGCGACTTCCAGGCCAGGAATCCGCAGGCCACGCCCGAGCAGCTGGCGCAAGGCGCGCAACCGCTGCTCGCCCACGCCCGCGGCGCGCTGGACCAGCAGGTCAGCGCCGCGAACACCGCGCTGGGCCAGGCCGCCCAGGGCATCAGGAGCGCGATCGGCGAGCTGGCCGAGCCGTTCAGGAACCTGGGCGAGCCGGACACGCAGCCGTTCGCGCCCGCGCCCGGGCACTCGCTCAACTGGACGCCGGCCAAGGGGGACGGCACCACGCTGGCGAGGGCCGGCGCGCCTTCCGGCGGCTCGCCCGGTTTCGGCGGGTACGGCCCCAGCGGGCCGCCCCCCTCGGGACCCGTGCCGCAGGGGCAGGCGGCCGACTGGATCGCGGAGGCCATCCGGATCCTCCAGACGCAGGGCTACCCGCTCGACAAGATGAACCCGAACGACATCTGGACGATCATCAGACACGAGTCGGGTGGCAACCCGCACGCGATCAACAACTGGGACTCCAACGCCGCCAAGGGGACGCCCTCCAAGGGGCTGATGCAGACCATCGACCCCACCTTCAACCGGTGGAAGCTGCCGGGCCATGACAACATCTACGACCCGGTCGACAACATCATCGCCGGGGTGCGGTACGCGATCGGACGCTACGGGTCGGTCTCGAACGTCCCCGGAATCGTCGGCGTGAGGGCGGGCGGAGGCTACCGCGGCTACTGACCCGCGCCTCGGGACGGCGGGTCACGGTGGCGGCGGCCATCACCGCGCCTCGGGACGGCCGGTCATCGTGGCGGGGGGCACAGAGCCGCGCGAGAGCGTCGGGACGGCGGCCGTTACTGGGGCGCGGCCGTAACGGGCTTCGCGGCGCGGGCCGGGTCGAGCGCCGGCCCTTCGGGGATGAGCTGGAGCACGTTCGCCGGCACCGGGGTCGCGCGGGCGGCGTCGTAGCCGAGTTTGGTCAGCACGTCCGCGTTCGGCACCGGGTAGCGCCGACCGTCGCCGGTCACCAGGTAGTACGTCTGGACGGCGTTGAGCTGGCCGTCGCCGGGCAGCACCCCGGCCACGATCGCCCGCCCCGGCGGCAGCCGCACCAGGTCGGCGCCGTCGCCGCGCGGTGCGGGCAGGTCGCCGCCCACCACCAGGCGGGCGCGGGCCGAGCCCTTGTCGGCCTCGGCGTAGACGGCGCAGAGCGGGCGCGCCCGGTCGTAGGCCGCCATCTTCGGCATCGCGGACGGCAGCCCATCGGCCGCCATCCTGGTGCGCGAGCGCGGCGCCGCGTTGGCGGTCGCCGCGTCGATCTCGACCTCGGTGACCGCCCCGCCGCCGTAGGCGGCCCTGCTGGCGGGGTCGCTCAGCAACAGGACGGCCTGCGCGTGCGTGATGGCGGCCAGCCCGTCCGGCAGCAGGACGTACCAGCGGGGCTCGCCTCCGGCGACGGCGGCGGCCTTGAACACCTGGCCCACGGCGGCGGCCCGGCCTCCGGGGCCCGCCACCGGCCTGCCGCGCCCGGCGACGGCCGGCGCGGCCAGGTCGGGTCCCTCCGGCAGCGCGTTGAGCCAGGCCACGGGGACGGGCGCGGGGTCGGCGTCGGTCAGTCCGCGGGCGATCCCGGCGGGCACGCGCATCCGCACCCCGTGCCAGATCGCCCACGCCTGCCCGCCGACGCCGACGAGCATCGCGCTGCCGTCGGCGACCGGCTGCCCGCCGACCCGCTGGCCGGCCACCAGCGACACGTACGGCTCGCGTCCCGTGTCGGTGTCGCGTTCCCTGACGCACACCGACCACGGTCCGCCCGCGAGCTGCCCGGAAGGCGGCAGGGAGTCGGGCGCGTCAGGGATGCCGACGGGCACGCCGCGCTCGTAGCCGTTCAGCGCCTCCCGCGCGACCACCCGCTCGGTGACCTGCGGCGCGTCGAGGACCAGCCGGGCCGAGGCGTAGTTGGCGACGGGCACGAGCCGGTGCTCCGGCTGGCTGTAGACGTAGCGGGCGCCGGTCTCCCGTTCGATGATCAGCGTCCCCGGGTCCTCCAGCGACTTGGTGCCGCCCGGACGGAGCAGCCCGAACACCGCGAACCCGACGCACAGCAGCACCGCGACCATCGCCCCGGCGAGGAAGCCGACGTTCTGCCGCCGCAGCGGCCACTCGGGCTGGTTCGGCTGGGCGCGGATGAGGGCCAGACCGATCCGCTGGACGGTGAGCCGGTACGCCTGATAGAGGTCGCGTTGGCTGTGCAACCCCACACCCCCGGCTCTCGATCCGTTCTGTCGGGCCTAATTTAGCGAAATTTCCGAATCGCTGGTGGCAGATAAATGGCCATCAAGTGAAGAGCCGCCCGAATTCCTCCGGTCTATTACATAGTGAGCCGCGTGAAGCCGGACACGCGTTACATAGCCCCAGGGGCCATCGGTGGGGTCCGCCAGGTGCTCAGGGACGAGCTCATCCCGATCACGGGTTCCGTGCGGCAGGTGCTCGCCGAGAACGGCTAGCTCACCAGGCCGCGGATCGTCTCGTACACGTCCAGCACGGCCAGGGCCAGCGGGATCAGGGCGATCATCAGCACGATGTCCACGATGTCGCCGAGCCGCCCCCAGAACGGGGTGGGACGCGAGGCCGACAGCCAGAGCGCCACCCCGGTCACCGCCAGCCCGAGCACTGCCAGCCCCGGCACCACCCCGAACAGCAGCACCGACCGCGACGTCCCGAGCGCCAGAACGGGGACCAGCGGGGCCGCGCCGAGCAGGGCCGCCGTCAGCAGCCAGAGCCGCTGCCCGCGGCCCTCGAACACGCGCGCCCGCAGCAGCAGCGCCAGCGAGATCGCCAGGCTCATCGCGACCGCCGCCCAGGTGCCCTGCGCGGCCAGCAGCGCCTGCGCGCCGAGCGCGATCAGTGCCACGCCGCCGATCAGGCCGGTGCAGAAGCCGTCGGCGACCACCGTCCTGTCGATGACCAGCCTTCCGTCCAGGTCGCCGCTCTCGCGGCGCAGCTCCTCGGCCGTCGTCGGCAGCGCGGGCAGCGGCAGCCCGGCCAGCCGGACCGACACCGACGGGATCACCGTGGTCAGGCCGACGGCCAGGGTGGCCAGCACCGCGGCGGGCCCGGCCGCCGGCACGTCGAAGATCATGACGGCGCACGACGCCAGCAGCTCGCAGAACGCCGCGACGGCCACGCCGACGAAGGACGGCAGCCCGTGCGCGACCGTGAACCCGGTCGCCGTGGCCAGCATCAGCGTCACGCCGAATGCCGACAGCAGGTGTGCGGCCCCCAGCCCGTCCAGCCCCGACGTGGCGGACGCGGGCCCCAGCAGGCCGGCGACGAACCCGTACGGCAGCGCCGCGTAGCCGAGCGTGGCCCCGGCGGCCGCGTCGCCGAGCGCCCGCGACAGCGCCACCGCCGCCAGCAGGACGACCAGCGCGATCCCGCCCGCCACCAGCGCCGCTGGAGTCCAGGGCGGCCCGGTCAGCAGCAGCGCCGGCGCGCCCGCGCCCAGCGCGACGACCGCGACCCGCAGGCCGTAGGCCCTGGTGGCGGCGGGCTGCCAGCGGCTGGTGCGCTCGGTGACGCCGGTCGCGACCGCGTCGGCCACGTCGTCGAAGGCCACCTCGGGCAGTTCGTGCCCGCGCGGGCGCAGATGCAGCGTCTC
Source organism: Nonomuraea sp. NPDC000554 (assembly GCF_040300065.1). NCBI lineage: Bacteria > Bacillati > Actinomycetota > Actinomycetes > Streptosporangiales > Streptosporangiaceae > Nonomuraea > Nonomuraea sp. NPDC000554. The sequence continues at coordinate 503,805 of NZ_JBEPDC010000001.1, read as the reverse complement.
GCCGTCGTGGACGGCCAGCTCCGACAGGGAGGCGTCCAGGTCGAACGGCCTGCTGCCTACGCGTTGGAGCACCCAGCCGCCGTGGGCCAGGCCCGCCTCGGCCAGCCCCTCGCCCGCGATGCGTAGCAGCGTCGGCAGCATGCCGGCGAGCGGCATGTCCATGGGCAGCCCCAGATCGAGCGTTCCCCGGGGCGTGACGACCGTCACTTTGCAGAGGTCGGTTCCGGTGGCGCTCACGCGGAGGAGTTTAGGGACTCCGAATGGCGGGTGCGAATATCTCGAGAAAATTTGAAATGTCGCCTAACAGGTGCGATGACGCGCTTTTATACGAGCGGTGAGCGGCAACACGGTGATGGTCCGTCGGCCTGAGCGGCGCAGGCCGCCCGAGCAACCCTCGGGCGAGGTGCTGCTCGAAGCGCCGCCCGAGATCCCCGAGACCGTCTCGGGCGGGGGCCTCACCCAGGTGCTGACCTACCTGCCGATGATCGCCGGGGCGGGCGCGATGGCGCTCATGTTCACCGGCGGCGGCGCCGCCAACCCGATCATGATGGTGTCCAGCGGGCTGTTCGCCTTCTCGATGGTCGGCATGTCCTTGGGCCAGCTGGCGCGCAACTCCGGCGACCGCAAGAACCGGATCAACGGCCAGCGCCGCGACTACTACCGCTACCTGGAGCAGGTCCGCAGGCGCGTCCGCCGGGCCGCCGAGCAGCAGCGCCAGGCCATGACCTGGAACCATCCGGAACCGGCCGCGCTCTGGTCACTGGTGATGACGTCCCGGCTGTGGGAGCGGCGGCCCCGCGACGACGACTTCGGCCAGCTCCGCATCGCCACCTCGGCGCAGCGGCTGGCCCTGCCGCTCATCCCGCCGGAGAGCGCGCCGATCGAGGACCTGGACCCGATGGCGGCCGGGGCGCTGCGCCGCTTCGTCCGCACCCACGCCACCGTGCCGGGGCTGCCGGTCGCGCTGGCCGTGCACTCCTTCGCCCGGATCGCGCTCACCGGCGACCCGGCGGCGGCGCGCGGCCTGGTCCGCGCCGCGCTGGCCCAGGCGGTGGCCCTGCACTCGCCCGAGGACCTGCGGATCTCGGTATGCGCCGACGGGCCCGCCTGGGAGTGCGTCAAGTGGCTGCCGCACGCCCTGCACCCGTCGGAGGAGGACGGCGCCGGACCGGTCCGGCTGGTCACCGGCGACCTCGGCGAGCTGGACGACCTGCTGGGCTTCGAGCTGAAGGACCGGCCCCGCTTCAGCAGGGGCCTCTCCCCGGACGCGCTGCCGTACCACCTGGTCATCGTCGACGGCGGCAAGGTGCCGCCCGGCAGCCAGCTCGGCGCCGACGCGATCGAGGGCGTCACCGTGATCGACCTGAGCGGGTCGGCCGGGCAGGTCCCCGCGCAGCTCACCCTGCACCTGGAGGTGACCGAGGACGAGGTCGTCCGCGTGGTGGAGGACGAGCTGGGCAAGCAGATCAGGACCGGGCTCGGCCGTCCCGACCGGCTGGGCGCGTCCGCGTTCGCCGCGCTGACCCGCCAGCTCGCCCCCCTGCGGGCCGGCACCGGGGGCGGCGCGGAGGAGGAACGCGACGTCTTCGCCACCAACACCACGCTCACCGACCTGCTGCGCATCGGCGACGCGCGGCGGCTGTCGCCCGCGCTCACCTGGCAGGCCCGGCCGGTCAGGAACCGGTTGCGGGTGCCGCTCGGGCTCGGCGCCGACGGCCGTCCGGTCGAGCTGGACATCAAGGAGGCCGCGCAGGGCGGCATGGGCCCGCACGGGCTGGTCGTGGGTGCGACGGGCTCCGGCAAGAGCGAGCTGCTGCGCACGCTGGTGCTGGCGCTCGCGATCACGCACTCGTCCGAGGTGCTGAACTTCGTGCTGGTCGACTTCAAGGGCGGCGCCACCTTCCTCGGGCTCGACACGCTGCCGCACGTCTCCGCCGTCATCACCAACCTGGAGGACGAGCTGCCGCTGGTCGACCGCATGCACGACGCGCTCCACGGCGAGCTGGTACGCCGCCAGGAGCTGCTGCGCGCCGCGGGCAACTACGCCTCGCTGCGCGACTACGAGCAGGCCCGCGAGCAGGGCGCGCCGCTGCGCCCGCTGCCGACCCTGTTCATCGTGCTGGACGAGTTCAGCGAGCTGCTGTCGGCCAAGCCGGAGTTCATCGAGCTGTTCGTGATGATCGGACGGCTCGGCCGCTCGCTCGGCGTCCACCTGCTGCTGGCCTCGCAGCGGCTGGAGTCGGGACGGCTGCGCGGCCTCGACACGCACCTGTCGTACCGGATCGGGCTGCGCACCTTCTCGGCGGCCGAGAGCCGCGCCGTGCTGGGCGTCGCCGACGCTTACTCGCTGCCGCCCGAGCCGGGCAACGCCTACCTGATGTTCGAGACGACCGGCATGACCCGGTTCAAGGCCGCCTACGTGTCGGGCCCCTACCAGGTCGCCCGGCAGGAGAGCAAGGCCGTCGCGACCAGGTCGGGGCACCAGGGGAAGATCGTCTGGTACGGCTGCGAACGCGTGCCGCTGCCGCCGCCTCCCCAGGTCGAGCCCGAGCCGCCCGCCGAGGACCGCGAGCTGCGGGACAGCCTCCTGGACATCGTGGTGAGCCGCCTGACCGGGCAGGGCCCTGACGCGCACCGCATCTGGCTCCCGCCACTCAGGGAGCCCGCCCCGCTCGACCGGCTGCTGCCGCCGATCGAGACCACGCCCGCGCACGGGCTGACCGCCGCGGGCAGCGGCCCCGCCCGTCCTGGACGGCTGCACGCCGTGGTCGGCGTCGTGGACAGCCCCTTCGACCAGCGGCGCGACCCGTACTGGCTGGACCTGTCGGGGGCCGCGGGCCACGCCGCGATCGTCGGGTCGCCGCAGACCGGCAAGAGCACGCTGCTGCGTACGCTGATCGCGTCCATCGCGCTCACCCACACGCCCAGAGAGGCGCAGTTCTACTGCCTGGACTTCGGCGGCGGCACGCTGTCGGCGCTGGCCGGACTGCCGCACGTCGGTGGGGTGGCCACCAGGCTGGACGCCAACCGGGTGCGGCGGACCGTCGCCGAGCTGACCGCTCTGCTCCAGCGCCGCGAGCAGGTGTTCGTCGAACGTGGCATCGACTCCATCGCCACCTACCGCCGCATGGTCGCCGCCGGCGAGTACAAGGGCGACGGCTGGGGCGACGTGTTCCTCGCCGTGGACGGGTGGGCGACCGTCCGGCAGGAGTTCGAGGCGCTGGAGCCGGCGCTCGGCGAGCTGGTCGCCAGGGGACTGGGCTTCGGGATCCACGTCATCGGCACGGCCAACAAGTGGTCGGAGTTCCGCTCCAGCGTCCGCGACATGTTCGCGACCCGGCTGGAGCTCAGGCTCGGCGACGCGTTCGAGTCGGAGATCGACCGCAAGGCGGCGGCCAACGTCCCCGAGGGGGCTCCGGGGCGCGGGCTCACCCGCGAGGGGCTGCACTTCCTCGCCGCGCTGCCCCGCTGCGACGGGCGGCACACCGTGGACGACCTGGCCGACGGGGTGGCCGCCCTCGTGCGGGCAGCCGCCGACGCCTGGCACGAGCACCCCGCGCCGCCCGTGCGGCTGCTGCCCGACCGCTTCCCCGTGCACACGCTGCCGGGGCCCGCCGAGAGCGGCCCGCGCATCCCCATCGGCATCGACGAGGCGGCGCTCGCGCCCGTCTCGCTGGACTTCGACGCCGACGCGCACTTCGTCGTCTTCGGCGACACCGAGAGCGGCAAGACCAACCTGCTCAGGATGGTCGCCGAGGGCATCGTGGCGCGGTTCACGCCGATGGAGGCGCGGCTCATCGTCGTCGACTACCGGCGCTCGCTCCTCGACACGGCCGACACCGAGCACCGCATCGGCTACGCCGCCTCCAGCACCGCCGCGGCGACCGTCCTCAAGGGCGTGCACGAGGTCATGCAGACCCGTCTGCCGCCGCCCGACCTCACGTCCGAGCAGCTGCGCACCAGGAGCTGGTGGACCGGGCAGGACCTGTACGTGATCGTGGACGACTACGACCTGGTGGCCACCTCCGCGAACCCGCTGGCCGTGCTGGGGGATCTGCTGCCGCAGGCGCGCGACATCGGGTTGCACCTCGTCCTGGCGCGGGCCATGGGCGGCGCGGGCCGCAGCATGATCGACCCGGTGGTGCGGCGGCTCAAGGAGATGAACACGCCCGCGGTGATGCTGTCGGGGTCCAGGGACGAGGGGCAGCTGTTCGGCAACGTCCGGCCCCAGCAGCTGCCGCCGGGACGCGGCTTCTATGTGGACCGGCGCTCGGGGGCCCGTCTCATCCAGACGGCCTACCTGACCCCGCCGGACCCGGCCCCACCAGCCTAGACGGCGGGGCTGGACAGGCAGGCTTGACGGCGCGGGCCTCGCGGCGGCTCCGCAGCGTGCCGGCCTCGCGGCCCGCGCCGTCGCCCGGGCCGCGTCATGGGCCGTCCAGGGTGCTCCGGATACGGGCGAGTTCCGCCATGGCGCCGTCCATGGCCTGGTCGTAGGCGAGCTGCGTGTCCTGCATGAGGCGGACGGCCGCGTTGTCGTCGGACGTCAGGTCCAGCGGGCCCTCGCCGAGCCGATCGGCCATGATCGCGTCCGACTTGGCCTGCAGGTCCGCCAGCGACTGGGCGATCAGCTCCAGGATCGTGTCGGCGAGCCGCCGCGAGCCCCAGCGCAGGGCGCGCGGGTCGATGTCCAACCCGGTCACGCCCTGCGCGGAGCATTCGACGCTGACCAGCTTGTCGGGGTCCTGCGCGACCCCGTGCACGGCCAGCACCTCCAGGTACGCCTCGTGCAGCCCGTCGAGCGGCTGCTGGGCGGCCGCGATCAGGCGGTCGACGGCCGCCTCGTCGAACGTCGCCATCATGCCTGCCCTCCCGTCTTGATGGCCGTGTCCGTCAGCCCGGACGCGACCGTGGACTGCAGCTCCATGCCGCCCACGACGGCGGCGGCCCCGCCGAGCAGCGCCACCCTCCTCGGTGACATCTGCGCCAGCCGCCTGAGCACCGAGCCGAGCACGCCCCTGCCGCCCTCCATGAACGCCCTCGCCCTGGCGGCCGTCTGACCGGCCTGCCGGTCGGCCTGGCGGCCGAAGATCGTCGCGCCGACCTCGGCGGCCGGCCGCAGGAACGGGTTCACCTGGGAGACCCGGTGCATCACACCCGCCGTGAAGATCGCCGTGCCGAGCCCGAACGCGGCGTAGCCGAGCGTGTCGTAGACGTCGGCGGAGACCCGCAGCGCGTGCGCCGTGGCCTTGGGCGAGTCGGCCTTCTCCAGCGTGTCGGCCGTGTGCGCGGCGATGGTCTGGTCGAAGAACTGCGCGCTCCTGCCGGTCCAGGCGAGGCCGTCGAGAGCCTTCTCCACCTCGGCGGGGTGCGCGCGCAGCCCCGCCTCCATCTCCTCCCACACCCTGGCGGCCTCCCGCTGCTCGTCGGGCCTGCCGTACATGAGCGGGATGAGCAGCGCGGCATAGCGGGCGCGGCCCATGCCGAGCAGCATCGAGCCCAGAGAGGCGACGGCCGCGCCCTGCACCACCGACCAGGGTTGTTCGAGCATGCCTGTTACTCGCCTTTCACGCGTGGGACTGGGTGGCGGCGGCGGTCCTGGCGGCGTCGCCGTCGCCCTCGCCGTACTGGTTGGCCGTGTCGAACGCCTTGCGCCTGATGCCCGCGACGTGCTCGCGCCGGGAGGCCAGGTAGTGGCGGGCGGCCTCCTTGACCTCGTCGTGCGCCTGGCCGAGCGAGCCGCCCAGGATGCCGAACACGCCGTAGGAACCGGAGGACAGCTCCACCGCGGAGACGGTCGCGTTCAGCCTGTCGAGCTGTTTCATCGGAGCGTCGGCGATCCGGCGGCCCATGTCCAGGATGGTGTCGACCTCAACCTTGAGGCGCTGGGCTTCGTCCACGTCAGGTCACCACCGAAGGTCCGGAGTCGTTGCTGGAACGCCAGAAGGCGGCGTCGTCAGGGGAGGGCGCGGGGGTGTGGCGGCCGGACGGCAGGTCCGCGCCGACCGGAGGGGCGCCCACGGGCAGGAACGGCATGCCCCCGTGGCCGGGCTCGCCGGCGGCGGCGACCGGCGTTCTGGTGGCGGGCCAGGATCCGTCGACGACCGGCACCACGCCCGACGCACCGTGGGGCCCGTCTCCCGCGGGGAGCCGGGCGGCGCGGCCTGGTCGTGGATGGGGGAGCTGGGTGTGGCCGGGTCGCCCGTCCTGCGCTGGGGCGTGGCGCGGGCGCCGATCGGCGGCTCGGGCGTCCGGACCGGCGCGCCCACCAGGGGCGACGCCGTGCGCGTCGCGGGCGTCCCTGAGAGGTGCGGGACGACCGTGGCGGGCAGCGCCGCCGTGGACGTGTTCGGCAGCGGCGCGGCCATCGCGGAAAGCTGCTGCGGCGAGGCCGGGGCTCCGGCGAGCGGGGCCGTGCCGGGGACGCCGGGAGCCACCGGCCCGGCGGGAGCGGTCGGCCCGGCGGGGACGCCCGGGACGCCGGGCGTGCCGGGAGCGCCGGACAGGCTCGTCGTGGGGGCGGGCGCGCCGGCCGTCTCCAGGCCGGAGAGGGAGTCGCCGGTACCCGCCTCCACGCGGACGGGCGGCGGCAGGCAGGGGGCGCCGGAGGCCAGGTCCGCGTCCCACGGGAGCCGGTCGGGCAGCGAGCCGTACGCCTGCGCGAGCTTGCCGTTCAGCGCTCCCATCACCTCCCTGGCGGCCTCGTCCACGTCGTTCTCGGGAACCCGCGCGGTGCCGTACCGCTGCTCGAGGCCGGCGAAGGCGTCCTTGGCCCGCTGGAGGTCGTGGCCCGCCGACCGGACGGCGGGCGGGATCCGGTCGATCGCGCCCTTCAGCGTCTCCAGGTACGCCTGAACCCGGGCCATGCGGCCGAGCATGGCCCGCGCCGACTCGCCGCCCCAGTCGCCGTCGGCCACCAGGCGCGAGGCGTGACTCTTCAGCTCCGTGAACGCCTGGCCGAGCTGTTCGGCCGCCGCCCCGTAGGTCTGCGCGACCCCTTCGAACTCCTCGGGCCTGGTCGGCGTGAGCAGCAGGCCGATCTGGGCGTACCCGCCGTACGACGCGGGCTCGCCGCCCGTCAGCCCGCCTTCCTTGATCGCTCTCGGCTCTCCCATGTGCCCCCTATCCGGAACCTCGTGTGCGGCGGGCCGCGTCGCTCGCCTGCTGGTCCGCGTCCCTCGCGGCGTCCGCCGTGGCCACCAGGTCGTCGACGATCCGCTGGACCTGCTCCGCCACGAACCGCAGGGCGTCGTCCGTGGCCAGCCGCGCCCGCTGCACCGTCTCGCCGTAGCCTCGGGCGACGTCCCAGTCGCCGGCGGCGGTCAGCGGCAGGTCGAGCAGGCCGTCCGGCGCCGACCGGAGGCGCGGGAGCAGGTCCTTCGACATCTTCGCCGCGACGTCGAGCAGCGCGTCGGGCCTGCACACAGCCTGGTCCGCCGCCTGCGCCGGGTCGATGAGATCCGGCCGCCGGCCGTTCTCGCCCTCAGCCATCGATCAACCGGCTCAGCCGCCCCAGCGCCTGACGTTGGCGTTCTCGGCGTCGCGCATGATCTCGGTGGCGTCGTGCAGGGCCGGGCCGAAACGCTGCATCGTGTCGCCCATGGACACGACCGCCTCGTTCCACTCGCGCTTGGCCTCCAGGTAGACGTCCTTCGCGGCGCCTTCCCAGGTTTCCAGGACCTTCAGGTCCGCCTCCAGGTCGGTCAGCTCGCCGACCAGGTTGGCGTAGGCTCGTCCGAGTTCCGCCGCGATCTCTTCCATCTCGTCGAAATGGGCGAGAATGATCTCTCCGCCACCGGTCATCGCGGTCCCCTTCTCGTCTCGGCCATGGGTCAGCGGACGGTGCCGCCGTTGAGCGCCGCCATGAGGTTCTGCGCCACCTCACGCGCGCCCGTGCTGGCCTCCTCGTACTGGATGCCTGAGCCCTTGAGGTTCTCCGCGATCATCTGCAGAGCGTCGATGACCTTCTTGAACTGCGGGTTCCACTCGTTGAGCACCTGCGCGTAGACCGCGGCGGACTCGCCCTTCCATGACGCGCCGAGCTGCTCGGGGATCTGAACCAGCCTGTTGTGGATCTGCATGATGCTCTCGTGCGCGGAGAGCGCACGCATGGCCGCGTCGTGCTGGCTTCCCTGCTGATACGTCGTCGGCTGCGCCACGGTTCACCTCCCGGTTCGGGCAGGCCCCGGATTCGGCGCCTGAAGGACGTCGGACGACGCGAGCAACCTATGTGTGATCACTCCGGGCGTCCGCAACTTCAACTTTCCTGGAAATGTTGCGACAGCCCGGCTCGCCAGCCGCGCCTGCGCGCCCTCGGCACGGTCAGTGAGACGAACACCACCAGGCCTGTCGCGCCGAGCGCCGCCCCCGCGATCCCGGCCGCCGCGTTCCTCGTCTCCTCGTCCGGCGTGGGACGCTTCGCCACCACGACCGGCCGCGCGCCGCCGGCGGGCTGTTCGGCGGCCGAGGGGAGCACGGCGCTGACGGCTTGCATCGGGTTGACCAGGCCCGCGCCGGTGCCCGAAGCGCCGCCGCCCTCCGCGGTCAACTCCACCCGGCGCTTGACCTGCCAGTGGTCGAGCTCCGGATGCCGGGCCCGCACCAGCGCCACCACGCCCGAGACGTACGGGGCGGCGAAGCTGGTGCCGTCGAGGTCGGCCCGGTAGCCGCCGCCGGTCCAGGTGCTGGTGATCTCCGCGCCGGGGGCGGTGACGGACACGCGGGTGGCACTGTTGGAGAACTCGGACCTTCTGCCGTCCCGCGAGGCCGAGCCGACCGCGATCACGCCCGGGTAGCTGGCCGGATAGGCGGGGGTGACCGCGCCGTCCTCCCGCTTCACGTTGCCCGCCGCCGCGACGATCACCGCGTCCCTGCTCTGCGCGTACGCCACCGCCGACTTGAGCTCGGGCAGGTCGTGCGCCGTGACCGACACATTGATCACCTTCGCGCCCAGCTCGGCCGCCCGCCTGATGCCCTCGGCGAGTTTCGTCACCTCGCCGTCCTGCGTGTCGGTCTGCTTGACGTCCAGGATGCGTGCGCCGGGGGCCACTCCCAGGAAGGGGATGCCGCGCGAGGTGAGGTCGCGGCCCGCGATGATGCCCGCGACGGCGGTGCCGTGCCCGACGCAGTCGCGCTCGCCCGTCCCCGTGAGGTCCACGGAGCCGGAGACGACTCCGGACAGCTGCGGGTGGGAGGCGTCCACGCCGCTGTCGACGACGGCGACGGTCACGCCCTCGCCCCTGCTGAGCCGCCACACCCGCTGGAACCGCAGCCGCTCCTGCGGCCACGGCCTGCCGGTGATCTCGGCCACGCCCGCCTCGGGGCTGCACGCGGGCACGGCGTTCTGCCCCGAGGCGGGTGTGGGGGTGAGAGCCAGTACGAGGGCGACGGCCGCCGTACCGCTCCATGGAAGGGGCACGGAGATGGAGTGTGCCCTATTTGCGGCACTGAGAGTACATATCTCGCTTCTCTTCGAAATATCTTGAAGTGGCGCTGAGGGTGTCGCCGCGGGGGATAGAGAGGTACTTGCCTGCAGGCACATGCGCGAGGGGGACTCCATGCCGAAACCAGAAGAGGGCGGCACCGCCGACGGCCAGCGGCGGCCAGGCATCGGTACCCCGGCGGCTGAGCGCGAACAGGTCACCAGGTCCACGGAGTTCGGCGCCCCCGAGCAGGAGCCCGCCGATGCCGGCAGCGTCGAGGACGCCTACGCCGACTACATCAGCCGGGCCCCCATGACCATGGACACCCCCGCCGACCACGCCGAGTGGCACAGGATCGGCGACTACCCGGACGACATCCCGCTGCCGCCCGCCAAGAACGACGCGTGGCTCGCCTCCCAACACGTCGACCCGGGGGCACCGAAGAAGGAGATGTTCATCAAGATCGCCCAGTTCGAGGACCCGAAGACCGGCAAGCCGCTCTACGACTCGCCCGTGGAGACCCTCCGCCGCGATCTGGAACGCCTCCAGGGGCTGGGAGACAAGCCGAGCGCCGAGGTCCTCGTCGCCCGCGCCACGCTGACCGACCGCGACCTGGGCGCCTGGCAGGCGGCCGACGACCTCAAGGCGAGCACGGACTCCGCCCAGAACAGCCTCAGGAGCGCCGTCGCCCAGCTCTGCTCGGTCTACGAGGCGATCGTGGAAACACTCGACCAGACCGTGCAGGCCGCCAAGCAGGCGGACCAGGCCACGGCTGACGGCCTTCGGAAGCGCACATGACCAACTACGTCATCAGGGACGGCAGGGAGCCGCTGGTCGAGGACATCGCCGCCGTCAAGGGCGGCGACTCCGACTCCAGCGACGGGATCTTCGAGCTGCTCCAGGCCACCAATCCGAGAAGGATCGCCGACGCAGGCAGGGCCTATCTGGAGGTCGCCGAGATGTGCCGCAACTCGGTGGAGACGCTGTACGGGCAGGCCCAGCGCATCGCCGAGTACCTCGGCGGAGAGCCTCTCGAGGGCGTCTTCAAGAAGATCGGCGAGCTCCAGGACGACCTGGCGCGGGTGGACTGGACCGCCCAGTCCGTCGGGAAGCCGCTGGTCACGTACGGGGAGCAGGTGCTGCCCTGGTTCCGCGACAACGTGCCCAGGACGGGGGAGGCCGCCCTCGACGACTGGGTGGGCGAGCAGTTCGGTACCGACACGAACGCCCACACCCTCGCCCGTCACCACCTGCAACAGCTCAACAGGTTCATGGGGCAGGTCTACGGCGCGCTGCCGGCGGAGATGGCGCAGCGCGCCACCGCGCCCTCCGGCGCCGGAGGCACCTCCCCGAACATTCCGGGCATGACCGGACTCGGCACCCCGGACCTCGGCAGGGTCGGCGACCCGTACACGGGGGCCGGCCTGAGCCCTTACGACCCGTCCGGGCTCGACGGGCCGCGGACGCCCGGCCTCGGAGACCCGTCCGGCCTGTCGTCGCCCGGCACGTCCGACCCGAGCTTGCAGCTTCCCGGGACGAACCAGCCCAAGCTGCCGGACGTGCAGAACCCGAACCTGCAGAACCCCGACCTCAAGACGCCCGACCTGAAGACGCCCGACCTCCAGAACCCCGACCTCAAGACGCCCGGTCTGCCGCAGCCCGACACTCGTGCGGACCTGTCGGGCCTGCCCAACACCAACCTGACCAACCCGCTGCACACGTCCGTTCCCACAACGGGCGGGCCGCAGAGCCCGGTCGGCTCCGCCACGGCCGCCCAGGGGATCACCGGCTCGCTGGGGGGCGCCGGGATCAGGGCGGGGGCGAACGGCATGCCGATGGGCATGATGCCGCCGATGACAGGCGCGGGCGGGTCCGGCCAGGACCAGGACCGCGAGCGCACCCGGTACCCGCTGGTGGAGGACGAGGTCTTCGAGACCGATGACCTGGGCGGTCCCGCTGTGATCGCATGACGGCGCCAGAGCGGGTCCGCGGCTACCGACTCGTCGAACGAGCGGGCCAGGACGGCCCCTGGACCACCTACCTGGCCCAGGACGGTGGCGGCGGGGAGCGGGTGCTGCTGAAGACGCTGGCGTGCCGCCGGGTGGACAAGCGCAGGCTCAAGTGGCTGGCGCGCAGCTTCGTGTTCCCCGCCGAACTGGCCGCGCACCCCGGGGTCGTCCCGGTGCTCGACCTCGGCGCGACCGGCGATGGACGTCCGTACCTGGTGACGAGCGCGCACGCCGGGCTGACGCTCGCCGAGCGGCCTGGGCGCGGCGTGCCGATGCCGCTCGACCAGGCGCTGCGCGTGGTGCGGGCGGTCGCGGACGTGCTCGCCGCCACCCACGCGGCCGGCGGCGCGCACGGGTACGTCAGACCCGAGAACATCGTCCTCCCGGACGGCGGCGCGCCCGTGCTGACGGGGTTCGGGATGAGCGGCCTGATGTCCCTCGCCGACCTCCCGGACGGGACGACCCCGTCGGTGCACGTCGCCCCCGAACTCCTGGAGGGCCGACCGGCGGCCTTCGCGTCCGACGTGTACTCGCTCGCGTCCACGCTCTACGAGCTTCTCACCGGCCGCCCCCCGTTCCCGTTGGACGGCCCCGGCACCGCGGCCCGCTTCACGCTCGCCGTCCTCACGGAGAAGCCTCCGCCTCTCGGACGTCCCGGCATTCCGCGCCCGATCGCGGAGACCATCGAGGAGGCGCTCGCCAAGGCCCCCGCCGCCCGTCCCAGCGCGGCGGCCTTCGGCGAACGCCTGGCCGAACAGGCCGCCGCCCTCCCACCCACCTCGACCGCACCGCCAGGCCACCCCACCCTCGGCCTCCCGGCCCACCCCGCGACGACCCCTTCGACTCCGAACTCCCCGACCGGCCTGCCGGGCCACCCCGCGACGACCCCCGCCGCCGACTCCGTGGTGCCGGGCTCGCTGACCGGTCACCCCGTGGGGGCTCCGGCGGGTGGGATGCCGCCGGGCGATCGGTTGCTCGTCTCGTCCGCCGCGGTCGAGGAGCCGCGGCGGCTGGTGTGGACCGTCGATCCCGACCCGCCCCCGACCGGCTGGGACGGGCCCGCCGCGCCTCTCGCCCCTGCGGCGCCGCCGCAGGCCGATGCCGACCAGCCGGAGGACGGCAAGAAGGCCGACGAGCGGGGGAGCGGCAGGAAGGTTCCGCTGCTGATCGCGGGGATCTCGGCGGCGGCCGTCGTGATCGGCGTCGCCAGCGTGGCGGTGGCCGTGAACGGGCAACTGGCGGGGACGCGCCCGGTGGCGCAGGAGTCCAGCGGGACGCTCAGCGGCGACCAGGGCCAGAGCCCCGACCAGGGAACCGACGACGGCGGTCAGCACAGCGACCGGCCCACCGTCGCGGACACCCCGACGGCCCAGCCCACCACCCAGACGCCCTCCCAGCCCACCACCCAGACGCCCTCCCAGCCCACCGCTCAACCGACCGCTCACCCGACCGCGACGCTCCGCCCCGCGCGGACCGCAGACCCGCGGACGTTGGCCGCGCACCGCCCCAAGGACCTGACCATGGTGGCCGACAACGGGACGACGGTGACGCTGGCGTGGAAGGCCCGGCGGACGAGCGACTACCCGATGGTGCTCCAGCAGTCGCCGGGCGCCCGGATGATGGCGACGGCCGCGGGCAGCACCACGTACACGATCGGCGGTCTGGACCCCGCCACGGGCTACTGCTTCAAGGTCGGCACGGTCGTCAGCCTGGGCCGGCCGTCGTCCGTCGCCTGGTCGCCCTCGCTGTGCATCCGCGGAGCCACGGAGGTGGACGACGAGGACCAGGTCCAGCCCCCGATCGTGCTCCCCCTCGCCACCCCGCCGACCTCGTAGCGACGGCTCAGCGGACCAGGGAGGTGGGGGCCAGGCGGTGGAGGAGCCTGCGCCGGAGCGGTACGTGCCGTCTCACCAGGGCGTCAACGGCGGCGTGGTGGCGCCAGGCGGCGTCCGCCGTGACGTGGTCCACCGGGGTGTCGCCGAAGCCGGTGAGGTTGGCCAGCTCCGCCAGCCCGGTCAGCGGCTCCCAGGCGGCCTGGCCGAGGGCCGACGTGCCGAGGACGGCGACCTCGCCGGCCGTCAGCGCTCGTGACGCCGCCGGGACGCCTGCCACGCGCAGCCGCACCAGGGTCTGCCGCCACGCTCCCGCCAGCCGGACCCGCGGGTCGCGCGCCCGGCGGCGGACGGTCCGGCGCAGCGGCGGGAGCGCGAGCACCAGCAGGAGGTAGCCGGCCAGCAGGGTGGCCGCAGCGGCTCCGGCGAGCGGCAGCCAGGACGTCGCGGAGCCCGGCCTGCCGGGGCGCGGCGCCTGCGTGGGGGACGGCTTGGTGGGCGTCGGCGTGGGCTGCGGGCGGGCGTTGTCGGAGTTGAGCTGCTGTTCGATCTGTTGCTGCTGCTTGGACACGCCTTCCGCGACGTCCCCGCGCCGGCCCGAGCGGCTGCGGGACGGGGTCGGGTAGAACGGCACCCAGCCGATCCCGGCGAACTCGACCTCGGCCCAGGCCAGCACGTCCCCCGCCAGGACCTGCCGCGTACCGTCCTTGCCGGCGGCGCCGGGACGGAAGCCGACGACGACCCTGGTGGGCAGGCCGAGCGTGCGGGCGAGCAGCGCGTAGGAGGTGGCGAACTGCTCGGTGGTCCCCTTGCGCGACTCGGTGAGGAAGAACTGGATGCTGCGGTAGCTGTGCCCGGGGGGCGCGTTGACGTCGTTGACGGCGTGCTTGCGCAGGTAGGCCGCGAGCCCGGCCGCCTGCTGCATCGGGCTGGTGGCGCCGGACGTGGCGCGCCGGGCGACGGCGCGCAGGCGGGCCCGCTGCGGCGGGGTGCGGCCGTCGGGGCCGTCCGGCAGCTCCAGCGCCCGCGGGTTCGCGGTGGGGACGGCCTCGCGCAGCTCCGCGGCCGAGTAGCGGCGGACGTCCGAGGTCACCCGGTAGGTGATGCCCTCGCGCGGCGCGGCGGCGGCCAGCATGCCCGTCGCCGGGTCCACCAGCAGGCCGGTGCCGGAGACCTGGCGCGGGCGGTCCGCGGCCGGCAGCCACGGTCCGGGCAGCTTCTGCAGGGTGACCTGCTGCTGGACGACGTCCCGCGGGCCATCGCCGTCCTGGACGGGAACCCGGCCGCCGGTGGGGACGAACCCGGCGCTGGACGTCCAGGTGACGCCGTCGAACCGGTCGAGGACGGCCAGCCGCCAGTTCTCCTCCGCCGCGGACCGGACCGTGAACAGCTCCCGGTAGGGGTTCTGCAGCCACCCGGACACCTGGTCGAGCGGGCTCATCCCCTTGATCGGACGGGCCGGGGGCGGCTCCACCAGCTGCCGGACGTCGTACGGCCGGGCCGCCCGCGGCAGCACCGGGCCCGCGGCGACGGCCACCAGCGTGAGGCAGACCAGCAGCGGCACCCCCAGCAGGACCGTCCGCACCGAACCGGCGGCCCGTACCAGCGCCAGCAGCAGCACCAGCCCGGCGAACACCGCCACGGACGGCAGCCGCGACCCCGCCCCGCCCACGCCGAGCACCACGGCGACGGCCAGCACCAGCACGGCCGGCGCGGCGGGCAGGACGACCGTCCGGGTCCTGAGCGCGAGCTCGGCTCCCGCGACGGCTGCCACCCACACCAGGAAGTGCGCGAAAACCACGGTCCGGCCGGCGTCGTCGGCGGGCAGGATCGTGGTGAGCAGCGCCTTCCACGCGTCGCGCACCCCGAGCAGCGCCGCCCGCACGCTCGCCGGACTCGGCACGAACCCGGCGAACGCCTCCGCCCGGTACACGGTCGCCGACACCGCCACCAGCCACGCCAGCGCGCTCACGGACAGCCCCGCCCGCAACGGCACGCGCCCGCCGCCGCCGGCCACCGGCAGCCGCCATGCGAGCAGCGCCGACAGCACGCAGGGCGCGACCGAGGCCACGACCACCACCGGGACCAGCGCGCCCAGCGTGAACACGCCGTCGAACGCCAGCCCCGCCGCGCAGGCCAGCAGCGCGACGACGCTCACGGCCGCCACCCGCCGGACCTCGCCCCCCGGATCGGGCCGCGGGGCCTCCCGGCCGGTGCCCTCCTGCCGGATCGCGCCGGGCAGGGGGACCCCGTTCGCGGCGCCGACGTCGGCGCGGTCTCCGGACGGCGGTGCTACAGCGGCCATGCCGCCGCCAGGTCCTCCAGGTCGGTCACCTCGATCACCGTCGCCCCTGCCACGGCGAGCGGGTCGTCGTCCTCCGGGTCGCGTACCCACACGCACACCACCTGGTCGAAGCGCCGCCGCACGGACGCCGCGCCCGCGAGCGCCGCCCGGCTCCCGCTGACCAGCACCAGCGAGCCGCACGAGCCCGCCCGGCGCGCCGCGTCGGACGGGGCCTGCGCCGCCGCCGAGCGTTCCACCAGGGCGAGCCGGTCGAGCACCTCCTCGGCCTCCTCCGGCCCGCCCCGGACGTTCAGCAGCTCCCCGTCACCGGTGAGCAGCCGCAGCGGGAACCGGTTGCGCGCCACCGACCAGGCCACCGAGGCGACGGCGTCCACGGCCAGCTCGAACTCGTCGTCACCGCTGTAGGAGGCGTCCCGCGTGTCGAGGACGGCGGTCGTGTGCGGCAGGTTGACGTCCACCAGCTCCTTGACCATGAGCACGCCGGTGCGGGCCGTGGAACGCCAGTGGATGTGGCGCAGGTCGTCGCCGATGACGTAGTCGCGCACCCCGTTGAAGGTGATCGTCCCGCTCGGCGCGGAGCGGGACGCGAGGCCGTCGAGGTGGCGCTGCCTGCCGGAGTTCAGCGGCCCGAGCGCGACGGTCCTCGGCCGCACCAGGAGCGTGTCCGGCTGCCCGTAGGACGTGGTGCGCCGGGCCAGGCCGAACGGGTCGGCGCGGTCCAGTCGCAGCGGTCCGACCGGCGTCTCGCCGCGCCTGCGCGTGGGCAGCCGGTAGGACACGGTCTTGGAGGCGCCTGTCGCCAGCGACGGCAGGTCCACCGCGATGGCGGTGTCGCGGCAGGCGTCCAGGGCCCTGAGACCGTCGCGACGGCGGCGGCCGGTGTTGGTGACGTGCAGCATGGCGATGGCGGGCTCGCCCCTGGCCACCTTGGCGGGGGCGAGGTCGCGGCGGACCCGGAGCCGGGGGCGGCGGAGCGTCCACAGCAGGCTCGCGCCGACGGCGGCCACCCCGGCCGCCGACAGCGTCGCCGCCTGCTGGTAGCCCAGCGGCGCCCCGGCTGCGTACAGCAGCGCGGACGCGGCCAGCGTCCCCCAGCCCGCCTTGGTGATCATTCGCACTCCCAGAGGGGGGCGGCCGGATATCCCCCCTTGGGCGTCTCCATGAGCGCGTCGTTGAGCCAGCCGTTGCCGCGGCTGGACTCCACCTTGTTCCAGACGTCGCTGCTCATGCCGGTGTCGGCGTCGGTGTAGGACGCGCCCTTGGTCTGGCAGATCACGGTCATCGTGATGTACTCGCCCTTCGGGATCCGCCCCACCTCGGCCCCCGCCGACGGCCCGCCGCGGATCAGAGTGTCGCGATTGTTGTTGTTGGCGTTGCGGAACTGGGCGGGAGGCGGTTGCAGCGACGCCCGCGCCTCGGCCTTCTCCTGGCTCTCGCCCGCGGCGTTCTTGGCCCGTAAGGTCCAGGTGTAGTCCTGGCCGTTCCGCAGGCCCGTCACCTCGGCGCTGGTGCCGTCCGGGGTGCCGGGGTGCTGGCCGGGGCCGTCGAGGACGTAGCTGACGTCCTTGGCGTTCTCCGGGGCCGACCAGGTGAGGTCCGCGCCGTGGTTCTTGCCCTTCGCCTCGAAGCCCGCGGGCCTGCCGGGCGCCACGCAGGGCCGTACCGGGATGGTCGGCTCGGAGACCGACTCGCCGCCCTTGTACTCGGCCACGACCCGGAACGTGTACTCCTGGTCGCACTGCCCGCCGGTCACCCGGAACTGGAAGGGCCCGTCGGGCTGGACCCGGTTGGGAGTGACGTCCGCGCCGCCCGGCGCGCCCCTGAGCGTGTAGGCGGTGACGGTTCCCTGCCTGGACGGGGTGAAGACGATCTCCATCCAGCCGGGCCCGGAGTTCGCCGTGACGGAGCCCGGCGGGCCGGGCGTCTCGGTCGGCGTGGGGGTGGGAGTCGGCGTCGTGGTCGGCGTGGACGTCGGCGTGACCGTGACGGTCACCGTCGGCTTGGGCGTGGCGGTCGCCGTCGCCCTTGTCGGCCTGGTGGTGGGCTTGCCGGTCGGGTTCGCGGTCGGGTTCGCCGTCGCCCTGGTAGGCACGGTGGTCGGCGGGACGATCGCGGACGTGTCCGTCGGGACGGGCAGCGGGGTCGGGGTGTCCTTCTGGCCGAGCGCCTCGTCGTACTTGCCGACCCGGTGCGACCTGCCGTCCTCCTCGATGACCAGCGCCGCCTCGCTGAACTGGTCGTTCACCCAGAGCAGGCCGTCCTTGACGAACACCTCCAGCGGCCCGGCCTTGCCCGTCACCACCTTGTCGGCCTCGAACGCCTTGGTCACCGTGTCGTAGACGATGAGCCGCCCGGTGCTCTCGTCGGCGAGGTAGACACGCCGGCCGAGCGCCTGCGGCGCGCCCAGCTTGCCGCCCTTGACCGAGACGGTGGTGAGAGCGCCGCTGGCGGTGTCCACCAGCACGAGCGCGCCCTGCTTCGGGGCGAGCATCGGGACGGTGACGCCCTCCGCCACCGCGGGCACCAGCATCCCGCCGCGCCCGGCCTCCGTCACCGTGCTGGGCAGGCTCACCGTGAGCCGGGCGCCGGTCGGGCCGATCACCATGGCCGACGCGCTGGCGGCGTTGGTGACGAGGGGCACGCCGCCGGCCATGGTCAGCGTCAGCGGGTCACCGGGCTCACCCACGGAGACGGGCTTGCCCTGCTGGGCGCCGTTGATCTGGGCGAGCGTCCCGTCGCCGGGGACCGGCACCCACAGGGTGCCGTTCTTGTCGATGCCCGCCTGGCCGAGCGGCGGCTTCAGGGTGATCGGCGCGCCGACGGTGGCCAGCGACGTCGGGTCCATCTGCTGGACGGTGCCCGCCTTCGGGTCCACCGCGTACGCCTTGCCCGCGCCCATCGTGAGCTGCGTGCCGCCCGCGCCGACGTCCTTGGTCTGCGCGACGTCGAGCTGGGTCGGGTCGATGCGGCTGACCTCGCCCGTCGACTCGTTCACGACGAGCACGCTGGTGCCGTCCTGGACGACCTTGAGCGGGTCGCTCTTCGCGGAGGCGAGGTCCACGCGGCCGTCCACCTGCCCGGACAGGCCGTTGGCGTGCACGACCTCGCCGTTGAGCGCGCTCGCCAGCCACGCGCCGACGTCGGCGAGCTTGGGACGGGCACTGGACACGCCCGTGCTGACGAAGACCGCGACGCCTGTCAGCACGACGACGAGGGCGAGCGCCACCACACCGGCGATGCGGCGTCTCGTCGCCTTCTGCCACTGAATGGCCAACCGTTTCACATCCTGTGACATTTGGGCCCATGCGTGCGCGGACACCCTAGAACGGCGCGGCCGGCCGGCGGCGACCCTTCAAACAACCTCGAAATGTCAGGCTGGGTTCCTGCGTAGTTCCTCGATGGCCTGCAACTGCACGTCCAGCGACGACTCGAAGGACTCCAGGACGCGGCCGAAGCGCTCCTCGACGGCCGCCGGGTCGGCGAGCGGCTCGCCCAGCGTCTCGGCCATCACCGTCCTGACCTTGCCGTCGGCGTCGTCCTGCGCCTGCTGAGCGGCTTTGAGTAACTCCTCGGCGAGCTTCTGGCTGTCCAGCCGCATGGCTCGCGGGGCCAGCTCGATCCCGGTGAGCCGCCCGTTGGCGTCCGAGCTGACGCGCACCTGCCCGTCTGCGGACTCGCCCCGGCCCACCAGCCCGCCGACCTCGCCGCGGATGCCTTCGATACGCGCCAGCATGTCCTCGGCCTGGGCGGTGATGCGCTCCAGATCCTCAGGACGGAATTCGTCAAAACCGTTCACTTCACGAACCCTTCCAAACTCGGGACGCTTTCCCGCTCCATTTCGCGAAAAATTGAAGTGTGAGGTGATTCATTGATTTGTTGCCTTTTGTTACGGCACGGTGAACCCATGAGCGACGGGATCAGGATCGAACCGGAAACACTCCTTGACGCGGCCCGCGCGTGCGAGGAGACCGGGAACGGCCTGCGGCCCGCCGTCGACGACTTCCGGACCTCCGCCGCGCCCACCGACGACTGCTTCGGCCTCGTGGAGCGAGGCTCCCAGGAGCTGGCCGAGTCCTACCGGGACTTCCACGCCGAACTGCTCGCCTTCGCCGAGGACCTCACCGCCAAGCTGGCGGAGACGGCCACCGGCCTGCGGGAGAGCGCCCGCAGCCAAGGAGGAGGCTGAGTGCCCAGTCCTTTCGACCCCGTCCTCGACCTGGTCAGGACGCTGCGCAACGCGGTCGCGTCCCTCGGGGACGAGCGACAGGAGCAGCGGCTCGCCGTCATGGCCGCCTCCTGCCTGCGGCTCAAGGAGGCCATGGAGCAGGCCGGCCAGCGCCTCGCCCCCGTCCCGAACTCCCTGGACGGTTGGGTGGGCGACGACGCGAACACCTTCCGCGCCAAGTGGGCGGACCACCTCGACCCCCGGTTCAGGCGGGAGGCCATCGGCCACCTCGACACGGCCGCCCAGGTGCTCCGGCAGTCGATCGAGGCCACCCGCAAGACCAGGCAGGCGGTCGAAGAGCTGATCAGGTCACTGCTGATCTCGGTGGCCGCCGGCGGCGCGGTCGCCCTCGCGTCGGCGGGTGTGAGCACGTTCGCGGCCTGGGCGTCGTCGGCCGCGACCGCCGCCCGCGGCGCCGCCACCGCCACGAACATCCTCAGCAGGTTCTTCGCCCTGCGCAGGGCCGCCGCGGCCGTCGTGCGCGGACTGGCGGCCGTCGGCAGGTCGCGCCTGGTGCGCGGGCTGGCCATGTACGGCTCGCGCGGCTTCGGCCGGACGGCCCTGGAGGCGCTGAAGAAGTACGGCCAGATCTACGGCTGGTCGGCCGGCGGCAACCTGCTCGCCGGAGGCGTGGCCAGAGGCGCCTTCGGCCAGAACCCGCTGGACGTCTCCATCCTGTCGCTGGCCCAGACCGCCAACGCCTCGACCGTCGCCGGGCTGACCGGCCCCCTGGGCGCGACCAGCGCGTTCACCCGGCTCAACGCCGTCAGCCCGATGACGCACAACGTGACGATGGGCGCGATCGCGGGCGGCGTGCCCGCGTTCTGGAACGCCAGGATCGAGGGCAAGTCGTGGGGCCAGACGTGGAGCGACGTCGCGCTGTTCGCCGGCATCGCGGGCGGCTTCAACGGGGCCGTCGGGCGGCTGTTCAACCCCGGGCCGGGGCAGTGGGGCGTGCCGTCGCCCGGATGGTTCGGGAAGCTGCCGCCGATGGCGCAGAGTTCGCTGCTCGGCTTCGCGCCCAGCGTCGGGCTCAGGCTCGCGGTGCCGTTCGCCCCGTCGGCCCCGCCGCTCCGCGTCCCGGACCCGCCCGCCCTGCCGCCGTCCTAGCGTGTCCTTGACCGGCCTGCTCGGCCGCGGCCGTCACGGCGCGTCCTGGCTGGCCTGCTCCGCCGCGACCGGCGCGGCGCGTTACAGCGCATCCCATGGTGTCGCCTCGTAGGCGCCGACGACCGTGGCCACGGCCTCGTCGTTCACCTTGAGGGTGACGTCGTCCACCTGGCCGACGGCCACGACCCCGTGCGAGTTGCTCAGGAACACCGCCTCGAAGCCCGGCAGGTCGGCCACGCGGAGCACCCGCCTCTCCGACGGGATGCCGGACACCTCCAGCAGCCGCATCGTGATGCCGCGCAGCATCGGGGCGTCGGGCCAGACGATCCGTGAGCCGTCGAAGCAGCCCAGGTTCGTGATCGAGCCCTCGGAGATCACTCCGTCGTCGCCGGTGAAGAGCGCCTCGTCGAACCCCTCCGCCTGCACCTGCCTGCCCAGGTAGCCCTGGGCGAAGCCGCCCGTGTGCTTGACGTGCGCGAGGAAACGCTGATGACGGACCGACCTGAGCCGCTGCGGGACCGTCGCGACCTGGGCGGGTGGCGCGGCCGTGGCGATCACCCGCAGCCGGTCCACCTCGCACACGTACACCCGCACGCTCGCGTCGTCCCGGTCGAGGACCGTGCGGATCGAGTCGAGGACGAGGTCGCGGTCGAGCTCCTGGCCGAAGAGCTCTCTGGTCGCCGAGTCCAGCCTGTCGAGGTGGAAGGCGAGGCCGCGCACCCGCCGTCCGCGCACCTGCATGGCCGTGAAGTGCCCGTACCGGGCGGTGACGGCCAGCGCCACGTCCCCGGCGCCCGCCGGCCGCCCATCGATCACCGTGTTCACAAACTGGAACATACCCTGCCAAGTGCCGCCCACGGGAGCCGCCCGGCGGCGGCCACCCCAGGGTTCTGCACGCCCGGAAAACGGCGCTGAGCAGGCGCGCCCGCGACGCCTTCGTGCTGCGGGACGTGATCGCGCTCGACCGCGACGGCAACGAGAGCCTGCGCCTGTTCCGGCAGCTCGGCGACCGGTGGGGGCAGCTCCAGGCGGTGGAGTGGCTGGGCGGCCTGGCCGAGATGAGCGCCGACCCCGACGAGGCCAACCGGCTGTTCGAGGAGGGGCTGCGGATCGCCGAAGAGCTGGGCCTGTGGCCGGAGGTCGCGCGGCGGATCTCCTGGCTCGGCTGGGTGGCGCTGCAGTCCGGGAAGTACGGGCGAGCCATGGAGCACTGCGAGCGGGCCATGCGGCTGGCGATCGGCCAGGGCTACAAGGAGGGCGAGATCATGGCCGAGATGGGGCTCGCCTTCGCCGCGCGCCGGGCGGGCGAGCTGGACCTCGCCGAGAAGCACCTCAACCACCTGCTGGAAGGCGTCCCGAGGGACCCCGACGGGGAACCGCTCCTGCACGTCCCGACGACCCTCGTCGAGCTGGGTTTCCTGCACGAGCGCCGCGGCGACGTCGCGACGGCCCGCGACCTGCAACGGGAGGCGATCGTCGCCGCGCAGAAGGTGGGCGACCCCGCCACGACGGCCCTCGCCGCGGAGGGGCTGGCCTCGGCGCTGGCGGCATCGGGCAGGCACGAGCGGGCCGCCCGCCTGCTGGGCCTGGCCGCCGCCGCCCGCGAGGCCGGCCAGACCCCGGCGGGGATCGCGGACGCCGCGGAGCTCGAGCGGGTCGCGTCCCGCGCCCGCGAGGCGCTCGGCGACGCCGCGTTCACCGCCGAGTACGAGCAGGGCACCAGGCTGAAACCCGAGGACGCGGCCGGCCTGGCCTGATCCCCGCCGTTCACTGCCGGATGAGGTGCTCGCCCAGCTGGTCGAAGAACTCGATCCAGCCGGCCTTGGCCTGCTCGGCGTGGGCCGCGTCGGTGTTGACGCCGAACTGGTGGAAGCGCATCTCGGTCTTGCCGTCGAGGTCGGTGAGGGTGAGGGTGACGACGGAGGCGGGGCCGTCGCCGGGGTTGTCGGGGTCGCCGGTGGTGAAGACGAGCCGGTGGGGGGCGTGGATCTCGCGGTAGACGCCGTTCAGCGTCACCTCGAACCCGCCGTCTCCGACCAGCGTGGCCTGCCATGTCCCGCCGGGGCGGACGTCCAGGACGACCTTCTCCTCGGGGGTGGCCATGGCGCGCGGCCCGAACCACTGGGCGAAGCGGGCCGGCTCGGTCCAGGCGGCGTAGACGTCCTGGCGGGAGGCGTCGAAGACCCGGGTGATCTCGTACTCGGCGGTCTGGCTCATCGTGGTGTCCTTCGGTGGTGTTCGGCTGATGTCTTCGACGATGCCGGACGGGGCTTACGGTCTCCTTCGCGCCGGCTTAAGGTCGGGTATTTCCGGTAAAACCAGTAGGAAATGTTGATTTAACGGGTGGAGTCTGCCTATCGTGGCGAGCGCGAGTCCCCGCATCCGCGTTGCCGAAGGGCTTCCCCGTATGCCTGTTCCCCTGCTGTTCCGTCCCGCGCTCGCCGCGCTCCTGCTGATCACCGCCCTGGCCGCGTGCGGCGACGGGAAGCAGGCGGCGACCCTCGCGGCCGGCGCGCCGCTGCCCACGACCGTCCCGAAGGGGACCACGCTGAGAGTCGGAGACCCCGTCACCAAGGTGGCGCTCCAGCTCTCCGGCGAGCTCGACGCGTTCTCGTTCGACATCGAGTGGGCCAACATCAGCGGCGGCCCGCAGACCAGCGAGGCCTTCAGGGCCGACGCGCTGGACGTCGGCGCGGTCGCCGACATCCCCGCGATCCACGCGACCTGGACGGGCCTCCCCGTGAAGATCGTCGCTTCCAAGTTCCGCAAGGACCCGCTCGCGCATCCCGTCTACGAACTCGGGATCGCGCCCGGCGCCGGCGTGCAGACCCTCGCCGACCTGCGGGGCAAGAAGATCGCCTACAGCCCCGGCCAGGCGCAGGGCGCACTGGTGCTCCGGGTGCTGAAGAAGGCCGGGCTCACCAAGAAGGACGTCACGCTGGTCGAGCTGCCGAGCACCGGCGACGTCTACCCGAACGCGCTGGCCGCCAGGCAGGTGGACGTGGCCCCGCTCGGCGGCGTCTACATCAGGCGGTACCTGGCCAAGTTCGGCAAGGACGGCGCCGCCACGATCAGGCACGGCCTGCGCGACGACCCCGGTCACCTGTACGTGCGCACCTCCACCCTCCAGGACCCGGCCAAGGCCGCCGCGATCCGCGAGTACGTCGCCGCGTGGGCGCGGGCCTCGGTCTGGGCCTACGAGCACCCCAAGGAGTGGATCGACGGCTACTACGTCAAGGACCAGGGGCTGAGCGCCGCCGACGGCCAGTACCTGGTGGACCTCGCGGGCGAGCCCGACCTTCCCGCCGACTGGTCCGACGCGATCGCCCGGCACCAGGAGACGGTGGAGATCCTCGCCGCGGAGACCGGCAACCCGGTCCTGAACGCGCGGGACCTGTACGACCTGCGGTTCCAGTCCGTCGAAGCCGACGCGATCAAGGACGGTGTGCGATGACCCTCGTCGCCACCCGGCCCGCCGCGGTCGCACGGGCCAGGGCCCGGCGGGGGCTGCGTCCCGGCCCGGCGCTCAGGTTCGGCTCCCTGGTCGGCCCGTCCCTGCTGCTCGCGCTCTGGGCGGTGGGCTCCGCCACGGGCCTGCTCGACCCGCGCTTCCTGTCCGCGCCCTGGACCGTCGTCGCCTCGGCCGCGGACCTCGTCGAGAGCGGCAGGCTCCAGGACAACCTGCTGACCTCCGTCCGGCGGGTCGCCCTCGGCCTGGCCCTCGGCGTGCCCGTGGGCACGGTGCTGGCGCTGGTGTCGGGGCTCAGCCGCTGGGGCGAGGCCGTCATCGACGGGCCGATCCAGATCAAGCGGGCCATCCCGGCGCTCGCGCTGATGCCGCTGCTCATCCTCTGGCTGGGCATCGGCGAGGTGATGAAGGTGACGGTGATCGCCGTCGGCGTGCTCGTCCCGATCTACATCCACACGCACAACGGGCTGCGCGGCATCGACAGCCGCTACGTCGAGCTGGCCGAGACCGTGAACCTGCGCCGCGGGACGTTCGTCCGCAAGGTCGTGCTGCCGGGCGCGCTGCCCGGATTCCTGCTCGGCATGCGGTTCGCCGTGACGACGGCCTGGCTGTTCCTGGTGGTGGCCGAGCTGATCAACTCCACCAGCGGCATCGGCTACCTGATGGACCTGGCCCGCACCTACGGGCAGACGGACGTGATCCTCGTCGGCATCGTGCTCTACGGCCTGCTCGGGCTGTTCTCGGACGCCGCGGTCCGCCTCGTCGAGAGGAGGGCGCTGTCGTGGCGGCGTACCCTGGCGAGTTGACCGCCGCGCCCGCCGTCCGGATCGAGAGGCTGACGCGCGGCTACGGCGACAGGAAGGTCCTGGACGAGCTGGACCTGGAGATCCCGGCGGGCGAGTTCGTGGCGCTGCTCGGCCAGAGCGGGTCGGGCAAGTCCACCCTGCTCAGGGCGCTGGCCGGGCTCGACCACGACGTCGCGGGCAGCGGCCTGGCCGAGGTGCCCGACCAGGTGTCCGTGGTGTTCCAGGACGCGCGGCTGCTGCCCTGGCAGCGTGTGCTCGACAACGTCGTGCTCGGCCTCGACGGAGCCGAGGGCAAGGGACGCGACAGCCTGGCGGAGGTCGGGCTCGGCGGGCGCGAGCGGGCCTGGCCGTACCAGCTGTCGGGCGGCGAGCAGCAGCGGGTGGCGCTGGCCAGGTCCCTGGTGCGGGAGCCGCAGCTGCTGCTCGCCGACGAACCGTTCGGCGCGCTCGACGCGCTCACGCGCATCAGGATGCACGCGCTGCTCCGCCGCCTGCACCAGCAGCACCGCCCGGCCGTGCTGCTGGTGACGCACGACGTGGACGAGGCCATCGCACTCGCCGACCGGGTGCTCGTCCTCCGGGACGGACGCATCGCCGCGGAACAGCGGCTCGGCCCCGGCAGGAGCAGCACCGAGACCAGGGCCGAGCTGCTGCGGGCGCTCGGCGTGACAGGAGGAGCCCTGTGAGACAGCTCGTCTACCCCGCGGGCCACCACGAGGCGGCCTGGCGCTACCGGGGCGCCGAGCCGCACCGCGTGCTGGACGAGCACCCCGTGCACGCCGAGCGGTACGCCGGGGCGCACGGGTTCCTGGAGGTGGTGACCGCGCTCTGGGACGACCTCCCCAGACCGGCTAGCCAGTACGCGTGACGATTGACCATACTTCGTTCAACGTAGTATGGTCTGTGCTCATGCCGAGAAGATCATTGGCGCTGGCCGCCCTCGCCCTTGTCGCCGGTTGCGGGGGCACCGGCGCCGCCGCGCAGCCGTCCGCCAGTCCCACCTCGACCCAGGGCAGGGATTTCCAGATCCAGACCCTGAAGGCGGACTGCATGAAAGGAAAGGGGTTCAAGTATGTCGCCTGGGTCTATCCCGACGTGCCCCTTACCGACGAGGATGAGCAGCGTCTCTCCCCTGACTTCGCGACACGGAAGGCGTATCGCGAAACGCACGGCTACGACATCATGTACCGCCAGATCCACGGGCGGCCCGAGGGCGCCAAGGACGCCCCGGTCGACCCCAACGGCGCCATCAGGGACGACCTGTCGCCCGCCCAGCAGAAGGCCTACGGAACGGCCTCGGACGGGTGCGAGGCCGAGGCGATCAAGAAGGTCACCGGCAAGGTCGTGACGTCCGCAGGCGACTTGGTGCAGCAGATGAACAAGCTGTACGCCCAGCGCATGAAGCGCGAACTCGACGGCGACCCGCAGCTCGTCGAACTCGCCACGGCCAAGGCCGACTGCCTCACCGCCAAGGGCTACCAGGTGAGCTCGACCAAGCCGACGCTCATGGGGGACTGGGGCAGACAGTCCGTCGAACGGGAACTTCACGAGCGTGCCAGGAAGGAGGACAAGGACATTCCCCCCTACGACCCCGACAGCGGAGTGGCGTACGGGACCACCAGGCTGACCGATCAGGAAAAGCGTCAGTACCTGCAGAAAGAGATCAAGACGGCGGTCGACGACATCGAGTGCGGCAAGGACTTCGACGCCGCCTTCTCGCCCAAGGCCACGCAGATCTGGGAGCGGGTCAGTCAGTAGCGCGCAGACCCTTGAAGGTGACCGCGCCCCCGTGGCTGCCCCTTCGCTTGCGGTCGGCGATCGGGTCCTCGCGCTCGGAGTGGCGGCGTGCGCGCCGTTCCTCGCGCGTCGGTGTCACTCCTCGCTCAGGACGGATTCCCCGACGACCCGGCGGAGCCGGTCGTTTGCCCGCTCGAGTGCGGCGATCGCGACCTCGCGCTGCTCCTCGCTCGTGTCGCCCATCGCCAGTTCGGCCAGCTCGGCCCACGCGCGTTCGATGTCGGGCACGAGCTCGTGCCCGGCGTCCGTGACCACGATGCGCACCTGGCGGCGATCCGTGGCGACGGGCTCGCGCCGGAACCATCCGCCGCTCTCCAGCCGAGCCAGGCTGCGGGTCGCGGTCGGCGGCTCGATGCCGAGCCGCGCCGCCAGCTCCGAGACCGTGATCCCCTCACGTTCCTGCGCCAGGAACCACAGCAGCACATCCTGCCCGGGGTGCAGCCCGAGCGCCGCGAGCTTGCGGGCCTTCGCGGCGCGGTAGAGCTTGCTCATCTTGTTCAGCGCCCGGTTGACGCGGATCGCCTCGCTTGCATCCACGTCCCTCATTGTACTAGGTATATAGTCGGCTAATAGATAGTCGGCTAACTATTGGAGGGACAATGGATCTCGGTCTCGACGGTCGGGTCGTGCTGGTCACCGGGGCGTCCGGCGACATCGGCTCGGCGATCGCCAGGATGTTCGCGGAGGAGGGCGCGCTCGTCGCCGCGGGCTGGCACAGCGACGAAGGGCGGGCGCGCGCCGTCGTCGACGCCATCACGCAGGCGGGTGGGAAGGGCACGACGGTCCGGATCGACCAGCGTGACCGCGACTCGGCGCAGGCGGCGGCGCGCCAGGTCGAGCGCGAGCTCGGCGACATCGCGGTCCTGTTCGCCAACGCGGTCGTCTGGCCCACGTGGACACCGGAGACGTGGGACACCCTGACGGACGGTTTCACCGCGAATGTGACAGGGACGCTGGCCATGATCGACGCCGTCCTCCCCGGCATGAGGGCTGCCGGGTGGGGGCGGTTGGTGGTGATCTCGTCCGACGTGGTCGACCAGCCGATGCCCGCGGGCGTGGCGTACCCGGCCGCCAAGGGGGCGCTGGAGACGGCGGTGAAGGTGCTCGCCACCCGGGAGGCTCGGCACGGCGTCCTCACCAACGTCGTCAGGCCCGGCTTCACGCTGACGGACCGGGCCCTGACCGCGCCCAGGTTCGGGCAGGAGGCCGTCGACGCCGAGGGCGCCAAGACGCCGACCGGCCGCATCTGCACCCCGGAGGACGTCGCCTCGGCGGTCGCCTACCTCGGTTCGGCCGCGAACGGGCACGTCAACGGCGAGGTCCTCTCGGTGGCGGGCGGACGACACCTGACCCGCTAGCGGCCGAGCGGCGCCGGCGGCGTCCTCATGCGGCCGCCGCCCGCTGCTTGCGCCAGGCCGCCAGCAGCATGGCCGCCGGTACGACCCCGAGCACGAACGGGGACGGCTCGAAGACGACCGCCGCCACCAGCGCCCAGATCGCCACGACGACCGCGACGTACGGCGGCGGGACCTGCCCGATCTTGGCCATCCTGGCGACGAAGGCGCCCAGCAGCCCCAGGGGGACGGCGAAGCTGCCCCAGAAGATCCAGAACCCGGCGCCGTCCGGGCCCAGCGTGGCGAGGTCGTCCAGCCCGCGCGGGGTCATCCACAGCCCGCCGGTGAGCCAGCCGGTCACGTGCCGCGCGTTGGCCACTCCGGTCAGCGCCAGGTGCAGGCAGGAGAGGGTCGCCAGGATTCGTCCCGCCCACAGCGCGCTCGTTACGGAAACCTTAGTATCGGAACTCATAGTTCCGAATCTTGCTCCTGGTGAGCTTGGCGCGCAATGTCGGCTGCGTCACACATTACGGAACTATGAGTTCCGTAGAATGTCCGGCATGACGACACGGAGCGGACGGCCCCGCGAGGGACGGGTGGACGAGGCGATCGCGGCGGCGGCGCGCGAACTGCTGGCCGAGCAGGGGTACGCGCAGCTCACCGTGGACGCGGTCGCCGCCAGGGCGGGCGTGGGCAAGGCCGCGATCTACCGCCGCCACGCCACCAAGCAGGGGATGATCTTCTCGGCCGTGATGCACGACCTGGCCCTGGTCGCGCCCCCCGACGCGGGCTCCCTGCGGGCCGACCTCGCCGCGCTGACCGGCGAGATCGTCGCCACCCTGGCCGTGCCCGCCGCCGACGCCGTGCCGGGGCTGCTCGCGGACGTCCACGCCGACCCGGCGCTGGCGGCCGCGTTCACGAGCACCTTCGTCGCCGCCGAGCGGGCCTGCGTGACCGAGGTCCTGGATCGGGCGGTCGCGCGCGGCGAGCTGCCGAGCCGCCCCGATCCCGTCACGGTGCACGCGCTGCTGCTCGGCCCGATCTTCGCCTGGCTCTTCCTTCTCGTCGAGGACCGCGACGCGCTGCCCGGATTCGCCGAAACGGTCGCGGAGGCGGCGGCGTGCGCGCTGGAGCGCGCTTGACGGCCTGGTTTCCGACCGTCTCTCGCTCCTCGACCTGGCCCCCATCCCGTCAGGAGGCACGCTGCCGGCCGCCGCCTGGGCCGGGTCACGTCGCCGCCGTCTCCCCCCGACACAGCCCGCCACCTGCCGTTTCACCACTCCTCACGCCCGCAGCCCGTCGTCTGCCAGGTGCTCGCCGCCACCCGTACCCTCTGGGCCGTCCCGGCTGCGCTGCCCGGATTGTCGGTGACGATCATTACTGTCCCGGGGCATGGCAGACGCGGTGGTGGCGTACTCATACGCCCGCTCATCCGGGCTCGACCTGGCAGCTGGCCAGCTCGGCCTGTCCACGTCCGGGGGAATGACCCGGCAGGGCCTGGTGGCCCATCCCCACTTCTTCAGCGGGCTGCTCACCCGGCCCGCCTGCGCGGCGTCCGGGCTGCTCGGCGTGGCCGACGTGGCCAGGGCCCGCTACTACGACGCCCGCCCGACCGGGATCGTCCGCGACCCGGTGGTGACGTGCAACGGCGACCGGCTGCGGTTCGAGTCGTTCTCGGCCTGCGGCGGCGTGTACGCCAGGCTCGACGTGCTCCAGGAGGCGCTCGACGGAGACGTGGTCGAACTCGGCACCACGAACGTCGACGTCAACAACCCGCTCAGGCAGGCGCTGGCCCGGGTCGGCGGCGGCGACCCGCTGCACCTGGCGGTCGGCGCCGACGAGCTGGTCGCCACCACGCTCGACGGGGCGGTGGTGGAGAAGAAGGTGCCGCTGCCTGAGCGGTGGGTGCGCGGGTTCGCCGAGGTCCAGGTCATCGCCTCCGGGTTCGACCTGCGCGCGGAGCTGACCGGCCCGGAGGCGGTCCGGTTCCTGCGCGGGCTGCCGAAGCGCGGGGTGCTCTGGGCGGTGCCGGCCGGGCGGACGCTGCGGCTGTCGGCGCGTCCCGCCGCTGGGGCGGTCTGCCTGCCGGGCCCCGACCGGCTGGCCACCCTGCTGCCGCTGCTGCGCTTCGCCACCGGGCTGAAGGCGTACGGCCCGGCCGTGCCGTCCAACGGGCTGCCGATCGCGAGCGCCTGGGAGCTGGAGCTGCCGGGCATGCGGTACGTCCTCACGCTGTCGCCCGAACCCAAGCGCGGCTTCTCCGGCGAGGGGGCGGTGCTCGACGACCTGTCCACCGACCACGCCGCCGACGACGCCGACCTGGTGGGCGTCCTGCTGGCGTTCGAGCCGAGGCTCGACGCCGACCTGCTGGCGGAGGAGTCCGGGCTGTCGCGCGACCGGGTCCGCGCGGCGCTCACCCAGCTCGGCACCGCGGGCCGGGTCGGCTACGACGTGGCGGAGGCGGCGCACTTCCACCGCGAGCTGCCCTACGACGCGGGGCGGGTGCTGGCGATGAACCCGCGCCTGAAGGGCGCCATGGAGCTGGTGGCGCGGGGCGCGGTGCGCTTCACCGCGCCCGGCGTGGCCGAGGTCGGCGAGCGCAGGGTCCGCTTCACCGCCGACGGCCCGACCTGCACCTGCCCGTGGTGGGTCGACTACCGGGGCACGCGGGGGCCGTGCAAGCACGTGCTCGCCGCCCAGCGGGTCCGCAACGAGGCATCGGACGTGACGGAGGTGGCGGTATGAACCCTTGGCGTGAGGTGGTCGAGCAGATCGAGGGAGGCGACAGCGTCGCCATGGCCCGGTTGCTCGCGTCGCTCAACGACCTCGGACGCCGGGCGGTGGCCGTCCAACTGCCCGGATACCTGTCGGAGCGGCTCGGCCAGGGCTGGGACGCGCGATGGGAGGTCGAGAGAGAGGCGGCGAGGTTCCGCATGGCAGGAGCCGCCTGCCTGGGAGGGGCCGCGCAGGTGGCGTCCTGGCTGAACCGGCGGGAGCTGCGCGACGTCGAGGGCCCCCGCACCGACGCCGAGCGCATCCTGTCGCTGATCAGGAACCGGCCGGAGGAGTGGCGGAAGGACCTGGCGGCCCGGCTGGTCGAACGGCTCAGGCCTGGCGTG
The DNA here is from genome assembly GCF_040300065.1 of Nonomuraea sp. NPDC000554. Lineage (NCBI taxonomy): Bacteria > Bacillati > Actinomycetota > Actinomycetes > Streptosporangiales > Streptosporangiaceae > Nonomuraea > Nonomuraea sp. NPDC000554. Next base: position 472,377 of record NZ_JBEPDC010000001.1, on the reverse strand, counting down.
GCGCGCTGGCAGCGCGACCAGGGGCCGGCCGGCTGGGACCTGGCCGCCGGGTTGGCGGTCGAGACCGGAATCGACCCTTCGGGCGCCGACGCGTTCGTGGCCGGATGGGTGTGGCGGATGGCGGGCGTGCGCGGCCGCACGGCGGTCCTGCGCGACGACCCGTTGCTCGACGCCATGGTGCCGAGGATCTTCGAAGCCGACGGAGTGGCGGAGGCGCTGGCCTGGGACCAGATGTGGAACTCCGAGCACACCCTCGTCGACGCGCTCGCCGAACTGGAGGCGGAGGGCAGGCTGAAGCGCGACGACCTGCTCCACGGGTGCGCGGGCCGGTTCCTCGTCGGTGGCGAGCCCGAGGAGATCGCGCCGTTCGTCGCGCTCTGGCGTGCTCTGGACGTCGAGGTCACCGAGGTTCCGGCGCTCGACTTCGTCCGGCTGCTGCCGTCGTCGTCGTCCGCGTTCGCCCAGCTGGCGGTCGAGGAGCTGCGCCGGGTCGACGACGCGGGCAGCCTGTCCGACGCGCTGTTCGCCGAGGCGGTGGAGGCGCTGGCGTTCCGGCCGGAGAAGAAGCACGTCACGTCCGCGTTGCAGTGGATCGCCAAGGCGGGCCCCGCCCGCACTGACGGCGCGCTCGCGGCGCTCGCGCTGGTCTTCGCCCAGGACACCCCCGCCCTCCGCGACCGCGCCGTGCGGCTGGCGGTCAAGCTCGCCTCCCGCCCGGCCGCGAAGAGCCAGGCCGTCGGCGGGGCGGGGTGGGAGGCCGTCCGCGAGGCGGCCGCCGGGCTGCCGGACGAGCTGCGCGAGCGGATCGCGGCGGTGTTCGGCGAGGTCGAGGCGGCGGTCGAGGACGTCCCCGTGCTCTCGGCGCCGGTCGTGAACGCGCTGGCGGAGCTGCTGCCGCCGATCGCCTCGCTGGAGGAACTGGCTGACGAGGTCGAGTCGCTGAGGTGGCCGGACGAGCCCGAGCAGGTCGAGCGGATCCTCGCCGCGCTGGTCGAGACGGCGCACCACGACCGTGGGGGCCTGGCGGAGGCGCTGCGGCCGTGGTTCGAGCGGATGTGGCAGCCGATGGTCGAGACCGAGGTCCATAGCTACGCCCACGACTACTACGACGACCACACGCAGCCGCTTCTGGCGCGGTGCGCGCTGGCGGTCATCGCGCCTGCCAGCAGTCGCAGGCTGACCGCGATGCTGAATGGGCGCAGGGAGCCCTACTCATACAGCGGCGCGGCGGAGCTGTTCGTCCGTCGACGGATACGCGAGATCGTCACCCTCTTGGAGTCGGGCGCGACACTGCCGGTGCTGCTGGCCACGCCGACGGCCCCGACGGGCCACCTCGATCCGGAGACCCTCGTGGCCCGGATGGAGCGGCTCGAGGGGGCGGAACCGCTGCCCGCCGACTTCGCCCAGGCCCTCCTGCGGCTGCCGCGCCGGATCGACCAGGCTTTCGCCGAACGGGCGGGAAGGCTGACCTCGGAGGCGGGCCGGAACCTGGCGGCCTGGCTGCGCGCGGGCGGGCTGCCGGACCCCGTCGCCACCGACCGCGGGATCACCCCGCCATGCATCGGCACCGTGGACGGTGACGCCGCCCCACGGCAGGAGGCGACCGCGCCTGAGCTGCCGGAGGACATCCGCCGGCTGTGGACCGTGGGGGACATGCCGACCTACGCGCGCGACACGATGTGGTGGCCGTCCCTGATGCCTTCGCACCGGGAGGCCGTGGCCGCGTGGCTGATGCACCCGATGCGCGAGGCCATGAACAGCCGCGACGGGCACATCGACGTCGTGGCGCGGCTGGTGCACGGAGACGGCCCGGTGGGGGCGGTCACCGCCGCCGCGATCACGCTCGGGATGGGGCACCGGGCGCCCGCCCAGCGGGCCGCCGCCGCTGACGCGCTGATCACCCTGGCGTCCCGCGACGAGGTCCCCGCCGCCGACTTCGGGCGGGCCATCGGGCGGCTCGTCTCCGAGGACCTGGTGAAGGTCAACCGCCTCGCCTCGGCGCTGGAGGAGGCGACGATGGCCGGAGCGCACGCGGCGGTGTGGACGATCCTGGCCGAGGCGCTGCCGAGCCTGCTGCCCACCCCGGGGGCGACGCCGAAGGCCGGGCTCGGCCCGCTGCTGGCCATCGCCGCCAAGGCGGCCGCCCTGACGGGCGCGCGGGGCGACCTCCCCGGCCTGGCGGACGTGGCCGCCCGCAAGGGCGCCAGCCGCGTGGCAGAGGAGGCCCGCCGCCTCCACCGCCAACTGGCCTGACGCCCGCCGCCTCCACCGCTTACGCGGCGTGCTCTGGCGGGCGACTAGGGTCGTCACCTGTGAGGACAGAACTGGAGGAACTGGCGGGGCGGCTGCGGGAGTTCGCGAGCGTCCGCGACTGGGAGCAGTTCCACACGCCCAAGAACCTCGCGATGGCCCTCGCCGGCGAGGTGGGGGAGCTGGTGGCGGAGTTCCAGTGGCTCACCGCCGACGAGTCGGCGGGCCTGGGCGAGGAGGAACTGGCCAGGGTCCGCTCCGAGCTGGGGGACGTGACCCTCTACCTGGTGCGGCTCGCCGACCGGCTCGGCGTGGACCTGGTCGAGGCCGCCCACGCCAAGCTGGACGAGAGCGACCGCCGCTACCACCCCGACCAGTACCGGGGCTCCGCCAAGAAGGCACCGCCGCTGCCGTCCTGACCCGGCAGCGGTCACGCCAGCCTCTCGGCGGCCTCCCTGGTCAGGGCGTGCTCGAGGGGCTGGCCCGTCGCGAAGCGTTCCAGCTCGGCCACCACCAGGTCGCCGAGCCGGCCCCGTTCCGCGCCGAGGCTGCCCGCGATGTGCGGGGTCACCACCACGTTCGGGAGGGTGAACAGCGGCGAGCCCACCGGCGGCGGCTCGGGGGCGGTGACGTCGAGCACCGCGAACAGGTCCGGACGTTCGGCCAGCACCTCCACCAGCCCCGGCTCGTCGATGACCGCGCCGCGCGAGGTGTTGACCAGGGTCGCGCCGAACCGCATCGACGCCACCAGCTCGCGGCTCACCAGGCCGCGGGTCTCGGGCAACAGCGGCGTGTGCACGCTCACCACGTCGCTGGTGCCGAACAACTCGTCCAGCCCCACCAGCCGGACGCCGAGCGGAGCCACCTCGCGCTGGTCGGCGAACGGGTCGTGGGCGATCACCTCGACGTCCAGCGGCGCCAGCCTGGACGCGACGAGCCGCCCGATCGCCCCGAGCGACAGCAGGCCGACCCGGGAGCCGTACGTGCCCGCCGCCGCCACGCGGTCGGCCGCCGCCCGCCGCTCCCTCGCCATCAGGACGTGCCGCCACCCCTGCTTGAGCGCGTAGACGATCTGCGCGAACGTGAACTCGGCCACCGGGAGCGCGTTGGCCCGGTACGCCGACACGATCGGGATGTCACGCTCCCAGAACTCGGGCGTGACGATCGCCCGCACCGATCCCGCCGCGTACAGGACCAGCTTGAGCTGGGGAAGCGCGTCGAGTGTGGCCCGGTCGAGCACCGGTGCCCCCCAGCTCGTGCAGAGCACCTCCACGCCGGACATCAGGTCGGGGTCGGGCTTGGCGGCAGGGCCGTACGCCACGCGGGCGAAGCGCCGCAGCCGGTCCAGGCACGGGCCGTACACGTCGTCGAAAACGTCGGGGTTGAGGACGAAGGCCGCGGTGAGCACAAAGTTCCTTTCAACCGGGGAAGATCATCCTATCGGGAGCCGGTGGAGCGGCTAGGCTTCGCCCGTGGACAGCGCAGAACTGAAGAACCGGGTACGCGAACTGCGGGCGCAGGGCGGGTCACCGAAGGAGATCGCCCGCGCGCTCGGCGTGTCGCCGTCGGCCGTGGCGCCGCTGGTGCGGGAGATCGCGGCGGAGGGCGGCAGCACCGCCCGTGAGCCGGTGGTCGTCGGCTGCTGGGTGAACGTCGGCTGGAGCGTCGGCCTCGGCGTCGACCCGGCGCGCGGCTGGGTCGACGAGAACCCGTCGGGGCCCGGCGGCATGGTGAGCGTGCTGCTGGCCCGGCGTCACACCTGGGACAAGATGACCGTCTGCGGCTACCTCGCCGACGTGTACTGCCTGGGCGTCAAGAACACCATCGGCCCCGACGTCCTCGACGAGCGGCAGCTGCGGGCCTTCCGCGACTACTTCTTCGGCGACTACGCGGGCTGGCAGGAGGCCCCGATCGAGCTGGCGCGCGACATCGTCTTCGGGTCCGCCGACTACGCGCAGACCCTCGGGTTCGAGCCGCACGAGGACTTCCCGCCGGTGTCCGACCTGCTCGGCAAGTGGGAGGGCGACTCGGCGATCACGTTCGGCAGGGACGGCAGGCCGTTCTTCGTCGCCGGGCCCAACGACGACCCCGGCAAGGTCATCCGCATCCTGCAGCGCAAGCTCGACCCGTCGGAGTTCGACTACGTCACCCCCGAGTACCCCGAGTCATAGGCCGGTCACCCGCATCGTGATGTTCAGGCGGCCCGAGGCGAGGCCCGTGGCCGGGTCGCCGGTGCCCGGGTAGACCTTCGGAACCCCGTGGTAGGCGAACCGCGACGGGCCGCCGAAGACGAACAGGTCGCCGCTCGCCAGCCGGACGTCGGTGTACGGCCTGCCGCGCGTCTCGGTGTTGCCGAAGCGGAACAGGCAGTCGTCGCCGACGCTCAGCGACACCACCGGGGCGTCGCACCTCTCGTCCTTGTCCTGGTGCATGCCCATCCTGGCCTGGTCGTCGTAGAAGTTGACCAGGGCGGTGTCGGGCGCGTACCCGTCGGAGGGCGCGCCGTAGGCGACGGCCAGGGCGCGGCGGCCCAGGTCGCCCAGCCAGCCGGGGAAGTCGGCGACCTGGCGGCCGTTCACGTCCTCGGCGGTGCGGGTGTACTTGTAGGGCTGCCAGTGCCAGCCCACGCACACCGTCTGCACCGACATGACGCCGCCGCGCGGCAGCACCGTGTGCCGGATCGGCACCGGGCCCGTCGCCCACGCGCGGCAGGCCGTCACCAGGTGGCGCTGCTCGTCCAGTGTCAGCCAGCCCGGCACGTGGACGGCGCCTGGCGCGATCTCCCGCGCCGGTAGCGGAATCATCGTTCGTCCTCGTGGTAGGTGATCAGGTTGCGGCCGATCCGCCAGGCGCGGCCGTCGGGGTCGGCGCCGCGGACACCTTCCATCGTCCCAGGTGGGGCCAGGGCGACGGCGCGGGCGACGGAGGCGAACCCGAACGTCCGCGCCGGATCCCAGGCGGTGCTGAGCCGCAGGCGGCGGCTCATCCTGGCCCAGCCGAGCGGCGCCCCCGCCACCACCCACGCGTCGGGCTCGCCCGAGGCGAACCGCCTGGCCTGGCGCAACCAGGACGCCGCCTCCTCCGGCCAGTCGACGACCGCGAGCAGGTCCCCGTCCCAGGCTCGCGCGAACGCCTCGGCGGCCGTCGTGGAGGCGGCGTCGCGGCCGTGCCCCACGACGACCGCCCGCACGCGCGGACGCTCCCGCTCCAGCAACCCGATCAGCGCGCCCAGCTCGGCATCGGTGTGCCCGGCCGCGGCGCGTTGCTCCTTCCACTCGGCGTACCGCTGCGGGAGGCAGGAGGCGCAGGGGCGGTAGCCGGCCGCCACCGCCGCGGCCTCGTCGGCGAAGAAGACACGGTGCCGGACGTAGCCGCCACGCGCGATCGCGCGGAGCGCCGACGGGCAGTCCAGCCGGCCGTACAGGCGGGCGCGGCGGTGGCCGCCCAGCGTGCCCGGTGTGGGGCTGAGGTAGTCGCCGTCCGCGCTGGTCAGTGTGAACATCAGGCAGCGTCGTGGAAGACCAGGCCCAGCGTGTGACGCAGGCCGGAGCGGACCGTGCTGACACCGTGCCGCACCGGGGAGGCCGACCAGCCGCGCGCCGACCGCACCGGACGGTCGCGGGTGGTGAAGACCAGCCCGTGCCCCTGCGGCAGCATCGTCACCGTGCCCCGCGACTGCGCCCTGGGACGCTGCTCCACCAGCAGGAACTCGCCTCCCGAGTAGTCGTGGCCCGGCCGGTCGAGGCCGATGACGACCTGCAACGGGAACACCAGGTCCCCGTACAGGTCGCGGTGGAGGGCGTTCCAGTCGCCCTCCCGGTACCGCAGCAGGATCGGCGTCGGCTTGGTCTGCCCGGCCTCGTGGCACATGGCCAGCCACTCGTCCAGCGAGTCGGGCCAGGGCGCGGGCTGCCCGAGCCTGGCCGCCCAGTCACGGGCGATCGGCAGCAGCTGCGGGTAGAACGCCGCCCGCAGCTCCGCCACCAGCTCGGGGAACGGGCTGCGGAAGTAGCGGTACTGCCCGCGGCCGAACCGGTACCGCTCCATGTCGATCGTGGAGCGGAACCGGGCCTCGTCGTCGTACAGCTCGGAGATGCTCGCGCACTCGTCCGGCGTGAGGACCTGTGGCGTCAGCGCGCAACCGTAGGCGTTGACCTCCTCGGCCAGCGCGGCCCAGTCAGCGCTCACGACGCCTTCCGGCTCGGTGCTCATGAGACCTCCCAGAGCTGCGGCTGGAGGGCGCCTTCGAGCGTGAGCAGTCGCTGCTTGCGCTTCACGCCGCCCGCGTACCCGGTCAGCGACCCGTTCGCGCCGACGACCCGATGGCACGGCCGGACGACCAGCAGCGGGTTCGCGCCGATCGCCGCGCCCACCGCGCGGACGCGGTCCCGTGACACGCCGATCTCGGCCGCCAGTTCGCCGTACGTGGTCGTGGCTCCGTACGGGAGCGCGTCCACGGCGGCCCAGACAAGCTCCTGGAACTCGCTGCCCTGACCGGCCCGGTCGAGGTCGAAAGCGGTGCGCTCGCCCGCGAAGTACTCCCGCAGCTGCCGCGCCGCCTCGGCGAGCGGAGCCGGATCCCGCTGCCAGCCGGGGTCGACGGCCGCGCCGTCGAGGAAGGCCACGCGGGTCAGCGCCCGGCCGTCACCGACGAGCAGCATCTCACCCAGCGGGCTGTCGATGGTCGTGTAGATGCTCATGCCCTGTACAACAACGTGAGCCCGCCAGAAGTCGGCGGTTTTCGGACCTCGAGGCACCCGGCAACCTGGACTGATCATCAAGCTGCGGCGTACCCTCTCCGAAACTCGGACAAAGGGAGCTGACATGGCGGAATCGCGAGAGTACCCCTTCTCCGGAACGCGGGGGACGAACGTGGCACGGGTGTGGCCGAACGAGCGTCCGAGGTACCTCGCCGTCCTGGTCCACGGCTACGGCGAGCACATCGGCCGGTACGAGTACGTCGCGGACGTCCTGGTACGGCACGGCGCCGCCGTCTACGGCCTCGACCATGCCGGGCACGGCAGGTCCGAAGGCGACCGGGTCCTCGTCGAGGACTTCGAGGACGTGGTCACCGACGTCCACGCCGTCGAGGGACGTGCCAGAGCCGACCACCCGGACCTGCCCGTCGTCCTGATCGGCCACTCCATGGGCGGCATGATCGCGGCCCGCTACGCCCAGCGCTACGGCGACGGGCTGGCCGCGCTGGTGCTGTCGGGGCCCGTGATCGGCGAGTGGGAGGTCGTCCCCACGCTGCTCGCCCTGGACGAGCTTCCCGACGTCCCCATCGACACGGCCACGCTCTCCCGCGACCTGGCGGTGGGAGCCGCCTACGCCGAGGACCCGCTGGTCTGGCACGGGCCGTTCAAACGTCCGACGCTGGAGGCGTTCGCCGCCACGCTCGCCGCGATCGCCAAGGGCGGCACGCTCGGGACCCTGCCGACGCTCTGGGTCCACGGCGAGGACGACCAACTCGTCCCGCTTTCGGGCAGTCGCGGAGGCGTCGAGGCGATCCGCGGCGACGACCTCACCGAGCGCGTCTACCCGGGAGCCAGACACGAGGTCTTCAACGAGACCAACAAGGACGAGGTACTGGCGGACGTCACCGCCTTCATCGACGGCGTCGTCGCCTGACCCGAGCCACGAGCCGTCCGCTCAGGCACCTGCCGGACATGGCGGGCCGGATGCTCAGCTGACGGGCAGCCAGACGTACCCGGACCCGCGGGTCCGGGTCAGTTCCAGCTTCCAGCACCCCTTCTTGGGGAAGGCGAACCCCGTCCCCCACTCCTCGCCCGGACGTTCCCAGGTCGACCCGCTGTGCTGCTCCGGCCCGAACACGCGCCTGGCACGAGTCCCGTCGGGGAGCGTGGCGGTGACCTTCAGCGGCCCCTCGCCCGTCATCCGCCACACGATCTTGATCTCCTCGCCGCGCCGGAACGGCACCGGCGCGAACAGCAGCCCCCACAACTCGGCGTCCGTCGCCACACCGCGCACCTCGGGAAAGCCGTCGCGACCCTGCCTGACCACCGTCGTGCCGTTACAGCCCGCGCTGGTCACGGCCGGGGTGGCGGACGTGCGGGCGGTGGAGGGCCCGGCGCCCGGCGAGGTCGCCGCGGGTGGGCCAGAAGTAGTGGGTACGACGTTCGGCGAGGTCGCCGCCCGCCCGCCGGTCGCGCATCCGGCCGCCAGGGCGAGAACGGCCACCGTCATCAACCTTCTCATGCCTCACGTACGCTCCAGCGCGCCACGAGGTTCCAGACGCCATTAAGATCGCACGATCAAATAAACGACAATGCTCAACGCAATTATCCAGATAAACGCGCCGACGATGCAGAGGACCAGGCAACCTGGGACGAAGGTGTGGCGCCTTCCCCCATCACCCCATTCGTCGCGACCCAGGTTCGGATCCATGCCACAGAGAATACGCGGGAACCCGCGCCGGTTAATTGGCGAAATCCGCACCGCGGCTTTTCGCCATAAAAATCAACTCTGTCGGCTTCTCCGGAGGCGCACGGGACGGGCTGACCCGCGCCGGGAAGTCGTCGCCGGGCCGATGATTCCTCCGCCGCTCAGCTGTCTTCCCTGTGAAGGAAGGTGGCCATGACACGCTTCGCCGCGAGCATCCGATGACCGACGAACAGACCCCGGCGGCCCTTCTGGGGGGCGTCGCCCTGCTGGAGCGAGCCGTCGCCTACACCCTTGGCGCCCTGTGCCTGATCACTCCCAACACCCTCACCCGCCCGACCCCCTGTGCGGCCTGGGACGTACGCGCCCTCCTGCACCATCTGAACGACTCCTTCGCCGCCCTGCACCAGGCCGCCATCGCGGGCGCCGTCCACCCCCCGAACCCGAATCAGGCCGGTGAGGTGGAGCGCGTCCACGTCGCTGGGGGAGGGGGCGTTCGGTGCGGGCCGGGCGATCCGGTGTTCGCTCTTCGGAGGTGTGCCTCTGGGCTGCTGGGGGCGTGGGCCGGCGTGGCGCGTGGCCGGGTGGTGGTCGGCGACTGCTGGTTGACGTCCGCGATGGTGGCCGCCGTCGGGGCCGTCGAGGTCGCCGTACACGGCTGGGACGTCGTCCGGGCCTGCGGCGGCTCCCTGCCGATCCCGGAGCCGATGGCCGAGGAGCTGGTCGATCTGGCGCCCCTCCTCGTCGCGCCCGATGACCGTCCCGACCGGTTCGCCGCGCCGCGCCCGCTCCCGCCGCACGCCTCGGCGGCCGACCGCCTGCTGGCCTTCCTCGGCCGCGACCCGCACCAGGCCGCCGGACGGCTGCGGAGACCTTGGCAGCCGCCCACCGAAGGCCCGCCGTGACGGGAGGGGGAGGCGTGTGGCGCTTGGACAACTGTCAGGACCTTGACAGTAATAATTGTCGGTGTCAGCGTTGAGCCATGTATGAAGTCGCGGTGATTGAGGACCCGGCCGCCGCCGAGATATCGCTGGACCCGGTGCGCGCCCGGCTGCTGGCCGAGCTGTCCGAGCCGGAATCGGCCACGACCCTGGCCGCCAAGGTCGGACTGGCCAGGCAGAAGGTCAACTACCACCTCAGGGCGCTGGAGCGGCACGGGCTGGTGGAACTGGTCGAGGAACGGCGCAAGGGCAACTGCACGGAGCGGGTGATGCAGGCCTCCGCCGCCTCGTACGTGATCTCGCCCACGGCGCTGGCGGCGGTGCAGCCTGACCCCGCCCGATCGCCCGACCAGCTCTCGGCCCGCTGGTTGCTGGCGCTGGCCGCGCGCCTCGTGCGCGACGTGGGCATCCTCCTCACGGGCGCGGACAGGGCGCGGAAGCGGGTGGCGACGTTCGCGCTGGACGCCGACGTACGGTTCGCGTCGGCCGCCGACAGGGCGGCCTTCGCCGAGGAGTTGTCGAACGCGGTCACCTCGCTGGTCGGCAAGTACCACGACGAGAACGCCGAGGGCGGACGCGAGCACAGGCTGTTCGTCGCGGTCCATCCGTCCATCACGAAGGTCCCCACCGACGAATAGGCGCCCGCATGGAGACGAGCACCCACCGCTCACCCCGGGCTCCGCAGGCAGGGGGGCGCCCGCCGTCTGCCTGGCCCCGCATGGAGCTGAGCACCCACTGATCACGCGCTCGCGGCGACTGGGAACGCCCGCTGATCACGCGGAGCCCGTGCCGCGCTGGTCCTGGCCGGCGTCGCGGACGAGCAGGGCGATCTGCACCCGGTTGCTCAGCCCGAGCTTGGTGAGCGAGCGGCTGACGTGGGCCTTCACCGTGGTCTCTGTCATGGCGAGCGCGCGGGCGATCTCGGCGTTGGCCAGCCCGCGGGCCACCGCCTGCACGACCTGCCGTTCGCGCTCGGTGAGGACGGCCAGGCGCTCCCGCGCGGCACGGGTGTCGGGCGCCTGCTGCCCGGCGAAGGCGTCGATCATCCGCTTGGTCACCGAGGGCGCGAGCATGGCGCTCCCGTCGGCCACCGTGCGGACGGCGGCGATCAGGTCGCGGGGCGCGGTGTCCTTCAGCAGGAACCCGGCGGCCCGGGCACGCAGGGCGCTGTAGACGTACTCGTCGCGGTCGAAGGTGGTCAGCATGACGATCTTGGGCGGGTCGGGGGAGCGGTTGATCTCCTTGAGCGCGGCCACGCCGTCCATGCGGGGCATCTGCACGTCCATGAGCACGACGTGCGGCCAGTATCGGGCGACGGCGGTCACGGCTTCCGCGCCGTTCTCCGCCTCGGCGACCACCTCGATGTCGCCGGCGGCCTCCAGGATCATCCGCAGCCCGGTGCGTACCAGGGCCTCGTCGTCGACGATCAGCACCCGGATCATGCCGGCAGCCTCGCGGAGACGGTGTACCCTCCATCGGCCTCCGCCCTGGCGCTGAACTCGCCGCCCAGCAGCTCGACGCGCTCTCTCAGCCCGATGAGGCCGAGCCCACTGCCGGGCAGCGGTGGCGTGCCGTCGGGCGGCGCGACGTTCTTCACGGTGACCTCCAGCGCGGCGGGATGATGGCGCAGCACCACCTGTGTCGCGGCGGGCCCCGCATGCTTGTGGATGTTGGTGAGGGCCTCCTGGACGACCCGGTAGGCGGTGTGCTCCACCATGATGGGCAGCTCGCCGGCCGTGCCCTCGTCGCGCCGTTCCACGGGGACGCCCACTGATCGGGACTGGTCGAGCAGCCAGTCGAGGTCGGCGAGCGTCGGCTGCGGATGGAAGGGCTTCCCGCTCGACCGGTCGAGCACCCCGAGGACGGCTCTGAGCTGGGTGAGCGCCTCCTTGCCCGTCGCGCGGATGAGCTCGGCCTCCGCCGCGGTCTGCTCATCGGCGGCGTTGATCTCCAGGGCTCCCGCGCGCAGGACCATCAGCGAGACCCGGTGTGCCACCACGTCGTGCATGTCGCGGGCGATGCGGGCGCGCTCCTCCGCGCGGGCCTGCTCGGTGCGGGCGGCCTGCTCGCGCTCCAGTCGTTCCGCACGCTCCCGCAGCCCCGCCACCACCTGCTTGCGCGCGCCGGCCCACAGCCCGAGCGCCAGCGGCAGCCAGACGAACAGGGGCGCGCCGCCGAGCGAGGAGGCGATTTCGGTGCCGGGCTGCGGCACCACCGCGACGAGGCTCGCGACCGCCGCGTACACCGTCAGGCTGAGCGGCCGTCGACAGGTGGTGGCGGCGAGATACGTCGTCACGGCGAGCAGGAGCCCCGGCGACCGCACCAGGGAATCCGCGGCTGCGAGGACGAACAGGGGCCAGCGCCGCTCGGGTGAGATCCGGACCGCCGCCACGGCCAGCAACCCGACCACGGCGGCCTGGACGTACCCGGGCACCGACGCGAGCCCTGGCAGTTCATCGCTGTACACCCGCGCGTCGGGGAGGACCGACGGGAAGAACGCGCCGCAGAAGGCGGCGGCGGGGAGCAGCCATGGCGTCAGACGGTCGCGCATCGATGACAAGCCCCCCACCGGCCCCAGCGTAGAGCGATGCCAGGAACGGCGTGTCACCAGCTCACGATCTTCAACGGCCTGCGGTCGGCGGCGGGCAGCCGCTCGGCCCGCAACTCGGGCACGGCGTCGCGCAGCACCTGGATGCCGAGCGGCACGAACACCAGGCACAGCACGCCCGACGAGACGACGCCGTCGAAGAGGGTGCTGCCCTTGAGCACGCCGGTCCACAGGGTCCCCGACCAGAGGAACAGCACGAGACGCCCCACACCGAACACGCCCGAGCGGAAGGCCCCGACGGCCAGCACCATCGCGCCGACGTACAGGCCGAACGCCGCCGTGACCGGGACCCTCCACGGCCCGTACGAGATCTCCACATAGGTGTCCATCACGATCTTGGTGGCCTGTTCGAGGCCCAGCTGCCCGATCAGCTGGAAGGCGGTGTGGTCGACCCCCGCCCAGTACAGGCGCGAGAAGAGACCCAGGACGACCAGCGTGCCCCCCACGAGGGCGAGCCGCGGGGCTCTCGCGGCGACGATCCTGGCCAGGGTGATGACGGCGGGGCACATCAGGATGGCGCCGGCGGCGAAGCACGCGTAGCCGGCCGTGACCAGCGCCGGATTCTCCACGTACGCGGCCAGCTGCGACGGAGCCGCGAACGGCTGCCTGTCGAACTGCTCCAGCCGCTCCGGAGTGAAGGCCCCCGCGTGGAGCGCCAGGTAGCGCAGGAGCAGCCCCGCGAACCACACGACGGGAGCCACGACGAGGGCCGCTCCGCCGATGACCCGGCCAGGGAACCAGACGTTGCGATGGAGGGGAGCAGGGGTCTTCCACCTGCCGGCCGTGTGTGTTGGTGCCATGGCCCCACCTTGGATCAGGGGCGGCGTGGCCACATCTGCCGATCGATGCGGCGGGCGTCTCTTTAGTAGTAGGGCCGGTTACGACGTGACGGAAAGGACGATCTTTCCCGTAGTGCGGCCGGCCTCGCCCAGCGTGTGGGCGACGGCGGCGTCCTCCAGCGGGAAGACCGCGTCGGCGATCACCCGCAGGCGGCCGTCCTCGACCAGCTTGGTGATCTCGCGCAGGCCCTGCTGGTCGGGCTCGACGAGCATGAACCCCGCCCGCACCCCGGCCGCCTCGGCCTCCTTGTAGGGGAAGGTGTCGTCCAGAGGCAGCATCGAGACCAGCCGTCCACCCGGGCGCAGGGTGCGCAGGGAGTGGGCCCAGTTGGCGCCGCCGATCGTGTCCAGGACGACGTCGGCGTCGCGGACGGTCTCGGCGACGTTCTGGGTGCGGTAGTCGATCAGTTCGTCCGCGCCGAGGGAACGCAGCAGGTCGTGCTTGGCGGCGCTGGCGGTGCCGATCACATGGGCGCCGCGGGCCTTGGCGATCTGGACGGCCAGGTGGCCGACGCCGCCCGCGGCAGCGTGGATGAGGACGCGCTGGCCGGGCCGGACGTCGGCGGTGTCGACGAGGGCCTGCCAGGCGGTGAGCGAGGCCAGCGGCAGGGCGCCCGACTCGATGTGGGTCAGGCCCTGGGGGCGGGGGGCGAAGTGGCGGGCCGGGGCGGTGACGTACTCGGCGTAGGCGCCGGCCGGGTGCGGGAAGCATGGCATCCCGAAGACCTCGTCGCCCGGCTGGAAGAGAGTCACCCCGTAGCCGGTCTCCTCGACCACCCCGGAGACGTCGAATCCCAGGGTGAAGGGAAGCTGCGTCCCGTCGGGGAACACCCCCCGCTCCCGGGTCTTCCAGTCGGCCGGATTCACACCCGCCGCGTGCACCCGGACCAGGATCTCGCCCCAGCCCGGCTCCGGCCGCCTGGTCTCGATGACCTTGAGGACGTCGGGGGCTCCGGCGGTGTCTTGGGAGACAGCACGCATGGTGGTGGTCTGGGACATGATGACGTCCTCTTTCTGTGTGGTTTGTGCCGGTTCTCTCGGGCGCGCCATCAGACTGCCGGGACCCGAGGGTCCCCAGTAGCGGCGTGCCGGCCACGTCCTGAAAAGATCTGGCCATGCACCACGTTGGCGTTCTGGCACTGGACGGCGTCGTCCCCTTCGAGCTCGGTATCCCCGCTCGCATCTTCGGCGCCGCCCGCGACCGGGCGGGCAACCGGCTCTACACCGTGACCACGTGCAGCATCGACGGCGGCCCGGTACGGGCCGAGGCCGACTACGGCCTCACCGTCACCCATGACGCCTCCTTGCTGGCCGGCGTCGACACCGTCGTCATCCCGCCCTCCCACGCCCTCGGCCCCATCCGTGAGGAGGGCCGCCTGCCCGCCCCATTGCGCGACGCCCTGGCCGCCATCCGCCCCGGCACCCGGATCGTGGGCATCTGCACCGCCACGTACGTCCTGGCCTCCGCGGGGCTTCTCGACCACCGTCCCGCCACCACGCACTGGCGCGAAGCGGAGCGCCTGCAGCGGATGTTCACCACCACCCGCATCGACCCCGACGTGCTGTTCGTCGACGACGGCGACATCCTCACCTCCGCCGGCGTCGCCGCCGGGATCGACCTGTGCCTGCACCTTGTCCGCCGCGACCACGGCAGCCAGATCGCCAACGACGTCGCCCGCTCCTGCGTGGTGCCGCCCTGGCGAGACGGCGGACAGGCCCAGTACATCCAGCGCCCCGTCCCCGACCCGGCGGCCACCGGCACCGCCCCCACCCAGGCATGGGCCATGGAACGACTCGCCGAATCCCTCACCCTGGCCGACCTGGCCGCCCACGCCAACATGAGCGTGCGCACCTTCACGCGCCGCTTCCGCGACGAGACCGGCACCACCCCCAGCCAATGGCTGATCCGCCAGCGCGTCGACCTGGCGCGTCACTACCTGGAGACCACCGACTGGCCCGTCGACCTCGTCGCCCACCGCGCCGGGATCGGCACCGGCGTCTCCCTGCGCCGGCACCTCCACGCCGCCATCGGCGTCACCCCCCAGGCATACCGCCGCACCTTCCGCCCCGCTACCACGGCCGCAGCCGCCTGAACGGCGAGTGGCGGGTCAGGCGGCCGTGCCGAATTCGCCGAGCTGGAGGCGGGCCTGCTCGCGTGGACCGGCCAGGTGCGGCTGGACATCCTGGTCAACGACGCCGCCGTCACCGCCGACTCGATCGAGACGATCACCCCGGAGGCGTTCGACCACCTGATCGCGGTCAACACCAAGGCGCCGCTGTTCATCACCCAGCGGGCCCTGCCGCTGCTGAACGACGGCGGCCGCATCATCAACGTGTCCACGGCGGCGACCAGGATCGCGATGCCCGAGCAGCCGTACGCGATGAGCAAGGCCGCCATCGAGGTGCTCAGCCGCTTCCTCGGCCCCCGGATCTGAGCTGACAGCCGCGCGACGTCCTCGACCATGCGGTGTGGTGTCAGCGGCGGCGTCAGGACGGCGACAGCCCGGTATCAGAGCGGTCGGCGATGGTGGACGCCATGCACGGTTCAGCGATGGCGGCCTCGGGGCTGCGAACTGGGCCACGCCGAGCTCACTCCCGACCCTCGTGCGTCGCTCATGGCAGCCCATGAGCGCCACGCCGGGACGGGTCTCGCAAGATCGAACACTGTGTGTAAGGAGATTCATGATGGGAACTGGCAACAGCGGCTTCTCCGAAGCAGGGCTGCGCAGACTGCGCGAGGTGCTGGCGCGGCATGTCGCGTCCGGGCAGATTCCCGGGCTCGTCGCCCTGGTCGGCCGGGGCGGCGAGACGCACGTCGAAGCGATCGGGACGATGCGTCATGACGGTGGCGCGCCGATGCGCCGGGACACGATCTTCCGGATGGCCTCGACGTCCAAGCCGGTCGCGGTCGCGGCGGCGATGGTCCTGCTCGACGAGTGCAGGCTGCGGCTGGATGACCTGGTGGAGCCCTGGCTGCCGGAACTCGCCGACCGGCGGGTGCTGAAGCGGATCGACGGCCCGCTGGACGACACCGTGCCGGCGCGGCGGCCGATCACCGTACGGGACCTGCTGACCTCCACGTTCGGGATCGGCATGGATATGACGTCGCTGGGCACTCCGATCATGGGCGCGATCTTCGAGCAGGGGCTCACACCCGATCTGCCGGAGCCGATGCCCGAGCCGGATGAGTGGATGCGCCGTCTGGGCACGCTTCCGCTGATGTACCAGCCCGGAGAGCGCTGGCAGTACCACATCAGCAACGATCTACTCGGCGTGCTCGTCGCCAGAGTCACGGGCCAGTCGTTCGAGACGTTCCTGCGTGAACGCATCTTCGATCCGCTGGGGATGAAGGACACCGGTTTCCACGTGCCCGCCGACAAGATCGACCGGCTGCCGACCCTGTACGCCCCCGACCCGCAGACCGGCGAGTTCAACGTGTGGGACGAGGCCAAGGGTGGACGGTGGAGCCGGCCTCCGGCGTTCCAGGGCGGTGGCGGCGGGCTGGTCTCCACCGTCGACGACTACCACGCCTACTTCCGGATGCTGCTGAACGGCGGGATGCACGGGAGCGACCGGATTCTGTCCCGGCCCGCCGTCGAGCTGATGACCACCAACCGCCTCACGCCCGAGCAGAACGCCGCCCGAAACGCCATGGCCCGCGACAACGTCCATCTGTCATTCGGCCAGGGGCAGCACGGCGGCTGGGGGATGGGGATGGCGGTGCGCACCTACCGTGGCGACTACGCGCCCGTCGGCCAGTTCGGCTGGGACGGCGGAAGCGGCACCTCGACCTACGCCGACCCGGACAAGCAGCTCACCGGAATCCTGCTCACCCAGGTCGGGATGTCCGTCCCGAATGCGGCGCGGCTCATCCACGACTTCTGGACCACGCTCTACCAGGCGATCGACGACTGACGCCGAGCCCGCGCCCGGTACGCCCGCCCGCCCAGCCCCACCATGGCTGACATGGCCCGCAAGATCACCGCAGCCCTCGACGCCGCTTGATGGGATGTTCCTCTCCGGCCCCCGGGACGCGGCGGCGTTCCGGGCCAGGGAGGGGGAGAGCCCCGCCAAGGCGTCAGGCGGTGAGCGCCTCCAGGACCTGTTCGCCGTACTTGGCGAGCTTGTTCTCGCCCACCCCGTTGACCGTCGCCAGCTCCTCCAGCGTGGACGGCGCCAGCGTGGCGATCTCACGCAGCGTCGAGTCGTGGAAGATGACGTACGCGGGCACCCCCTGCTCCTTGGCCGTGGCCGCGCGCCAGGCGCGGAGCCGTTCGAAGACCGGGGCGGCCTCCTGCGGCAGCTCGGCCGCCGGGCGGGACTTGGCGGCGGCGGCCGTCTTGGCGCGCAGGGGACGCGGGGCGTCGCGGCGCAGCGGCACCTGGCGCTGGCCGCGCAGCACGTCGCCGCTCGCGTCGGTGAGCACCAGGGCCCCGTAGTCGGCCTCGACGGCCAGCAGCCCCTGCGCCAGCAGCTGGCGCACCACGCCGTGCCACTCGGCGTTGCCGAGCTCGGTGCCGACGCCGAACACGGTCAGCGACTCGTGGCCGTGCTGCAGCACCTTGGCCGTCTGCTTGCCGAGCAGGATGTCGACGATCTGCCCCACCCCGAACTTCTGCCGCCGCTCCCGTTTCAGCCGCAGCACGGCCGACAGCACCTTCTGCGCGGGGACCGTGCCATCCCACGACTCGGGCGGCGCCTGGCAGGTGTCACAGTTGCCGCACGGCTCGGACCCTTGCTGGCCGAAGTAGTCGAGCAGCATCACCCGGCGGCACCCGACGGTCTCGCAGAGCGCCAGCATCGCGTCGAGGTGGAGCGCCTGGCGGCGGCGGTGCGCCTCGTCGCCCTCCGTGAGCAGCTTGCGCTGCTGTACGACATCCTGCAGGCCGTACGCCATCCAGGCGGTGGCGGGCAGCCCGTCGCGCCCGGCCCGCCCGGTCTCCTGGTAGTAGCCCTCGACGGACTTGGGCAGGTCGAGATGGGCGACGAACCGGACGTCGGGCTTGTCGATGCCCATGCCGAACGCGATGGTGGCCACCACGACCAGCCCTTCCTCGCGCAGGAACTGGGCCTGGTGCGCGGCGCGGGTGCGGGAGTCGAGCCCGGCGTGGTATGGAACGGCGTCGACGCCGTTGTCGACCAGGAACGCGGCGATCTTCTCGACCGAGGCGCGCGACATGCAGTAGACGATGCCCGCGTCGCCCTGGTGCTCGGTGCGCAGGAACTCGAGGAGCTGCCGTTTGGGCTCGCTCTTGGGCGCGATGCGGTACTGGATGTTGGGACGGTCGAAGCTGGCCACGAAGTGCCTGGCCCCGTCGAGCCCCAGCCGCGAGGAGATCTCGGCGTGAGTGGCCGGGGTGGCGGTGGCGGTCAGCGCGATGCGCGGCACCTCCGGCCACAGCTCGCGCAGCTCGGACAGGGCCAGGTAGTCGGGCCTGAAGTCGTGGCCCCACTGGGAGACGCAGTGGGCCTCGTCGATGGCGAACACGGAGATCTCGCCCTTGGCCAGCAGCCGCACCGTGGCCTCGACCCTGAGCCGCTCGGGCGCGAGGTAGAGCAGGTCGAGCTCGCCCGCCAGGAACGCGGACTCCACCTGTTGCCGCTCGGCGAAGTCTTGCGTCGAGTTGAGGAAGCCCGCCCGCACCCCCAGCGCGGTCAGCGCGTCGACCTGGTCCTGCATCAGCGCGATCAGCGGCGAGACCACCACCCCGACCCCGGGGCGCACCAGCGCCGGGATCTGGTAGCACAGCGACTTGCCGCCGCCGGTGGGCATGAGCACGAGCGCGTCGCCGCCCGCCACCACGTGCTCGATGATCTCCTGCTGGCCCGCCCTGAAGGAGTCGTAGCCGAACACGCGGTGGAGGACCTCGGTGGGGGTATCCATGCGGCTACCTTACGTGTTCGCCGGAGTGCGATCGCCCTGTTCGCCCACGGCGATCGCCTAGCGTCGTGGCCATGGGTTCGTCGTTGGCGGTCGCGCCGTCCTCGGACAGGATCCGGAAGTCAAGGAATGAAAACCATTGTCATATGGTTGGAGGGGGCATGAAGAAGAACCTGCACCCCTCGTACCGTCCCGTGGTCTTCCGTGACCCGAGCGTGGGTTTCGCCTTCCTCACCCGCTCGACCCTGACGAGCGACAGGACCGTCGAGTGGGCGGACGGCCACACCTACCCCGTCATCGACGTCGACGTCTCGTCGGCGAGCCACCCGTTCTACACCGGCCGCGGCCGCGTCCTCGACAGCGCCGGGCGCGTCGAGCGCTTCAGGCAGCGCTACGGCAAGCGGTGACGTCAGGCCCCCGAACTCCCGGTCTCCCCAAGCCGGGAGGCCGGGGGCTTCGTCGTTCCACCAGGTCGCCGGTCAGGGGTGCCGTCGCGGCGAATCGGTGTCATCATCGAAGCGTCCGCACGAGCCGCGGGCGGCGCATGCGGCGGTTACTTATGGGTACAAGGCTTTCACCGGCGTGGAAGCGATGGTGATCGCAATGAGTCTCTCTGGGAAGGAACGCCGCATCCTCGCTGAGATCGAGCAAGCGCTGGAGCTGGAGGATCCCGATCTGGCCCGGCGCGTGGCGGCGATCAACAGGATCGAGGGCGGTGACTCGTCGCCCCGTCTGTACGGCGAGCGGATCCGGGTGTGGGCACTCGGCCACGTATGGGTGATCGTCCTGGCCGGAGTACTCACGGTGATCCTGCTGATACTCGCCGTGGCGACGTCCTGACCTGGCGGAGTCCTTTGGCGATCACCGACCCGACACAGGGCCCTGGCGATCACCGTCCCGACGCCGAGCCCTGGCGATCACCGTCCCGCCTGCTCCTGATGGTGTCCGGACGGTGAGTTCCGGCCGCGGTGCCTGGCGATCATCGCGAGGTCGACCGCCGCGATGACGGCCACCGCGGCCGCGATCGCGGCCTCCCAGTCCCAGACCGCCTCGCCGGTGCCCGCCGCGAGCCAGCCGAAGAATCCCGCCGCCGCCACGCCGACCACCAGCGCGATGATCGACAGGATCCGCCGGGCGCGCAGCGCGCTGAGCGCGGTCACCGGCTCGGTGCCCGCACGATTCCGCAACCACATGATCGGCCTCCTCCCAGACGGGCTCAGGCCAGGCACCTCAGGGCCGCGGCGACGCGCGGGTCCAGTTCGTGGCCGGGCCCCAGGCGGCCCACCGTGGCCGCGACGAACTCCGGGTACGACAGCGTGGTGGTCACCCCGTCGGCGCACACCCAGATCTCGTCGGCCGTCTGCTCCACCTGCGCCTTCGACTCCTGCTCGGCCAGCACGAACCGGCCCACCGCGACCCGCCACAGCGTCCTGCCGTCGGCCTCGGCGTCCGCGACGGGCGCGCCGACGTCGTCGGCGTGCGTCGCGTACTCCGAGTCGTAGTGGAAGGTCTGCCACCCCACGGGGTACGGCCCCGCCATCGTGTCGATCAGCGCGTCGCGGCCGAGGGCCCGCATGCGGGCGCGGGTCTCGCCGTTCTGCGTGCGCCACTCGTCCAGCACCTGGCCCACCGGCAGCGCCCGGCGTTGCCGTACGGACCACTCGTTGAAGTCGTGGAAGCCGTTCACGCCCTCCCTGGCGAGCCGGGCGAGCAGGTCCTGGACGTTCCCGTCGAGGCAGGCGTGGTTGTACAGCTCCTCGCCCGCGAGATGGGCGAGCACGTCGCGGACGGACCAGCCCGCGCAGCGGGACGGCCGCTGCCACTCCTCGTCGCCCTCCGCGAGCCCCGAGAAGAAGCCGTCGAGCCTGGCCGCCTCGGTGTCGAAGATGTCGAACGGGTTCCACTGTTTCAGCAGGTCCTCACCCATACCAGGACGCTACCCGCAGGGCGTCACCTATTCACGGCAAGAAACGCAGCTGGGGAGTGCGCGGGCCGGGGGAACCAACGAGCAAAGAACGGGCGGGCGAGGGGGCCGCGGGTGTGGACATGCCGAAGGCCCGGCCCCGCCGGAGCGGGAACCGAGCCTTCAGTCAGTTGGTGCTCAGTGCCACCAGCGCTTGACCACGCGGACGTAGTCGCTGCGGCTCTCGGAGCCGGTCAGCTCGTCGTTGCCCTCGAAGACGGCCTTGAACGAGCCGCTCCGGTAGGCGCGGGTGGTGGCGTAGAACTTGCCACCCCAGCGGGTCGTGCTGTTGGCGACCCACTTCCAGCCGCTCGAGCCGTCGGCGCGGTAGTAGATGCTCACCTTCTCACCGCGAACGCCTTCCCACCCGTCGTCGTCCGCCTGGAGACGGCCGGTGAACTCGATGGTCCTGCCCTTGCGGACCTTGTAGGGGTCGGCGCTGAAGCGCGAGATGCGGGTGTCGGACTTGCCCTGCTCGATCTCCACGGAGAAGACGGCGTCGTCGGTGACGACGACCTTGCCGTCCTTGATGCCCGTGGCGGTGGCCTTCCACTTGCCGTCCTCGTCGTTCTCGTTGAACGGGACGGAGAAGCGCCAGCTCTCCAGGGGCTTGACGTCCTTGGCCGCGAGCGTGCGCCGCTCGGGGTTGACCGGCTGGACGCTGAGCTTGACGCTGTCGAGGTCCGAGCTGGCGGCGACCTTGAAGAAGGCCTCCGTCTCGCTACCGGCCTTGACCACGACCGGGTTCGGCGAGATCGACTGGATCTCGACCGTGGGTGCCTTCTTGGCGGCGAACGCGGGCCCGCCGGTCACCAGGAGGGCTCCGCCGACGACGGCGGAGACGATGCCTACAGCGATCTTCTTCATGAGGGTGCTGATTCCTCTCATTTCCCCGTAACGCTAGGGCCGGCTCGGGATCGCCAGCCCCTCTACTACTTTGAGGCATGAGAAGGGAGAAAGGTTGTCTAAAAATATAGAAAAAATTTGATCACGCCCGCCACCAGCACCGTTACGGAAAAATCCGATTTGCGTGCTCTTGGGGGGACTACAGTCTGGCGCATGACCGACGTCTACACGCTGGGTGAGGCCCTGGGCGTGGTGTCCAGCGGCAGGGTCCGCCACGAGAGCGAGGCCAGGCTGGACGTCACCGGCCCCGAGTTCAACCTGGCCATCGCCCTGGCCAGGCTCGGGCACCAGTGCGCCTACCTGGGCAAGGTGGGCGGCGACGAGCTGGGCGCCAGGATCCGCACCGTCCTGCGGGGCGAGGGCGTGGACGTCACGGACATGCGGGTGGCCGCGGGCGCGCGGACCGGGCTGCTGCTCAGGGAGTCGCGCGTGGGCGGGCAGCCGCACGTCACGCACTACCGCACCGGCTCGGCGGGCTCGGGCCTGTCGCCGGGGAACGTGCCGATCGACCGGATCGCGGCGTCCAAGATGCTGCACGTCAGCGGCGTCACGGCGGCGCTCGGCAGGGACGCGCTGGAGGCGGTCCGGGCCGCCGTCGGCGCAGCCAGGACCGCGGAGGTGATGATCTCCTTCAGCGTCGAGTACCACCCCGACCTGTGGCCGTCCGTGCGGGAGGCCGAGGAGGTGCTCGGCGAGCTCGCCTGCCACTCCCACCTGCTCTTCCTCGACCAGGACGAGCTGGACCTGGTCAAGCCCGCACTGACCCCCGAGCGCGAGGTCGTGGTGAACCGCGGCGTCAAGGGCGCCAGCGTGCGGGCGGATCGCGTCCGTTACGACCAGCCCGTCATCCAGGTGCCGATCGTCGACACGTCCGGCTCGGCCGACGCGTTCGTGGCCGGATACATCAGCGCGGCCCTGGACGGGCTGACCCCGCAGGAACGGCTGCACCGCGGGGCGCTGCTGAGCGCCGCCGCGGTGACCAGCGCGAGCGACTGGCAGGGGCTGCCCGTCAGGGCCGAGCTCCCTAGTTCACGTTGATGGTGAACGTCGAGGTCGTGTTCCTGATGTTCTGGGCGTTGTCGGAGAACCTGAGGTTGGTGAAGGTGGCCGAGCCGACGGCCGGCCCCTGGCCGGGCTCCGGCAGCTCGTTGGCCCAGATGCCGAACCCGGACTTGGCGTCGAAGGCGTCGCCGCTCCGGTGCGCCCCGCTGATCGAGACGTCGGTGAAGGCGGTGTCCTTGACGGGGTTCTGCGGCTGGTTGCCCACGTAGTTCGTCTGGAACATGATGCCGTGGTAGGTCGGGTCGACGATGTCCAGCTTGCTGACCCTGATGCCCTGGAACACCTTCGACGCCGAGAACAACCACATCGCCGGGAAGGTCTGCTGGCCCCAGAAGTGGCCGCCGGCTCTGACCAGCGAGATGTTCTCGAAGCTCGTGGGCGGGCTGGCACCGAAGCCGTTCATCGGGATGCCGAAGTCCAGCGAGCTGATCGTGACGCCCGAGTAGACCAGCGTGTCGGCGACGTAGATGTTCCTGAAGGTGTTGGCGTAGCCGCCGTAGACGGCGACGCCGGCCGCCCTCCAGGTGAGCAGCGACGTCAGGTTCTCGAAGACGTTGTCGCGCTGCTCGCCGGGGTTGTTGTCGATGGCGGAGAACAGCGCGAAGCTGTCGTCGCCGGTCGAGCGGGCCTCGACGTTGGTGACCAGGTTGCCGGTGCTGCCGTTGGTCATGTTGAGGCCGTCGGCGAACGTGTCGCGGATCCGCGAGTTCTTGATCGTCATGTTGTCGGTATTGCTGCCCCAGTACATGCAGACCTGGTGCTCCACCCAGATGTTGTCGATCACCATGTTCGCCACGTTGGAGAGGTCGAACACCTTGCCTGGGCCGTCGATGCGCGAGGTGTAGTTGCCGAAGTAGGCGAAGTTCGCGAACATCGAGCCGTTGGCCGACGCCTCGGTGCGGAACCCGACGTCGGTGTTCTCCTGCCCTGACGGCGCGTAGAAGCGGGTGAACCAGGGGCCTGCTCCGACGAGCCTGACGGCCTTGCCGTAGACCTGGAACTTGCCGGACGTCTGGTAGTCGCCGGCAGGCAGGTAGACGCCGGTCAGCGTGCTGTCCTGGCGGGCCTTGTCGAGCGCGTTCTGCACGTCCTGCTGGGTGAAGCCGGCGGGGACGGCGTAGCGCGCGGGGTCCGGGTTGGCGATGGGCGAGACCTGCTCGAAGTCGACGAAGTCGATCGTGTAGGTCGAGCCGTTCGCGGCGTCCTTCTGCAGCCTGACCCTGCTGCCCTTCGCGACGGTCGTGCCCAGCAGCAGGTTGGCCTCGTCGTAGATGTGCCTGGGAGGGCCCGAGCCCGGCGAGTTGTTCGGGCTCGCCTCCGCGCCGTAGAGCCAGGCGTAGCGCGAGGTCAGGTCGATGGCCTTGAGGAAGACGCCGTCGACGTAGACGTTCAGCGTGGAGGTCGTGCCGCCGCCGCCCGGCGCGTCGGGCATCGAGAACCTGGTCACCAGCGTGTTCGTGCTGGCCCTGGTGGTGAACTCGACGTACGAGCCGGTCGTGCCGAGCGTCACGGCCCTGCGTCCGGACGCCTCGCCCGCCAGGTCGCCGATGGTCCTGTTCGGCCCGACGCGGACGGCGCCGCCGCCGATGGCCGCGTCCTCGGCCTCGTAGGTGTCGTACGGCAGGTGCGCGCCGCGGCCGACGAACAGCTGCTGCGTGCTGGTGTTGTTGGCGCGCTTGACCGGCAGCTCGGCGGGGTCGTCGGCGAGCACCACCTTGACCGTGAACCGCCCGTTGGCCGCGGTCCAGGCGCCCATGGAGATGGGGCTGGCGGTGGCGCCGGGGGCGATGGCGCCGCTGGTGGAGCCGGTCATCGTCGAGACGACCGTGCCCGACGCGTCGGCGACCGTCAGCGTGAGGCCGTGCGAGCCGCTGGACGTCGCGATCGTCCCCTGGTTCTTGATCGAGACCGCGAAGGTCACGCTGTCGCCCTGCGCCGGGTTGCCGGGCGTCCACGACACCGAGGACGCGACCAGGTCGGCCGTGTCCACCGGCTTCACGGTCAGCGGGACGGTGAGGGAGTTGTTCGTCTCGTTCGTCTCGATGACCTTGTCGTCCTCGTCCACCTTGGCGGTGACCTGGTAGGTGGCGGCGTCCCTGGCGCCGATGCCGGCGGTCACAGTGGCGGAGGCCCCGGCGGCGAGCGCGCCGACGGCGGCGGTGCCGACCTTGGTGCTGCCGAGGTAGAAGGTGACCGAGGTCGCCCCGGACGCCACCGTGCCCGCGTTCCTGACCGCGGCCGACAGCGTGATCGTGTCGGTCTCGACCGGCGCGGCCGGGCTGGCGGTGACGCCGGTGACCGTCAGGTCGGGGTTGGCGGACGGCGTGCCGAAGACCTGGAACTCGGCGACCTGCCCGCCGGGCGCGCCGGAGTTCGCGGTGATCCTCAGCTGCACGTCGGCGACCTTGGCCGTGACGGGGATCGTCACCGTGTTGCCCGAGGCCGGGTCGAAGGTGTACGTGGCCTGCGCGACCAGGCTGGTGAACCCGCTCGCGCTCTGCTCACGTCCGAGCACCTGGATGGTCTGCGTCCGCCTGGCCCAGGCCGGGTCGGGGTTGAGCTTCAGCACCACCGAGGTGAGGTCGGCGTTCGCGCCGAGCTGGACGGTCAGCAGGTTCGGGTACGCCGCTCCCTCCCAGTAGGTGGCCACGTTGCCGTCGTCGGCGTTGGCGGCCACGTAGGTCTGGGTGTGCGACGACTCGGTGATCGGCTTGCCGGTCGCCAGGTTCGTCCCGTCTCCGCCGCCGTTGCCGGGCTGACCGTACACCTCGAACTCGGAGAGCTGGCCCGCGGGCCAGCCGGTGTTGGCGGTGATCTGCAGCCGGACGTACCGGGCGGAGGCCGGGGTGAGGGTGACGGTGGCGGCCGGCGCGAAGGTGTAGGCGGCCGACGCGGCGAGCGTGGTGAAGCTCGAACCGTCGGCGCTGCCCTGCACGGTCAGCGTCTGGGTGCGGCTCGGCCAGCCGTTCGGCAGCTTGAGCACGAGCTTGTTCACGGTGGCCGCCGCCCCGAGGTCCACCTGGACCCACTGCGGGAAGGCGTTGTTGGCCGACTCCCAGTAGGTGGCCTGGTCGCCGTCGGTGACGTTGGGCGCGGGGTAGACGTCGGTGTAACTGCTGGCGGTGGCGGGCTTGCCCGCCGCGAGGTTGGTCTCGGCCGCGAGGGCGGGGCTGACCAGGACTCCGAGCACTAACGTAAGGGCGGCTAAGAGAGCTCTCATGGGGGGTTGGCCCTTCGAAGGAGACGGATGGCCGAACCATAGGCTGTCAATCAGATGACAGCAATATTTCGACGAGATTTCGCAAACTATTGACAGTCGAGCAGCGGAGCGTGAAGGGCTTTTCGGCTGGTCAGAGTGGGGCAAGAGGCGACTAATCTGCCACAGACCTGCGCAAGTGGCGACGTCTGATCGGCGTAAGCGGTTGCAAGCGTTTGCGCGGACAGCCGTATAGTTTGCGCATGACACGACGACTCGCAGAGGTGGCCAAGAAGGTCGGGGTGAGCGAGGCGACCGTGAGCCGCGTGCTCAACGGCAAGCCCGGGGTGTCGGAAGCCACCCGCGAAGCCGTCCTGACCGCGCTCGACGTGCTCGGTTACGAGCGGCCCACCCAGTTGCGCGGCGACAGGGCCAGGCTCGTGGGGCTGGTGCTGCCCGAGCTGCAGAACCCGATCTTCCCGGCGTTCGCCGAGGTCGTCGGCGGCGCCCTCGCGCAGCAGGGGTTCACCTCCGTCCTGTGTACCCGCACGGTCGGCGGGGTCTCCGAGGCCGACTACGTGGACCTGCTGCTGCAGCAGCAGGTCAGCGGCGTGGTCTTCGCGGGCGGCCTGTACGCGCAGGCCGACGCCGGCCACGGGCACTACGAACTGCTTCACGAGCGCAAGCTGCCGACGGTCCTGGTGAACGCGGCGGTCGAGCACCTCGACTTCCCGCAGGTGTCGTGCGACGACGTGGTGGCCGCCGAGATGGCGCTCGCCCACCTGCGCGCCCTCGGCCACGAGCGCGTCGGCATGGTGCTCGGGCCGAAGGACCACATGCCCTCGCGGCGCAAGCTGGAGACGTTCCAAGCGCAGGGCGGCGACCCCGCCCTGGTCGAGCACACCATGTTCTCCCTGGAGGGCGGGCACGCGGCGGCGGCCAGGCTGGTCAGGCGGGGGGTGACGGGGGTGATCTGCGCCAGCGACCTGCTCGCGCTCGGCACGATCAGGGCCGCCCGCCGCGCCGGGCTGTCGGTGCCCGCCGACGTGTCGGTCATCGGCTTCGACGACTCCGCGCTGATGAACTGCACGGAGCCGCCGCTGACCACGGTCCGCCAGCCGATCGACGCGATGGGCAGGGCGGCCGTCGACCTGCTCGTCGCGCAGATCGACAAGGCCGTGGTGCCCGCCGACGAGTTGCTGTTCGAGCCGGAGTTGGTGGTCAGGGCGTCTACTGCCCGCGCTCGGGCGTAATGCAGTCGTTATCTTGCAATAGTCCGTCGAAATATTGCAGTGTTCGGTCGGCGATCCTATGGTGTGGGCACCTCGCATCAGAAGGGTCAGACCCATGCAGAGAAGATCCACAGGGCTGTTGATCGTCACCGTGCTCGGGCTCTCCGCCACCGCCTGTGGTTCGAGCGAGCCGGCCAAGCCCACGGCGGGCGGCGCCGCACCGGTGACGATCACCGTGGCCTGCCAGCCCGCCAAGTCCGCGCCGAAGGAGCGCCAGGCCTGGGACGACGACGTGGCCACGTTCATGAAGGCCCACCCCGGCGTGACGGTCAAGAGCACGGACCAGCAGCCCTGCTTCGACCCCAAGACGTTCGGGCCGAAACTGGCGGGCGGCCAGATGGAGACCGTCTTCGTGGTGCCCGTGACCAACTACGCCGACGTCATCGGGCAGCGCCAGGCGCTGGACATCACGCAGTACACCGGCGAGGTCAAGAACTGGAACGACCTGCGTCCCGACGTGCGTGAACTGGTCACCAAGGACGGCAAGGTTTACGGGGTCCCCAACGTCCACTACGGCGTGGGCCTCGTCTACAACCGCAAGCTGTTCACCCAGGCCGGCCTGGACCCCGACGCGCCCCCCAAGACCTGGGCCGAGATCCGCGACGCGGCCAAGAAGATCGCCGGGCTCGGCCCCGGCTACGTCGGCTACGGCGAGTACTCCGGCGGCAACACCGGAGGCTGGCACTTCACCCAGGCCATCTACGGCCGGGGCGGCAGCATCCTCACCGACGACGGCAAGAAGGCCGCGTTCAACTCGCCCGAGGGCAAGGCCGTCCTGCAGAACCTGCACGACATGCGCTGGGTCGACAACAGCATGGGCAACAAGCTCCTGGTCGGCTGGGAGTCGCTGATGATGGCGATGGGCGGCGGCAAGGTCGGCATGATGCTCGGCGCGCCCGACGTGGTCACCGACGTGGTCAACAAGTTCAAGGGCAACGTCGCCGACTACGGCATCACCGGCTTCCCCGAGGCCAAGGCGTCCCTGAGCGGCGGTGAAGCCTTCATGATCAACCCGAAGGCCACCCCGCAGGAGGCCAAGGCGGGCCTGGAGTGGGTCGACTTCCGCTTCAACACCGTGGGCAAGGGACGCTTCGACTTCGCCAGGGGCAAGGCCATCGGCAACCCCGTCGGCGTCCCCGACAACGCCGTCTACGGCGATTCGCCCACTGGCAAGGCCATCCAGCAGGACCGGGTGACGAACGCCTCGCTGCCGGTGCAGAACTACGAGCCGTACGTGCAGGCCGCCGCGACCATCCCGCCGAAGGCCGAGCCCGCGCACGCGCAGGAGCTGTACGCCATCCTCGACGTGGCCATGTCCGGCGTGCTGAGCCGTCAGGACGCCGACCTCGACCAGCTGCTCTCCGACGCGGCAGCCAAGGCCGACGCCATGCTGGCCGCCAAGGGCTGACCCGCATGGGTGTCCTGAGACGCAACCTGACGGCCTACGGGTTCCTGTGCGCGGCACTCGCCTGCTTCGCGGTGTTCGCCTGGTATCCGATGGCCAGGGAGTTCATCCTGAGCTTCCAGAAGACCAACCTGATCGACCCGCCCACCTGGGTGGGGCTGGACAACTTCCGCGCGGTCAGCCAGGACCCGGCGTTCGGCCAGGCCTGGCTGAGCACCGTGGAGTTCACCTTCCTCGCGCTGGTGTGCGGCTACGCCGTGCCGTTCGGCGTCGCGCTCGTGCTCAACGAGCTCCGCCACGCCCGCGCCTACCTGCGGTTCGTGGTCTACCTGCCGGTCATGCTGCCGCCGATCGTGGCGGTGCTGATGTTCAGGTGGTTCTTCGACCCGGGCCCCGGGCTGTTCAACCAGATCCTGGGCTTCTTCCACCTGCCCGCCCTGGCCTGGCTGGACTCCTCGGCCACCGCGCTGATCTCCCTGATCATCGTCTCGACCTGGATGAACATGGGCAGCGCCACGTTGATCTACCTCGCCGCCCTGCAGAACATCCCGCCGGAGCTGTACGAGGCCGCCGAGCTGGACGGAGCCGGCATCCTCAAGCGGATCAGGCACGTCACCATCCCGCAGACGCGGCTGATCCTGCTGCTCATGCTGATGCTGCAGATCGTGGCGACCATGCAGGTGTTCATCGAGCCGTACATGCTCACGGGCGGCGGCCCGGAGAACGCCACGGTCACCGTCGCCTACCTGATGTTCCAGTACGCGTTCACCTACCAGAACTACGGCGCGGGCGGCGCGCTCGGCATGATGCTCATGATCGTGCTGCTCCTCTTCGCCGCCTTCCAGCTCCGGCTGACCCGAGAGGACAAGGCATGATCTCCGTCGGCGCGCGCGCCGTCACCGGGCGGAGACGCGAGAGACGCAGACCGAAGCCGATCGAGGTGCAGTTCCGCACGATCGTCTCCCCGCACCAGCTCAACAGCAGGTGGGGGCGGCGGATCTAC
Organism: Nonomuraea sp. NPDC000554; assembly: GCF_040300065.1. NCBI lineage: Bacteria > Bacillati > Actinomycetota > Actinomycetes > Streptosporangiales > Streptosporangiaceae > Nonomuraea > Nonomuraea sp. NPDC000554. The sequence goes on along the minus strand of NZ_JBEPDC010000001.1, from coordinate 442,629 downwards.
TGGAGCGTGCTGGTCACGGTCGTGGTGGGCTTCACGCTGGTCTTCGTCTTCCCGCTCTACTGGATGATCACCGGCGCCATGAAGACGGGCGAGGAGATCGCCCAGATGCCGCCGTCACTCTTCCCGGCCCACCCGACACTCGACGCGTTCGTCGAGGCGTGGGACCTGTTCGACATCGGGCTGCTGCTGCGCAACACCGCTTACTACGCGGTGGGCGGCTGGCTGTTCTCGATGGCCGTGGACGTCGCCGCGGCGTACGCGCTGTCGAAGCTCAGGCCGCTGTTCGGCAACGTGGTGCTGGGCGCGATGCTGGCCACGCTGATGATCCCGCCGATGGTGGTGCTGATCCCGACCTACGTCACGATCGTGGACCTGAACCTGCTGAACAACCCGTGGGGCCTGTGGTTCCCGGCGGCGGCGAACGGGTTCAACATCTTCCTGCTCAAGCGCTTCTTCGACTCCATCCCGAGAGAGCTGGTCGAGGCCGCCCAGATCGACGGCGCGGGAGCGCTGCGCGTGCTCTGGTCGGTGGTGCTGCCGGTCTCCAGGCCGATCCTCGGCGTGGTCTCCATCTTCACCATCGTCAACGCCTTCAGGGACTTCGTCCTGCCGCTGCTGGTCATGTCCGAGAGCGACAAGATGACGATCAGCGTGGGCCTGTCGCAGACGGCGGGAGCGGTCACCCAGAACGCCATCATGGGCGGCCTGGTGATCGCGAGCATCCCGACGATCATCGTCTTCTTCATCTTCCAACGGCACATCATGGCGGGCCTCACCGCCGGAAGCATCAAGGGGTGAGCATGTCCCACACGTGGTGGCGGGGGGCCGCGATCTACCAGGTCTACCTGCGCAGCTTCGCCGACGGCAACGGCGACGGCGTCGGCGACCTCGCCGGGCTGCGCGCGCGCCTGCCGTACCTGAAAGACCTGGGCATCGACGCCATCTGGCTGAACCCGTGGTACCCGTCGCCGATGGCCGACGGCGGCTACGACGTGGCCGACTACCGCGACATCGAGCCCGTGTTCGGCACCCTGGCCGAGGCGGAGAAATTCATCGCGGAGGCGCACGAGCTGGACATCAAGGTCATCATCGACGTGGTGCCGAACCACAGCTCCACGGCCAGCGCCTGGTTCCGGCGCGCGCTCACCGACAGGACGGCGAGAGACCGCTTCTGGTTCAGGGACGAGCCGAACGACTGGCAGTCGATCTTCGGCGGCCCCGCCTGGACCCAGGTTCCCGACGGCCAGTGGTACCTCCACCTGTTCGCCCCGGAGCAGCCCGACTTCAACTGGGCCAACGAGGAGGTCCACCAGGAGTTCGAGGACGTGCTGCGCTTCTGGTTCGACAAGGGCGTCGACGGCGTCCGCATCGACTCGGCGGCTCTGCTGTTCAAGTCCGCGACCGCCTACGAGGATCTGGACGAGGTCCACGACGTCTACCGCCGCTGGCGACGGATCGCCGACGAGTACGGCGACCGCATCCTCATCGGCGAGGTCTGGCTCCCCGACCAGGAGCGCTTCACCCGCTACCTGCGTCCGGACGAGCTGCACACGGCCTTCAACTTCGACTTCCTCTCCTGCCCCTGGGACCCGGCGGAGCTGCGCAGGGTCATCGACCTGACGCTCACCACGCACGCCCCCGTCGGGGCCCCGCCGACGTGGGTGCTGTCGAACCACGACGTCACCCGCCCCGTCACCAGGTACGGCAGGGCCGACACCGCCTTCGCCCACGGAGGCCGCCTGCACGGCGCGCCCTCCGACCTGGAGCTCGGCTACCGCCGGGCGCGGGCGGCGGCGCTGCTGGCGATGGCCCTGCCGGGCTCCCTGTACGTCTACCAGGGCGAGGAACTGGGCCTTCCCGAGGTCGAGGACCTCCCGGACGAGCTCCGCCAGGACCCGATGTACGCCAGGTCGCAGGGCGCCAACCCGGGCAGGGACGGCTGCCGCGTCCCCCTTCCCTGGGCGGGCGAGGAGCCGCCGTTCGGCTTCGGCGGGCCGCACCCGTGGCTGCCGCAGCCGGAGAGCTGGCGCAAGCTCACGGCCGAGGCGCAGCAGGCCGACCTCGGCTCGATGCTGAACCTCTACCGCACCGGGCTGCGCCTGCGCCGGGAACTGCTCGGCGACGGCTCGCTCAGCTGGCTGCCGCTCGGCGACGGTGTCCTGGCCTTCATCCGCTCGTCGGGCCTGATCTGCGTGACCAACCTGGGCCCCGGACCGATCCCGCTCCCGCCGGGCCGGACCGTCCTCGCCAGCGGCCCCATGGCGGACGGAGACCTGCCGCCCGACACGACCGTCTGGCTAACATCGCTCGAGTGAACCGCCTCCCACCGCTGCCGCCGGACCGGCTCGACGCGGACGCCCTGGCCCTGTACGAGAAGATCATCGCCGGCCCGCGCGGCAGGTCGATGCTCGACGGCCAGGGCGCGCTCATCGGCCCCTTCAACGCGATGCTGCTCAGCCCGCCGGTGGGTGAGGCGTTGCAGGAGCTCGGCGCGGCGATCCGCTACCGCTCCCGGCTGGGCGACCGGGCCAGGGAGATCGCCATCCTGGTGGTGGCGGGCCACCAGGACAGCGCGTTCGAGCAGGGGGTCCACGAGCCGATCGCCCGCGGCCTCGGCCTCACGGACGCCCAGCTCCACGCCCTGCGCACCGGCGCGCCGCTGCACCTCGACGACCCCGAGGAGGCGGCGGTGCTGCGGGTGGCGCGGGCGCTGGTCACCCGCGGCGAGCTGAACGACGAGGAGTACGCGCAGCTGGAGCCCGGCGTCCTGGTCGAGCTGACCACGCTGGTCGGCTACTACGGCACGCTCGCCCTCCAGCTCCGCGTCTTCGCGACCCCGCCCGCGGGCAGGAAGGAGACGAGTGGAGGTGTGGCGGACGGATGAAGGAGATCATCGAACGCATCGGCGAGGTGCTGGACTTCGCGGGAGTGCTCGTGATCGCCGCGGGCACCGCCATCGCCACCGTCGCGTTCGTCGTCCGTTACGTCAGGGTGTGGCGCGTGGGCGACTCCTACCGGCTGTTCCGGCAGGACGTGGGCCGGGCGATCCTCCTCGGGCTGGAACTCCTGGTGGCGGCCGACATCATCAGGACCGTGGCGGTCTCGCCCACCTTCCAGAGCGTGGGAGTGCTGGCCGTCATCGTGGCGGTCCGGACGTTCCTCAGCTTCTCGCTCCAGGTGGAGCTGGAGGGCCGCCTCCCCTGGCAGCCGAAACAGGCCCCCGCCGGCACCCAGGAGCCCGGAAGCTGACCCGCTGGCCCGTCCGGCGGGTGCGGGCTCCGGGTGAGCCGCGGGCCGGTCAGGCGCGTGCGGCGGCTTGGCTGAGCCGCGGGCCGGTCAGGCGGACTCGCGGACGACCAGCTCCGTGGGCAGGATGACCGGGGCGGCGGGGCCGCCGACGAACAGGCCGAGCAGCAGGCGGACCATCGCCGCCGCCTGCTCGGCCACCGGGTGGCGGACCGTGGTCAGCGGCGGCTCGGTGTACTGCGCCGCCTCGATGTCGTCGAAGCCGACCACCGCGACGTCGCCCGGAACCGTCCGGCCCGCCTGCCTGAGCGACTGCAGCGCGCCCACCGCCATCAGGTCGTTGGCCACGAAGACGGCGTCGAGCGCCGGGTCGTCGCCCAGCAGCTGGCGCATCGCCACCGCTCCCGACTCCCTGGTGAAGTCGCCGACCGCGACGATCGAGCGGCGGTCGGAGTCGCGCAGGACGTTGCGGTAGCCGGCGAGGCGGTCCTGGCCGGCGATCATGTCCTGCGGGCCGGCGATCGTGGCGATCCTGCGCCTGCCCGACTCCACCAGGTGGCGGACCGCCGTCTCGGCCCCGCCCACGTTGTCGTTGTCGACGAACGGGATCTCGACGGGCACGGCCGGCCTGCCGTACGAGACGACGGGGACGCGCAGCCGCGACAGGGCGGCGGGCAGCGGGTCGGCGCCGTGCATGGAGATCAGCATGACCCCGTCGACGTGCCCGCCCGCGATGTAGCGCTCCACCCGCGCGTGGCTCTTGGCCGAGGACGCCAGCATCAGCACGACCTGCTTGTTGACCGCCTCCAGCTCCAGGCTCGCCGAGCGGATCACCGTGGAGAACAGCGGGTCCTCGGAGAAGACCCTGGTCGGCGGCTCGGAGACGACCAGGGCCACGGAGTCGGTGCGCTGGGTGACGAGGCTGCGCGCCGCCGGGTTGGGCACGTACCCCAGCTCGTCGATGGCGCGCAGCACGGCGTCGCGGATCCCGGGCGCCACCGTCGCCTGCCCGTTGACGACGCGGGACGCGGTCGCGCGCGAGACCCCGGCGCGGGCGGCGACCGCCTCCAGCGTGGGACGCCTCATGCCGGGATCCGGCACTGCGGGGAGCACAGGGAGTACAAGGCCACGAGAGGAATGATGGCACCTGCCGGCTGGTTCAGCGGCCAGACCCTTCCACGATTCCGCCGTACGCGGCAACCAGCCGGAACTTTCCGTTCTGCGCGCTCTTGGCGGGGATGTGGGCCACGATCTGGATCAGCTCCCTGCGCTGCATGAAGCGGTAGAACTTGCCCTTCAGCAGGCCCTCCTTGGAGTGGAAGACGTTCATGCCCGGCTTCACGTCGAAGCGGACCGTCCTGGACAGCGTGCTCAGCACCAGCGCGCCGCCGGCGGCGGTGCGCAGGGCGTAGGAGGGGTAGTCGGGCGCCGGCCGCACCGTGGTGCTGACCTTGGCGTACTGACTCATCCTGACCCGCTCGGCGACCGCGTCCTTGACCCACGCGTCGTCGGCGAACAGGCGCTGCTGCTCGGTGGGGGTCTTTCCGGCGAGCTGCCTGGCGTACAGCTTGACGAACTCGGCCGGGGAGCTGAGCAGGCCGGTCCCGTCGGTGAGGGAGCGCGCGACAGCCTGGCCCGAGCCGTCCTTGGCCAGGCCGGGGAACGGCTTGGCCTCCAGGGTGTAGGGCGAGTACACCTGCCGCCAGCCGTCCTCGCCCTTGCGGAAGAGCAGCAGGGTCCGTACCTTGCTCGGCTTCTTCGTGACGAGGTTCGTGGAGACCACGTCGGCCGCGAACCACGGCTGGCCCGCCGGGGTGTGGAAGGTGGCGTCGGTGTACCCGAAGGGCGTGTAGGAGCGCTGCTTCGGGTAGAGGATCTTGCTGGACCGGTAGGACGCCTGGTCGATGGGCAGGCTGGAACCCGCCTCGTAGGCCTTCAGCTGCTCGCCGTCCCTGGCCTTGTTGGCCTTGTTGTTCAGGTCGACGTAGGTTTCCAGCTGCCGTTGCGCGCCCGCCGCGTCGATGGCGGGCCCCGCCGTCGAGGTCGTCGGGGAAGGCGCCGACGAGTGGGCCGACGAGGGGGCCGCCGACGGCGGCGCCGGGTGGGGGAGCAGGGCCGAACAACCTGGGAGGACGGCGGCGGTGAGCAGGGATGCGACGATCTTCGTACCACGTGACACGGTGGGAGACTCCGGGACGAGCGAGCACTAGCGGGCCCCAATCCTCACAGAAGACCGTTTTGGCCTCACAGCCGGTTCCTCCCGATGACGTCGCGGTACCACAGCGCGCTGTCTTTCGGCGTCCTGGTCTGGGTCGGATAGTCCACGTGCACGATGCCGAACCGGCGGCGGTAGCCCTCCGCCCACTCGAAGTTGTCCAGCAGCGACCACACCAGGTAGCCGCGCAGGTCGGCGCCCGCCTCGATGGCCCGGTGCACCTCGCGCAGGTGGCCGCGCAGGTAGGCGACCCGGTCCCGGTCGCGGACGCGGCCGTCCTCGACGACGTCGTCGAAGGCGGCGCCGTTCTCGGTGACCATGAGCCCGACCCGCGGGTAGTCGCGCGAGAGCCGCGCCAGCAGCCTCGACAGGCCGTCAGGCACGATCGGCCAGCCCATCGCGGTGGTCGGCGCGTCGGCGCCGGCGAACCTGACCCCCTCGGAGCCGGGCCAGGCGGCGTCGGCGGGCTCGCCCGGGCTCGCCTCCACCACGCAGGGGTTGTAGTAGTTGATCCCGATCTGGTCGATCGGGGCGTTGATCAGTTCCAGGTCGCCGTCCTGGACGTGGCCGAGGCCGCCGTTGCGCGCGGCGGCGTCCAGGACCTCCGCCGGATAGCTCCCGTGCACGGCTGGATCGAGGAACTGCCTGGTCAGCAACGCGTGGATGCGGTGGGCGGCGGCGGCGTCCGCCTCGCCCGGCGCCGCCTCCGGATCGTTGACCTGGGCGGGGGTGAGCACCGGGGCGGAGTTCACGACCAGCATGAGACTCCGCGCGCCCGCTTCGCGCAGCGCCCGCGCCGCCAGGCCGTGGCCCAGCAGCAGGTGGTGGGCGGCGCGCATGGCGGCGGCGGGGTCGCGGCGGCCGGGCGCGTGCACGCCGTTGCCGTAGCCGAGGTAGGCCGCGACCCACGGCTCGTTCAGCGTGGTCCAGTGGCTCACCCGGTCGCCGAGCCGCTCGTGGACGATCTGGGCGTACTCGGCGAAGCGGTAGGCGGTGTCGCGGGACGTCCAGCCGCCGCGGTCCTCCAGAGCTTGGGGGAGATCCCAGTGATAAAGCGTGACGTACGGCGAAATTTCGGCGTTTAGGAGTTCGTCCACCAGCTTGTCGTAGAAGGCGAGGCCCTTGGGGTTGACCCGGCCCTGACCCTCGGGCAGCATGCGCGGCCAGGCCACCGAGAACCTGTAGGCCGCGAGCCCCAGCTCGCGCATGAGACCGACGTCGTCGGCGTGGCGGTGGTAGTGGTCGCAGGCCACGTCCCCGGTGTCGCCGCCGGCCACCTTCCCGGGGGTATGGGAGAAGGTGTCCCAGATGGACTGGCCCCGCCCGTCCTCCTTGGCCGCCCCCTCGATCTGGTAGGAAGCCGTCGCGGCACCCCAGACAAAGCCTTCCGGGAAAATCATCCTTTTACAGCTCCTTGCATGATTCCGCCGATGATCTGCTTGCCGAACAGGGCGAAGACGAGGACGAGCGGCAGGGTGCCCACCGCCGTCCCGGTCAGACCCAGGACGTAGTCGTTGACGTAGCCGCTCGCCAGCGACGACAGGGCCACCTGCACCGTCGGGTTCTCCGGAGTGAGGACGACCAGCGGCCAGAAGTAGTCGTTCCAGGCCGACATGAACGTGAGCATGCCGAGCACCGCCGCCGCGGGCCGCGCGGCCGGCAGCACGACGTGCCAGAACAGCCCCCACGTCGTGCACCCGTCGACCCGCCCGGCCTCCAGCAGCTCGGTCGGCAGCGCCCTGGACAGGTACTGCGTCATGAAGAACACGCCGAACGCGTTGACCAGCGCGGGCACGATGAGCGCGTAGTCCGTGCCGGTCCACTCCAGCTTCACCATGAGCAGGTAGAGCGGGATGATCCCGAGCTGGGTCGGCACCATCATGGTCCCGACCGTGATCAGCAACATGATGTTCCTGCCCCTGAACGCCAGCTTGGCGAAGGCGAAGCCCGCCAGCGTCGAGAAGAACATCACCGCGAACGAGATCGACCCCGCCACGACGACCGAGTTCAGCAACGCCAGCCCGAACGGCACGGTGTCGAAGACCCGGGACACGTTGGCGAAGAAGTTCCCGCCCGGCCACAGCGGCGGCGGCACCTCGGCCAGCGCCGAGTTGTGCCTGGAGGCCACGACCACGCTGTAGTACAGCGGGAACGCCGAGAAGAAGGCCACCGCGGTCAGGGTGAGGTAGCGCAGCCTCATGCCAGCCCACCCCTCATCCGGCGCGTCAGCAGGTAGTTGACCGTCGCGATCACCACCACGACCAGGAACATCAACCAGGACGCGGCCGAGGCGTAGCCGAAGTCGAACTTGGTGAAGCCCTGCTCGTAGACGAACAGCGCCAGCGTCTGGAACTGCCGGTCGGGCCCGCCGCTGACCGCGCCGCCCCCGCTGCCGCTGCTCATGCCGAACAGCAGCGGCTCGGCGATGATCTGCATGGCGCCGATCGTGGACACGATGACCACGAAGATGATCGTCGGCCGGATCATCGGGATCGTGATCCGGCGGAGCTGGGTGAAGCTCGACGCGCCGTCGATGGTGGCCGCCTCGTACAGCTCGCGCGGGACGGCCTGCATCGCCGCCAGGAAGATCAGCGCGTTGTAGCCGGTCCAGCGCCACATGATCATGGTCGAGAGGGCGATGTGCGAGGTCGCGGTGCCCGCGGCCCACTCGATCTTCCCGACCCCGAACCACGAGAGCACCCAGTTGATCAGCCCGAAGTCGCGTCCGAAGAGCTGGCTGAAGATCACCACGACCGCCACCACGCTGGTCACGTTGGGCAGCAGCAGTGAGATCCGGAACAGCGTCTGCCAGCGCAGCCGCCGGTTCAGCAGGTGCGCCAGCCAGATGGCCAGCAGCAACTGCGGCACCGTCGAGAGCACGCCGATCGACAGCGTGTTGAACGTCGCGTTCCAGAAGTACCCGTCACCCAGCAGCGTCGCGAAGTTGTCCAGGCCGACGAAGGTGTGCTCCTCGGACAGCAGCGTCCAGTCGTGCAGGCTCACCCAGGCCGTGTAGGCGAGGGGGAACAGGCCGAACGCGCAGAACAGCAGGAAGAAGGGGGCCACGTAGGCGTACGGCGACACCCTCACGTCGAGGGTGTGCCGCACGCTCCGCCGGCGCCGGCTCGGCGCCGCCAGGGGAAGGCTGCTCATTTGATCTTCTTGACGTCCTCGAGCACCTGGGCCCAGGCCTGGTCGGGCGTCTGCTTGCCCTGCTCCACCCGGCCGAGCCCGTCGCCGATGACGACGCGGACGTCCGCCTCCTTCGGCCCGAGGTGCTGCGGCTTCAGCGCCTTGGCCGCCTCGGAGTAGATCTTGCCGATCGGGGCGTCACCGAAGAACGGCTTGGTGAAGTTCTGGATCGACGGGTCGTCGTAGAGCGACGGGATCGACGGGAACGTCCCCTCCTCCTTGAAGACCTTCGCCTGGTTGTCCTTGGAGGTGAGGAAGTCGATCAGCTCGGCGGCTTCCTTGGGGTGCTTGCCCTGCTTTGGAAGCATCAGGTGCGAGCCGCCGCTGTTGCCGGAACCGCCGGGCACGGTGGCGATGTCCCACTTGCCGGCCGAGTCCTTGGCCTGCTCCTGGATGAAGCCGGTCATCCAGGCCGGGCAGATGATCGTGGCGAACGAGCCCTTGGCGAAACCGGTGTTCCACGGCGGGGAGAAGGCCGCGAGCTTGGCGGTCAGGCCGCCCTGGGTGAGCTGGTTGGACAGGTCCCAGGCTTTTTTCACGTCCGGGTTGGTGTCGACGATGATCTTGTCCTGTGCGTCGTACAGCCCGAGCGGAGCCTGGTTCACCATCGCGCGGAAGATCTCACCGGGGCTGTCCACGAACTTGGCCCCTGCGACGTTGGCGGCGGCGAACTTCCTGCCGGTCCCGATGTACTGCTCCCAGGTCGGCCAGAGGCCCGCGACCTCGGTCCTGTCGGTCGGCAGCCCGGCCTTCTTGAACAGGTCCTTGCGGTAGCACATGGCCAGGCCGCCCACGTCGGTGCCGAGCCCCAGCAGCTGCCCGCCGCTCTTGCTCACGCCCTGCTGCCACTTCCAGTCGAGGTAGTCGCCCTGCCGTTTCTCCAGCCCGAACTGCTTCAGGTCGTAGAACTTGGCGGGCTGGGCGGTGAACGTGCTGATGTAGCCGACCTCGACCGCCTCGATGTCAGCCGCCCCCGCGTTCGTCGCCAGCCGCTTGATCAGGTTGTTGTGGTGGTCGTTGAACTGCGTGACCTGCTCGACGACCTCGATGTCGGGGTGGGTCTTCTTGTACTCCTCGTAGAGCGGCTTGAAGCCGAAGTCGCCGAAGAGGCCGATGGTGAGCTTGATCTTCTCTCCCGGCTTCGCGGCGGTCCCGGTGCCGGTACCGCCGCCGCCCCCGCAGGCCGCCGTCGTCAGGGCGAGCAGGGACGCGGTGAGCAGGGGCAGGGCGAGCCGTCGGACGCGAGGGGTCATGGAACCCTCCTGGGTTCGTGCCTGGGGGGTGGTTGAGAGAGCGCTCTCTCGCAAGAGTCATGGCCATCACGCCGAGCTGTCAACGGTGGTTGGGTAACGATCCGGGCTACGGAGAGAGCGTGTTCAGCCGCTCAGCACGCGGCCGACCATCCGGGCGTACATCCGCCCCGGGCTCGGCGACCTGGCCAGGAAACCCGGCAGCATCGGCAGGGCCACCGCGAACGGCTCCAGCCGCGCGTACAGCTCGTCGGCGTCGGCCGGACGGGCGGCCGGCTCCTTCTCCAGCAGCTCCGCCAGCAGCCTGGCCAGCTCGGGTGGCAGGCCGGGGATGGTCGGCGGACGCTCCTTGACCTGCTTCTCGAAGACCACGTAGTCGGTCGGGCCGGTGAAGAGCTGCTGCCCGGTGAGCATCTCGTGCAGGACGCAGCCCAGCGCGTACAGGTCGCTGCGCGGCTCGGCGACACCGCGCTGGATCTGCTCGGGCGCCATGTACGCGGGCGTGCCCAGGATCTGGCCGATCCGGGTGAACGTGGTGACGTCCGCGTCGCGCAGCAGCGCCAGGCCGAAGTCGAGCACCTTCACGCTGCCGTCGGGGCAGAGCATGAGGTTGGTCGGCTTGAGGTCGCGATGGCAGATCGACAGCGCGTGCGCCGCCGACAGCACCGCGCACGCCTGGGCCGCGATGGCGGCCGCCCAGGACACCGGCAGCGGGCCGTGCTCGATGACCAGGTCGGCGACGGTGACGCCCTCGATGAACTGCATGACCTGGTAGAGCCGCTGCTCGTGGGTGCCGAAGTCGTACAGCACCGGCGCGCCCGGATGCTCCAGCCTGGCCAGGATGCGCGCCTCGCGGATGAAGCGGCGCTCCAGCTCCTGGTCGGGCCCGCTCGGCAGCCTGAGCAGCTTCACCGCCACCCGGCGTTCGAGGTGCCTGTCGTGCCCGGCGTAGACCGCGCCCATGCCGCCCTGCCCGAGAGGGAGGTCGTCGAGCTCATAGCGGTCGCCGATGACCATTAGCCCCTCCCGCCGTCCATCGGGAAAAAACTACACCGTCAGGCGAGGGAGTGCCGTCGCCTGGACTGAGGAGCGTCGGGAGCGTAGCGACCAGAGCGACGAGGGAAGGCGACGGCTCCCAACGACCGAGCCCGCCTTACGGAGTGAGGCCATGAGCAGGCGGGTGCAGGTGGCCGTCGGTCAGCCCGTCGAGCCCCAGCCGGATCAGCGTCTGGCCCAGGGTGGAGATCTCGCGCAGCGCGTCCTCCAGCACCGCGAGCTGCCGGAAGGCCGCGCCGTACGGCTCCTGCTCCTTGAGCGAGAGCCGCGGCAGGCGGGTGCGGCGCACGTCGAACCGGCTGGAGCCGGTGGTCACCCGGCTGCCCGCGGCCCTGAGGAAGCCCGCCAGGAAGTCGGGGTCGAGCCGGCGCGCGTCGACGCGGTAGAGCGTCAGGTGCGGGCCGAGCACGCAGCCGCCGTCGGCCAGCACCCGGACGCTGGAGTAGGACGCCACCACGTCGCCCGGCTGTACGTGGACCAGCCCCTGCTGGGCGGTGGCGCGGCCGGACGGCGGGGTGCCGTGGGCGACGTCGTCGGCGGTGAGGACGGGCAGTTCGCCGCCGTGCGCCGCCATCTTCGCCGGCGCCTGCAACGCGATGATCAGCCCCTCCTTGATCAGGTCGCCGACCGTGGTGACCGGCTGGTCGAGCGGCTCGTCGAGGACCCTGAGGTCGGGCGGGGTGGCGCCGGCCGCGAGGAAGCGGTCGCGGGCCTCGGTGAACGCCCGGCCCAGGTCGCCGCGGCGCTGGTGGCGGGCCGGGGTCATGTCGACCTCGTCGGCGAGCAGGTCGATGATGCGGACGGTCTGGTCGGAGCGGTCGTCGAGGTAGGCGCGCCACGCGGGCTCGACCGCCGACAGGTCGGCCGTCGCGTCGAGGATCAGCACCTCGGACGGCGGCCGCTCACCCGCCGACGGGCGGCGCAGCAGCCACAGGTCGGACCCCGGCAGGGCCACCACGGCCCGCAGCGCGCCCGCCCGCAGCAGGTTCGCCCTGATGCGCCTGCCCGCCCTGCGACTGGCGGCGGCCGGAGGCATCAGCACGGCCACCAGGCCGCCCGGCCTGACGTGGGTGAGGCAGTGCTGCACCCAGGCCAGCTCGGGCTCGCCGCGCGGCGGCAGGCCGTACTCCCAGCGCGGGTCGCCGGTCAGCTCCTCGTAGCCCCACGCCCGCTCGTTGAACGGCGGATCGCAGACGACCGCGTCGGCTTTGTCGCCCGCGAACCCGTCGTGCCGCATCGAGTCGCCCGCCACCACCGACGCCTCGGCGCCGCGCAGGCGCAGCCTGGCGGCGGCGATCGACGCGGACGTCTCGCTCAGGTCCTGCCCGAGCACCCTGGCCGCCTTCGGGGCGAGCAGCAGCGTGCCGACGCCGCAGGCGGGGTCGAGGATCGTGGTGCCGCCGGCGTCGACCAGCCTGACCATCAGCTCGGCGACGTCGTCGCGGGTGACCGAGAGCTGCCGGGAGTGCGCCTCCAGGTAGCGCTCGACGAGGAACTCGTACGCGGTGAGCGCCCCGTGCTGCGCGGCCAGCTCCGACACGAGGGCGGCCAGCTCGGGCTCCAGCGGGCTCTCACCCGTGGTCAGCAGCGTTCCCGCCTGGGCCACGAGCTCGCCCAGCCGCAAATCTCCCGCGGCTTTCAGGCGTTGCCACACCCGATCTCCCAGCGAGACCTGGTAGGACTTCCCATAGCGGCGTAGCCAGGCTTCGACCTGGCGCAGCGAGAACAGCGGTTGGTTGGCGGTGCCGCCGGTGGGTTGCGGGAAGTCGTCGTGGCGGCGGCGCCAGTTGCTCACCGCGGCACGCCCGACACCGGCGAGCCGGGCGATGTCCCCGGCGTTCACGGTCGGGTCGTGGCTCATGGAGCCCACAGTAGTTCACAAGAGTCTTCACCGCATCTGCTTGTGAAGTCTTTCAACCAATGATTTACTGCATGGTATGAAGCACAACATCCGCTATGCCGCCGGTTCAGACGTGGGGCGCCGCAGGGAGCAGAACGAGGATTCTGGATACGCGAGCGGCCGGCTGCTCGTGGTTGCCGACGGGATGGGCGGGCACGCGGCGGGAGAGCTGGCGAGCTCGGCCGCGATCGCCGTCATGCGCGAGCTGGATGCCACGCTTCCCGAGTCGGGGTCCGACCTGGAGGCCGCCCTTGAGAGCGCCGTGCACGAGGCGGCGCGGAGGCTGGTCGAGCTGGCCGACATCGACCCCGCCCGCAGAGGGATGGGAACCACGGTGACCGCCATGCTGTGGGACGGCTACCGGTTCGCCCTGGCTCATCTTGGTGACTCCCGCGGATACCTGCTTCGCGACGGTGCTCTTTACCAGATGACCAAGGATCACACACTTGTGCAGTCGATGGTGGACGAAGGGCGGATAACGGAGGATCAGGCCGCCGTTCATCCCCGGCGGTCGATGGTGCTCCGGGTGCTGGGCAGCGAGGGCAGGGCCGAGCCGGACATGGCGCTGCGCGAGGCCGAGCCTGATGATCGCTACCTCCTCTGCTCCGACGGGCTCACGACCGTGCTCGGGCCCGAGGTCCTGCACGAGGTCCTGACCACCGTGGCAGACCCGGGCGCGGCCGTCCAGCGGCTGATCGACCTGGCCAACGAGGGAGGCTCTCCCGACAACGTGACCGTCATCGTGGCGGACGTGGTCGCGCCGGGCGCCGGGGAGGCGCAGGTCTACCGGGTCGGCGCCGGCTCCTAGCGTCGATAGTAGTCAGCCTCACCTGCCCCACCAGCAACAAAACCGAAATTTCGGTACATAGCTCGACACTTTCTGGGTGTTCCGCGCGGGAACGCGATGCCGCTACTACAGTCCATCGTGATCTGGCGGTTTTCTGGGAGGTGTCACCCTGGACCCGATCGCGGAATCCCTGCTGAAAGAGGTGCGCCGGGAAGTCGGCTACCGGGAGAAAGGCGGCCAGTACACCAAGTTCGGCCACTGGTACGCGGATCGCGTCCAGGACGCGCAGTATCGCAACGCTCCGTGGTGCGACATGTTCATCGCGTGGGCGGCGCAGAAGGCCGGCGTGGCCCACCAGGTCGGCCAGTTCGCCTGGACCCCGTCCCACGCCGCCTGGTTCATCAAGCAGGGCGCCTGGTCGCGCAAGCCCGAGCCGGGGGCCCTGGTCTTCTTCGACTGGAGCGGCGGGAAGAGCTACAAGGGCATCGACCACGTCGGCGTGGTGGAGCGGGTCGAGGGTAAGAAGATCCACACGATCGAGGCCAACGTCGACCGCGTCTGGCTCAAGCGCAAGACCCGCGAGACGGACAAGGTCGTCGGGTACGGCCTGCCGCGCCTGGTCAAGCCCGACGCCCCGGTGGATGAGATCCGCTCGACCGAGCAGCCGTTCGTCCGGGTGGGGCCGCGGGAGTCGCAGGGCTCTCCGCTGGACTTCCTGGGCACGCCGCAGGCGCTGCTCGCGGCGATGGTCCTCACCACGGTCGTGGTCTCCTTCCGGCTGGCGGGCCGCCGCCGCGGCGTCCGCCGCGGGTTCGCGCTGCCGTGGAACGCGCCATCCGGCCCGCCCGCGGAACCGGTCGAGCTGGAGCTCCCGGAGCCGATGGGCCGTCCCGTCCTGGTGGCCACCGTCCCCAAGCAGGCCGGGCCGCCCGCCGGGACGCGGCGCAGGCCGTACGAGCCGCGGGAGCACGAGGACAGGCGTGATGTCGCGTCTCTTGGGAATTAGTAGGACGTCCTAGTATCTTCGTGAGTGAGGCCCTTTCACGAAGGAGTGATCGTGCACGTCCCGATCCATCCCGTCCGGTTCGTCACCGCTGCTGCGCTGTTCGACGGCCACGACGCGGCGATCAACATCATGCGGCGCATCCTTCAGACCCAGGGGGCGGAGGTGATCCATCTCGGGCACAACAGGTCCGTGGAGGAGATCGTCACCGCCGCCATCCAGGAAGACGTCCAGGGGGTCGCGATCAGCTCCTACCAGGGCGGGCACGTGGAGTTCTTCTCCTACCTGGTCGACCTGCTGCGCGAGCGCGGCGCAGGGCACGTCAAGGTCTACGGCGGTGGCGGCGGCGTCATCGTCCAGGACGAGATCGACCTCCTGCACTCGCGCGGCGTCACCCGGGTCTTCTCGCCCGAGGACGGCCAGCGCCTCGGACTCCCCGGCATGATCAACAAGCTGATCGAGGAGTGCGACGTCGAGCTTGACGGCTCTCCCTCGGTCGAGGCCGTCGCCTCGGGCGACCAGGCGGCGCTCGCCAGGGCGATCACCCTGATCGAGGCCGATCGCGCCCCCGAGGGCCTGCTCGACGGCCTGCGCGCGGCGGCCGCGAGCGGCACCCGCGCGCCCGTGCTGGGCGTCACCGGCACCGGCGGCTCGGGCAAGTCGTCGCTGACCGACGAGCTGCTGCGCAGACTGCGGGTGGACAACGACGACAAGCTGCGCATCGCGGTCATCGCGATCGACCCGACCCGCAGGCGCGGCGGCGGCGCGCTGCTCGGCGACCGGATCCGGATGAACAGCCTGGGCCCCCAGACCTACTTCCGCTCGCTCGCCACCAGGGGCGCCGCCCGTGAGGTGCCCGCCTGCCTCGACGACGTGCTCGCCGCCTGCCGGGCAGCCGGATACGACCTGATCGTCGTCGAGACCCCCGGCATCGGCCAGGGCGACGCGGGCATCGTGCCGCACGTGGACGTGCCCGTCTACGTTATGACGCCCGAGTTCGGCGCCGCGTCCCAGCTGGAGAAGATCGACATGCTGGACTTCGCCGAGGCCGTCGTGATCAACAAGTACGAGCGGCGCGGCGCCGAGGACGCCCTGCGCGACGTGCGCCGCCAGCTCGTCAGGAACCGCGGGGCCTTCGGCGTGTCGCCCGACGAGATGCCGGTGTTCGGGACGATCGCCTCCCGCTACAGCGACGCCGGGGTAACCGCGCTCTACCAGCATCTCAAGGGGCTGCTGGCAGGTAAGGGCATGCCGGCGGGGCCCGGGCTGCTGCCGGTGGTGCGGGGCCGCACCTCGCACGAGACCGACGCGATCGTCCCGCCCGCGCGGGTGCGCTACCTCGCCGAGATCGCCGATACCGTCCGCGGCTACCATGCCGAGACGCTCGACCAGGCCGAGGTGGCGCGCCGCCGCCAGCAGCTCGCCGCCGTCCGCTCCCTCCTGGACGGCGACGACGCCAGGCTGGCCGAGCTGGCCGCGCGGGCCGACGGCGAGCTGAGCGACGAGAGCCGGGCGCTGCTCGACGGCTGGCCGGCCGTCAGGGAGCGGTACACGGCCGACGAGCTCGTGGTGAAGGTGCGCGACCGGGAGATCCACACGCCGCTGTGGCGCGAGACCCTGTCGGGCAACCGGATCCCGCGCGTCGCGCTGCCCCGGCACACCGACCACGGCGACCTGCTGCGGTTCCTGCGGAGCGAGAACCTGCCGGGCACCTTCCCGTTCACGGCGGGGGTGTTCCCGTTCAAGCGCGACGACGAGGACCCCACCAGGATGTTCGCGGGGGAGGGCGACCCGTTCCGCACCAACAGGCGCTTCAAGTTGCTGTCGGAGGGCCAGCCGGCGACCAGGCTGTCCACCGCGTTCGACTCGGTGACGCTGTACGGTCACGACCCCGACCTGCGGCCGGATATTTACGGAAAAGTCGGTACGTCTGGAGTGTCCATCGCGACGCTCGACGACATGAAGGCGCTCTACGACGGCTTCGACCTGTCGGCGCCCAACACCTCCGTGTCGATGACGATCAACGGCCCGGCCCCGACCATCCTCGCCTTCTTCCTCAACGCCGCCATCGACCAGGCCCTCGACAGGTTCCGCGCGCTGCAGGGACGCGAACCGTCCGAGGACGAGGCCGGCGAGCTGCGGGAGCAGACGCTCGCCACCGTGCGGGGCACCGTGCAGGCCGACATCCTCAAGGAGGACCAGGGCCAGAACACCTGCATCTTCTCCACGGAGTTCTCGCTCAGGATGATGGCCGACATCCAGGAGTGGTTCATCCGGAACCGCGTGCGCAACTTCTACTCGGTGTCGATCTCCGGCTACCACATCGCCGAAGCCGGGGCGAACCCCATCAGCCAGCTCGCCTTCACCCTGGCCAACGGCTTCACCTACGTCGAGGCGTATCTGGCGCGCGGGATGCGGATCGACGACTTCGCGCCCAACCTGTCGTTCTTCTTCTCCAACGGCATGGACCCCGAGTACAGCGTCCTCGGCCGGGTGGCCCGGCGGATCTGGGCGGTCGCGATGCGCGAGAGGTACGGCGCGGCGGAACGCTCGCAGAAGCTGAAGTACCACATCCAGACGTCCGGCAGGTCGCTGCACGCCCAGGAGATGAACTTCAACGACATCCGCACCACCCTGCAGGCCCTGATCGCGATCTACGACAACTGCAACAGCCTGCACACCAACGCCTTCGACGAGGCCGTGACCACCCCGTCGCCCGACTCGGTGCGCAGGGCGATGGCGATCCAGCTCATCATCAACAGGGAATGGGGCCTGGCCCGCAACGAGAACCCCCTCCAGGGCGCGTTCATCATCGACGAGCTGACCGACCTGGTCGAAGAGGCGGTGCTGCGGGAGTTCGAGCGGCTGTCGGACCGAGGCGGCGTGCTCGGCGCCATGGAGACCGGCTACCAGCGCGGCAGGATCCAGGACGAGTCGATGCTGTACGAGACCCGCAAGCACGAGGGCTCATTGCCGATCATCGGCGTGAACACCTTCCGCAACCCGCGCGGCGACGAGCCCCAGCCGCACAAGCTGGAGCTCGCCAGGGGGACGGAAGAGGAGAAGCGGTCGCAACTCGACCGCCTGCACGCCTTCCAGGAGCGCAACCGGGCCGAGGCCCCCGTGGCACTGGCCCGGTTGCGCGAGACCGCGATGTCCGACGGCAACGCGTTCGAGGTGCTGATGGACGCGGCCAGGGTCTGCTCCCTGGGGCAGATCACGGAGGCCCTGTTCGAAGCCGGAGGTCAGTACCGCCGCAACGTCTGACCTTCCCCGACCGCCGGCCTCCCTTTCGCCGGGGAGGCCGGACGCGGGGTCAGCAGGTCTTCGCGCCGTCGAACGTGCGGATCCCCCTGGGGACCCGGTGCCTGAGAGTCGCCCCGGGGTACACGGTGTCGCAGGGGCCGTCGGCGCCGTGCGCCCAGACGATCTTCATGTTCATCTGGCGGCCGCACCCGTTGTAGGCGTAGCCGGTCTTCTTGATGGTGCCCGTCGCCTGCCAGACGCGGACGCAGGACGGCACCCTCCCACTGGCCGTCGCGGCGTCGGCGTTCGCCTGGGCGGGGGCGGTGGCCAGCAGGCCGAGCGAGGCGGCGCCCACGGCGGTCAGGACGGCCAGCGACTTGCGGATGGTGGTCATTGCCTTCTCCCTCTGCGATTCGGCTGATGAGAGGAAGGTAGGCAGGGCGCTGTTGAGGATGTGTTGAGCTCCTGTTGGGCGGGCTCGCCGCCGGGCGGGGCTCGCCCTTCGGGCGGAACCCGCGCCGATAGGATCACCACCTCGGGGCACCACAGTTAACCAGGAGGTTCTTATGTCCGATGTCACTTTCAAGGGCAACCCCATCACCGTCGGCGGCACCTTCCCGAAGCCCGGCGATGACGTGCCCGCGTTCCGTCTGGTCCGCGGCGACCTTTCCGAGGCCACGCTCGCCGACTTCGGCGACGTCAAGAAGGTGCTGAACATCTTCCCGAGCGTCGACACCGGCGTCTGCGCGGCCTCCGTGCGCCGCTTCAACGAGCTGGCCGCCGACTACCCCGACGTCCAGGTGCTGTGTGTCTCGGCCGACCTGCCGTTCGCCCAGAAGCGCTTCTGCGGCGCCGAGGGCATCGAGAACGTGACCATGCTGTCGCTCATGCGGGGGCGCGAGTTCCTGACGGACTACGGCGTGGCGCAGGAGTCGGGGCCGCTGGCCGGGCTCGCCGCCCGCGCGGTGATCGTGCTCGACGGCGACAACAAGGTGATCTACTCCGAGCTGGTGCCCGAGATCACCCAGGAGCCCGACTACGAGGGCGCTCTCAGCGCCATCAAGTAGGGGCAAGAGGCTGATGAGGGGCGGGTGTCCCACCCGCCCCTCATGTCAGCTCTTCCCGGCCACCCCGCACAGGATGAGCGACGACTCCGGGCCGTTGACGAAGTCGATCGTGTCGGCCTGGTCGGGACGCCACTCCGGCAGCCACACCACCCCGGGGTCCACCAGGTCGAAGCCCTCGAAGAGCTCCTCCACCTGCTGTCGGCTGCGGAGGCTGAGCGGGGACGTGGAGGTGCGGTAGACCTCCGTGCTCTTGCGCACGGCGTCGGCACGGGCGTCGCTGGTGCCGTGTGACATGACCAGGAAGCTGCCCGGCGCCATCGCCTCCCGCAGGGTGGCCACGATCCGCTGTGGATCGTCCGACTTGCTGATGAAATGCATGATCGCCACCAGCAGCACCCCGACGGGCTTAGTGAAATCGATCAAATCCAGTAAATCTGGATTTTTCAGGATTTCCTCTGGTCTGCGGAGATCGCCCTGCACCACCCTCGTGGGCTCGTCCCCCGCCAGCAGGGCCCGCGCGTGCACCAGGACCACCGGGTCGCGGTCGACGTAGACGACGCGGGACTCGGGCGCGACGGCTCTCGCCACCTCGTGCACGTTGCCCTGCGTGGGCAGACCCGTCCCGATGTCGAGGAACTGCGTGATGCCGGAGTCGGCGAGGAATCGCACGGCTCGCCCCAGGAACGCCCGATTGGCACGGGCGGCGGCGCGCACCTCCGGGGCCACCCTGAGAAGCCTCTCGGCGGCCTCGCGGTCGGCGGGGAAGTGGTCCTTCCCGCCGAGGTAGTAGTCGTACAGCCGGGCGACGTTCGGTGTCGTCGGATCGAAGCCCAGCGGTTCCTGGTCCAACCAGCGATCCCCCGATCTAGAGTTAACGATCTTTTTTGGGATTCTACGGATTAGTAACCATGCTTGTGGAGATGTTTTCACAACCGGTTCTACCGGCTTCGTCGGCCTAGGGTTCAGATGTGAGCATCCAAGCAGACGACACCGGCGTGCCCGTGCCGGTGCCGGAGAACGTCTCCCGGATCGTGTCGCTGGTCCCGTCGCTGACCGAGTCGGTGGCGGCGACGCTGCCGGACGCGCTCGTCGGCGCGACCGACTGGTGTTCCCACCCGGCTGACCTGGACGTCACCCGGGTGAAGGGGACGAAGAACCCGGATCTCGACGCGATCAGGCGGCTCAAACCCGACGTGGTCCTGGCCAACGCCGAGGAGAACCGGGCACCCGACATCGAGGCGCTGCGGCAGGCGGGCGTGGCGGTCTGGGTGACCAGGATCGAGACGCTGGACGAGGCGTTCCTGTCGCTGGACCGGATGTTCAGGCACGCCTGCCGCACCGGGCGGCCGGAGTGGCTCGACCGGGCGCGGGAGGCGTGGGGCGAGCCGCCGCCGGTGCTGAGGACCGCGATCGTGCCGATCTGGCGGCGTCCGTGGATGGTGGTGGGGCGCGACACGTTCACCGGGGACGTGCTCAGGCGGCTGGGCGTGGCCAACCTCTACGCCGATCATCCCGAGCGGTACCCGAAGATCCCACTGGACCAGCTTGTCGGGAAAAATCCGGATCTGGTGGTGCTGCCGGACGAGCCTTACGCCTTCAGCGAGGACGACGGACCCGAGGCGTTCCCCGGCCTCCCCTGCGCCCTGGTCAGCGGGCGCTATCTCACCTGGTACGGCCCCTCCCTCATCGAAGCGCCCGCCCACCTCCGCCCCTGCCTGGAACCCTGACCACCTCGCCTGCCCGTCGTCCGCAGGGAGGCCCGTTCGCTCTCGGGTGGTGGGCCTCCTGGCTCCGCCTGCCCGTCGTCCCAAGGAAGGCGCCAGACGCAGGGAGTCAGGTTCGCGTCTCGGGGGCGATGGCCAGGGCGGCGTCGACGGCGGCGGGGGAGAGGACGTGCTCGATGACGAGCACCGCCGTCCCCACGATGCCCGCGCGGTCCCCGAGCGAGCTGGTGACGATCTCCAGGTTGCGGGTCGTGAACGGCAGGCTGCGCCGGTACACGCTCTCCCTGATGCCGGTCAGGTAGTGCTCCCCGGTCTCGGCCATGTCCCCGGCCAGCACCAGCACGCCGGGGTTGAGCAGGCTGACCGTGGTGGCCAGGACGATCCCCAGGGTCCGCCCGGCCTCCTGGGTGCGCGCGATGGCCGTGGGGTCGCCGGCCTGGACCAGGCGCACGACGTCCTGACTGGTCTGCTGGCCGAGTTCGACGGCCACGGTGTGGCCGCTCGCCAGGGAGGCGACGCAGCCGCGCGAGCCGCAGGTGCAGACGCGGTCGTCGGTCTCACGCAACCGCACATGACCGATGTTTCCGGCAGCCTCCTCGACCCCCCGATAGATCCGCCCGTCCAGGACGATCCCCGCGCCGATCCCGGTCGAGACCTTGACCAGCACCAGCGCCCTCGACTCCCGCCAGGACGACCACCACTCGCCGAGCGCCATCGCGTTCGCGTCGTTCTCCACCAGGATCGGGACGTCGAACGAGCCCCGCATCGCCTCCCCGATCGGGTAGTCGTCCCAGCCGGGCATCAGGAACGACCTGATGAGCCTGCCCCCGGTGCGGTCCACGGAGCCCGGCAGGTCCAGCCCGACGCCGCAGACCTGGCCGGCGCTCCGCCCGGTGCGGTCGAGCAGCCGCTGGAACGCCTCACGCACCCACGACAGGACCGGCTCGGGCCCGCGCTCGATGCGCATCTCCGTCCGCTCCTCGGCCAGCGGCCGGGCCGCGAGATCGGTCAGCGCGACCAGGGCGTGACTGGCGCCCAGGTCGGCCACCAGGACGAGGTGCCTGGCCGCGTCGATGTCGAGCACCGAAGGCGGCCGCCCGCCCCCGGACGTCGCGACGCCGGACTCGTGGATGTACCCGGCCTCGATCAGCCGGTCCACCCGGTCAGTGATCGTCGAGCGGGACAGACCGGTGTACTGGATGAGTTCCTTGCGCGTACGGCAGGCGCCATTCCTGATGAGCTGGAGGATCTGCCCTGCCGTGAGCATGGTCTATCCCTTCTCCGCCCCGGCCGTGAGGCCCTCGGTCAGCAGTCGCTCGCTGGCGAAGAACACGATCACGATGGGCAGCGTCAGCACCACCGAACCGGCCATGAGCACCGTAGTCGGGATCTCGATGCTCCCCGCGAGTTGTGACAGCCCGAGGGAGACCGTCCAGCTCTCCCGCTTCTCGACGAGGAAGAGCAGGGCGAAGAGGAACTCGTTCCAGGCGATCATGAACGCGTACAGACCTGTCGCCATGAGCGCGGGCTTGGACAGCGGCAACACCACCCGCCAGATCGTCGACAGCCGTGAGCAGCCGTCGATCGCAGCGGCCTCCTCCACGCTCTGCGGCACGGTCTCGAAGTAGTTGCGGAGCATGTATACCGTGACCGGCACCGTCTGTGCGCTGTAAACCAGGATCAACCCGGCCAACGACCCGCGCAGCCCGAGCATGGTGAAGAGCACGAACAGCGGGATGGCCAGCACGATCGCCGGGAACAGATAGATGGCCAGGAACAGGAAGTGCACCTGCCGCCGTCCGAAGAAGCGCAGCCTGGCCACCGCGTACGCGCCCGGGATCGAGATCAGCAGGGTGGCCGCCACCGACGCCACCGCCACGATCGCGCTGTTGCGCATGAACGTCAGGAAGCCCTGTCTGGTCAGCACGTCGGCGTAGGTGCCGAGGGTGAGGTGCTGCGGCCAGAGCGAGCCCGGGTCCAGGATCAGCTCCTGGATGTCGCGCACCGACAGCGTCACCATGTACAGGAACGGGAACGCGGTGATCGCGAAGAGGAAGGCGATCACCAGCGGCCTGAGGACCCTGAACAGCCCCCGCTCGAACCTATCCCTGCTCACGCTCGCCTCCCGCGAAGAACCTGAGGTAGAGGGCCAGGAACACGACCAGCACCACGGCGAGCACGATCGCCTGGGCCGCCGCCGCGCCGATGTCGTCGCGCGAGGTCAGGAAGTTGTAGACGCGCACGCTGACGACCTCGGTGCCCGCCCCGCCGCCGGTCAGCAGGTAGACGTCGTCGAACTTGGTGAAGGTGAAGACGAAGCGCAGCACTGACAGCAGCGCGATGACCCGCCAGAGCTGCGGCAGGATCACGTACCGGAACCGCTGCGTGGGCGTCGCGCCGTCGACCACCGCGGCCTCCTCCAGCTCGGCGGGCAGCGCCTGCAGCCTGGCCAGGATGAACAGGAACGCGAACGGGAAGTACCGCCACGCCTCGAACGCGATCACCGTCAGCAGCGCCACCGGCACCTGGACGCCGAGGAAGGTCCCCTTCGCCTGGGTGAGGAACGCGATCGGCTCGGCGAGCCAGGAGTTCACGATGCCGTACTGCGGGTTCAGCATCGTCTCCCACAGGAACGCCACGGCCACCACCGGCGCGACGTACGGCACCAGGATCGAGGCCCTGACCAGGGTCCTACCCCGGAACCTGTCACGCAGCGCCAGCGCGGCCACCAGCCCGAGGGCGATCGACAGCGCCGTGCCCGCCACCGTGTAGACCAGCGTGTTGACCAGCGCCGACCAGAACCCGGGCTCGGAGATCACGTAACCGAAGTTCTCCAGCGTGTAGTGCCCGAAGACGCCCACCCGGCGGATGTTGATCAGCCGGGCGTCCTGGAAGGCCAGCATGACCGCCCACAGCAGCGGCACGACCACCACGACCAGCGTGATGACCAGCGTGGGGGAGATCAACGCCAGCCCGGCGCGTCCCTCCTGGCGGCGCGTGTTCATTGCCGCACTCCGTGCGGCGGCTCGGTCGCTGGGGTCCGTCGCCTTCCTTCGTCGCTCTGGTCGCTGCGCTCCCGCCGCTCCTCAGTCCAGGCGACGGCGCTCCCTCGCGGGCTCACTGCCGGATCCCGCGTTTGATCGTCTCCACGTTCGCCTTGGCCTGCGCCGCTGCGGCCTGCGGGGTGAGCGAGCCCTCCACGATGCCGCTCAGCGCCCTGGGCACCGGCAGTTCGCCCATGATGGCTCCGACGAGCTTGCCCTGGCCCTGCGGGATGCCCCAGCGGGCGAAGGTGTCGGGGCTCCTGCGCAGCGCGTCGAGCACCTCGGACGGGTACACGTCCGCCAGCGGCTTCTTGGCGTCGACCCCGGCGGGCAGCTTGTTCCACCCGGCGGCGAAGGTCTCGCGGGTCGGGAACTTGCCCTCGGGGGCCATGCCGATCCAGCGCTGGTAGCCCTCGTTCATCAGGTACGCGACGAACCTGGCCGCCGAGTTCTTGGCCGCGTCGCGGGTGATCACCCACGACACGATCTCGCCGTACTGGGCGGGGGCCCGGCCGTCGGGGCCCTTCAGCGCCGTGACCACGCCGGTGTTCCGCGCCAGCCACTGCGGGTCGTTCCGGCACTCGGCGCAGCTCGGCAGCGCGTCGTTGCGCAGCCCCGCCAGCTCGTCGAGGATGAAGGACGACCAGATCGTCATGGCGGCCTTGCCGGAGAAGTAGGTGGCCCTGGTCGAGTCGACGTCCTGCTTGCCCTTGACGGAGTAGTTCTTCGCGAGCTTCGCGTAGAACTCGAACGCCTTCACGCACTGCGGCGAGTCAAGAGCGACATTTCCGGAACTGTCGACGAGCTGGCAGCCGTTCGCCAGCGCGACGTGCTCGAAACTCTGCGCCGTGAACGAGTCCTTGGGCGCGACGGCCAGCGTGATGCCCGCGACCCCGCCCGTGTTCAGCTTGGCCGCCGCGGCCTCCAGCCGCTCGTAGGTGTCGGGCGGCTGAAGCCCGGCCTTCTGGAACAGGTCCTTGCGGTAGAGGATGAGCTGCGCCCACCCGTCGCTCGGGACGGCGAGCAGCTTGCCGCCCGAGGAGTCGAGCTCCAGCGCGCGCCGCGAGAAGGAGCCGCGGCCGAGCTGGTCGACGACCTTGCCGGGCGTCTCGGTGTCGAGCAGGTCGTTGGCCTCCAGCTCGCGGACGGACGCCAGGGGCAGCGCGCCGATCACGTCGGGCAGGTCGTCCGCCGCGGCGGCGGCCGTGATGGTCTGGCTGAACTGGTCCTCGCCCACCCCGACCAGCTTGACCTTGATCCCGGTCCTGCGGGTGAACTCGTCGACGATCCACTGCTGCGCGCCCATCCGGTCCGCGAGGTTCTCCTCGGTCCAGACCGTGATCTGACCGGCGCTCTTGTCGTTGCCGCCGTCGCTGCCGCAGGCGGCCAGCGCGGCCGCCGACAGCAGTGCGACGGAGAGGACGGCGGTTACCTGCCTCGGCATGGCACGCTCCTCTGCTTGGGGATAAGCCCGACTTACCCCTTCACGAGATGGCGCAACGTGTGGTAGGCGATACCGAGACCGGTCTGTACCCTCTCCGTGCTTCCGCTGTAGACCGGGTCCTCGTGCTCCACGGAGACCACGCCGTCGTACCCGCCCGCCTGCAGCGCGTCGATCACCCGGACCCAGTCGACCTGCCCCAGCCCGGGCACCCGGAACTGGTACCACCCCTTCTCGCCGGTGATGGGCCCGTAGTAGCCGTACCGGTTGATCTTCTCGGGCATGATCTGCGTGTCCTTGGCCTGGACGTGCGCGATGTGCGCGATGTACGGCATGGCTGCCGCGGCCGGGTCGATCCCCAGCGCCACCAGGTGCGACGGGTCGTAGTTCAGCTTGAGCCCGAGCGTGAACATCCACTCCCACAGCTCGGGGGAGTAGGCCAGGTTCCCCGGGTAGCCGTCGGGATGCCAGCTCTTCATCAGACAGTTCTCGATGACGATCTCGACCCCGCGGTCGGCGGCGTACGCGACGAGCGGCTTGAAGACGTCGGCGGCGAGCTTGAGGTTGTCGCGCACAGGCAGCCCGGGGTCGCGCCCGACGAACGTGCCGACCGTCGGGCAGCCCAGTGCGGCCGCCGCGTCGATGCACCGGCGCACGTGCGCGTTCACCTGAGCCCCCTCGCGGGGGTGCAGATTGTTCTCGTAGTAGGCGATGGAGGAGAGCGTGAGCCCGGTCTCCGCGAAGATTCCGCTGACGCGATCACATTCTGCCTCGTCGAAATGATCGACCCGGATGTGATTTCGGTCATCCGTGGACGGCCATCCGGCCACTTCGAGCGCCTCGAAACCCTGCTGTGCGGCCCAGTGTGCTATGTCGGTAAGATCGCTTTCCGGAAGACACGCTGTCAAGAAACCCAATTTCATCAGTCACCTCCGGCAGAAGTCGTAGACTTAAGAGTGTTCTGGGCGCAACTATCGTAGGCGAACAATCTATAATCCCTTGACTTTTGTATGATCAAAAAGCGTAAGTGTTGAGGAATGCGCGTCATAACCTTTGAAAAGCCGGGCCAGGTTCGCGTCACCGCGGAGCCGTCCGCCGAACTCGTGCCGGGCAGCGTGCGGGTCCGGACCGTGTACTCGGGAGTCTCCGCGGGCACCGAGCTCACCGCCTATCGCGGAACCAATCCCTATCTCAATCGCAAGTGGGACACCGAGCGCCGGTTGTTCCTCGACGGTCAGACCCATGCCTACCCGCTGAGCGGCTGGGGCTACCAGGAGGTCGGCGAAGTGGTCGAGGCGGCGCCCGACGTCGCCGACCCGCCCGTCGGCAGCCTCGTCTGGGGCATCTGGGGCCATCGCGCCGAGGCCGTCGTCCCGGCGGAGAAGCTCGTCGGCCACGTCCTGCCGCCGGGCATCGACCCGCTGACCGGCGTCTTCGCGCGGGTGGGCGCCATCGCGCTGAACGCCGTCCACGCCGCCGACGTGCACCTCGGCGACCAGATCGCGATCTTCGGGCAGGGGGTCATCGGCCTGCTCGCCACCCGCCTCGCCGTGCTGAGCGGCGCCAGGGTGGTCGCGGCCGACGCCCTCCCGGCCCGCCTGGAGCTCGCCAGGCGGTTCGGCGCGGCCGAGACGTTCGACGTGCAGTCGGGCTCCGTGGCCGAGTTCATGCGCAAGCGCGTCGAGGGCGCCGACACCGCGATCGAGCTGAGCGGCAGCAACCAGGGCCTGCACGAGGCGATCCGCACCGTGCGCAAGGGCGGCAGGGTCGTGGCCGCCGGCTTCTACCAGGGCGACGGGGTCGGGCTGCGGCTCGGCGAGGAGTTCCACCACAACCAGGTGCAGCTCGTCTCGTCCCAGATCGGCGGGGTCGCGTCCTGGCTCGCGCACCGCTGGGACATCGAACGCCTCCAGCGCACCTTCATGGAGCTGGTGTACCGCGGCGAGGTCGACGTCCACGAGCTCGTCAGCCACGTCATGACCGTCGAACAGGCCGCCGAGGCGTACGACCTGCTCGACAGGCAGCCCTCCGACGTCCTCCAGCTCGTCTTCCGATTCGAGGAGTAGCACAGTGAAGCTTTCCGTCCAGGAGCAGCTTCTGCCCGGTCGCACGCTGCAGGAGAAGTTCGCCTTCGCCGTCGAGGCCGGGTTCGACGCGATCGAGCTGCGCGGCAAGGGCGAGTTCCACTTCGCCAACCGGCTGACCGAGCTGAAGCGGGCGCTCGCCGACGGCGTGGTCATGCCGACCGTGTGCGTCGAGATGCCGCACTTCATCGGCGACTTCGACCCGGCCAAGCGGATGGACGCCATCCAGCAGCTCCGGTCGCAGCTGACGGTCATCGCCGAGCTGGGCGGTCTCGGCGTGATGACGCCCGCCTCGTGGGGGCAGTTCTCCCGCCGCCTGCCGCCGTTCGAGCCGCCGCGCTCCCCGCAGGAGGACCGTGAGGTGCTGACGGAGGCGCTGGGCGTCCTCGGTGAGCACGCCCAGCGCAACGGCGTGCTGATCATGCTGGAGCCGCTCAACCGGTACGAGAACCACATGGTCAACACCCTCGCCGAGGCCGTGTCGTACTGCTCCATGGACTCGATCAGGGTCGTCGGCGACACGTACCACATGAACATCGAGGAGGACGACCCCTGCCGCTCGCTGCTGGAGGCCGCGCCCTACCTCGCGCACATGCAGATCAGCGAGTCGAACAGGAACCAGCCGGGCACCGGCCACCTCGACTGGGGGGCGCAGCTCGCCGCGCTCGACGCCGCGGGCTACGACGGCTACCTCGCCCTGGAGTGCCGCCTGCGCGGCGAGCCCGAGACCGTGCTCCCCGAGACCGCCGCCTTCATCAGGAAGTTCCTATGATCCTGCGCGATGCCGTCCGCGTCCTGGTCTCCAACTGGGACGGGAGCTACACCGTCCCGTCGCGCCGGCTCTACCCCCACCAGTGGAGCTGGGACTCCGCCTTCATCGCGATCGGCAACGCCCGCTGGTCGCCGAGGCGGGCCAGGTCGGAGCTGCTCACGCTGTTCGGCGCGCAGTGGCGCGACGGACGGGTGCCGCACATCGCGTTCAACCCGAAGGTGCCCGACGGCGCCTACTTTCCAGGGCCCGACTTCTGGCAGGTGAGCGCGCCGTCGGGGGTGGCGACGTCCGGGATCGTGCAGCCGCCCGTGCACGCGCTGGCCGCCTGGCGGGTGCACCTGGCCGAGCCCGACATTCCCTTCCTCCGCCGGATCTACCCCCGGCTGGTGGCCCAGCAGCAGTTCCTGCGCACCGCCAGGCGGTCCGACGAGGGGCTGATCTCCATCGTCCATCCCTGGGAGTCGGGCATGGACAACAGCCCGGCCTGGGACCTCCCGCTCGCCGCGGTCGAGGCGTCCCCTACCGGGGTCAGGCGCAGGGACCTCACCCACGTCAGCGCCGACGAGCGGCCGACCGACCGCGACTACGAGCGCTATGTCGGCCTCGCCCGCGCCTACCGCGACACCGGCTACCGCCGCGCGGGGGCGTTCCGCGTCGAGGATCCGCTGTTCAACGCCGCCTACGGGGTGGCCGAGGTGACGCTGGCGAAGATCGCCAAGGCGTGCGGGCTCGACCCCGAGCCGCATCACCGCGAGGCCGCCGCGACCACCGTCGCCATGGTCGAGCACCTCTACGACGACGGCCTGTTCCACGCCCGCGACGTCCTCACCGGCTGCCTGGTCCGCTCCAACAGCGCCGCCGGCCTGGTGCCGCTGATGCTGCCCGACCTGCCGCGCGACATCGTCAACGGGCTGATCGGCACCGGCCTCGACCGCTTCGCGCTGAAGGATGGCGTGCTGCCCAGCTTCGCGCCCGCCGCGCCCGAGTTCGACCCGGCGCGCTACTGGCGCGGGCCGAGCTGGATCAACCTCACCTGGCTGGTCTGGCAGGGGCTCAGGCACCGCCGGTCCGACCTGGCGGCGCCGCTGGCCGACGGCATGATCACCGCTGTCACGCGGTCCGGGTTCCGCGAGTACTTCGACCCGTTCACCCTGCAGGGCCACGGCTGCCGCGACTTCAGCTGGTCAGCCGCCCTCATCCTGGACGTGGTCGCGGAGCACGGCCTGGACGGCGTGCCGCCGGCGGGCGGCAAGGTCGGCAAGCAGCCGGGGTCCTTCGGCGAAGCCGACGACATCGGTGATCACGTGCTCGCGTAGCAGCCCGCCGTACCTCCTGAGCAGGCTGATCGTCTCGTGCGACAGCCGCTCCCTGTCCCAGGCGTGCGCGAGCCCGCGCGGCACCCTGCCGATCTGGGCGCAGCGCAGGGTCAGCCCGTTGTGGTGGAACTCCTCGCCGAAGCGCACCTCGTCCGCGCCCCGGGTGTAGAAGGCCAGGTCGATCACCGTGCTCTGCGGCCTGAGCAGCTTGAGCGCCAGCGCCAGCGCCCTGGCCTGACCCCGGCACTGGAAGACCACGTCGGCGCCGCGGTCGTTGGGCGCGTGCCGCCACCGGTGTTTCAGCTCGGCCGCCGGGTCGTCCTCGACGGACAGGACGTTCGCGCCCAGGGCTTCGGCGACGCCGAGCCTGGCCGGGGTCTCGTCCACGACCACGACCTCGGCCGCGTCGTGCGCCATCGCGAACGCCGCCGTCAGCAGGCCGACCACGCCCGCGCCCACCACGACGACGCGCCGCCCGCGCACGCCGTCGCCCAGGTCGCGCACGTTCGGCCCGTGCAGGTCGTGGGCCGCGTGCAGCAGCCCGTTCGCGCAGATCGGGCCCATGTGGGCGACGTAGATGCCGAGCATGCCGTCGAGGTCGCCGGGCAGTTCCACGAACCGGTCGGCCATCGGGTCGGCCACGTAGGCGGAGCGGTGCCCGTACGCCATCGCCACCAGCGCGCCCTCGCGCACCACCCGGGTCCGGGTCTCGACGACCATGCCGACCTGCATGTATCCGATGCCGCGCACCGGATAGGAGATCGACGGCGTGCCCCGCGTGAACAGGCCGAGCGCCGGGTCCCAGCTGGAGGTCAGGTAGGGGTTGCTGCCCTTGACGTAGGTCAGCTCGGTGCCCGCCGAGATCCCGCTGTGCGTGGTCGCCACCCTGAACCCGCCGTCGGGGACGCGGGTCAACCGCTCCTGGACCAGCGTGATCTCGCCCGGCGCCTCGATGCTCAGCACCTCACCCATCGAGCGTCACCGGCGTCCGCTCCAGCGCCGACCGGGCGACCGCGTGGGCCAGCCGGTGCGTCCGCAGCGCCTCCCGGTACGGGACGCGCACGTCGGCCCGCCTGCCCCGTACGGCGTCGACGAACTCCCTGTCGACCCGGACCTTGGCCTGCCCGCCGTCCTGGACGAGCGTCTCGCCGTCGATCATCAGCCGGGTCTCGCTCAGGTCGAGCGTGACGCCCTCGGCGTGCACCTCCAGGCCCACCCGGTGCTTGTGCCGCAGCAGGCTGGTGGCGGCCAGCAGCCCGGCCGCGCCTGTCGCGAACCTGAGGACGGTGGCGGTGGCCCTGTCCACCTCGCCGTGCACGCCGTTCTCGGCCGAGACGGCGTGCACCATGGTCACCTCGCCTACGAGCACCCTCGCCAGGTCGAGCACGTGGACGGCCTGCTCCAGCACCTGCCCGCCCGACATCTCGGGTTTCAGCCACCAGCCGACCGGGGGCACCTTGTCCAGCCAGTGCCCCAGCGCCAGCCGTACCGGCCGGTCGGCAAGTAGGTCACGCGCACGTTCGAGAATGTCCAAATATCGCCAGTGATGCCCTACGGCGGACGGAAGCCCTCGGCGGTCTATTTCGGCTGAGATCTTTTCTGCGGTTGCGAGGTCAAGAGACAGCGGTTTTTCCACAAAAATAGGTAGATCGCACGACAATACGTCATACTCCGGATTACCGTGCGCGAAAGGAGGCACACACACGTAGACAGCATCCAGACCGCCGGCCTCCAAGAGGTCGGCATGGCCGCCATAGGCGGGGGAACCGTGCAATGAAGCCAGTGCCTCTGCCCTGTGGAGGTCGGTGTCCGCGATTCCGGCGATCGTCACATCGGGAAAGCCGGACAGGACGTCTGCATGGCGAGCGGCGACATTTCCGGCGCCGATGATGCCGACACGAGTTGGGGACACAGTTCGGCATATCCCACATCTGACTGAAACCAAACAAAGATGTTCCAAGCCTCACTGATCGGGCAGAAGTCGCCGACCGTGACCTCGTGAGATCGGGGCTGACCGCATGGACACAGATCTGCGGGCCTTGGCCAAGGTCCGGGAATGGTACGGGCCACATTCCAGCACAGCGGCAGAGTGGCCGCTCGATTCCCTCCTCCTTGCCAAGGGGGCCACAACGGTGAGCGTGGTGTTGCCCGCTCGAAACGAAGAGCTCACCGTTGGAGACATCGTCACCGTGATCCGCCGCGACCTCGTCGAGCGGACCCCGCTGGTGGACGAGATCATCGTCGTCGACTCCAACTCCACCGACGCGACCGCCGAACGGGCCGCGGCGGCGGGGGCCCGCGTGGTGGCGCAGGAAGCGGTGCTCTCCCACCTGCCGCCTCTGACGGGCAAGGGCGAGGCGCTGTGGAAGGGGCTCGCCGCGTCCACCGGCGACCTCGTCGTGTTCGTGGACTCCGACCTGCGCAACTTCGGCGCCCACTTCGTGTCGGGGCTGCTGGGGCCGCTGCTGCTCGACAAGGACATCCAGTTCGTGAAAGGCGCCTACGAGCGGCCGCTGACCGGCGACGACGGGGTGATGCTGCGCGATGGCGGCGGGCGCGTCACCGAGCTGGTCGCCAGGCCGCTGCTCAACATGTTCTGGCCGGAACTGGCCGGCTTCGTGCAACCCCTCGGCGGCGAGTACGCGGGCCGCCGCCAGGTGCTGGAGCAGGTGCCGTTCGTCACCGAGTACGGGGTGGAGTTCGGGCTGCTGGTGGACCTGCTCGACCTGGCGGGACTGGACGCGATGTCCCAGGTGGACCTGGGCGTCCGCGCCCACAGCCACCAGTCGCTGGCCGCGCTCGGCCAAATGTCCGGGCAGATCATGCTGACCGCCTGGTCGCGGCTGGAACGCCAGGGACGGGCCCGCGTCGCGGAGCCGCCCGTGTCCACGCTGCTGCAGTTCGGGATCGGCGGGAAGGCCGGCGTGGTGGACGTCTCCGTCGCGGAACGGCCGCCCCTCGCCTCCCTCGCCGTCGGGGTGGACGTTGAGGAGGACGTGGCATGAACGTGCTGGTGAACGCGGGACCGTGGCTCGCCGTCCCGCCGCCGGGATACGGCGGAATCGAGAACGTGGTCGCCACCCTCGTGCCCGCCCTGCGCGAGCGCGGGGTCCGGGTCGTGCTCGCCTCCGTCGGGTCGAGCACGCTGGAGGTGGACGAGCTGATCAGCGCGTACGACGAGGGCCAGTTCCCGCACCTGCAGAAGCCGTACAACCAGGTGATGGGCATCGCCCACGCCCACCAGGCCCGCGTGGTGGCCGAGCTGCGCGCGCGCGACGACATC
Organism: Nonomuraea sp. NPDC000554; assembly: GCF_040300065.1. NCBI lineage: Bacteria > Bacillati > Actinomycetota > Actinomycetes > Streptosporangiales > Streptosporangiaceae > Nonomuraea > Nonomuraea sp. NPDC000554. The sequence goes on along the minus strand of NZ_JBEPDC010000001.1, from coordinate 410,003 downwards.
GACCTGGTGCACGACCACCTGGAAGTCGTCGGGCCCGCCGTCCTGTCCGCCCTGGCAGGGCCGCCCGTCCTGCACACGCTGCACTGGGACCTGTGCAAGCACCCCGCCTTCTACGGCGCGTTCCCGCAGTCGATCGCGGTCAACGGCGTGTCGGAGTCACAGCTGGCACGCGCCCCCGCCGCCCTGCGCGACGCCTCCCTGGGGGCCGTCCACCTGGCCACCCCGCTGGCCTGCCAGGACGTGCGCGCGGAGCCGGGCGAGCACCTGATCGTCATGGGACGGGTCTGTCACCTCAAGGGCCAGCACGTGGCCGCCAGGATCTGCCAGAAGCTCGGCCTCCCGCTCGTCCTCGCGGGCCCGGTCAGCGGCCTGCAGACCCGCGCGGAGCTGGACCAGGTCGCCCAGGACCCCGACCACCCCCTGCACGGCCACCCCGACGTCCGCTACCACCTGGACCAGGTCTCCCGCTACCTCGACGGCGACCTGGTCAGCTGGATAGGCGCGGTGGGCGGCCAGGCCAGGGACGACCTCTACGCCTCCGCCCGCGCCGCCCTCTTCCCCATCCAGTGGGACGAACCGGGCGGCACCGCCGTGGTGGAGGCCCTGGCGCTCGGCGTCCCCCCGGTGGGCCTGCGCCGCGGCTGCCTCCCGGAGATCATCGAGCACGGCCGCACCGGCTTCCTCACCGACACCGAGGAGGAACTGGCGGAGTGGGTGCTGCGGGTCGGCGAGCTGGACCCGGAGGAGTGCCGCAGGGAGGCCCGCCGCCGCTTCTCGCCGTCCGTCATGGCCGAGCGCTACCTGGAGCTGTACGAGACCGTCAGCCGCCGATGACTACGTGAACCCCCGGGGGAGGACGGTCACCGGGCAGGGGGACGCGCGCAGGACCTTCATCGCCAGTTCGCCCAGGAACACCCGGTGCGGTTGCGCGTCCTCGCTGGCGGCGCAGACCAGAAGCTCGCCCGGCAGCCATTCGACGTTCGCCATGGCCGCCGTCACGTCGTGCCCCTCGGCCAGTTCGGCTTCCGCCTCGATCCCGGTGGACTCCCACGCGAGCCGCACCGCCAGCGCCAGGTCGTCCCTGAGGCGTCCCTGATCCTCCGTCCGCAGGTCGAACGTGATCAGGCGGAGCGGCACGCCGAGCCGCAGCGCCGCCTGCGCCACCCGCTCCACGGCCTCGTCGCACTGCGGGCGGTGGACGTAGGCGAGCGTGAGCCGGGCGACGCCGTCGAACGGCGGGTACCCCTCGGGTGCCAGCATCACCGCCTCGGACGACAGGTGCAGCAGGTGGTCGGACGTGGACCCGATGCCGATGCGCCCGCGCTGCCTGCCGCCGGCCGAGCCGACCACGATGAGGTCCGCCCTGATCCTGCTGGCCAGCACTGACAGCCCGCGTCCCGAGCCGCGGCTCTCGAAGGTCAGGAACTCGGCCGGCACGTCTCCTGATTCGGCGCCCAGCTCCGACGCGGCGTCGGCCAGGTTCGCCTGGGCCTCGACGGCCAGCCCCGGGCTTCCCGGCGGGTAGATGGTCGCCACCGTCAGCTCGCCGCCGGTGATCCGCGAGATCGCGGCGCCGAGGGCGAGAGCGTCGCGCCCGCCCGAGTCGGCGGTGTATCCCACGACGACGTGCTCTCCGATCACGAACTCCTCCTTACCCGTTCCGAACAGGGGCTACGCGAGAGCGCCGGTCGGCAGTCGGACTTTCGGTCGAGGCGTTCACCCACTGATCACTCGTAAGGTCGTGTCCATCACCCGTTTACTGATTGGACACGTGTGTACCGCGACATCGTCGACTTCGCTCTCAGCACGCCGGCGTGGCTGCACTCGCTCGCCGAGACAGGCACCGACGCCGGGCTGTTCCTCTTCGTGGCGCTGTTCGCGCTGTGCTGGTGGCGGGCCCGGTCCGCCCCCGCCCGCGAGCTGGCGATCGCCGTCGCGGGGCCGGCGGGGGTGGTGGGCGCGTACGTCGTCAGCGAGGTGCTCAAGGTCTTCATCCAGGAGGACCGGCCGTGCCGGGGCGGCGTCGCGACGATCGCGACGTGCCCGCCCGTGGGCGACTGGTCCTTCCCGAGCAACCATTCGGTGATCGCCGCCGGCGCCGCGGGCGCGCTGATCCTGGCCTGGCGGGCGCTGGCCTGGGTGGTGCTCCCGTTGTCGGCGCTGATGGCGTTCTCGCGGGTGTTCGTCGGCGTGCACTACCCGCACGACGTCGCCGCGGGCTACCTGATCGGCCTGGCCCTGGCTCCGCTGTTCACGCTGCTGCTGGTGGGCGCCGTCACGCCGGTGGTGCGGCTGGCGCGAAGCCGTCTGTCGCCGCAACAAGCCGGTCGATGATGCCGGGCTCCGTGGCCGAGTGCCCCGCGTCGCGCACGATCTCGAACGCCGCCTCGGGCCAGGCCTTGTGCAGGTCCCAGGCGGTGGCCATGGGCGTGCAGATGTCGTAGCGGCCCTGGACGATCACCGCCGGGATGTGCCTGATCCTGTCGACGTCCCTGAGGAGCTGCTCGGGCTCCAGCCAGCCGCCGTGCGTGAAGTAGTGGTTCTCGATCCTGGCGAACGCGACGGCCATCTTCTCCTCCCCGAACTTCTCGACCAGTCCGGGATCGGGCAGCAGGTGGATCGTGCTGCCCTCCCACTGCGCCCACGCCCTGGCGGCGGCCAGTTGCGCGTCCGGGTCCTGGCCCTCCAGCCGCGCCCTGAAGGCCGCCATCAGGTCCCCGCGCTCCTCCTCGGGGATCGGCGCCACGAACGACTCCCAGATGTCGGGGAACACGAACGACGCGCCCTCCTGGTAGAACCAGCGCAGCTCCTTCGGCCGGAGCATGAAGATGCCGCGCAGCACCAGCTCCGTCGTCCTGTCGGGGTGGGTCTGCGCGTACGCCAGGGCCAGCGTGCTGCCCCACGACCCGCCGAACACCTGCCACCTGTCGATCCCCAGGTGCTCGCGGAGCCGTTCCATGTCGGCGACGAGGTTCCAGGTGGTGTTGGCGGCCAGCGAGGTCTCGGGGTCGCTCGCGTGCGGCAGGCTGCGCCCGCAGTTGCGCTGGTCGAACAGGACGATCCGGTACAGCTCCGGGTTCCACTGGCGGCGGTGCTTCTCGCTGCATCCGCCGCCGGGACCGCCGTGCAGCATGACGGCGGGTTTGCCGTCGGGGTTGCCGCAGACCTCCCAGTAGATCTGGTTGCCGTCGCCGACGTCGAGCAGCCCGGAGTCATACGGCTCGATCGGAGGGTACAGAGATCTCATGTAGCCAGTATGTCCGGGATCCGGTGGGCGCCTGTCCGTCAGATGACCGTCCATTCGTGCCTGGTCAGGAAGGCGCGCTCGCCCGTGGCGTACTCCTGGAACGCCCGCTGGACGTCGGCGAGGTCGGTGAGCAGCGCGCGCTGGAGCACCTGCTCCTTGTACTCCAGCTCGTACCCCGGCGAGACCTGGAGGAAGTGATGGCCGAAGTTGACCAGGGCGACGAACGGGTTCTGCGGCGACATGGTGGCCAGCACGTCCCGCACCAGGCCGAGGTCGGGGTCGTGGACGATCATCCCGTCGCCCGTGTGGAGCTGCATCCCCTGGTAGACGCCGAGCGGCGCCACGTTGTGCACCAGGTCGCGTTGCGGGTCGTAGCAGACGAGCCCGTGCTCCCTGGCGATCGTGAACACCTGGGCCGACATCTCGTCCATCGACTCGAGGTCCATGCCCACCAGCACGTGCCCCGGATACACCGTGACCTGGCCGGGCAGCTCCTTGACGATCTCCGGTAGCACGCCCCCGACGGGCTCGGACTTCTTGACCGCCAGATACACGGCTCGCGCCTGATCCCGGGTGATCGGCTCCGGCTCGTCCCAGACCATCAACTCAACGCTCATCCACCCCATTGTGTCGAACGGCCGCCCCGCTCCGCGCAGCCCGGCCAGGAAAGCGCCACACCCCCGCCCCGGCCGCCGCTCGCCCGCGTGGCGCGGCGCGAAACCTCGGAGTGGGCCGACGCCGTGAGTGGTAATCGGCGTGCGCGGGGGAAAGAGCGTGATGGTCGTCCGGCTCCCCGAGGGGATCGGCCAGGTCGGCACGGGGCCGGGCGCATCCGGTCATCGTCGCCTACGAGGCCGGGCTTGTCCGGTGGAGCGGGGGAACGGAACATGGGAGAGACCGCAAGGGAGCCTCGATGATCGAAGTCTGGCCGGGAGACCCGTATCCCCTCGGGGCGACCTACGACGGCGCGGGCACCAACTTCGCGCTCTACACGGAGGTCGCGGACCAGGTCGAGCTCTGCCTCTTCGACGAGGACAACACCGAGTCCAGGGTGCCGCTCAGCGAGGTCGACGGGTTCATCTGGCACGGCTACCTGCCGGGCATCGGGCCGGGCCAGCGGTACGGCTACCGGGTGCACGGGCCCCACGATCCGGCGCGCGGGCTGCGGTGCAACCCGGCCAAGCTGCTGCTCGACCCGTACGCGATGGCGATCGAGGGCGACGTCACCTGGAACGAGGCCGTGTACGGGTACCGCTTCGGCCAGCCCGACAGCAGGAACGACCTCGACTCGGCGCCGTACGTCCCCCGATCGATCGTGATCAACCCGTTCTTCGGCTGGGGCCACGACCGGCCGCCGGCCACGCCGTACCACGACACCGTGATCTACGAGGCGCACGTGCGCGGCCTGACGGTCAGCCATCCGAAGATCCCCGAGCACATCAGGGGCACGTACGCGGCCCTTGGGCACCCGGAGATCCTCGACCACCTGACGAAGCTGGGGGTGACGGCGCTGGAGCTGATGCCGGTGCACCAGTTCGTCAGCGACGACATCCTCGAGCAGCGCGGGCTGTCGAACTACTGGGGATACAACTCGATCGGCTTCTTCGCGCCGCACAACCGCTATTCCAGCCAGGGGCAGCGCGGCGGGCAGGTGCTCGAGTTCAAGGCGATGGTGCGCGCGCTGCACGAGGCGGGCATCGAGGTCATCCTGGACGTCGTCTACAACCACACGGCCGAGGGCAACCATCTCGGTCCCACGCTGGGGCTCAGGGGGATCGACAACCGCGACTACTACCGGCTGGTCGACGGCGATCGCCGCTACTACATGGACACCACGGGCACGGGCAACAGCCTGCTCATGCGGTCGCCGCACGTCCTGCAGATGATCATGGATTCGCTCCGCTACTGGGTCACGGAGATGCACGTCGACGGGTTCCGGTTCGACCTGGCGTCCACGCTGGCCCGGGAACTGCACGAGGTCGACCGGCTGAGCTCCTTCTTCGACCTGGTCCAGCAGGACCCCGTGCTGTCGCAGGTCAAGCTCATCGCCGAGCCCTGGGACGTCGGCCCCGGCGGCTACCAGGTCGGCAACTTCCCCTCCCGGTGGACGGAGTGGAACGGCCGCTACCGCGACACGATCCGCGACCTGTGGCGCGGGCAGCCCGCCACGCTGCCCGAGTTCGGCTCCAGGATCACCGGGTCGAGCGACCTCTACCAGGACGACAGCCGCCGCCCCGCCGCCTCCATCAACTTCGTCACCTGCCACGACGGCTTCACCCTTCAGGACCTCGTCTCGTACAACAGCAAGCACAACGAGGCCAACAAGGAGGGCAACCGCGACGGCACCGACGACAACCGCTCATGGAACTGCGGCGAGGAAGGTCCGGCGGGGCTGAGCATCGAGTCGCTGCGCGAGCAGCAGAAGCGCAACTTCCTGACCACGCTGTTCCTGTCGCAGGGCGTCCCGATGCTCTCGCACGGCGACGAACTGGGCCGCACCCAGAAGGGCAACAACAACGGCTACTGCCAGGACAACGAGCTGACCTGGGTCGACTGGTCCGACATCAGGGAGAACTGGCTGCTGCTCGAGTTCACCCAGAGCCTGGCCGCGCTGCGCAAGAGACATCCGGTCTTCCGCCGCAGGAGGTTCTTCTACGGCAAACCGGTGCGCGGGCTGAGCGACATCGCGTGGCTCACCCCGTCGGGGGAGGAGATGACCGACAGCGACTGGAACGTCGGATACGCCAAGTCGCTGGCCGTCTTCCTCAACGGCGAGGCCATCACCGAGCCCGACCGTCGCGGCCGGCCGATCATCGACGACTCGTTCCTGTTGCTGTTCAACGCCCACCACGACACGATCAAGTTCACCGTTCCCAAGGACTACGGCGACCTGTGGCAGACCGAGATCGACACCGCCATGCCGATCAGCGTCGACGTCCGGATCTGTCACGCCGGGGAAGGAGTGCCCGTGCCGGGCCGCAGCGTACGGGTGCTCCGGCGTGTCTAGGCCGGTCTCGACCTACCGGGTCCAGCTCACGCCCGACTTCGGCTTCGCGCAGGTGGCCGAGATCGCCGGGTACCTGCGCGAGCTGGGGGTCAGCCACGTCTACCTGTCGCCCGTCCTGCAGGCGACGCCCGCCTCGCGGCACGGCTACGACGTCATCGACCACTCCAGGATCCGTGCGGAGTTCGGCGGCGCGACGGGATTCCGCGAGATGGCCGAGCAGCTCGCCGCCCACGATCTGGGCATCGTCCTGGACATCGTGCCCAACCACATGAACACCGCCAACGCCCAGTTCTGGTCGGTGCTGAAGGACGGCCCGGCCTCGCCGTACGCGAACTGGTTCGACATCGACTGGGTCGACGGGAAGGTCGCGCTGCCGGTGCTCGGCGACAGCACCGAGCCGGTGGTCGACGGCGACGTGCTGCGTTACCACGAGCACGAGTTCCCCCACCCCGGGCACTACCGGCTCGTCGACTGGCGTGAGGGGCCGGGGTATCGGCGCTTCTTCGACGTGTCGTCGCTGATCGGGCTGCGGGCCGAGGACCCCGTGGTGCTGTTCGCCACCCACGAGGTGCTCTTCTGGCTGCTGGACGAGGGGCTGGTCGACGGGCTGCGCGTGGACCATCCCGACGGGCTGGCCGACCCGCGCGGCTATCTGGAGCGGCTGCGCGCCAGGTCGGGCGGGGTGTGGACGGTCGTGGAGAAGATCCTCATCGGTGACGAGCGGCTGCCGGACGACTGGGCGTGCGACGGCACGTCGGGCTACGACGTGCTGAACAAGGTCAACGGGCTGTTCGTCGATCCCGCGAGCGAGGGGCCGCTCGTCGAGCTGTTCACCCGGCTGACCGGGCAGCCCGGCGACTACCAGGCGGTGATGGCGCGGGCCAAGCGCGAGGTGATCGACCTGTTCTTCGGCGCCGAGGTGGCCAGGCTCGCCAAGGCGCTCGGCCCGGACGGCGCTGACAGCCCCGACGGGCGGGAGACGCTCCGGGCGGCCGTCGCGGAGTTGCTCGCCGCGATGCCGGTCTACCGGGCGTACGTGGTGCCGGGGGAGGCGCCGCCGCGCATGTCCGTCGAGATCGTCGAGCGTGCCGCCGCCGGATGCTCGCCGGCCGCGCGGTCGCTCGTCCCGCGGGTCCTGTACGGCGCCGCCGAGGCGATCACGCGGTTCCAGCAGACCACCGGTCCGGTCATGGCCAAGGGCGTCGAGGACACCGCGCTGTACCGGTGGTTCCCGCTGTCGTGCCTGAACGAGGTCGGGGGCGAGCCCGACGCGTTCGGGGTCTCGGTCGAGGAGTTCCACGAGTTCTGCGCCGATCTGCGTCCGCACACGATGACGACGCTCTCCACGCACGACACCAAGCGGTCCGAGGACGTGCGGGCGCGCCTGTCCGTGCTGTCCGAGATGCCGGAGGAGTGGGCCGAGGCGGTGTCCGAGTGGTCGTCGGCTCTGCGCTTCGACCCGCACCTCGACTACCTGGCCTGGCAGAATCTCATGGCCGCGTGGCCGATCTCCGCCGAGCGCTTCACGGACTACCTGCTCAAGGCGGCTCGCGAGGCCAAGACCGCCATTTCCTGGATAAATCCGGATCCGTCGTACGAGCAGGGGTTGCGGGAGTTCGCCCGGGAGGCCGTGCGGCTGCCCGTCGGGGAGTTCACCGCGCGGATCGACGTCTTCGCCAGGTCCAACTCGCTGGGGGCCAAGCTCGTCCAGCTCATGATGCCCGGGGTGCCGGACGTCTACCAGGGCAACGAGACGACCGACTTCTCCCTGGTCGATCCCGATAACCGGCGGCCGGTGAGCTACCCGCGCACGCCGTCCTCGTCCTGGGACTCCGCCAAGCTGCTCGTGACCACCCAGGCGCTGCGGCTGCGCCGCCGCCTCGACCCCGCCGCGCCGTACACGCCGCTGCGGGCGGAAGGCGAGGCGGCGGAGCACGTGATCGCCTTCCGCCGCGACCGCGCGGCCGCCAGGGGCGTGCCCTCCCGGCCGCACGCCATCGCGGTCGCCACCAGGCTCCCCGTGGGCCTGGCGCGCCGCGGCCTCCGCGCGGACGTCATGGAGGTCGCCGAACTGGAGGCGGACCTGGTCGTCTCAGGGGCCGGCAGCCGGGCCGGCACCCTGGTCGGCCCTGACAACGCCGTCACAGTCGAGGCCGTCACAGTCGAGGCCGGAGAGATCGGCGGACATCGGGGAAACGAACTGGGGGAGCGAGAGGTGCGGCTGGGGTGGAGGGGCACGACCCTGACCCTGCCCGCCGGAACCTGGCGCGACCTGCTCACCGGCGGCCTCTACACCGGCCGGATCCCCCTGGCGCATCTGCTGGGTCAGCATCCCGTCGCACTCCTGGAGAGACATGATCTTTGAGGTCTGGGCACCGAAGGCCACGGCTGTTGAGGTCGACGTCCTGGGCGGGCGCCGGCCGATGACCTCGGGGGAGAGGGGTTGGTGGCGTACGGAGGTGCCGGAGGCCGCGCACGGCACCCGGTACGGGTACGTCCTCGACGGCGACGGCCCCTACCCCGACCCCCGCTCCCGCCGCCAGCCCGACGGAGTGTTCGGGCCGAGCGCCGTCTACGATCACGCCCGCTACACCTGGTCCGACCACGAGTGGACCGGCCGCGACCTGCGCGGGGCGGTGATCTACGAGCTGCACGTCGGGACGTTCACCCAGGCGGGAACGTTCGAGGCGGCCGTCGAGAAGCTGGAGCACCTCGTCGAGCTCTCCGTCGACTTCGTCGAGGTCATGCCGGTGGCCCCGGTGCCGGGCGGGCGCAACTGGGGCTACGACGGCGTGGACCTGTACGCGGTCAACGAGACCTACGGCGGCCCCGACGGGCTCAAGTCGTTCGTCGACGCGTGCCACCGGATGGGCATCGGCGTGCTCCTCGACGTGGTCTACAACCACCTCGGGCCCTCGGGGAACTTCCTGCATCCGTTCGGGCCGTACTTCTCCGGCTTCGACGGGAGCTACTGGGGTGAGGCAGTCAATCTGGACGGTCCGGGGTCCGACGAGGTACGCCGCTACTTCATCGAGAACGCGTTGCAGTGGCTGCGCGACTTCCACCTCGACGGGCTGCGGCTCGACGCCGTGCACGCGCTGCACGACAAACGGGCCACGCACCTGCTGGCCGAGCTGGCAGAGGAGGTCGACGCGCTGGCCTGCTCCGTCGGCAGGCCGCTGTCGCTGATCGCCGAGTCCGACCTGAACGACCCGCGCATGGTGCGCTCGCTCGACGCGGGCGGGCTGGGCATGACCGCGCAGTGGGACGACGACGTCCACCACGCGCTGCACGCCGCCGTCAGCGGCGAGGCGCACGGCTACTACAGCGACTTCGCCGACCTGTCGGCGCTGGCCAAGGTGCTGACGTCCGGAGTGCTGCACGACGGCGGCTACTCCAGCTTCCGCGAGCGCTCCCACGGACGGCCGTACGCCGGGGTGCCCGGCCACCGGCTCGTCGCCTTCCTGCAGAACCACGACCAGATCGGCAACCGGCCGCTGGGCGACAGGCTGCCGATGCCGGCGCTCAAACTCGGCGCCGGGCTGCTGCTCACCTCGCCGTTCACGCCCATGCTGTTCATGGGCGAGGAGTGGGGGGCCCGCACGCCGTTCCTGTTCTTCTCCGACCACGTCGAACAGGAACTACGCGACGGTGAAGGGGGCCGGCGGCAGCGGGAGTTCGACGGGTTCGGGTACGTCTGGGACGCGCCCGACCCGTCCGACGAGGAGACCTTCCAGCAGTCCAAACTCGACTGGGACGAGCTCAAGGAGGAGGAGCACTGGTCGCTGCTGTGCTGGTACCGCGACCTGATCGCGCTGCGCAAGGCGCTGCCCGAGCTGTCCGACCCCCGCCTCGACCGGGTCAGGATAGACACCGACCCCGCTGGGAACTGGCTGGTCATGTGGCGCGGGTCGCTCTGCGTCGTCGTCAACTTCTCCGAGGAGTCGGTGACGCTGCCGATCAACGTCGGAGCCGTGCTGCTGGCCTCGGACGAACCAGTCCGAGCAGGTCAGGACGGCCTGCGCCTCCCCGGGCAGGCCATGGTGATCTGCCACCCGGCACCTTGACCCACCCGGGCAGCCGCACCCGTCAATCCACACAGGGTTTCTCGGAAGCCGCAGTTATCCACAGAGTCGCGTTCTGCTCCTTGCCGGGGTTCCGGAGTCGCTCATGCTGGGCGCCTCACCGAAGGCCCCGGAGGCTCGCATGAAGATCAACCTGCCGTTGCCCGCGCTCCTGACGTCCCTGTTCGTCGTCGCCGTCGAGCGCATGCCGTTCGACCTCGGGTCGTTCCTGCCCTGGCGTGTCGGTCGGCCGTACAGACAGGCCGCGGTCGCCGCGCTGGGCAGCCCGCTGCTGACCGTCACCCATCACAGCTCCCCCTGGAAGCCGGCCGGGGTCGACCTCAGCGACGAGGAACGCGGCGCGCTGCGCAGAACCAGGCAGCACCTGCTGGTCTCGTCCACGGCGCCGCCGTCCGAGCTGCCGGGCGGCGCCCAGCTCGCCCGTGCCACCGCACGGGCGCTCGCGCGCGGGTGCGGCGGCCTGGTGATCGACCCGCTGACGGGCGCGAGCGTGCTGAGCTGCGACAGGTGCCCGGGCGAGCCAACCGAGTTCAGGCTCGCGGACGACTGGCTGGGCTGGGATGTCCAGGCGCACGGCGACGTGGTCTGCCCGCAGTCCGGCCCGGCCGACGCCGCCGCCTGCGACTGCCTGCGGGTGACCTCCAAGGGGCTGGGCCGCTTCGCCCTGCCCGAGATCACCGTCGGCGGAGCCGCCTGCGCCCACACCCTGTGCGCGACCAACCTCCTGCGCACGGTCGCCCAACGCCTGGTCGCCGACCAACTCGCGTTCGTCTCCGCCCACCCACGGGCCGAGGTCCGCGCGATCGACGACCACCTGCGGATCGAAGGAGCCGACCAGACGTTCGGAGTCCGCCTCACTCCGTGCGACACCGACCCGGTGGAACTGGGCGGCATCAGACGCCTCAAGGTCGGCCCGGCCCCCGGCACCGGCCGTCCCGCCTGCCTCAAGGTCGGCCCGGCCCCTGGTACCGGCCGCCCCGCCTGCCTCAAGGTCGGCCCACCCTCAGGCTTCGACGGCTCGGTGAACGACTGGCTCTGCGCCACCCAGCAAGCCGGAGCCATCCCCCCGACCTCCACCGCCCGCCCGCGCCGGCTGCTCGCAGCGTAGCCCCGACCTGGGCGGGCGCTGCGCCGCAGCCGGGGTTCTGGGGGGCGTCTCCACGACATGCGACATGCATGCCGGGTGCGGCGGGCGGGCCGGGGAATCGGACTGATCGCAAGGTCAGCACTGCGCCCCGGTCCGGCCCAGCCCAGGTACAGGCGATTGCGTTCGCGCAGGTCATGTGGCCATGCCTCGGGCGAGCGCGCCTGCGGCCGCGGTAGCTGCCCGTACTGACCTGCGCCGGAGCAAGAGCGTGTACCTCAAGACACCTTCGTTACCGGCCCCCGCATCTCGGCGATGTGCTCCCTTGAGGCGACGGAACAGGCATGTCACCAAGCGCTTGCTTGTGATAGTCGTACGGACTTAGAGTCGAGGAGATGTCCATGCCTGAAGGTCCGTTGGCCGGAGTGCGGGCGCTGGAGCCGGCCGGGCTCGCCCCGGGCCCGTTCGCCGGGATGATGCTCGCCCGCCGACCACGGCGCCGAGGTGCTGCGCGTCGACCGCGTCAAGACGGTCTCCGACAAGCCGCGCGTCGACGTCATGGACCGCGGCAAGCACACGATCGGGCCGGACTTGAAGTCCCCGGCACCACGCTTGCCGGGCGCGCCCGCGCCCGGTCTGTCCCTGGCGACCCAGCTGACCGACCTGTCGCCCTGGTGCCTGAGCGAGGGCGCGGAAACCGCGGCAGGCGGGGTGCTGGCCTGATGGAGCGAATGAGGAGTGGTGAGTGACCCATGAGCATGAACGTCTTCGAGGCTCTCTACACCACGCGCGCGATGCGCCGGGTCAAGCCGGACCCGATCCCGCTCGAGGTGCAGCGCGCCGTCCTGGACGCCGCGGTCCGCGCCCCCAGCGGCGGCAACCAGCAGAACTGGCGCTTCATGCTGGTCGACTCCCCCGAGGTCAAGGCCGAGCTCGGACCGCTCTACCGGGACGGGCTGCGCCAGCTGTTCGACAGCTACTACAGGCCGCTGCTGGACCAGGCCGACGATCAAGCCCGCCGCGTCTTCGCCTCGGCGCAGCACTTGGCCGACAACTTCGAGAACTACCCGCTGATGCTGTTCGCCTTCGTGCAGCATGACCCGAGCGGCGGCTCGATCTTCCCCGCCGTCTGGAACGCCCAGCTCGCCGCCCGCGCGCACGCCGTCGGCACCGCTCTCACCAGCATTCTCGGCATCTTCTACCCCAAGCAGACGCTGAGCGTGCTCGGCGTGCCCGACGGCGAGGGCTGGCGGCTGGCGTGCACGGTGACGTTCGGCTACCCGACCGGCCGCTGGGGCGTTGCGCCCCGCCGCCCGGTGCATCTGGTGAGCTATCGCAACCGGTGGGGCGACCCGGTCGGTTTCACCGTCGACGAACCGTTGTGGAGGGAGCAGCCATGAACCTCGGCGGCCCGGGAGTGCTCGTCACCGGCGGCGGCAGCGGCATCGGGCTGGGCGTCGCCAAGCGCCTTGCCGCCTCGGACGCCGCCGTGACCATCTGCGGCCGCACCGAGGACCGGCTGGCCGCCGCCTGCGCGGAGATCGGCAAGGCGAACTACGTGGTGGCCGACGTGGCCGACGAGGAGCAGATGGCGGCCGCCGTACGGCGGGCGTGGGAGCATGCGGGCGGCCGCCTGGACGGGGTGGTCGCCTCGGCGGGCGGCTCCGGCTGGCTGGGCCCGATCACCCGGCTGCCGATTGAGGAGTGGCAGAAGGTCATCGAGACGAACCTGACCGGCACCATGCTGGCGCTCAAGCATTCCGCCGCGCTGATGGCCGCGGCGGGCGGCGGTTCGTTCGTGGCGATCTCCTCGATCGCCGCCTCCAACACCCACCGCTGGTTCGGCCCGTACGGCGTGGCCAAGGCGGGCATCGACCACCTGTGCATGCTGGCCGCCGACGAGCTCGGCCCCAGCGGCGTCCGGGTGAACGCGATCCGTCCCGGTCTGATCCGCACCGAGATGGTGTCGATCATCACTGACGCGGAGAACCCGGTTCTGGCCGACTACCAAGCATGCACCCCGTTGCCCAGGGTGGGCGAGGTCGCGGACGTGGCCGCGCTGGCGGCCTTCCTCCTGTCGCCCGAGGCCTCGTGGATCACCGGCCAGGTCATCAACGTGGACGGCGGCCACTCGCTGCGCCGCGGCCCCGACTTCTCCCCCTGGCTCGAACCCGCCTACGGCCGCGACGGCCTGAGAGGGGTGACACCCAGCCAGACCCCATCCTGATATGTCCGGCGCCAGCGCCGGACATATCAGGAACTTTCTGCATGACCGCCAAATCGTCGGCCGCGAGCGATGCGGCGGCTCCGTAACACTCCCCCCACCGGAGCTGACATGCATGATCTTGTCATTCGCGCCGCCACCGTCGTCGACGGCACCGGCGCCCCGCCGTATACCGCCGACGTCGCCGTCACGGACGGCCGCATCACCGAGGTCGCCCGCCAGAACGGCGCGGATCGGCCAGGGCGCGCCCGGCGCACCGTCGAGGCGGACGGGCTGCTGCTCACGCCCGGCTTCGTCGACCTGCACACCCACTATGACGGCCAGGCCACCTGGGACCCGCTGCTCGGTCCCTCGTGCTGGCACGGCGTCACCACCGTGGTCATGGGCAACTGCGGCGTCGGCTTCGCCCCTGCCAGGCCGGACCGGCGCGAGTGGCTGATCGGCCTCATGGAGGGCGTCGAGGACATTCCCGGCACCGCCCTGTCCGAGGGGATCGCCTGGGAGTGGGAAAGCTTCCCCGAGTTCCTCGACGCGCTGGAGCGGCACTCGCACGCGCTCGACATCGGCACCCAGGTGCCGCACGGGGCGCTGCGCGCGTACGTGATGGGCGAGCGCGGCGCGCGTAACGAACCTGCCTCGCCCGATGACGTCGCCAGGATGAAGCAGCTGGTCAAGGAGGGCATCGAGGCCGGGGCGCTGGGGTTCTCGACGAGCCGGACGCTGGCGCACAAGGCGATCGACGGCGAGCCTGTGCCGGGCACGTTCGCGGCCGAGGACGAGCTGTTCGGCATCGGGGAGGCACTGCGCGAGCTCGACAGGGGCGTCTATGAGATCGCACCGGCCGGAGCCGCGGGCGAGGACGTCAACGCGCCGATGAAGGAGGTTGCCTGGATGAGCAGGCTGGCCGAGGCGATCGATCGGCCGGTTACCTTCGCGCTGCTGCAGATCGACTCGGTGCCCGACCTGTGGCGTGAGCTGCTGAGCGAGTCGGCCAAGGTGGCGCGGCTGCACCCGCAGGTGGCCTGCCGGCCGTTCGGGATGCTCATTGGCCTGGAGGCGCTGCACGCCTTCGCCGATCGCCCCTCATATCAGGAAATTTCCACCTTGCCGCGCCACGAGCGTGTCCACCGCATGCGCGACTCCCAGGTTAAGCACCGCATCCTCCACGAGGTCCCGAAAGACGAGGACATGCTCGCGGCCCTCTGCCGCGGCTTCACCGACCGCCTCTTTCCGCTGAATCCGGAAAACCCAGACTACGAGCCGCACCCCAGCACCTCCGTCAAGGCCCAAGCCGAGCGCCAGGGCCGCGAGCCGCTCGAGCTGCTGTACGACCTCATGCTGGAGGATGACGGCCAGACGATCTTCCTGTTGCCGCTACTCAACTACGCCAACGGCGACCTGGATCCCCAGCGCGAGATGCTGCTGCACCCGCAGGCCGTACTCGGGCTCGGCGACGGCGGCGCGCACTGCGGCTTCATCTGCGACGCCTCCATGCCCACCACGATGCTCTCGCACTGGGCGCGCGACCGCTCGCGCGGTGCGCGGCTGCCGCTGGAGCACGTCGTCAAGCTGATGTCGCGCGACACCGCCCGGCTGTACGGCCTGCACGACCGCGGCACGATCTTCCCCGGCATGAAGGCCGACCTCAACCTCATCGACTTCGAGCGGGTCGGCAACCACCGCCCGCGAATGGTGCGCGACCTGCCCGCGGGCGGACGCAGGCTCATCCAGCAGGCCGATGGCTACGTCGCCACCTTCGTCGGCGGGACCCAGACCTTCTCTCACGGTGAGCACACCGGGGCACTGCCCGGCCGGCTGATCAGAGGCGGAGCATGAGCGAACTGTTCAGGACCACGGAAGCGGCGATCGCGGCCAGGAAGGCCACGGCGGCCGGCCACCGGACCGGCATCGACCTGCTCGACGGCGACATGTACGCGGACGACCCCTGGTCGCTGTACGCCTGGCTGCGCGAGCACTCCCCCGTCCACTACGACGAGGCGAACGACCTGTGGGGCGTCTCCCGCCACGCCGACATCTCCGCCATCGAGCGCGATCCCAAGCTCTGGACCAGCACCGGCGGCTACCGCCCGCAGCTGCCGTCCGACCCCTCCATGATCGGCATAGACGATCCGCAGCACGCCGAGCGCCGCCGCCTCGTCTACCGCCGCTTCACCCCGCGGTACGTGCACGAACGCTACGCCGAGCGAATCAGGGCGATGGTGGTCGAGCAGATCGGCCAGGCGCTGGAGGAGGGCACGGTGGACGCGGTGCCCGCGCTGGCCGCGCCGCTGCCCGCCCAGATGATCGGCTGGCTGCTCGGCTTCCCCGACACTGACTGGCCTAAGCTCAAGCACTGGTCGGAGACGACGATCGCGGCGGGGGGCGGCCTGCGCTACGTCACTCACGAGGCCGCGGTCGCCGCCGGGGAGTTCGGCCTGGCCGTGCTCAACCTGGCCGCCGAGCGCCGCAAGTGCCCGCACGACGACCTCATGTCGTTGTGGTCGGCACGGCCCGACTTCGACGACGAGCACCTGGCCAACGAGGCGCTGCTGCTGCTCGACGGCGGCGCGGAGACCACCCGCACGGTGATCGCCACCGCCATCGACGCGCTGATCAGGCACCCGGACCAGTGGCGGCTGCTACGCGAGGACGCGTCGCTGGTGGAGAACGCGGTCGAGGAGTTCATCCGCTGGACCACCCCCATCCTCAACATGTGCCGCGCCGCCACCCGCGACACCGAGCTGCACGGCCACACCATCAGAAAGGGCAAGCAGGTCCTGCTCATGT
The DNA here is from genome assembly GCF_040300065.1 of Nonomuraea sp. NPDC000554. NCBI lineage: Bacteria > Bacillati > Actinomycetota > Actinomycetes > Streptosporangiales > Streptosporangiaceae > Nonomuraea > Nonomuraea sp. NPDC000554. The sequence continues at coordinate 393,569 of NZ_JBEPDC010000001.1, read as the reverse complement.
ACGGCTCGGCCAACCGCGACCCGGCGGTCTTCGCCGACCCCGACGTGTTCGACGTGACCAGGAAGCAGGGCGGCCACATCGCCTTCGGTCTGGGCACGCACTTCTGCCTCGGCGCGGCGCTGGCCAGGCTGGAGTTGAAGATCTTCTTCGAGGAGTGGGTGGCCAGGGTCGGCTCGGCCACGTGGGCCGACGCGGAGGGGCCGCGGCTGATGCGCAACTCGTTCGTGCGCGGCGTCACGTCCTTCCCGATCGTCCTGGAGGCGCGGTGATCAACCTCGCGGACGTCTTCGAACGCGCCGCGGACGCAGTGCCCGGCCGGCTCGCGCTGGTCGCGGGCGAGGTCCGGCTGACCTACCGCGAGCTGGACGAGCGCGCCAACCGGGTGGCGCACTGGCTCCAGACCCAAGGGGTACGGCCGGGCGAGCACGTGGGCATTCTGTCCTGGAACCGGGCGGAATGGCTGGAGAGCATGATCGGCTGCTTCAAGGCCAGGGTGGCGCCGGTCAACGTCAACTACCGTTACGTCGAGCGGGAGCTGGCCCATCTGCTCGGCGACGCCGACTGTGTGGCGCTGCTGGGCGAGGCCGACCTGCTGGCCAGGGCGCCGTTCGACCATCCCAAGCTGGCCTTCGGCGAGCCGTACGAGCGGGCGCTGGCGGGTGTGCCGGGCAGCAGGGACTTCGGGCCGCGGTCGGGGGACGACCCGTACATCCTGTACACCGGCGGCACGACCGGGCTGCCCAAGGGCGTGTTGTGGCGTTCGGAGGACATCTACCTCGCGGCGATGAGCGTCTACTCGGGGCCCATCGAGGATGTTTCGGAACTGTGCTTCGGGCCCGAGGGGCTGCGCTTCCAGGTGCACGCGCCGCTGATGCACGGCAACGGGCAGTGGAGCACCTGGATCTGCCTGTCGGCGGGTGGCACGGTGATCCTGTGGACGGGGCGGCACTTCGATCCGGCCGCGGTGCTGGAGCTGGCCGAGCGCGAGCGGTCGCAGGTGCTGTCGTTCGCGGGGGACGGCATGGTCAGGCCGGTCGCCGACGAGTTGGGGCGCCGGCCGTACAAGCTGGAGGTCTTTTCGGTGGGTTCCGGCGGGGCGCCGCTGTCGGCGACGACGCGCGAGAGAATCCGCGCGGCGCTGCCCGACGCGATGATCGTCGACAACTACGGCGGGTCGGAGACGGGCGCGGTAGGGACCGCCGCCGAGGAGGAGCGGCCCAGGTTCGCGCTGGGTCCCGGCTTCGCCGTGCTCGGCTCCGATCACCTGCCGGTACGGCCGGGCGAGCAGGGCGTGCTGGCCAGATCAGGAAACATCCCGCTCTGCTACTACAAGGATCCGGTGAAGACGGCGAGCACCTTCGTCACCGGGCCGGACGGGACCCGCTGGGCGCTGCAGGGCGACCAGGCGATCCTGCACGAGGACGGCACCGCGCTCATGCTCGGCCGGGGCTCGATGGTGATCAACACCGGCGGGGAGAAGGTGTTCCCCGAGGAGGTGGAGATCGCCGTCCGCAGCCACCCGAAGGTGCACGACGCGCTGGTGGTAGGCACGCCCGATCCGCGGTTCGGCCAGCGGGTGACAGCAGTGGTCGCAGGTGAGGTGACGCTGGAGGAGCTGGCTGATCACTGCCGTGGGCGGCTCGCGGGTTACAAGATCCCGCGAGCGCTGCGGATCGTGCCCGAGATCAAGCGGACTCCCGTGGGCAAACTCGACTATGCATGGGCGCGGACATTGTTCGCGTAGTCCTTGAGTCATCGAGTCGTGGGCCTCGACGCTCAGGCGCTGGAAGAACGCCGCCTTCGCGACGAGTGCCGTGTCGGCGGTCGCGCCGTCCGGTGCGTCCGCGATCTGGGCGTGGTCGGCCTTGTGCCGGGCCATGGACTGGTCGCGGCGCACCCCGTGGTGAACGACGTGCGTGATCGGCCACTCCGGATTGGTCGCCGCCTACCGCCTGCGCCGCAGGTGCACGATCGCGCCGCCCTCAAGGACGCGCTCGGGGTCTGGCGGGTCCCGGGCAACCCCGCCGCCGCCTGGTACGATCCGCCAGGTCGATCTTGTGTTGTGCCACTGCGTGAAAGGCCAACCCTGTGGGCGTCACCGCGACCTTCCGAAGCGTCACCGAACAGCAGATGGCCCGCGCGCGCCAGGACCCGTCGTACGCCGCGCACCTGCTGAACGAGCTCCCGGAGGGCGACGAGACCCCGCTCGACTCGAGCCTCAGCGTTCGGCGCACCACCTTTCACATCGAACGTTTCTCGCTCGACCTGTGGGAGAGCCTGGTCCGGGACGCGCCCGTCAACGTGTTCATGGGCGCGGACTACCTCGACCTGAACTGGGACTACGACGAAGGCGACGCCCTCGACGACGATGAGGACGACGACCGCAGCCAGGCCATGGAGCTCGATTCGGGCCTCATCGCCGAGCTGGCCGACTGGCTGAGCAGCGTACGGTTCGAGGACGTGTACGACGGGCCGGACGAACACGACTTCATCAAGGACGACTTCGAGGAGTTCCGCACGTTCGTCCTCGCGGTCGCCGAACGCGGCGAAGGCGGGCTCTTCCACGTCGCCTAGCCGGGCCGGGGGCGGCCCGCCCCGACGGGCAGGTCCCGTCGCCGCTGCCGCGTCGGGCCCGCGCACGGCTGCCGCGTCGGGCCCGCGCACCGCTGCCCGTCTGGGCCCGGCCGGTTCACCTGCTGACGGCGGGCTGCTCAGCGGGTGGGTGAGGTGAGCACGGAGCGGGCTGCTTGCAGGGAGTCGGCGATCGCGGCCGGGATGTCCACGACGGGGAAGATGACGTGCCGTATCGTCCGCAGGCGGTCGATCACGAGGATCACGCGTTTGAGGCGCAGCGCCTGGCCCGCCCGGAAGGTGGGCAGGCGGAGGGCCGCCGTCAGGTGCAGGTCCATGTCGGAGAGCAGCGGGAACGGGATGCCTTCCGCGGTGGCGAAGGCGGCCTGCTGGTCAGGGCGCTGGGTGCTGACGCCGCGGATGGCGATGCCGTCCGCGGCGAACTCCGGCTGCCGGTCCCTGAAGAGGCGGTTCTCCAGGGTGCATCCCGTGGCGCCGGGCACCTGCTCCCAGTCGGGTGGCAGCGAGGTGGCCATGCCGGTCGCCGGGTAGCCGAACAGCACGGTGACCGGGGCGTCCGCGACCACGTCGAGGAGCGGGCGCGCGTGCTCGTCGCCAGGCCGGGTGGTGGGGAGGCGCAGCGGGGGCGCGTGCTCGTCATCAGGCCGGGTGGTGGGGAGGCGCAGCGGCGCCGGGATTCGGGCGTCGAGCAGGGCGTGGACGCGGGCCGACTCAGCGCTGTGCGGGCCGGCGACCCCCGTGAGGGCGCCGTCGCCCAGGAGCCAGCGGTCCGCCCAGTCCTGCATGGTGATCAGCATGGGCGCCAGTGCCCAGCCCGCGTCCGTCAGGACGTACTCGTGCCGCACCGGCCCCGTCTGGTACGGCTCGCGGGACAGCACCCCGTGATCCACCAGATGCTTGAGCCGTTCTGTCAGGACTTTTCGGGAAATGCCCAGCTCGTTCAGGAGATCCTCGAAGCGCTGATGACCCCGTGCGACCTCCCGCACGATGAGCAGGCTCCACCAGTCGCCGACGACGGCGGCCGCCTGGGCGATCGAGCACTCGACGTCCTGTGAACGCAGTTCCCTGGCCATGACCCGACTTTACCCGCAAGTGAGTCTCTGATAGAAACTCAGTCAGTTCCCAAAGGAGACTTATGACAGTGGCGTGGGCGACCATGAGACGGTCGTGGCTGGTGACAAGGCGGGCGTACCCGTGGTCGTACTTCGTCGGCACCCTCTTACTGGGGGTCTTCACCGTCGGCCTGGCGTACCTGGGCCTGTGGGCGATCGCGGGCGGTGAGATCTCCGCGGAGTTCCGCGGCATGGCGGGCACGGGCGACTACCTCGGGTACATCGCCGTGGGCGCCGCCGCGTACATGTTCGTCGTGCACGGCGTCCTCTGGACGGGCAAGGCCGTGATCCAGGAGCAGCGCGAGGGCACGATGGGGGCGCTGGTGGTCGCCCCGGCGCGGCGTCTGCCGTACCTGCTGGGGTTCTCGGCGTTCGCCTTCACGGCCGTCGCGCTGGAGGTGGCCGTCCTGCTGGGGGTCGCCGCGCTGTTCGGGGTGCGGGTCGGGGTCACGGGCGCGGCCGACGCGGTGCTCGCCCTGGCGGGGCTGGCGCTGGCCGTGTTCGGGATGTCCGTCGTGCTCAGCAACGTGATGATCGTCGCGGGCGAGGCGCACATCACGCAGAACACCGTCTTCCACGCGATCGCCCTGCTGTCGGGGTTCGCGTTCCCGAGGGAGTACCTGCCGCAGGCGCTCCAGTGGCTCGGCGAGGTGGTCCCGGTGACGGCCGCGATGGACGTGATCCGCGGCGTCTTCACCGGCGGCGCCGGCCTCGACGCGGGACGCCTCGCCACCGCCGCGCTGGTCAGCGCCGGATACATCGTCGCCGGGCTCCTCACGATGCCGTGGGCGGAGCGCAGAGCCCTGGAAAGGAGTTACTGATGATCGAGACTGTGAACCTGCGCAAGCAGTTCGGCGCCAAGGTCGCCGTCGACGGGCTGAACCTGGCCATCCCGAACGGCCGGGTCACCGGGTTGCTCGGGCTGAACGGGGCGGGCAAGACCACCACCATCAAGATCCTCGCCACGCTGCTGCGCCAGACGTCCGGCAGTGTGAGCGTCGGCGGGCTCGACCCGATCAGGCAGCCGCACGCCGTGCGGAGGCGGATCAACCTGATCGCGGGCGGCGAGCGCATGGTCTACGCGCGGATGACCGGCCGTGAGAACCTCTGGTACTTCGGCCAGCTCTACGACATCCCCACCAAGGTGCTCAGGCCGCGGATCGCCGAGCTGCTCGACCTCGTCGGGCTGTCGGACGCCGCCGGCACGCGGGTCGAGCAGTACTCGCGAGGCATGACCCAGCGGCTGTCCATCGCCCGCGGGCTCGTCAACGACCCCGACTACCTCCTGCTCGACGAGCCCACACTCGGACTCGACGCGCCGATCGCCCGCGACCTGCGCCGGGTGGTGGCCGGGCTGGCCGAGCGCGGCAAGGGGGTGCTGCTCACCAGCCACTACCTGGCCGAGGTCGAGCAGCTCTGCGAGCACGTCTACGTGATCGGCGAGGGACGTCACCTCGCCGAGGGCACGCCCGCCGAGCTGATGGCGCAGACCGGCTGCTATCGCACGGTCCGGGTCACGGTCACCAACCTGTCGCCCGAGATCGAGTCCGCCGCCCTGGCCTTCGACCCCGGGGTGCGGCTGGCGCCGGGAGGGGTGGTCGAGCTCAGCCACCCCGACGACCTGGCGGGCGCGCTCACCACGACGATCATCGAGGCGGGCGGCGCGCTGGGCGGTCTGGAGATCGCCGAGCCCTCCCTAGAGGACGCGATCCTCGCGCTCAACGACCGCACCGCGCGTCCCGAAGCGGTGGTCGCGTGATCTGGACGAGCCGCCGCCGCGGAACCGGCACCCCGTGCACCGCGTGTGACCCCGCGCGGGCGGTCCTGTGCGCCGCGTGCGAGCCGTCGCCCAGCGCCCTGTGCCCGTGCCTGGTCATCCCCTGGCAGGTGGCCAGGTGAGGCACGCACTCAAGATCGTACGGGCGGAGGCGCTCAAGCAGCATCGCCAGATCTTCGGCAGCAAGCTGGTGGTCTTCTCGATGCTGCTCTGGCCGTTGGTGAAGCTGGCCGAGACCTACTACACGATCAGGCCGCTGGCCGAGACGCCTGGCATCGCCGGGCGCTGGCCGCTGGCCGCCGACCCGGAACGGCTGCTCGCCTTCCTCGCCACCGGGGCGCTCGGCTTCACGTTCTTCTTCTCTCTGGTGCAGTCGGCCTGGCACTTCACCTTCGAGCGCAGGACCGGCACCCTGGAGCTGCTGTTCCTGTCGCCCGCGAACCGGCTGGTCGTGGTCGTCGCCAACGGGTTCGGCGCGCTGGTGCAGAACGTGTGGCTGTTCGCCTGCTTCACGGTGGCGATGTTCACCGTGCTGGACGTGGCGCACGTGGCCCATCCGGGCATGTACGCGGTCGTGTTCCTGGCCCTGCTGGTGCCCGCGGTGGCGTGGGGGGCGTTTCTCAACAGCCTGCTGATGTTCTCCCGCGACGCCGCGTTCCTCTACACGGTGCTCGACGACCCGATGTGGTTCGCCAGCGGGGTCCGGCTGCCGCTGTTCGCGCTGCCCGGCTGGATCCGGGCGATCGGCGCGGTGCTGCCGCTTACGGGCAGTCTCGCGGTCGTGCGTGGTGCGCTGCTCGACGGGCAGGGCGTCGGGGATCTCGCCGGGGAACTGCTGGGGCTCGGCCTGCTGTCGGGGGTGCTGCTGCTGGCGGCGGTGGTTGCGCTCCGGGTCGGCGAGGCGCGGGCGCAGCGCACCGGCCAGCTCCGGCTGTTCTGAGCGGACGCCCCGGGGAGCGCCGGGTCCGACGGCTTCAGCGGTTGAGGAGCCGCCTGAGGACGCGTTCCAGGGTGGACGCCGGGTCCGGGTCCGGCCCCGAGGAGCGCCAGGCCACGTAGCCGTCGGGCCTGACCAGCACGGCGCCGCCCCCGCTCACGCCGTACCGGTCCTGCCAGCGGCCGTCCACGTCCTTCAGCTCGTCGTCCAGGAGAAGGCGGGTGAGCTGGATGCCGAGCCGGTCCCTGACCACGCGCCCCGCCTCCAGCCACGGCTGCCCGGCGGGCTGCTTGGCCATCAGGACGAAGCCGGAGCCGAACAGGTCGATGGTGGAGATGCGCTGACCGTCCCAGTCGAGGACGAGGTGCGGGGCGCGGCTGCCGGGGCGGCCGGTCGGCACGCGGGGGTTCTCGGTGATGGCGCCGTCGTCGCCGGGCTCGGCCAGGATGGCGGCGGAGTGGTAGCGGTAGCCGAGGATGACCTCCATCGGGTCCTCGAGCGGCTCCGGGTAGTCGGTGCGCATGGCCGGGGGCATGCGCACGCCGAGGTTGGCCAGCTGGCTGTCGGCGGTGAGCGCGCCGATCGGGCGGCGTTCGGCGTCGTAGCTGTCAAGGAAGTCCGGGCCCGCCTGGCCGGTGGTGACCAGCCAGAGGCGCCAGGCGAGGTCGCAGCCGTCCTGGAGCGCGGTGCTGCCGCCCTGGCCGCCGGTGGGGGGCATGGTGTGCGCCGCGTCCCCGGCGAGGAACACCCGGCCTTCCCGGTAGCGGTCGGCCAGGACGTGGGCCATGGCGAAGGTGGTCGTGTCGAGGATGCGCACGTCCAGGTCGGGGACGCCTACCGCGAGCCGCACCAGCTCGACGCAGCGCTCGGGGGTGAAGTCGTCGGCGCCCTGGCCGGGGGAGTAGTTGACGCCCACCACGTGCGCGCCGACGCCGGTGCCGGTGATGAACACGCCGGTGAAGACCTCGTTCTGCAGGTACCAGAGCGTCACCTCGCGCTCGCGGACCAGGTCGGTCAGGTCGGCGTCGAACATGATCGAGCACATCTGGCCCAGCTCGCCCTTGCCGGACGTCGGGATGCCCAGCCGGCTCCGCAGCGGGCTCCTGTAGCCGTCGGCCGCCACCACGTAGTCGGCGCGGACGGTGCTGTCGACGCCGTCCGAGCGGATCACCGCCGTCACGCCGTCGGCGTCCTGCTCCAGGGAGACCAGCTCGGTGGAGAAGCGCAGGTCGGCCCCGAACTCCTCGGCCTTGGCCCGGAGCACCCGCTCGACCTCGGCCTGCGGGGCGCCGATCCGCACGGCGGGGGTCGCGTCGGCCAGGAAGGCGAACGTCTCCGACTCGTCTTCTATGATCATGCGTGGGTTCGGGTCGGTGAGGCTTGAGGCTATGGCCATGCGCATGTTGTCGCCGATGCCCTGCCAGATCTTGCTCAGCTCCTGCTCGATGCCGTGGGCCGGCCGGAGCATCTCCACGGCTCTGGGCCCCACGCCGAACGCTTTGGGCTGGATCGAAGTGCTCGCATGCTTCTCAACCAGCATGACCGGGACCTCGCGCCAGGCGAGCAGCGCCGCGGCGCTCAGGCCCGCGTAGCCGCCGCCGACGATGAGGACGGGTACTCGCTCGTGCTCCATGTCCACCTCCGGAACGCGTAATATCGCGTCAATGTCGAACGACACGATATGTCGCGTCTCTGAGGCGAGTCAAGACATATCTCGATACTAGGGATCTGGCCAGGAACGCGGTCGAGATTCGCTCCTCTGCGTGGCGCCCTTCCGCTACCTCCTGTGCGATGTAACGTTCCACACCCGCCGACCCGCTGCGGCTGGCTTCCCGTAGACCGGGCGATACACCGTTGACCTGCCACGATCAACGGCCCGATGAAGCCGGCCCGGAGTCCCGAGCGGATTTCGGGCGGCTACGGTCGTGCGGCGGCGCGCTGGCCGTAGATGTGGACGGTCTGTCCGCGATAGTCGGTGTCGCGCAGATAGCGGTGCCCGATGCGTTCGGCGACGGAAATGGAGCGGACGTTGCCGAGGCGGATGAGGGAGATCACCTCCTGCGCCTCCAGTGCGCCGAAGCAGTAGTCGAGGGCGGCGCGGGCGGCCTCCGTGGCGTAGCCCTTGCCCCAGTGCTCGCGGGCCAGGCACCAGCCGACCCCCAGCCCGGGGAAGCCGTGCGGTCGCCAAGGCCCGGCGCGGCCGACGAACCGGCCCGTGGCCTTCTCGACGAGCGCCCAATGCGAGTAGCCGCGGATCTCCCTGTGCCCGATGAACGTGGCGAGGCTCCTCCAGGCGTCGCTCGGCGAGGTCCCCACGCTCTCCGCCAGCCCGCCCGCGACCTCGGGATCGGCGAGCATCTCGGCGTAGTCGTCGAAGTCGTCGCCGGTCAGGGGTCGCATGACGAGTCGTTCCGTTTCGATCACGGTCATGACAAGGAGTATCTGCCACCAGCGACCATGGGCGGGTGCGGTGCACACGGTTGAACGCCAGGGCGTTCACAGCAAGGATGGGGGCCCATGATCCGATTGCCCACGCTGTCCGCCACGGAAGTCCTCTCCGATCGACTCCTGCTGCGCAAAGCGCACGATGCTGACCGCGAAGGACTCATCGAGCTCTTCACCGATCCCGAGGTCCGGGCATACCTCGGCGGTCCGCGGCCCCGGAGCGACGTCGAGCAGTACCTCGATGCCGTCGGCACCGCCAACGCGACGTCCACGCCCGGCAGCTATGTCATCGCCGACAACACGACGAACCGGCTCCTCGGAACCTTGATGCTCGACCGTCGGTCCGCGGAGCGGCCCGGGCACGTCACCGAGGACGGCGAGGAACTGGAACTGTCCTATGTGCTGCGGCGCAGTGCGTGGGGCGCCGGGCTCGCGTTCGAGGCCGCGACGGTCGCGCTGCGCGCCGCCGCTGACGAGCTCCCCGACCAGCCGGTCTTGGTGGTGACCCAGACCGCGAACGAGCGCTCTCTGAAACTCGCCGCCCGCCTCGGCTTCCGCCACGAGAGCACCTTCGAGGAGTTCGGCGCGGAGCAGACCCTCGGCACCGCTCGCCTGTCCTCGTTCAAAGCCTGACATCGGCACACACAGCAGGCGTCGCGCGCGTGGTTGTGACAGACGTCACGCCCGGGCGGTCAGGGGAGGTGGCGTTCCAGGGACTCGAGCTTGCTCGTCATCCCGTCCGTGACCCCCTGGCGGAGGTCGGCCTTGAGGACGAGGCTCACCCGAGGAGCCACCTCCGCCACCGCGTCGACCGCCTGCTTGATGACGCCCATGACCTCGTCCCAGTCACCCTCGACGGTGGTGAACATGGCGTCGGTCCGGTTGGGGAGCCCGCTGTCGCGGACGACCTTGACGGCCCGCGCCACGGGCTCGGAGACGCCTTCGCCTACGCCGAGCGGGGTGATGGAGAAGGCGACGATCACGAGATGCCTCCCGGAGGGATGACGGCTGGGCCGGGTCCGAGCTTAGCGGAGGGCACGCCGATGGCCACGACGCGCGGCGGCGCCGTGGCCATCGGCGGCAAAGTCAGTGGGCGTGCGCTTCTTCGTCGTCTTCCTCGCTGGGCCCCTCGGACGGTTCCACGCCCAGCATGGCCTCACGAGGCTCGATCTCGTCGATGTGGTCGACGAGCGCGAGCACGTGGTCGGGCTCGATCAGCCACTGCAGCGCGGACGCGCCGGTCTCGTCGGAGGAGACGAGGTCGGCCTGCTCGGCCCGCTCCTCGTCGCTCAGATCGGCCTCGGGGTGCCGGATCTCGGCCAGCGCCGCTGCCTGCAGCGCGTCGACGTCGAGCACTTCGACGGTCAGTTCGACGGTGAGGCGCAGGAAGCTTGGTTTATCGCTCATGGGAGGAGATGCTACGGGAGCTTCCACTCCACAGGGGTTGCGCCTTGCTGGACGAGGAGCTGATTTGCCCGGCTGAAGGGCTGGGAGCCGAAGAATCCGCTTCGTGCCGACAGCGGCGACGGGTGGGCCGACTCGATGCGCGGCACGCTGCCGAGCATGGGGGCGAGGTTGCGGGCGTCGCGGCCCCACAGGATGGCGACCAGCGGCTTGCCGCGGTCGACGAGGGCGCGGATGGCCTGCTCGGTGACCTCTTCCCAGCCCTTGCCGCGGTGCGAGGCGGGCTTGCCCGGCATGACGGTGAGCACCCTGTTGAGGAGCAGGACTCCCTGCTCGGCCCAGGGGGTCAGGTCGCCGTTGGACGGGCGGGGGAGCCCGAGGTCGCTCTCCATCTCCTTGTAGATGTTGAGCAGGCTGCCCGGCAGCGGCCGCACGTCGGCGGCGACCGAGAACGACAGCCCGATCGGGTGGCCGGGAGTGGGGTACGGGTCCTGGCCCACGATCAGCACCTTCACCTCGTCGAAGGGCTGGTTGAACGCGCGCAGGACGTTCGCGCCCGTGGGGAGGTACTGCCTGCCTTCGGCGATTTCCGTGCGCAGGAACTCGCCCATGTGGGAGATCCGCTCGGAGACGGGCTCGAGCGCACGGGCCCATCCGGCTTCAACGACTTCGTGTAGTGGACGTCCGGCCATGGCCGTTGAGCCTATCCAGGTCTGGTACGGCCCGTGCCCGAAACCGGGGTACAGGCCGTACCAGAATGATCACAAGTGCGGTTACTTGACCGAGCCGGCCATCATGCCCTGGACGAAGTACCGCTGGAAGGCGAAGAAGAGGATCAGCGGGATGATCAGCGACAGGAAGGCTCCCGACGAGAGGATGTCCACGTTGGACCCGAACTGCCGCATCTGAGACTGCAGGGCCTTGGTCATCGGCTGGTTGTCGGTGTTGGCGAAGACCAGCGCGATGAGCATGTCGTTCCACACCCACAGGAACTGGAAGATGCCGAGCGACGCGATCGCCGGCTTGCCCAGCGGGAACACCACCGACGCGAAGATCTTCCACTCGGGCGCGCCGTCCATGCGGGCCGCCTCCAGCAGCGAGGACGGGATGCCGACGAAGAAGTTCCTGAGCAGGAAGATCGCGAAAGGCAGTCCGAACGCCACGTGGAACAGGACCACGCCGGGGATCGAGCCGAAGATCCCTACGTTGCCGTAGAAGACGGCGACGGGGATCAGCGCGATCTGGATCGGCACGATCAACAGCCCGACGACGATGAGGAAGAGCAGGTCGCGGCCGGGGAACTCCATCCAGGCGAAGGCGTAGGCGGCCATCGCGGCGATGCCGATCACCAGGATCGTGGTCGGCACCGTGATCAGCACGGTGTTCCAGAAGGACGCGGTGAAGCCGCTGGCCAGCAGGTCGCGGTAGTTCTTGATGGTCAGCTCGGCCGGCTTGGTGAAGACCGTCCACCAGCCTTCGGCGTTGTTGACCTCCACCGTGCGCAGCGAGACGACCAGCAGGCCGAGCGTCGGCACCAGCCAGAACAGGCCCAGCACGACCATCACCACCTGGACGGCGCCGCCTCCGAGGCGGTCGACGATCCGGCCGAGCACGCCCCTGCGCGGCGCCCCTGTATGCCGGGCCACGTGCGCCTCGGCCGTTGCGGTGGTCATGTGTTCTCCCTTCTGAACCTGCGGATGTTCATGATCATGAAGGGAAGGACCAGGACGAGCAGGAAGATCGCGAGCGCGCTGCCCAGCCCCTGGTTGTTCCCGCCGCCGAACGACACCCGCCACATCTCCAGCGCGATCACGTTCGACTGCGGCTGGACGGACGGCGGCGCGATGATGAACACCAGGTCGAACACCTTCAGCGTATTGATGATCATCGTCACGAAGACGACGAGCAGCACCGGCGACAGCAGCGGCACGGTGATCCGGCGGAACACCTGCCACTCGGTGGCGCCGTCGATGCGGGCGGCCTCCAGCGCGTCACGTGGGATGGCCGCGAGGCCCGCCGCGATCAGCACCATCGCGAAACCGGCCCACACCCAGACGAACGCGCCGATGATCGCCGGGGTGATGAGGGTCGGGCCGAGCCAGGTCAGGCCGCGGTAGGACGCCTCGAAGTTCGACTGCGGGAGCCGTACCACGTAGGAGCCCGCGGGCAGTCCCTCGAAGCGGAACGAGCCGTCGTCGGCGGTGGTGGCGGTGCCGGCGACCTGGCCGTCCTTGACCGCTTCCACGGTCATCCCCGGCAGGCCCTTCTCCTTGGGGTCGACGGCGCCGTTCTTGCCGCCGCCTCCCGGCGTGAAGTCGAACCAGACCGTCCCCGACAGCCCGCCGCCGCCCGGCGGGGACTTGGCGGGTTGCGCGTTGCCCGGCATGATCTCCTGCTTGATCCCGACGATCGGGATCAGCACCGGCTGGCCCGCCTGGACGGGCTGCTTGGTGACGACGGCGCCCTTGTCGGCCACGACCGACGACTGGTCGCCCTCGCGTGGGCGCGCCTCCGGGTAGCCCTGGGACGAGGAGAACGTGTCGTGCACGGTGGTCAGGACGGCGTTCGCCACGCCCTTGCCGGGGTCCTCGTCGTAGACGAGACGGAAGATCACGCCGGCGGCCATCAGCGAGACCGCCATCGGCATGAACACGATCAGCTTGAACGCGGTCGACCACCTGAGGCGCTCGGTCAGCACCGCGAAGATCAGCCCCAGCGTGGTGACCACGATCGGCGCGACGACCACCCAGATGAGGTTGTTCCGGACCGTGGTCAGCATGCCGCGGTCGGTGAAGATCGTGGTGTAGTTGCCCAGCCCGACGAATCCGCTGCCCGACGCGTCGAACAGGCTGCGGAAGACGGAGTAGACGATCGGGTAGACCACCCAGACGCCCAGCAGCAGGGCAGCTGGGAGGAGGAAGGCGATGGCGACCGCCGGGGAGGGGCCGAGGCGTCGTCGAGTGCGGGGGGTTTCAGCCGGTCCGGTGGGGGACCCGCCCGAAGGCGGGTCCTGCGGGCCGTCCAACCGTTCGGTCACGGCCTTACCTCTTACTTCCAGGCCTTCTTGGCCTCGTCCTCGAGCTTGGTCTGGGCGCCCTTGATGTCACTGGGGTTGCGCAGGAAGTCCTGCAGCACCTTCCACTCGCCCTTGCCGTCGGTGCCGCCGAAGGCGCTCGGCGCGAGGTCGGACATGTCGTACCGGACGGAGTCGCCGGCCGAGATGATGGTCTGGCCGAGCTGCTTGGTCAGCGGGTCCGGGTAGTTGTCGGGGGAGACGTTCTTGTTGGGCGAGAGGTAGCCGGGCAGCTTCGCCCAGATCGACCCGCCCTCGGTGGAGGCGAGGAACTGCAGCAGGGCCATGGCGCCGGGGGAGTCCTTCATCGCGACCCCGACGTCGCCGCCGAGGATGACCGGCGCGGTGTCGCCCACCTTCGGGAACGGGAAGACCTTGGCCTCCTCGCCCACCTTCGCGCCGGACTGGGTGGCCTCCGTGGCCACGAAGTCGGCCTCGATCACCATGGCCGCCTTCTTCGTGCTGTAGACCTTGGTGACGCAGGTGGGGAAGTCGGTCTGCAGCGCGCCCGAGGTGCCGTCGAGCACGAACTCCTTCTTGCCGACGATCTGCTGGATCTTCTCCAGCGCGGTGGCCACCGATGGGTCTGTCCACGGGATCTCGTGCTTGGAGAGCTTGTCGTAGTTCTCCGGGCCCGCCGTGGACAGGTAGACGTTCTCGAACAGGTCGGTCAGGGTCCAGCCGTGCGCGCCGCAGAGCGAGAAGGGCGCGGTTCCGGAGTCGGCGATGGTCTGCGCGGCCTTGATCAGCTCGTCCCAGTTCGTGGGCGGCTGCACCGCGGCCTCGTCGAACGCCGACGAGCGGTACCAGACCAGCGACTTGTGCGCGGCCTTGACCAGCACGCCGTACACCTTGCCGTCGGCGGAGCCCAGCTCCTTCCAGTACGGCGTGTAGTTGGCGTCGATCTCCTTGATCACGGCGTCGGTCAGCGGCTTGAGCGCGTTCTGCTTGGCGTACTGCTGCACCAGGCCCGGCTGCGGCAGGATGGCCACGTCGGGCGGGTTCTTGCCCTGGATGCGCGGGCCGAGGTAGGCGCCGGTGTCCTCGCCGGTGGACGCGTAGGTGACCTGCGCGCCGGTCTTCTCGGTGAACTTCTTGAGCACCTCCTCGAAGTTCTTCTGCTCCTTGCCCGTCCACTTCGCGGCGACCTCGAGCTTGACGCCCTGGAGCGGCTTGGCGGCGCCGGCCGGTGCCGACGCCGAGCCGGACGCGGTCGGCTCCGTCGTCGTCGGCGCGTTGCCGCAGGCCGCGGCCGCTACCGCGAGCCCGGCCAGGATCGCTGCTGCTCTGGCATTTCGCATGGCTTGCCTCACTGGGTTCTGATGATCTCTTCGAGTTCTGACTTCATGGAGGCCGCGACGTCGTCGGCGGACTCGGCGAAGGGCGGGCTGAGCCCCTTGGCGACCGAACTGGCGATCACCAGGCTGAGCTGGTTGTAGTTGGCGCTCACCGGCCGGGCCTTGGCGGCGAGGATGCTCTCCTTGAGCACCGGCAGGTAGGGGAAGCGCCTGATCAGCTCGGGGTCGTCGTAGAGCTCGGTCCACACGGGCGGGAACGAGCCTTCTGTGAGCACCCGACGCTCGTTGTCGAGGCCGGTGAAGTAGCGGATGAACTCCTGTGCGGTGTGCTGGCGCCTGGAGTAGGCGCTGATGGCCAGGTTGACGCCGCCGAGTGAGCTGGACCCGGGGCCGTCCAGGCCGGGGAGCCTGGTGACCGCGAACCTGTCGCCGAGCTTGGCCTTGGCGGGGCCGTACGCGTGCGGCCAGTTACGGGCGAAGGCGAGGTGGCCCTCCTGGAAGGCCAGGCGGGACTCCTCCTCCTTGTAGCTCAGCGACTCCTTGGGGATCCAGCCCTCGCGCAGGGCCTGGGTGAGGAAGTTCAGGGCGGTTCTGGCCTTGGCGAGGTCGAGGGTCACCTTGGTGCCGTCGGGGCTGACGATCTGCCCGCCGGCCGACTGGACGGCCTCGGAGAAGTTGACGGTCAGCCCCTCGTACGCGAGGAACTGCCCGGCATAACCTCCGATATCATGCTTTTTCGTTACTTCTAGTGCTTTTTCGCGAAGTTCCGCCCAGGTGCGGGGCGGCTTCTTGATCAGATCGGTTCGGTAGTAGAGCAGGCCGGCGTTGCTGGTGTACGGCACCGCCCAGAGCTTGTCCTTGTAGACCGCCGTGTCCACGACGGGCGGCAGGAACCTGTCGAGCGGGAAGAGCCCGCGCTCCAGGGGGATGATCCAGCCGTTCTCCGCGAACTCGGCGGTCCATACGACGTCGAGCCCCAGCACGTCGTACCGGGTGCTCTGGGCCTGGAGGTTGGCCGCCATCTGCGCGCGCTGCTCGTCGGCGGCCTCGGGCAGTTCGAGGAGCGTCACCTTCTCGGCCGGGTGGGCCTGGTTCCAGCGGTCCAGCAAGGGCTGCAGGTACGCCGTGGTGTCGCGTCCGGTGGCGAAGGTGATCGGGCCGGTGCCGGTGCTCCCGGTCTCGCCTCCGTCCTCGTCGCTCGCCGTTCCGCATCCGGCCGCCAGGAGGACGGCCAGCATGAGGGGAAACGAGCGTCTCACCCTGTTACCTCCATGGTGAGGATGGTTTACATACGTGTTAGGTAGATGCATTCATGTTATGCACAGAGGTAATCTGGAGGTCAACGGATAACCATGTAACGCCTACGTAACACAGCGGGGAGGTGAGGCGTGCGGCTTCACCTGCTGGCGCTCCTGGCCAAGGAGCCCGCCCACGGGTACGAGCTCAAGCAGGCGCTCGAACAGACCTTCGGCAGCGCCTACCCGTCTCCCAACATCGGCCAGATCTATGTGACGCTCGGCAGGCTCGAGAAGGACGGCCTCGTCCGGGCCGTGGACGTGGAGCAGAGCAACCGTCCGAACAAGAAGGTCTACTACCTCACCGCCAAGGGCCGCGAGCTGCTCACGATCTGGGTCGACGAGCCCACCGAGGGCCCGCGCGTGCGCGACGAGTTCTTCATGAAGCTCGTCCTGGCGCCCCTCACCGGCATCGCCGACCGCATGGCCCTCATCAACCGGCAGCGGCGGCACTACCTCTCGCTCATGGGCGACCTCAACGACCTGCTCGCCCGCACCGACCCCGACAACCGGGTGGCCACCCTCCTCATCGAGGGCGCCATGCTGCACCTGCAGGCGGACCTCGACTGGCTGGAACGCTGTCAGGAGGACCTCGCGTGACGAGCCCCGTGATCAAGACGGTCAACCTGGTGAAGATCTACTCGGGCGGCGCGGTGCCCGTCCCCGCCGTGCGCGGCGTGGACCTCCAGGTCGAGCCGGGCGAGTTCGTCGCGGTCATGGGGCCGTCCGGGTCGGGCAAGTCCACGCTCGTGCACATGCTCGGCGGGCTCGACGCCCGCACCAGCGGCGAGATCTGGCTCGACGGCAAGCGTGTCGACACGCTCTCCGAGAGCGCCTGGGCGCTGCTGCGGCGCAAGAAGATCGGGTTCGTCTTCCAGTTCTTCAACCTGGTCGCCAACATGACCGTCGCCGACAACGTGGAACTGCCCGCGCTGCTGGCCGGCGCGTCCCCGAAGGACGCCCGCGAGCGCAGGGAGCACCTGCTCGGCGCGCTCAACCTCACCGAGCGCGCCGACGCCGCGCCCGCCCAGTTGTCCGGCGGGGAGCAGCAGCGCGTCGCGCTGGCCAGGGCGCTGGCCAACCAGCCGAGCGTGCTGCTCGCCGACGAGCCGACGGGCAACCTCGACAGCCGCAACACCCGCGACGTGCTGCGGCTGCTCGGCGAGGTGCACAAGGAAGGCCAGACGATCATCATGGTCACCCACGACGCCCGCGTGGCCGGCCTCGCCGACCGCCTGGTCTCGCTGTTCGACGGCGAGATCGTCGACGACGGCCGGATCGCCCGCAGGCGCACCGGCACCGCCGGACAGGTGATCGACCTCCGATGAGCAGCACCCCATGAGCACAGCACGGGCGGGCAGCCGGTGGATCAGGGCCGACCTGCGCGCCAGGAAGGGCCAGGCCGCGCTGACCGTGCTGGTCGTGGCCGGGATCGTGGCCGCCCTGATCACCGCCGTCACCCTGCTGGAGGACGGCACCAACCCGTGGCGCAGCCTGTTCGCGCAGACCGACGGCGCGCACGTCTGGCTCTACACCCGCGACAGCCCGCAGGCCCGCTTCCACGACATCGACGGCGTCACCCAGACGGCCGGCCCCTACCGGTCGGCGCCCGTCACCGTGGTGCAGGACGGCAAGAAGGACCCCGCCGCGCTGCGCGCCATGCCGGAAACGCAGCCGCAGGTGGCGCACCCGGTGGTGGTCGAGGGGCAGTGGCTGGACCGGTCACAGCCCGACGGCGTGGTGGTCGAGCACTCCTTCGCCCGCGCGCTGCGGCTCAGGCCCGGCGCCCCCTTCACGGTCATCGCGCTCAGCGGCGAGCGCCACACGCTGTACGTGCGCGGCATCGCCGACTCCGCGGAACAGGGCTTCTACCCGGAGTGGACTCCCGGCCTGGCCTGGGTGCTGCCCGCCACGCTGGACCAGGTCGAGCCCATGCTCGGCCGCAGCGAATGGGTGACCGGGCTGCGCCTGGCCGACCCCGACGCGACCCAGGTCGTCTCGCAGCGGGTGGTCGTCATGCTGGAGGACCAGCTCCAGCGGGTCTACAACTGGCGCGAGGTGCGGGCCGCGATGGAGCTCGACAACCGGCTGCTCGGCACGCTGCTGGCGCTGTTCGGCGTGGTCGGCCTGGTGGCCGCGGCGCTCGCGCTGGCCAACGCGGCCGGTGGCCGGGTGCTCGGCCAGCTGCGCGACCTGGCCACGCTCAAGGCCATGGGCTTCACCAGGGGGCAGGTGGCGCTGTTGCTGCTGGTCGAGCACGGAGCCCTGGGCCTGCTCGGCATCGGCGTCGGCACGCTGATCGGGTGGGGCGCGACGGTGGCCGTGCTCGGCGCCACCTCGGTCGCGCCGATGCCCGTGCTCGCCCTCGTCGCGGGCACGGCGCTGGTGGTGCTCGCCGCCGTGGGGCTGCCCGCGTGGCGCGGCGGGCGCACCCCGCCCATCCCGGACGCGCCCGCCGCCCCGCCGCGCGGCCACCTGTCACGGCTGGCCAGGCTGGCCCTGCTGGTCCGGCTGCCGCCCGCGCTCATCCTCGGCACCCGAGACGCCTTCACCCGGCGGGTGCCCGCGTTCCTGACCGCGTTCGGCCTGGCCGTCCCGATGATGATGATCACGATCGGGCTCGGCGTGTGGGCCACGCTCGACAACTTCCTCAGCCACCCCGAGCAGGTGGGCCAGCACGCTGGCCTGTACGTCAGGCCGGGCAAGCTCGAGCCGGCCGATGCCCAGAGCATCGCGGAACACGACAAGGACGTCCGCACCGTCTATCCGGGCACCGAGGTGAACGCGCTGGCGCCGGGAGAGGCGCGCTCGGTCAGGGTGCGGGCCATCGGCAGCTCGACGGAGCCGTACCCGTACCCGGTGGTCGAGGGGCGCGCGTACGGCGATCAGGGCGAGGCCGTCGCCGGCCAGGGGCTGCTCGACCTGCTGGGCGTGAAGATCGGCGACCGGGTGCGGCTGACCGTGGGCGGCACGCCGCTGATCGTCCGGGTGGTGGGCCGGACCGTGGAGCCCGACTCCGACGGCGAGGTGCTCTCGGTCGGGCTCGACAGCCTGGCGGCCAAGGACTCCGTGCCACCCGAGTTCTACGCGCTGGCGCTGCGGCCCGGCGCGGACCCGGCCGAGGTGCGTGCGAGGCTGCTGGCCGCGTCCGGGGAGAGCCTGGACGTGCAGCGGGCGGTCAACCCCGCCGACCGGCTGTCGATCATCCGGGTGGTGATCGTGGCGCTGATCGCCGTCCTGACGTTGATCGGCCTGGCGAACCTGCTCACCGCCAGCGCGCTCGGGCTGCGTGACCACGCCTTCGACCTGGCCGTGCTGAAGGCGATGGGGCTGACACCCCGGCAGGTCATGGCCACGCTCGTGACGGGCACCGGGCTGCTCGTCGTGCTCGGCGTCGTGGCGGGCACCGCCGCCGGGGCCTCGGTCGTGACCGGGCTGATCGACCTGCAGGGGCACACGAGCGGGGTGGGGGCGGGCATCGGCCGCCCGCCCTCGGTGCTGACCCTGGTGGTCGCGGTGCTGATCGCCGTGGGCACGGCCCTCGCGGTGGCGCTCATCCCGGCCCGCCGCGCGGCCCGTGCCCAGGTTCCCGTCGCCTCGCGCTAGCTCAAAGCTAGGGCTTGAGCGCGAACCAGTAGAAGCCGTGGCCCGGCAGCGTCAGCAGGTACGGCAGTTCGCCGATCTGCGGGAAGTGCACTCCGCCGCGCGCCTCGACGGGCGTCATCCCCTCGAAGCGCCGCAGGTCCAGCTCGACCGGCTGCGGGTACTTCGACAGGTTGTTCACGCACAGCATGATGTCGTCGCGGTCCTCGCGCACGAACGTGAGCACGGACGGGTTCGACGACCACATTTCGGTGTACGCGCCGATGCCGAAGACCGGGTGGTTGCGGCGGATCTCCAGCATGCGGCGGGTGAAGTGGAGCAGCGAGCCCTCGTTCTTCTGCTGCGCCTCCACGTTGACCGCCTGGTAGCCGTAGATCGGGTCCATGACCACGGGCAGGTACAGCCGCCCGGGGTCGGCGGCGGAGAAGCCGGCGTTGCGGTCGGGGCTCCACTGCATCGGCGTCCGGACGGAGTCGCGGTCTTCGAGCCAGATGTTGTCGCCCATGCCGATCTCGTCGCCGTAGTACATGATCGGCGAACCCGGCAGGCTCAGCAGGAGGGCCGTGAACAGCTCGATCCGGTCCCGGTCGTTGTCGAGCAGCGGCGCGAGCCTGCGGCGGATGCCCAGGTAGGCGCGCATGCGCGGGTCCTTGGCGTACTCCTTGTGCATGTAGTCGCGTTCCTCCTCCGTCACCGTCTCGAGCGTGAGCTCGTCGTGGTTGCGGAGGAAGATGCCCCACTGGGCCGTCTCGGGCAGCTTGGGAGTGCGCGACATGATCTCGGAGATCGGCTCGCGGGTCTCCTTCTTGACCGACATGTAGATGCGCGGCATCAGCGGGAAGTGGAAGGCCATGTGGCATTCGTCACCGCCGGCCGTGGGGTCGCCGAAGTACTCGACGACGTCCTCGGGCCAGCCGTTCGCCTCGGCGAGCAGCACCCGGTCGGGGTAGAGGCGGTCGACCTCGGCGCGGATCTTCTTCAGGTACGCGTGCGTCTCCGGCAGCCCCGAGCACGCGGTGCCCTCGCGCTCGAACAGGTACGGCACGGCGTCCAGGCGGAAGCCGTCGATGCCCAGGTCCAGCCAGAAGCGCAGGACCTCCAGCATGGCTTCCTGCACGGCCGGGTTGTCGTAGTTCAGGTCCGGCTGGTGGTGGAAGAAGCGGTGCCAGTAGTACTGCTTGCGCACCGGGTCGTAGGTCCAGTTGGACTCCTCGGCGCCGATGAAGATGATCGGCGCGTCGGGGAACCCGGTCGGCTCGTCGGCCCACACGTAGAAGTCGCCGTACGGCCCCTCGGGGTCGTGGCGGGACGCCTGGAACCAGGGATGACGGTCGCTTGTGTGGTTCATTACCAGGTCGGTGATGATCCGCAGCCCGCGCTCGTGAGCCTTCTCGATCAGCTGAACAAAATCCCCAAGATCCCCGAAGTCAGGCAGGATCTTCATGTAGTCGGAGATGTCGTAGCCGCCGTCGCGCAGCGGTGACTCGTACAGTGGGAGCAGCCACAGGCAGTCGACACCCAGCCACTCCAGGTACCCGAGCTTCTCGATGAGACCGCGCAGGTCGCCGGTGCCGTCGCCGTTGGAGTCCTTGAACCCCCGGACGAGTACCTCGTAGAACACCGCCCGCTTGTACCAGGAGGGATCCTCGGAGACGAACGCCTCCGAGATCGGCTCCGGTGTTGGGGATGTGTTGATCATATGTCGCTCACAGGAAGAGATGTGGGCAGGACGAAGTCACCGGTTACCCCGGCGTTTATCTGGTGACCGCGCCGCCTGGAGTCGTCATCCCTGCGAACTCCATGCCCTTGACGGACCGGATTTGTGATCCGGTGCCCGCTTGTGCGGCGCTTACGGGCCGAACACTACCAGCCCGTTGGCTTTCCGGAACCCGCTATTGCTGTGGGACCTTTAATACCCACGAGATCGCGGTGTAATCGTCCTGTTACCCACGGTTCACCTAGAACGGCGGCGTCACGTCTACCAGGTCGTTTTCCATGTCATTCAACCAGAGCCCGAACAGCACCAGCCCGCGCACCCAGAACCGGTCGTTCCACCCATTGAAACGCGTCAACGCGTCGGGTCCACCGGAGATCACTTCGCACAACTCGTCCGACAGCAGCCCGGGAACCCGCGAGGCGAGCGTCTCCAGCAACTGGTGCGAGTACTGACGCGCCGGAGCGGCCGTGGAGCGCAGCGGCACCCGCTGGAGCGGCTGCTTCACCACGTTCGTGGACGGCAGCGCCGCCACCCGCGGGTTGGCCGCGTGCAGCAGCTCGCGGTAGAAGCGGCCCTTGTCCTTGCGGGCCACGCCCACCGACAGGGCCGCGTCGAAGAACTCCGGATGGATGAACGGCGCCGCGAACGACGCCTCCGGGCCCACCAGGTTGACCGCGGAGCGGGCGATGCCGCGCACGGTGCGGGTGTGCAGGACCGACAGCGGCAGCTCGGCCCGGTGGCCGTGCAGCATCGAGGTCGCGGCGGTGAACTGCTCCCTGACCGCCTCCTCCATCCACACCAGCGCCCGCGGTGACAGGAACGGCTGCGACGGCGTGCCCAGCGACAGCGAGTTCAGGATCGCCGCCGACCGCTCCGCCTGCGAGGTGGCCTCCAGCGCGGCCCCGCTGACCATGAAGTTCTTCAGCAGCGGCCCGCCCGCCAGCCCGTCGACCAGGACCCGCCCGGCCCCGTGCACCTCCTTGGCGAACGGCGCGTACCAGGCGTGGTGCGGCGTCAGATACTCCAGCCTGCGCGCCACCTCCCGGGCGTCGGCCGGGTAGTCGGCGGGGTCCTGGGTGATGACGCGGTGCGGGATGCCCAGCTCGCGGGTGATCGCCCTGGCGAACGCGATGTCGGTGTCGGTGCCGTCGTCGGGGCTGGTCGTCCAGGACTCCACGTCCGCGCCGCGGGCCATGGCCACGCTGGCCAGCAGCCGCGAGTCGTACCCGCCGCTGACCGGCACCAGCAGCCTGCGCCCGTCGTACTCCTTGTAGACCTCGTGCAGGATCTCCAGGATCTCGTTCGCGCTGGTCCACGCCTCGTACGGCTCGCTGCGCAGCCAGCGCGGCAGCCTGCGCTCGGTCGACAGGGCCTCCTCGAAGACCAGCGCGCTCGACCCGGGCAGCCGCTTGACCTGCTGGTACGGCGTGGCGTCGCCGAGCGGGAAGGTCACCTGGAGGATGGACGCCCAGGCCGACCAGTCGAGCTCGATCGGCACCAGCGACAGCAGCGGCTTGATCAGCGAGGAGAAGTAGACCGCCTCGCCCAGCCGCACGTAGTAGACGTCGACCAGGCCGAGCGCGCCCGCGTGCAGCGTGACCCGCCTGCCGTCGCCGATCAGCCCGGGAGTCTCGTACGTCTCGGCGATCGTCATCCACTCGCTGGGGCCCGACGGGCGACGCTCGCCCCAGGAGAACGCGAACGTGCCCTCGCCTCGGTGGTACGGCGGCAGGGGAGCCGTGCTGAAGAGAGCGGCCTCGGCGGTCTGCAACGCGGGACGCACCCTCGGGCCCGATCCCGCCAGTTTGCCGAGCATGACGGGGTCGATCCGGCCGAGAGCGCCGCAGACATAGGGCCGCACATTGAACTGCACCGGATCTCATCCCTTCGAGACGCTTCCCGCAAAAGAGTATCCTTTGCCGGGCTGAGAGAGCGGAGGTCCAGTTGTCAACCGAGCTGGAAAGCACGCGCAGGGCACTGCGTGAGGCGATCGCCCAGGCGGAGCACGCCGCCGAGCTGGCCAGGCTGCTCGACGCCGCCCAGGCGAAGCTGGCCGCCGCCGACCAGAGCGCGGAAGAGGCCCGGACGCTGGCCGAGCGGCTCAGCGCGGCCGAGGAGCAGCTGGAGGATGAGCGCGCCGCCGCCGAGAAGCTCCGCAAGGAGCTGGCCGAGCAGCGCTACCAGGCCGAGGTGGCCAACTGGAAGCTCTCCTCGATCAAGGTCGCCCGCTGGAACCGCCTCGGCGACGCCATCAAGAGCGGCAAGAGCAACCCGGTCCGCCTGGCCAGGGGGCTGAAGGGCGCGGCCAAGCCGGTCAAGCGGCCCGTCGCGCCCAAGCGCAAGCCCGTCGCCGCCGGCCAGAAGGCCGACAGGCCCGGTGCCGCCTTCCAGGCCACCACCTCCACCAGGGTCCTGGAAGGGGCCTCGTTCAAGCTCAAGCCGTTCCGGGTGCCGACCGGCCCGAACACCCGTCCGCACCTGACCGCCGCCGTCGTCGCCGACCCGCACGTCGAGGCGCTGCTGCGCTACGAGTGGCGGCAGACCACCGGCTTCACGCCGCGCGACTTCGCCAGGGTGCTGCCGCTGGAGGTGCCGCACCTGCTCGTGGTCGAGTCCGTCACGCAGGGGCCGTGGGTGGAGGAGCTGGTCGGCGAGCCGGGCGAGGGCCTCAGGGCGCTGCTGGCCTGGTGCGCCGAGCGCGGCATCCGCACCGTGTTCTGGCACACGGGGGGCGACGTGGCCGACTACGCGGCCGCCGCCGAGCTGTTCGAGCACCGCTTCACCACCGACCTGACCGTGGGCTGGCCGCGCCTGCAGTTCGGCGTGCAGCCGCGCGTGCACAACCCGATGCCGCTGTCGGGCGGCCGGGTCGATCGGGTGCTCACGCTGGAGCAGCTCCTGCCCGACCACCTGAGCTATCCGGACGTGCTGACGTCCTACCGGTGGCCCGCCGCCGTCGAGGTGCCGCCCGGCACGCCGCAGTGGCGGCTCGCCGAGATCGCCGCCTGCGGCACGTCGATCGGCGCCGAGCCCGACTCGCGCAGGGCGCACGTCGCGATGCGCCGCGCCTACCTGGGCGGGACCATGACCGAGCGGGTCGACCAGTTGCTCGACGCCATCGGCCTGCCGGGCGCCCGCGCCACGCTGAACGTCTCCGTGCTGCTGCCCGTCACCGACCCGTCGCTGCTCGAACACGCCCTGGCCCAGGTCGCGCGGCAGTCGGGGGTCTCGCAGCTGGTGCTGTTCGGCCCTCCGGACGCCGAGCAGCGGGCGCGTGACGTCCTACCGGACGTCGACGTCGTCTTCCGTCACCTCCACGCCGCCCGCTCCACCGGCGCGATGCTCGGCCGCGGGCTCGACCTGTGCGAGTCCGACCTGGTGGCGGTGATGGACCCGCGCGACGTCTACGGCACCCACTACCTGTCGGACCTGAGCCGGGCCTTCCTGTTCAGCACCGCCGACATCGTCGGCAAGGCCGCCTTCTACGCGCACCTGCGCAAGCCGCAGGCGACGCTGCTCAAGCAGCCCGACGCCGAGTACTCCTACCTGCCCGAGATCATCGGCGCCACCCTGCTCGCCCGCCGCAACACCCTGCGCGAGCTGGGCTTCGCCGACCTCACCGAGGGCTGGGACGAGGTCATGATGCGGCAGTGCCGCGCCGACGGGGTCAAGGTCTTCTCCGCCGACCGGTTCGGCTACGTCCGGGTGCGTGACGAGGACCGGTGGCTGCTGGGCGCGGCGCAGCTCGTCGAGTACGGCTCCGCCGAGCCGCACGCGCTCATCTGAGGCTCGCGTGACGCCCGGGCGGCTCGCCGAGGTGCTGGGGGAGCCGCCGGTGCCCGAGGGGACGTGGGAGCGGGAGGCCGTCTACGTCTCGGCCGCCGCGCTGCGCCGCGGGATCCCGCCCGAGGTCCTGGCCGCCCGGATTCCGGGGTGCGAGGTGCTGCGCAACGGCTTCCTGCGGATCGTCGTGGACGTGCCGGGGGCGCTGCTCGACGAGACGCCCGCGCTGGATCTGCCGGACGTCTGGCCCGATCTGCCGCGTACCTGGGACAACCCCGGGTTCGTGGTGCGTTACGGGCACGCGCGGGCCGCGGCCGTGCTCAGGTGGGCCCGCGACCTCGGGGTGCCCGCGGCGGGGTTCCGGCCCGAGCTGCTGGACGACGTCCGCGACCGGGCCGTGCTGCGGGTGCTGGCCGAGATCCCGGGACGGCTGGTGAGCCGCGACGCCGGATGGGAGCCCTACCTGGTGCGACTGGCCCTGGCCTACCACGACGCGCACGAGCTGGCGCCCGCCGTCCCGAGGGGGGACGAGGCGCCCGCGCCGGTGCACACCGCGCGGGTGCGGCTGGCCGCCGCGGTGCGCGGGGTGCTGCCAGGGCCGGAACGGCTGTGATGGGTCGCAAAATATCCGGCCAAACAACGAATCGTGTGAAAATATCCCACTTCTGGGGCGGATGGTGTCTCGATACGTGGGCAGCGGTCCGAGAGGAGCGGCGGTTCCGATAGCCTCGTTCGGGTGAGTCGATTCGTCCATCCCGCCGGGGACAGGCACGCCGAGATGCTGCCCCATGAGCGCCCTCCGCTGGCGCCCGACGACCTCAACCGGATCAACCCCGCGATCTGGCCCCGAACGTCGGGCCGGGCCGACGGCACGCTCACGATCGGCCAGATGGACGTCCGTGACCTCGCCCGCGAGCACGGCACTCCGCTGTACGTCCTCGACGAGGACGACGTCCGCTCCCGTATGCGCGACTACGCCGCCGCCTTCGCGGGCTCCGAGGTGCACTACGCCGGCAAGGCGTTCCTGTGCAAGGAGGTCGTCCGCTGGCTTGCGGAAGAGGGGCTCGGCCTCGACGTCGCCAGCGGCGGCGAACTGGCGGTGGCGCTCAGCGTCGGGTTCCCGCCCGAGCGCATCACCATGCACGGCAACAACAAGTCCGCGGCCGAGCTCACCAGGGCGCTGGAAGCCGGGGTCGGGCACATCGTGGTCGACTCCTACGAGGAGATCGCCAGGCTCGGCTACCTGGCCGAGCAGCACGGCAAGCGTCCCAAGGTCATGATCAGGGTGACCACCGGGGTCGAGGCGCACACGCACGAGTTCATCGCCACCGCCCACGACGACCAGAAGTTCGGCCTGTCGCTGAACACCGGCGCCGCGGCCGAGGCCGTCCGCCGCGTCCTGGCGCTCCCGCAGCTGGAACTCGTCGGCCTGCACTCACACATCGGCTCGCAGATCATCGACACCGCCGGCTTCGAGGTGGCCGCGCGCCGCCTGGCCGCGCTGCTCGTGCAGATCAAGGACGAGCACGGCGTCGTCCTGCCCGAACTGGACCTCGGCGGCGGGTACGGCATCGCGTACGTCGAGGGCGACGAGGCCCCCGACCTCAAGGAGCTCGCCGACAGCCTGCGCGAGATCGTCACCAGGCTCTGCCGCGACGCGAAGCTGCCGGTGCCACGGCTGACCGTGGAGCCGGGCCGCACCATCATCGGGCCCGGCGGCATCACGCTCTACGAGGTCGGAACCGTCAAGGACGTCGAGGGGCTGCGCACGTACGTCAGCGTCGACGGCGGGATGAGCGACAACGTGCGCACCGCCCTGTACGGCGCCGAGTACACCGCCGTGCTCGCCAGCCGCGAGAGCACGGCCGAGCCGATGCTGAGCCGGATCGTCGGCAAGCACTGCGAGAGCGGCGACATCATCGTCCGCGACTGCTTCCTGCCCGCCGACCTCGCGCCCGGCGACCTGATCGCGATCGCCGCGACCGGCGCCTACTGCCGGTCGCTGGCCAGCAACTACAACTACCTGCCCAAGCCCGCGGTGGTCGCCGTCTCGGGCGGCAAGGCCCGGGTGATCGTGCAAGGCGAGACCGAGGACGACCTGTTGAGGGGGCAGCTGTGAAACCGCTGAAAGTGGCCCTGCTGGGCTGTGGCGTGGTGGGCTCGCAGGTCATCAGGCTCATGCACGAGCAGGCCGGCGACCTGGCGGCCCGCATCGGGGCGCCGCTGGAACTGGCGGGCGTCGCCGTCCGCCGCCTGGGCCGCAAGCGCGACGTCGAGATCGATCCCGGGCTGTTCACCACCGACGCCGAGTCGCTCGTCACCCGCGACGACGTCGACATCGTGATCGAGGTCATCGGCGGCATCGAGCCCGCCCGGTCGCTGATCGTGGCCGCCCTCGGCAAGGGCAAGTCCGTCGTCACCGCCAACAAGGCGCTCCTGGCCGAAGACGGCGCGACGCTGCACGAGGCCGCCCGCGCAGGCAACGGCGACCTCTACTTCGAGGCCAGCGTCGCGGGCGCCATCCCGCTGCTGCGCCCCCTGCGCGAGTCGCTGGCCGGAGACCACGTCAAGCGCGTGCTCGGCATCGTGAACGGCACCACCAACTACATCCTCGACAAGATGGACTCCACGGGCGCGTCCTTCACCGACGCCCTGGAAGAGGCCCAGACTCTCGGCTACGCCGAAGCCGACCCCACCGCCGACGTCGAGGGCTTCGACGCCGCCGCCAAGGCCGCGATCCTGGCCGGGCTGGCCTTCCACAGCCGTGTGACGGCCGCCGAGGTGCACCGCGAGGGCATCACCGAGATCACCGCCACCGACGTCGCCTCGGCCAAGGCGATGGGCTACGTCATCAAGCTGCTCGCCATCTGCGCCCGCTCCGACGACGGCCGCACCATCGGGGTCAGGGTGCACCCCGCGATGATCCCCCGGAGCCACCCGCTGGCCGGGGTCCGCGAGGCGTACAACGCGGTCTTCGTCGAGGCCGAGTCGGCCGGGCAGCTCATGTTCTACGGCAAGGGCGCGGGCGGCGCGCCCACGGCGTCCGCGGTGCTCGGAGACCTGGTCGCGGTCGCGCGCAACCGCCTCGCCGGCACCCGCGGCCCCGAAGAGTCCACCTACGCCGACCTGGCGGTCCACCCGATGGGCGAGACGGTCACGCGCTGCCACGTCGCGCTGGACGTGGCCGACAAGCCCGGCGTGCTGGCGCGGGTGGCGGAGCTGTTCTCCAAGCACGACGTCTCGATCCAGACGGTGCGCCAGGAAGGCCACGGCGACGACGCCCAGCTCGTCATCGTCACCCACCGGGCCACCGACGCGGCTCTGACGGCCACCATGGAGGGCCTCCGCGACCTGGACATCGTCCGCGCGGTGGCCAGCGTCATGCGCGTCGAGGGCGACGACTAGACGAAGGTCCTGACGGGGTGGCCCTCGACGATGGGCGCGCTTCGCGCGTACCGGCTCGGGCTGCACTGTGCGGGGGAGCCGAGCTCCCCCGCGCCCCTTGGCAGGTGGCCTCCTGCACCCCGGCGTTGAGCGAGTTGAGGCCGACAACCACCGGACGAGCAGTCGGATCCGATGCTCAAGCGTTCCCGCCAGGGTAACCAAGGGTGACGAGCGAGGTTATGGGTCGTCAGGATGTTGGTGTGATCCGTGGTCCTCGCGACGGCGGACCTGGCGGATGGGCCGGGAGGGCGCTGTGCGGTCAGATGTTGAACTCGCCGTGGGTGGCTCCGTGCAGGAACGCCCGCCACTCCTGGTGCGTGAAGACCAGGGCGGATCCGTTCGGGTGCTTGCTGTCACGCACCGCCACGACGTCGGGAAGGTTGGTCGCCACCTCGACGCACTGGCCGTTGTCGCCGCTGGCAGTCGCCTTGCGCCACTCCGCTTGCTCTAGGTTCATTTGGTCCATTTTCTTTCCGCATCCTCTATTGCCTGTTGCGACTGTGACTGTGGGTACGCGTCTGCTCTGATGGTGTCATACCTCATCTTGAGCTGTGCGACAGAATCGAGATCCCCCGTGACCTGGCCGGACAGGACGGAGTCGGCCGACACGACCTCGGTCCCGTCGCGTAGCCGCGCCAGTGCGAACGCGCTCATCATGCCGGCCGCGCAACCGGCGACGACCGGCACGAGCTGGATGGTGATCCGCGGATGCTCTGACATGTCCAGCAGGTAGCGAAGCTGCTCCGAGAGAACCTTCGGCCCTCCGATCGGACGATGGAGGACGCCCTCGTCGATCAGGGCGAGGAAGACCGGAGGGTCGGGAGTGTCGAAGATCTGCATGCGTCGCGTTCGAGCCTGAACGCGGTCTTCTATCTGATCGGCGGAGGCCATGGTGGCGAAGATCGCCCTCGCGTACTCCGGGGTCTGGAGCAAGCCCGGTACCAGGAGCGGATCCCACGACTGAAGGATGACCGCCTGTGGTTCGATCTCCTCCACCCAGCGCGCGAACCACCCGAGAGTGGGCGAATGGGATATTTGCCTATATAGATTCGCGAAATGCGCGTCGAGCTGAAAGATGCGATCCAGCGCCTCGGCGAAGTCGAGGGTGGGGGCTCGCCGTCCCCTTTCGACATGGCTGATGAGGGACGTGTGACAGCGCATTCGCGTGCTCAGCGCCACCTGGGACATGCCCGCTTCCTTGCGGTAGTGCGCCAGGTCGAAGGCGAAGTGCGCCCGGGGAGACGTCCGATCGTTGGTGTCCAATCCACCTCCCCCGTTGCCGCGTCCCAGGTAAATCACTGTGCGTGACAGTACAGTGACAGAGCTGTGACAATCAATACAGTTCGTGTGTCGTTATTTGTCGCCCAGCTTTCATAAGGTAAGCGCTCCATTAGCCCGAGCGAATGCGCATGCTGATAATCCACGCGGTCGTACAAGACGAGATGTCTGTCGCGGGGGAGCGGCGTACGCGCCTCAGACGGACGGGTGAGGGGCAGCGCGATGGGCGTGTCCGGGGATCGGTGCTCGCGGCCCGGTACGAGGTGATCGTATGACCACGGAACCGCTGCCCGACAGGCAGAAGCAGCACCTCGACCTGGGGCGGTTCGCCTGGAACCGCGGCGTGGCCCCGGTGGACAAGGACGGGGTCGTCTTTCGGGTCGCGGGGTGGCGCCGCGCAGGACGTGGAGCCGGCTCCGCGGCGCTGGAAGGTGTCGCGGTGGACGAACGCTTTCTCGGTGAGATCGTGTTGCCAGGGGTGGCACATTCGGTAGCGGTGGCCCGCCGCTGCCTCGGCGAGATCCTGACGGCGTCAGGGCATCGGGAGGTGGACGACGCGCGGCTGGTCGTCAGCGAGCTGGTGAGCAACGCCCTGGTCCACACCGCCTCGGGGCTGCACGGTGGTGTGGTCGTGGTGGAGGTCGTCGCCGTTGACGCCGTCACGGTCCGGGTCGAGGTCGCTGACGACGGCGCGGACACCGTTCCTCGTCCACGCGAGTTCGGCGACGGTGACTGCCACGGGCGGGGGCTGTGGCTGGTCGAGCAGGTCGCGGCCGAGTGGGGCGTACGCCGGCTGGGCGGGAGGCGGCGCGCGGTCTGGGCAGTGCTGACCACAGGCCAGCACGCGCCCATCGGTGCGTGCTGACCACCGGCCATGACGCGCCCGTCGGTGCGTGCTGACCACCGGCCCGGGCGCGCCTGTCGGCGCGTGCCGACCCATCCTGCCTGGGCGCGCCCGCCGGAGCTGAGGAAGGGGCGAATTTCTCCGGCCCCCACCTCGGACGAGTGCGTCAGGGTTTCTGCCCGGGCTGGTCGACCACTCCGATCACGATCCTCGTGGAACGGCTGTTCACCGTCCCCGCTTTGAGGGTCCACATGCGGCTCGGGTCCGGGGTGGAAAGGGCCACCCATTTCCCATCCTGTTTCTTGAACTCCCTGACCCCGTTGTAACCCGTGTGGTCCTTGACGACGGTGTCGCGCGTCCCTCGGAAGGTGTACGTGATCGGGTCGATGAGGATCTCGGAGCTCAGCCAGCCCTCGATGACGCGCGTGACCGCCAGGGCCGGCCGTCCCTCGATGTCCCTCGCCCCCTCGTTCACCGTCACCCCGGGGATCTTCGCCATCGCCTTGTAGATCGCCGCCTCCAGGGCAGGCGGCACCAGGTTGTTGGCCAGCAGACCGCTCAGCATCCGGAAGTTGTCGGTTTCCACGTCCTGCTGCGTCGAGTTCCAGGGGGCCCGCCTGGTCCGCTCGCGGAACCAGGACAGCAGCGCGTCCGGGTCGGTGGGCAGGGACGCGATGGTGGGGTAGTCGTTCGGCGGCATCGCGCCCCCGGTGGGCGAGGTCACGAGCTTGCCGTCCTCGAAGTTGGCCAGGACCTTGCCGTCGGCCCTCGTCCAGTCGGCGGTGACCGTGGTCTTCAGCGGCGTCTGTGGCGTGACCGTCTCGCCGTCCCCGGGGCGCTGGTACTGGCCTCGCACCTCCAGATAGATCCACTGATCAGCGCGTGGCGCCACGAACTCCCTGCCCTGTGCGACGCCCGCCGCCTTGTTCAGCACCGCCTGCGCGTTGGCGGCGGGGATCGTCAGGCCGGGAGCCCTGTCATCCACCCCTCCGACGGTCTGGACGGCGGTCATTCCAGCCGCGATCACGACCGCCGAGGCTGCGACGGCCAGCAGTCGCACGGTCCACCTGCGCCCGCGCCGCGGTGCGGGCGCGGCGGCACGCTCCAGCAGGGCCGCTCTGGCGGAGGAGTGGGCCGACGAGGAAGGAGGCTCAGGGCGGCCCCATGCCTCGCGCAGCGCGTCCAGGTCGCTCATCATCAGTCCTCTCCCAACGCTGTCTGGATCTTTCTCCGTGCTCTGTGCAGCCGTGAGCGCGCCGTGCCCGCCGGAATGCCGAGCGCTCGGCCCGCCTCCTCGGAGGTCAGCTCGGCCCAGGCGACGAGGAGCAGCACGTCCCGGTCCCTGCTGGAGACCTTCGCCAGGGCCGCCGCGAGCCTGCCCTTGCGAGCCGCGGCGTCCAGTTCGCCGGCGACCCGATCAGCATGATCTTCGGCGAACTCCGCTGCGCCGGTTCTGGCCAGTGCCCGGTACTGGCGCACCTCCGCCCGGCGGTGCCGGGCGATCAGGTTGGAGGCGATCCCGTACAACCAGGGCAGGGCATCTGCGCGGGACACGTCGTAGTGCGTGCGTTTGTCGAACGCGATTAAGAACGTCTCCGCGGCGACGTCGTCGCCCAGGCTCCGGCCCAGCCTGCGCTCGGCGTACCCGTGGATCTGGGTGTAGTAGCGGTCGAACAGGGCGGCGAAGCGTTCCGGCTCCCGCCAGGACTGTTCGATGATCACGGCGTCCCCGGCGTCCTGAGTCGGGAGCGCCCGTGTCATCGCGATCACCTCGTGGTCCTTCGTCTCATCTCCCTGCCTCTCTGTCGCTCCTCCTTCGCCGACCGTCCGGAAACTGTTCACGCCGATGGTCAAGTCACGCGCGCACCCGGAGGGACTGGAGACTGCCGGGCAGGTCAAGGCGGCGGCCGTACGCCGGGATTCTGCTTGTCGAGGGGAACGCTCGCGCCTCTTGCCGCACTCAGGGAGGGGTGATCTGGCGACTGGAACGGCGAAACGTGGCGCGCCCCATCGTGAGGACCGGGCAGTGTCTGGTGGTCAGTTGTCGGGGAAGGCCAGGTTGCGGACTCGGCGGGCGGCCCGTTTGAGGACCGTGCGGTTCTGGGCTCGGGAGAGGGCAACCGCCTTTTGGCGCCAGGTTTCCGCCTTTTCGCGCCAGCGGGCCGCGTCCCTGTCCGCCTTTCCGGCTTGCCTGCGGAGTTGGGCCAGTTCGGCGCGGAGGGTGGCGGTCCTGTTGCGGAGCCGCAGGATCTCCTTGTCGCGCTGGGCCAGCAGGAGGTCGTGCTCGGGGACGGGACGCCTGCGCGGCGGGTACGTCCTGGGGCGGCGTTTGAAGCCCCACGAGGCGCCGTCCAGCCATTCCAGGCCGAACAGGTCGTCGAGGAGGTCGTCCAGGCGGTCGCCGGGCCGGGCCACCAGGGCGGCGCGCGAGAGGGCGGACGTGCGTTCCAGGCGGGCGACCACCACGCCGTCCTGGGTCTCGTCGAGGGCGACGGACAGGGCGCCGGCGTCGCCGTCCTCCAGGCGGGCGACCAGGCGTTCGACGGTGTCCTTGCCGGGAACCCAGCCTGGCGGGACGAGCAGGCGGAAAGGGGCCATCGCCAGGGGGTCCCGCAGTGCGGCCTCGTCTGTCAGGCGCACGCGGGGGTCGTGTTCGAAGGTGGCGTGGATCAGGCGGAGGTCGAGGTCCGGGTCCGTGAGGGGGGAGCGGCGGGCGGCGGTCAGGGAGCTCCAGGGCGCCGGGACGGTGACGGCGAGGTCCGGCAGCGAGCCGGCGAGCAGGCCGTCCACCGTCGCGCGGACGTCCTCGTAGGAGCCCGGCGGCACCGTCGCCGCCACGTACGGCACCAGCCACTGCCTGCCGTGGTCGGTGCGCAGGTAGCGACGGTAGGGGACGCGGTCCGCCACGTACGGGTCGTTGTACCGCTTGAGCGCCGCGAACTCGCGCATGGCCGTGGGCAGCCCGAGGTGCCAGGCGCGCGACTCCGGGTCCGGGACGAAGACCGCGCCCGCCTGGGTGAGCCGGTAGCCGAGCTCGGTGTCCTCCGCCAGCACCAGCGAGGTGTCCATCCCGCCGATGGACCGCAGCAGCGCGGCCGGGTAGGAGGCCGTGGCGCCGACGTGCACCCGGGTGGCCAGGGAGCTGGGGGCGGTGCGCAGGCCGTCGTGGTCCGCGATGATCTGCTCGGCCCAGTCGTGGCGGTGCGGCGACAGGGGGAAGAGCTTGGCTTCGGTGCCCGACTCCAGCGACTCGCGCACCTCGTGCGGGGTGGGCAGCGTCTCGGCGGGGGTGAAGTCGATCCAGCCGAGCACCACCAGGTAGGGGGCCAGGTGGTGCCAGCGGAGCTGGGCCTCGACGTGCTGCCTGTGCGGGACCATGTCGGCGTCCAGGACGAAGACGATCTCGCCGGTGGCCAGGTCGAGCCCGGTCTGGACGGCCCAGGCCCGTCCCCAGCCCCCCTCCGGGCTGGGGACGAGCCGCGTTCTGGCCGGGGCCAGGGCGGGGAGGCGCAGGGGGACGGCGCTGCCGTCGTCGACGACGATGACGTCCATCAGGTCGGCGGGGTAGCTCTGCGCTGACAGGGCCGCGAGGGTCAGGTCCAGCGTGTCCTGCCGGTTGTGGGCCGGGATGACGACGGTGACGGTGAGCGTGGGGTCCCAGTCGCCCAGCGCGGGCGGGGTCAGCACACCGAAGTCGTTGTGCGGGATGCGCGGCACCGGGGTCATGGTCGCGGGCTCCCGTCCAGCTCCATCAGGGCGCTCGGGCGGAAGCCGCGCCACTGGTTCCTGTTGCGCTGCAGGAAGGTGCCGATCGGCTCCTGCCAGGTGTGGTTGGCCGCCGGGCCCCTGCGCAGGATGTAGCCGAGGCCGTGGGTGCGGTAGATCTGCCCGCCCGCCGCTTGCAGCGCCTCCTGGAACTGGGTGTCGACCGAGCGGCGCAGCGGCCTGAAGCCGCCCACCGCCTGGAAGGCCGAGCGCTCGACCAGGATCGTCCCGCCCGCGACGAAGCTGGTGATCTGCTCGGTGACCTGCTTGCGGTGGACGGTGACGTCGATGGACGACAGGTAGACGAACTCCGGCACCGTCCCCACGACCTGGGCGCCCGAGTAGGAGTGCGCGAGGAGCAGGTCGGACAGGAAGTCGGGCCCGTACCAGTCGTCGTCGTCCATCTTGAGCAGGAAGGAGCCCGACGCCCTGGCAGCGGCGTCGTTCAGCACCTCGCCGAAGACGGCCTGGTTGTCGGCTTCGAGGACGGTGATCGGCCCGCCGAAGCGCTCGACGGCGGCGGCCACGTCCGGGTGGCGCCGGGGGACGCCGTGCAGGGCGAGGATCACTTCGAGCTGGACGCCGCGCTGGCGGGCGACCTGGTCGAGGGCGAAGCCCACCATGTCGGTGCGCCGCGTCGCGAGCAGCACGGACGTCAGCGGGGGCGCGGGGCTGGGGGAGCCGAGCTGCTCCCAGCGGGCGGCGACGCCGTGCGTGCGCAGGGCCTCCCGGCGGAGCCTGATGCTGTGCTCCTCCCGGCGGAGGTCGTCCGAGAGGTCGGGCTGCTTCGTCAGCTGGGCGACGAGGTCGTCGCCCAGCGCCCCCGCCCAGCGCGGCACGGCGTCCGCGACCAGCGGGACCCCGGCGGCGGCCAGCCCCGCCAGCACCCGGACGGCGGCGAGCGGCCCGCTGTGCGCGTGGTGCCAGTCGACCTCGACGGCGCGGATCTGGCGCAGCCTCGACACCTCGGCGTCGGTGACGCCGCCGGACTCGGCGAACGCCGTCACCACCTTGCCGTCGAGCAGGACCGACCATCGGCCGTCCCGCTCGGCCAGCGACGCCGTCCCCCGGGACGGGGTGGTGACGAAGCCCTGCGGGTTCACCAGCCGCTCGTCCACGGGCGGGATCATCGACGGCTCCCCGAGCACGTCGGGGTCGGCCAGCGGCGATTCGGCCATGCCAGGACGCCCGATCCGCTCCCAGCTCACGGCCCCCAGGGTGGGCCGCTCGATGGGCGTCTCCGCTCCGGCCCACTCGGCCAGCCCGCCGCCCTCAGAGACGGGCTCGGCTGTGGCCTCCAGGTGGAGGGCGTGCGCCGCGGCAGGGGTCTCCGGGTCGAGGGTGCGCAGGACGACGTCGCTGCCGGGCGCGCCGACGCGTTCCGGGACGGGGCCGGTGACCTCCGCGGGAGTGGCGTTGGGGTCGCCGGGACGCCAGTCGGCGGCCCCCACTCCGGCGATGGCCGCGGCGGGCGCGGCGATGACGTCGAGGCGGTGCCCGGCGAACGCGCGGGCCGTCGCCGTCACCGTGCGGCCGGCCGGGACGGACGCGGAGAAGCGGGCGTCCACCACCCACACCCGGGCCTTCGGCTGGTGGACCCGCAGCTCGGTGAGCGCGCGCCAGCGGTGCGCGGGCGTCGGCGTCGGGACGGGGGCCGGGTGGGAGGCCGGCGTGTCCAGGACGGCGACCACCACGCGCTCGGCGTCGGGCAGCAGCTTGTGCAGCGTGGCCGCGCGCCGGAGGTCGGCCGGTGTGCGGGCGACCACCAGCACCTCCTTGACCTGCTGCGGGCTGGTGGGCTCCAGGAGGTCGCGGTCCAGGTCATGGGAGGGGGCAGGCGGGGATTCGACGCCCGCGAAGAACACCCGGGCCGTGGGCATCTCCGCCATCAGCTGACGGATCACCCCGCGCTCCGCAGGTGCCTGATGAGCGACGTGATCGGCCCGCTCTGCGGCTCCTCGGCGGGCTGCTCGGACAGCCGCTCGACCTCGGCCGTCAGCCGGGCCACCTCCTGGCGCAGCGACTTCACCTCGCCCTGCCGCCGCTCCGCCAGCGCCCGCCACTTCGCCGCGTCCCCGGCGAGCGGCTCGGCCTCGTCCTCGGACGTGAAACCGTACTCGGCGCCGCTCACCCAGATCGTCCCGAACATCTCGTCGACCAGGTCGTCGGCCTGCTCGCCGGCCGGGCCGTCGAACCTGGCGGCCCGCGCGAAGGCGGAGGTGCGCCGCAGCCGAGCCGTCAGCACGCCGGACGCCGACTCCTCCAGGGCCACGTTGACCAGGCCGAGCTGGTCCGGCTCGGCCAGCCGCACCAGCCTGGTGAGCGTGTCGGCGCCGAGCACCCAGCCGGTGGGCAGCGTCAGCGAGAAGGGCGAGGGCGCGGCCGACTCCGGGACGGACTCCGCGAAGGCGACGCGCGGCTCGTGCCTGTACAGGTTGTGCAGCAGCCGCAGGTCGAGCAGCGGCTCGTCCAGGTTGGAGCGGCGCTCGTCCGTCAGCTTGCCCCAGGGGCCGACGAGGGTGACGGAGGTGTCGGGCAGCGTCCCCGCGAGCGCGGAGTCCACGCCGGCGCGCGTCTCCTCGTAGCCGCCGGCCTCGACGACCACCCGCACGTAGGGGACGAGCCAGCCGCGTCGCGGATGGTTGCGCAGCCAGCGCAGGTCCGGGATGTAGTCGCCGAGGAAGGACCAGTTGTGCCGGTGCACCTCCTTCTCGCGCAGCATCACCGTGGACGGCCCGACGTGGAAGCCGCGCGCCAGCGGGTCGGGGACGAACACCGCGCCCGCCTGCGCCAGCCGGTAGCCGAGCTCGGTGTCCTCGGCCATGTTCAGCGACGTGTCGACGCCCCCGGCGGCCCTGAGCAGGTCGGCCCTGACCGACGTGGACGCCCCCGTGTGCAGCAGGTACGCGTTGGACCCGGCGGTCTTCAGCCGGTCGGTCGCCTCCAGGGTCTTCCTCGTGTACTCGCTCTGCACGCCCTCCTCGCCCAGCTCCTGCACGAACCGGGTGTCGCCGATCACGACCGCGTAGTCGATCAGGTGGTGCCAGCGCATGTGCGCCTCGAGGTGGTCCTCGTCCAGGATCATGTCGGCGTCCAGCCAGTGGATCACCTGGCCGGCGGCGGCGAGCCTGCCGGCCTGCCTGGCCGCGCCGCGTCCCCAGCCGTCACGAACCCGGACGACCCGGACGCCGGGCAGGTCGATCGGCGGCTCGCTGCCGTCGTCGGCGACGACCACCTCGACCAGGTCCGCCGGGTAGGTCTGCGCGGCGAGGGCGGTGAGCGTCCGCTCCAGCCCGGCCAGGTCGTCGTAGACGGGGATGACCACGGAGACCGTCAGCGAGGGCTGCCAGCCGCCCAGGGGCGGCGGCTCCAACGTCCCGTAGTCGTTGTGCCTGACCCGTCTCACGTCCGCCCCTTGACCAGCGCCCGGACCTCTTCGCGAAGCTCTTCCACCTCTCGCGCGCGCGTCATGGCGTTGACCCGGTCCTCGCCGAGCGAGGCCAGGATCGCGCCGAGGTCCTCGCCGCGCCGCGCGTTGGACTCCTCGACGGCCCCGGTCAGCCTGTCGAGGTCGGCCTCGATCTGTCTGATCGCGGCAGTGGTCCTGGCCAGTTCGGCCTCGTACTTCTTGACCCGGAGGTCGATGCGGTGCGCCTTGCCGTCCAGGCGGCGCACGGTCAGCACGAGGAAGGCGAGGGCGGCGAGCGAGAGCAGGAACGCCCCCGTGGCGGCGGCAGCGGCGAGCGTGAGCGCGTCCGTCAGGACGAGCAGCACGAGTACGGCGAAGGCCAGAACTCCGAATACTGCGGCGGTCGCTGCCAGTCGACGGGGCGAGAGCATCCGCGCATACCTTTCACATCAGGACTTAAACGGGCGTCGGGGATGTCAGGGGATATTGACACCTTAATAAACAGCCACCACTACGGTGCCATAGGTTCCTGGGCGAAAACTGGGAATCTCCCCGGCGCTCGACCTGCATCGCCTGCCCTGCCGGGTGTGAAGTCTTGGTCAGACTTCCGTAAAACCGGCGTAAGGTAGGCGCCTGACTGAGTCCCGCCGGTCAAGGAGCACCACCCATGCCCGTCACCCCTTGCGGCTTCGCCCGCACGCCGGAGAAGGGGCTCGCCCGCCTGCACTGGTCCAGCGAAGGCTGGGCCGTCGACGGCTGTCCGGCCGACGTCGACAGCCTGCGCCCGCTGCGCGGCCTGGAGATCGAGTGGCCCGAGGCCGCGGTGCCGCTTGACGGCCTCATGCGGCTGGCGGCGGCCGGCGTGCCGCTGACCGCCGAGCGCACCCCCGCCTGGCTGCCTGCCGGCCTCGCCGCGCTGCTCACCGACCGCGCCTGGCTCGCGCACGCCGCCGACGGCACCGCGCGCTGCCTGGCCGACCTGCGCCGCGAGGAGCACAGCGTCCGGCTGCGCCGCCTGGCCCACCATCCGGCGGCCAACCCGCCCAAGGTCAGCGCGGTGATGTCGACCAGGCGTCCGCACCTGCTCGGCGGCGCGCTCGCGCAGCTCGCCCGCCAGCGCGGCCTGGAGGTCGAGGTGCTGCTCGGCCTGCACGGGCTCGCCTTCGAGCAGGTGCGGGAGGCCGTCGAAGGCTGTCCGCTGCCGGTCGCGTGGCTCGAGGCGGCGGCCGAGGTGCCGTTCGGTCAGGTGCTGAACGACGTGGCGGCCATGGCGAGCGGCGACTTCGTCGCCAAGTGGGACGACGACGACTGGTACGGCCCCGACCACCTGACCGACCTGGTGATGGCGCAGTCGTACTCGGGGGCCGACATCGTCGGCGCCGCCGCCGAGTTCTTCTATCTGGAGCCCCTGAAAGCGACGATCAGGCGCACCACATTCGGCAGCGGCGCCGCCTATCCGAGCGAGGTCTGGAGTGATCATGTCGCGGGCGGAACGATCTTGTTAGCCCGAGCGCAATTCCGCGATATTGGTGGATTTCCCGCCTTGACCAGTGCAGTGGACCGCGAATTCCTCAAGGCCGCCCACGAGGCGGGCGCCCGGATCTACCGCACCCACGGCCTCGGATACGTGCTGCGCCGCATGCTCAGCGGTGAGCACACCTGGCAGCTGCCGCTCGCCCACTTCCTCAAGATCGCCGCCAACCAGTGGCGGGGCTTCCGCCCGAGCCTGCTGATGGAAGCGGCATGAGGGTACGCGGCAACGACTACCGCGTCCTCCAGCCGCCGGAACGGTTCACGCCCGAGCTGCGCGTCAGCGTGATCGTCCCGGCCTACGGAGGCCAGGACCAGCTGAACCTCGTCCTCGCGGCGCTGGACCGGCAGACCTACCCGGCAGAGCTGACCGAGATCATCGTGGTCGACAACGGCAGCTCGCCCCCGCTCACGCTGCCGTCCGGCTCGGCCGCCCGCCTGCTCGTCTGCGAGCAGCCCGGACGCGCCGCCGCCCGCAATGCCGGGCTGGCCGAGGCGAGCGGCGACGTCATCCACTGGCTCGACTCCGACGTCGTGCTCACCTCCGGCGCGGTCGAGGCGCACATGCGCTGGCACCACGCCGCGCCGTACCTGGTCGTGACCGGCTACATCAGGTTCACCGACGCCCCCGTGCCCGTGAGCCTGCCCGACGACCTGGAGCGCGCGTTCGAGCCCGCCGAGCCGCACGCCTGGATCGTCGACCTGGTCGAGCGCACCAACGGGCTCACCGACAACCCGCAGCGCCCGTTCAGCCTGCACGTCGGCGGCGCCACCTCGGTCAACGCCCGCCTGGTCGAGGCCGCCGGCCCGATGGACGACGAGCTGATCCTCGGCCAGGACACCGAGATGGGCTACCGGCTGGCGCAGGCCGGCGCGGTGTTCGTGCCGGAGCCGCGGGCTCGCGCCTACCACCTCGGCCCCACCATGCGGATGCGCGACAAGCAGCGCATCGACCGGGTCAGCCACGCCTTCGTCGCCGACCGCATCCCGGCCTACCGCTGGCTGCGCTCGCATCCGTCCCGGCAGTGGAAGGTCCCGTACGTCGCGGCCGTCCTCGACGGGACGGCCGGCTACGACGTCGTCCGGCCCGCCGTGGACGCCCTGCTGGCCGGCACCGTCCCGGACGTCTCGGTCACGCTGGTCGGCCCGTGGGCCTCGCTGGAGCGCGACCGCCGTGCCCCGCTCAAGGACCCCTCGCTCGAACTGGTGCTGGTCCACGGCCACTACCTGCACGAGGGGCGGGTGTGCCTGGCCGAAACCGGCGAGCCCGACCCCGGCGCGCCGTACGTGCTGCGCCTGCCGCCCGGCTGGGCCCCGGGGGAGGACAGCCTCGCCAGGCTCCTCGACCTGGCCCGCGACGAGGGGCTGGGGCTGGTCAACGTGCTGCTGGACGAGTCGGAGCAGGGGGTCGTCTCCGCCCGCCTTGAGCGCGTGTCGGCCTTCGCCCGCGCCGCGCTGGTCGTCCGGCCGGGAGAGTCGCTGGACGACGCCGTCGACGACGTGTCGGGCGTGTCCTGGGTCGAGGGCGAGACCTACGGCTTCACTCGCGAGCCCGGAGAGCCCGCCGGACGCAGGAGCGCCTACCGCACCAGGGTCGACGCCCAGGCGGAGGCCGCCCGCCTGGCCAAGGAGGTCGAGCGGCTGCGCGGCCAGGTCACCAAGTGGCGTGACGAGTCGAAGCGCTGGCGCAAGAGCGCCGTGGAACTGCGCCGCGAGGTCGGCACGCTGCGCCGCAAGCTCAGCGCCGCCAACCGCGCCCAGCCCGGCATGCGGGCCCTGCTCTCGACCACGGTCAAGCGCGCCCTGGGCAAGAAGCCACGCACCTGACCGATGGGCCGGGTGCCCGTCAGTTGGCGCGCGGGCTGCGCGACCGTGCCCGTCAGGTGGCGCGCGGGGCCGAGCGCGGGCTGCGCGATCGCGCCCGTCAGTTGGCGCGCAGGGCCGAGCGCAGGCGGCGGAGCAGCTTCTTGTCCCCCTCCTCCGGGGCGGCGGCCTCGGGGGCGGGCGTCGCGGGAGCCGGGATCGTGACCGGCTGGGGCGCGGGGGCCGGCGGCCAGTAGCGGGCGGGCTCGGCGTGCCGCACGCCGTGCGTGGTCGCGATGATCCCGTCCAGGTCGTCGCCGGGATCGGCCAGCAGCAGGGCGCGGGCCAGGGCGGACGTGCGCTCGAGACGCGCGGTCCTGCCGTCGTCCAGGTCGACGACCAGCACGCCCGTCAGGTCCTTCTGGACCGTCTCGATCATGCGCTCCAGCGTCGCCCTGTGCAGCGGGACGTCCACCGGGCCCCGGTAGCGGAACGGCGTCGGCGCGGGCGTCGGCGCGGCCTCGTCGATCAGCCTGACGCGCTCGTCATGGGAGAACAGGTCGCGCATCAGCCGCAGCTCGAAGTCCGGGTCGCCGAGCGACCAGCGCCGCCCGCCGGCCAGCCGCGACCACGGGCCGACCAGTGTCACCACGACGTCCTGCAGCTTGCCGTCCAGGGCCGCCGCGACCGCCTCCCGCACCACGGACTCGGACGCGTCCGTCACGTCCAGGACGATCTCCACGTACGGCACCAGCCATCGGCGCCCGCGGTCCTTGCGCAGGTCGCGACGGAGCGGGACGCGGTGCGCCAGGTACGGTTCGACGGCGCGGACCGCGCGCTCCCTGTCGAGGTGCTGCGCGGGCAGGCCCAGGTGCACCGCCTGCGCGTCCAGGTCGGGGATGAACACGACGCCGTGCATGGCCAGGCGGTAGGCGAACTCGGTGTCCTCGCCGCGGACCACGGTCGGGTCCAGG
Source organism: Nonomuraea sp. NPDC000554 (assembly GCF_040300065.1). NCBI lineage: Bacteria > Bacillati > Actinomycetota > Actinomycetes > Streptosporangiales > Streptosporangiaceae > Nonomuraea > Nonomuraea sp. NPDC000554. The sequence goes on along the minus strand of NZ_JBEPDC010000001.1, from coordinate 351,486 downwards.
CCGCCCACCGCGTGGAAGACGTCCCGGGGAAGGGAGACGGTGGGCCCGGTGCACACGTGGTAGGGGTTGCGGCTCTTGCGCAGGCCGTCCGTCTTGGCGATCGTCGCCTCGGTGGAGCTGGCCACGGCCCGGTCCAGGTCGACGAGGTCCGACAGCTGCCCGGCCCGGAAGACCTGCTCAGGAGTGAGCGAGGGCGCCTCGACGAACTTCTTCATGCCGATCGTGACCAGGTAGTCGGTCAGGTGGTGCCAGCGGGCGAGCGCCTCGATGTGCTCGCGGCTCGGCAGCATGTCGGCGTCGAGGCGCTGGATGATCTCGCCGTCGGCCGCCCGCGCGCCGGTGTTGACCGCGTTCGAGATGCCCCAGCCCGTCTCCACCCTGACGACGCGGGTGTTGACCGGCCTGATCTCCGCCAGGTGGATCGGCGGCTCGCTGCCGTCGTCGACGACCAGGACCTCCATGAGGTGGTCCGGGTACGTCTGCGCGGCCAGCGCCGCCAGCGTCAGGCCCAGGTGCGGTCCGCCGTGTGCGGGAATCACCACGCTCACGGACAGGGCAGGCGACCAGCCGCCGAGCGGCGGTGGCGTCAGTGGAGAAAAGTCGTTCTGCGCCAGAGCAGGACGCGCGTTCATGGTGATGACCCCCCTGCCGAGACTGTATCGGGAGATGCTGAGAATTTCCTGATTTGCTGACTGTCCGCGCGGCCGGACGCGGCTCCGGCCCAGCCTTCGCATCCCGGTAGACTCTGTGCCCAACACCGCAGGTAGGGGAGTCAACATGAGCAGGTCCTGGCGTGGCCTCATCGAGGAGTACCGCGAGCGGCTTCCGGTCACCACGAAGACGCCCGTCATCACGCTCCTCGAAGGCGGCACGCCGTTGGTGCCCGCGCACCGCGTCTCTGCGCTCACCGGGTGCGACGTCTTTCTGAAGGTGGAGGGCGCCAACCCGACGGGCAGCTTCAAGGACCGTGGCATGACCATGGCCATCAGCAAGGCCGTGGAGGAGGGGGCCAAGGCGGTCATCTGCGCCTCCACCGGCAACACCTCGGCCTCGGCCGCCGCGTACGCCGTGCGCGCCGGGCTGACCTGCGCCGTCCTCGTGCCGCGCGGCAAGATCGCGATGGGCAAGCTGGCCCAGGCGCTCGTCCACGGAGCCACCCTGTTGCAGGTCGAGGGGTCGTTCGACGACTGCCTGGAGATGACCCGCAAGCTGTCGTCCAGCTATCCGATCGCGCTGGTCAACTCGGTGAACCCGTTCAGGCTCCAGGGCCAGAAGACGGCCGCCTTCGAGATCGTCGACACCCTCGGCGACGCCCCCGACATCCACTGCATCCCCGTGGGCAACGCGGGCAACATCTCGGCCTACTGGATGGGCTACCAGGAGTACGCCGCCGACGGCGTCGCCACCAAGGCGCCGCGTATGTTCGGCTTCCAGGCCAGCGGCGCGGCCCCGATCGTGCACGGCGCGCCCGTGGCGCACCCGCACACGATCGCCACCGCCATCCGCATCGGCAACCCGGCCTCCTGGCAGCTCGCCACGGCGGCGCGCGACGAGTCGGGCGGCGCGATCCAGGCCGTCACCGACCGCCAGATCGCCGCCGCCTACAAGCTGCTCGCGCAGGAGGAGGGCGTCTTCGTCGAGCTCGCCTCCGCGGCCAGCGTCGCCGGGCTCCTGCAGGCGCACCAGCAGGGCCTCATCGCTCCCGGGCAGCGCGTCGTCTGCACGGTCACGGGCAACGGCCTCAAGGATCCCGACTGGGCGATCTCCGGCGCTCCGGCGCCCGTCACCATCCCCATCGACGTCCACGCCGCGGCCGCGGCGCTGAACCTGGCGTAGCGCGCGCGACGCGCAGACGGGGCCGTGCCGGCGTGCCCCGTCCCGTCGGCGTGCCCATGAGAGACAACCAGAGGAAGACGACATGAGGACCGTTGAGGTACGGGTGCCGGCGACGTCGGCGAACCTGGGGCCGGGGTTCGACGCGCTCGGGCTGGCGCTGGCGCTCTTCGACGAGGTCGAGGCGGCCATCACCGGCGAGCCGGGCGTGCGGGTGAGCGTCGAGGGCGAGGGCGCGGGCGAGGTGGACCTCGGTGAGGGGCACCTGGTCGTCCAGACCATGCGCAAGACGTTCGACCACATGCGCGTCCCGCAGCCCGCCGGGATCCGGCTGCGCTGCCGCAACCGCATCCCGCACGCGCGCGGCCTCGGCTCGTCGTCCGCGGCCGTCAGTGCCGGCATCCTCGCCGCGCGTGCGCTGAGCGACGCCGAGATGTCCGACGACGAGGTGTTCGCGCTGGCCACGGAGATCGAGGGGCACCCCGACAACGTCGCGCCCTGCCTGGCCGGTGGGCTGGTCATCGCCTGGTCCGACCACTCCGGCGCACCGCGTATGGTGAAACTTGAACCCGATCCGCGGATTCGTCCCGTCGTGCTCGTACCGGCGACGCGGCTGTCCACGGAGACGGCGAGGGGGCTGCTGCCGAAGGATGTGCCCCACAAGGACGCCTCTTTCAACGCCGGCAGGGCCGCGCTGCTGATCGCCGCGCTGACCCAGCGGCCGGAGCGGGAGTTGTTGCTCGCCGCCACGGAAGACCGGCTCCACCAGGCCTACCGCGCGCCTGCGATGCGGGGGAGCATGGATCTGGTAGAACGTCTCCGTGCAGTGGGCGTGCCCGCGGTCGTTTCGGGAGCGGGTCCCACAGTTCTTGCGTTTTCGACACCGGATACGCAGGATTTGATCGCGCCAGAAGTGGGTAAAGACTGGCACATCCAGCAAATGGACGTCGACCCGGTTGGTGCGGACGTTCGGTTCCCCGAGACACGCTGATGCCTCTTTAGACCTTCAGGGAATAGCCGTGTGCGCTGGTGATGTTAGGCTGGTAGCCGCACCAGATGCCCCCTTGGTGGGTGCGTGCTTGTCAGCCACACATCGCTGCATCATGCTTCACGTCGCGAGGCGTGAGCAGCGCGGCTGTCTCCCCGGAATCCGTTGCCTCCGGTTGGCCCACACCCGGTTGGCCCAACGTGAGGCGGTGGCGACGGGGGCCTGCGCGTTCGAATCACTCGACATCTGGCTGGCGACAGCAATCTGGGGGGTGTTATCCACGCGCCACCGTCCTGTGGCGGCCTGGACGAGCCCCTCCCCAAGAGTGGCGGCCGTCCCCAGAGGCGGCCGAAGATCGCAACGTGCACCCCGACCCGGTCTGTCCCGCCGGATCGCAAGCACCTCCGGGACGTCCGGCAGAACAAACCCGGCGCCCGACCCCTGGGAAGGACCTTTTAGTTGAGCGACACCACCGAACTCCTCTCCGACGCATCAGGTGCGTCCGGCGACACCCCCACCCGCGCCGCGGCCAAGCCGCGCGCGCGTCGCTCTGGCACCGGCCTGTCCGCCAAGGTGCTGCCCGAGCTGCAGAAAATGGCTGCCGAGCTGGGCATCAGCGGGACCGGGCGGATGCGGAAGAGCCAGCTCATCGCGGCCATCCAGGAGAAGCAGGGTGGCGGTACCGGAGACAGCGCGCCTGCTGCCGCAGCGGAGGCGCCTGCCGCCGCCGACCCGGCGCCCGCCGCGGAGCGGCCCACCCGTGCCCGTCGGGAACGTTCCCGTACGCGGGCCGCGGAAGAGCCCGCCCCGGCGCCTGCCGTAGAGGCTCCCGAGCCGGTGGCGCAGGCCGCCGAGCCCGTGGTCGCGCAGGCCGAGCCGGTCGTCGAGCAGGCTGCGCAGTCTGCCGACCCGGCGAACGACAGCCGAGGCGAGCGGGGCGAGAGCCGCCGCGAGCGCCGCAGCCGCGGTGAGCGCCGCGACCGTGGCGACCGGCCCGGCAACGACCGCGGAGAGGGCGGCCGTGGCGAGAGCGGGCGCGACTCCCGCGACTCCCGCGACGGGCGCGACGGCAACCGCGCCGACCAGCGCGAGCGCGCCGCCGACGCGGGCGGCCGCGGTGACCAGCGCAGCGACCAGCGTGGCGATCAGCGCGGTGACCAGCGTGCCGATCAGCGCGGTGACCAGCGCGGTGACGACGACGAGCGCGGCGGGCGTGGCCGCAGGGGCCGCTTCAGGGAGCGCAACCGCGGTCGTGGCCGCGACCGCTTCGACAGCAGCGAGCCCGTCATCGGCGACGACGACGTGCTCATCCCGATCGCCGGCATCCTCGACATCCTCGACAACTATGCGTTCGTCCGCACGAGCGGCTACCTGCCCGGCAGCAACGACGTCTACGTCTCGCTCGCCCAGATCCGCCGCAACGGCCTGCGCAAGGGCGACGTCATCACCGGCGCCGTCCGGCAGCCGCGCGATGGCGAGCGGCGCGAGAAGTTCAACGCCCTGGTCCGCCTTGACACCGTCAACGGCATGGACCCGGACCAGGCCCGCAACAGGCCCGACTTCAACAAGCTGACGCCGCTCTACCCGCAGGACCGCCTGCGTGTCGAGACCGAGCCGAACGTCCTCACCACGCGGATCATCGACCTCGTCTCGCCGATCGGCAAGGGCCAGCGCGGTCTCATCGTCTCGCCGCCCAAGGCCGGTAAGACGATGGTGCTGCAGTCGATCGCCAACGCGATCACCCACAACAACCCCGAGTGCCACCTGATGGTCGTGCTCGTGGACGAGCGCCCTGAAGAGGTCACCGACATGCAGCGGTCGGTCAAGGGCGAGGTCATCCACTCGACCTTCGACCGTCCGGCCGAAGACCACACCACGGTCGCCGAGCTCGCCATCGAGCGGGCGAAGCGCCTGGTGGAGCTGGGCCACGACGTGGTCGTGCTGCTCGACTCCATCACCCGTCTCGGGCGCGCCTACAACCTCGCGGCTCCCGCGAGCGGCCGCATCCTGTCGGGTGGTGTCGACTCGACCGCGCTGTACCCGCCGAAGCGCTTCTTCGGCGCCGCGCGGAACATCGAGAACGGCGGCTCGCTGACGATCCTCGCCACGGCCCTGGTCGAGACCGGGTCCAAGATGGACGAGGTCATCTTTGAGGAGTTCAAGGGCACCGGCAACATGGAGCTCAAGCTCAACCGCTCCCTGGCCGACAAGCGCATCTTCCCCGCGGTGGACGTCGACGCGTCCAGCACCCGTAAGGAAGAGATCCTCATGGCCAAGGAAGAGCTCCAGATCGTCTGGAAGCTGCGCCGGGTGCTGCACGCGCTCGACATGCAGCAGGCTCTCGAGCTGCTTCTGGAGAAGATGAAGGAGACGAAGTCCAACGCGGAGTTCCTCCTGCAGGTCCAGAAGACCACCGTGAGCAACGACCGCGACTAGGTCCAGCGTCGTGACCGCGGCGCGGTGACGTGCCGCTCATGACATGACAGAGGCGGCCGGGGGGAGTCCCCGGCCGCCTCTGCGCGTTCTGTGGCGGGCGCCGGCCCCCGGGCTGATGCCCGAGGGCGCTGATACGGCCTGCATCCGGGGTTGGGGATGCGGGCCGTACCGGCTATCTGACGTCCACGAACTCCTGCGGCGACAGCGCGCTGCGGGTGGAACCGGTGCCCGGCGCCTTCACGCGGAAGTAGCCGTCCTTCTTGGCCTTGTACGTCTTGGAGTACTTGCCGCTCGAGTTGGCCTTGGCGAAGCCCAGGAGCTTGTACGACTTGGCGCCCTTGGCCTTGAAGTACACCTCCAGGGTCTTGTTCTTGTAGGCCTTGGTGCCGCGGTACGCCTTGCCGTAGACCTTGAAGGTCTTGCCCTTCTTCACCTTGGCCGGGGCGTTGATGGTGACCCTGGCCTTGGCCTTCTTGGAGGCGCCGCCCGCCGGGGCCTCGACCGAGAACGAGCCGACGCCCTTGAGGGCCTGCCCGTCGCGGCTGGCGTAGATCTCGACGGTCCACGCGCCGGGGGCGGTGTCGTCGCTGAAGTACGTGGTGCCGCGGTAGTAGCCGTCGTAGTCCTTGGACAGGTCGCCGAGGTCGTAGTACTCGTTGGTCGTGTCGCTGACGAGCTTGGCGGAGACCGTGCTCGCGTCCTTCACGGACGCCTCGACGGTGACCTTGACGTCCTCACCCTTGACCAGCTTGACCGGGTCGGGGGTGACGTTGGCGCCGGAGATGCCCTGCTTGCCGGTGACCTTGACGACGAACGCGGTCGACTGCGAGCCGCCGTTGCGCGTGACGTTGACCGTCAGCTTCCAGTCGCCGACGGGGTCGTCCTTGCTGATCGTCCACCTGCCGGTGATGGTCCGGTCGGCGGACGGGGACGGGGTGGCGCTGGGGGTGCCCGTCGAGGTGCCCGTCGAGGTGCCCGTCGAGGTGCTCGGCGTGAAGTCGAAGCTCACCCCGCGGGCCGACTTGCCGGGCGGCTCGATGCTGCCCGTGATGCTGCTCCTGACCGAGTCCGGGTCCTTGAGCCTGAGCGTCACGGTCGCCTCGACGTCGCTCTGGAGCGGGACGTGGGCGTTGGCCGAGGCGTCCCCCGTGAAGTCGTCCCCGGCCGTCAGAGCCTGCTGTGAGGCCTGCGCGGCCGTGGCGGAGAGGCCGGCGCCTCCCAGGAGAATCGCGGCCCCCGTGGCGGTCGCCAGAAGCAACCGCACCCTTCTCTTCATGTGTTGGTCTGTCCTTCGGGCTCGATCCCATATGTGGGGAAAGTTATGGTTTGTGCGCCGGAGCCTAGTGTGACTGGGGTGCCTTCGTCATAAAGATCGTGGGAATGCCTGGTGGCCTGGGACGGTTACAGCATCTGGCACACTGGTAGCTGACCATTGAGCGGTTCCGGTTCCCGCCACGCTGGCGACCCGGCGGCCGCACCCCGAAAGGACAGCCATGAAGGCCGATATCCACCCCGACTACCACGTGACCCAGGTGACCTGCTCCTGCGGTAACACGTTCACCACCCGCAGCACCGCGAAGAACGGCGTCATCCACGCCGACGTGTGCTCGGCCTGCCACCCGTTCTACACGGGCAAGCAGAAGATCCTCGACACCGGCGGCCGGGTGGCGCGCTTCGAGAAGCGCTTCGGCAAGAAGTCCTCGGGCAACTAGCCCAACCGACGCCGGCCCGGACGCACGCTCGTGCGCCGGGTCGGCGTTGTTGGTAAATCGCCCGGTACCACCCAGAAGAAGGACGCACGGTGAATCTCGACGAGTTGCTCAAGGAGTATTCCGAGCTGGAGACGCAGCTCGCCGATCCCGCCGTGCACGCCGACCAGAACAAGGCCCGCACGCTCGGCAAGCGCTACGCCCAGCTCACCCCGATCGTCGGCACCTACCGCGAGCTCGACTCGGCCCGCGAGGACCTCACCGCCGCCAGGGAGCTGGCGAGCGAGGACGACGCGTTCGCCGCCGAGGCCGCCGAGATCGAGGAGCGCATCCCCCATCTGGAGGAGCGGCTCAAGCACCTGCTCATCCCGCGCGATCCCAACGATGACAAGGACATCATCATGGAGATCAAGGCGGGCGAGGGCGGCGAGGAGTCCGCGCTCTTCGCGGGCGACCTGCTCCGGATGTACCTGCGCTACTCGGAGCGCATCGGCTGGAAGACCGAGATCATCGACTCCCAGCCCTCCGACCTGGGCGGCTACAAGGACGTCACGGTCGCGATCAAGGCCAAGGGCGACGACGGCGTGTGGTCCAGGCTCAAGTTCGAAGGTGGCGTCCATCGCGTGCAGCGGGTGCCCGTCACCGAGTCGCAGGGTCGCATCCACACCAGCGCCGCCGGAGTGCTCGTCTACCCCGAGGCCGAGGAGGTCGACGTCCAGATCGACCCCAACGACCTGCGCATCGACGTCTACCGCTCCAGCGGCCCGGGCGGTCAGAGCGTCAACACCACCGACTCCGCGGTCCGCATCACGCACCTGCCCACCGGCACCGTGGTCTCCTGCCAGAACGAGAAGAGCCAGCTCCAGAACAAGGACTCCGCGCTGCGCATCCTGCGCGCCCGGCTGTTGGCCATCGCCCAGGAGGAGGCCGACGCCGCGGCGCAGGCGGAGCGCAAGTCCCAGGTGCGCACGGTCGACCGCTCCGAGCGCATCCGCACCTACAACTTCCCGGAAAACCGCATCTCCGACCACCGCGTCGGCTTCAAGGCGTATAACCTCGACCAGGTTCTCGACGGCGAGCTCAGCGCCGTCACCCAGGCCCTCATCGACGCCGAGATGGCGGAGAAGCTCGCACAACACTCATGACATTTCTGCTGGACGAGATCGCTCTCGCCACCGCCCGGCTGGCCGAGGCAGGCGTGCCCTCCCCGCGCACCGACGCGGAGGAGATAGCGGCCTTCGTCCACGGCGTGCGCAGAAGCGAGCTGCACACGATCAAGGACGCCGACTTCGACGCCCTGTTCTGGGAGGGCATCGCCAGGCGCGAGGCCCGCGAGCCGCTCCAGCACATCACCGGGCACGCCTACTTCCGTTACCTGGAGCTCAGGGTCGGGCCGGGCGTGTTCGTGCCGCGTCCCGAGACCGAGGTCATGGCGGGCTGGGCCATCGAGACGCTGCGCGCGATGGACGTCACGGCTCCGCTGGTCGTCGACCTCGGCACCGGCTCCGGCGCGATCGCGCTGTCGATCGCCCAGGAGGTGGCGCTCGCCGAGGTGCACGCCGTCGAGGTCGATCCCGACGCGTACGGGTGGGCCAAGCGCAACATCAGCGAGCACGGCCAGGGCCGCGTCCACCTGCACCCGGAAGACCTCGCCGAAGCCCTGCCCGAGTTGAACGGCAAGGTCGACCTGGTCATCTCCAACCCGCCCTACATCCCGCCCGGCGCGATCCCGCGTGACCCCGAGGTCCGCGACTACGATCCGACGCGGGCGCTGTACGGCACCGGCGACGACGGGCTCGGCGAGGTGCGGGCCGTCGAGCGCACGGCCCGTCGGCTGCTGCGTCCCGGTGGCTGGGCCGCCGTCGAGCACGCCGACCAGCAGGGCAGGGACGTCTACCTGACCTTCCCCGAAGACAACGGCTGGCGCGACGTGCGCCTCCGCCAGGATCTCACCAGAAGAGACCGCTTCGTCACCGCCCGACTGGGCCAGGACTAGGAGCACGCCATGGGCAACCGCTACGACTGCACGGACCTGGAGCAGCGTGCCCAGGGCCTGACCGAGGCCGCGGCCGCCGTGCGGCGCGGCGAGCTCGTCGTGCTGCCGACCGACACCGTGTACGGCATCGGCGCCGACGCTTTCACCCACACCGCCGTCGCCGCCCTGCTCGACGCCAAGGGCAGGGGCCGCGACATGCCGCCGCCCGTGCTCGTCGGCACGGTCAGGGCCGCCACCGCGCTCGTCGAGGACCTCGGCCCCTACGGGCAGGACCTCATCGACGCGTTCTGGCCCGGCCCGCTTACGCTGGTGTGCAAGGCCAACCGGGCGCTGTCGTGGGACCTCGGCGACACCAAGGGCACGGTGGCGCTGCGGATGCCGCTCCACCCCGTCGCGCTCGACCTGCTCAAGGAGACCGGCCCGATGGCCGTCTCCAGCGCCAACCGCTCCGGCGCCCCCGCCGCCACCACGGCGGAGGAGGCCGAGGAGCAGCTCGGCGACTCGGTGGCCGTCTACCTCGACGGGGGCAAGACCACCGACGACACGCCGTCCACCATCCTCGACCTCACCACGGCCGTGCCCAGGATGCTCAGGAGCGGCGCCATCCCCGTGCAGAAGCTGCGCGGCATCATCGGGTACGTCGCCACCGACGAGTGACGTATACCGTCTGCTTATCCCGGCTGCGGCCGCGGGCCTCGCGTGCGTACGGTGAATCCTGGAGCGGCGACAGGTCCGGGAGTGGCGCATGGGCAAGTTCGACGGCATGGATCCCAAGCTGGTTCGCGATCTGCTGGCCGAGGTGAAGCGGGCCACCACGCAGCTGCGCACCATGGAGGGCCGGGTCACGCAGGCCATGAGCACGGCCGGGCTGGCGACGCACGCGACGTACCGTCCCGCGCAGGTGGCCGACACCGCCGAGGAGATGGTCCGCGACGTCAACACCAGGCTGACGCTGCTGGAGAAGAAGGCCGACCGGCCGAAGGCGGCCGAAACGGGGGCCACGCTCGGCGGCGACGCCAAGGAGCGGCACGGCGACGAGCGCGCCAGGTACGAGAACCCCCGAGCCGACACCCCCAAGGCCGACGACGCTCAGCCCAAGGACACGCCGAAGACCGGCGAAGACCACCCCAAGGACACCCCCAGGACGGGCGACGGGCAGCCGAAACACACCCCCAAGGCCGAGGACCCCCAGCCGAAGGACACCCCGAAAACCGGCGACACCCACCCCAAGGACACCCCCAAGGCCGACGACGCTCAGCCGAAGGACACGCCGAAGACCGGCGGCGACGTCAGGACGGGCGACGACGGGAAGCCCTGCCACGACACCAGGACCGGCGACGGCACGCGGGCCACGGAGGACCCCAGGGCCACCGGCACCCCGAAAACCGGCGACACCCCCACGGGCACCACTCCGATCGACAACCACCCCGATGCGCACAAGCCCCAGGTGGTCGTGGTCGACGGCGTCAAGGTGCTGCAGGTGCCGATCGACCCGCCCACCGCGGCCGAGCTGGACGACCTGCTGAGGAACATCGACCACATCCGTCCCGCCGACATGCCGGCCATGCCCCACGGAGCACACAACGGCACCACCGGCACCGGCACGGAGGCGACGAACCCCTGGGCGAACGACGGCAGCGACGTCGCCAACGCCACCCCGCCGAACTCCGACGCCTCCGCGGCCGACCATGCCAGGAACGTCCAGCCCATCGACGTCCCCCGTAACGACCCCACGGACACGCCCTCCACCACGGGCACCACGCCTTGCGACGGCGCGAACCAACCGACCACGCCTCCCACCGACGGCACCAGGCCGACGACACCGCCGACGGACGGCACCGTCCAACCGACGCCGCCACCCAGTGACGGCACGACGACAACACCCGCCACTCCGCCGACCGACGGCACCACCCCTCCCACCGACGGCCGGGTCACACCGGCCACTCCGCCCACACACGGAACGACCCAGCCCACGACACCGCCCACCGACGGCACGGCAACACCCACCACTCCGCCCACCGACGGCACGGCAACACCCACCACGCCGCGCACCGGCGACGTCATCCCGCCGACCGCGCCGGCCGGTGACAACACCTCCGCCACACAGGTCCCGCAGACCCCGAGCACGGTCGGCGGCGACGCCACGGCGACGCACGTGGCGCGGCCCCCCACCACGGGCGACGGTTCGATCACGCTGGTCGCGCAGCACACCACCGAGGCAGGCGCGGCCCTGGCGGACGGCGGCGACGTGGTCTCCGTGGACGCCCGGCCGATGGACCTCGACACCCTCAGGACGGTCGTCGAGCACGCCCGCGACATCCAGCCCCTCGACCTGCCCTCCGTGGACGTGCCCGCGGGCGAGTACGGCCACGGCGAGTGGGCGCCGAGGGACGTCGGCCCCGACGGCCCGCCGGGATCGGTCGACCCGGGCACACCGGAGAGGAGCGCGTGATGTACGTGGACCCGCCCGCCCCCCAGCCCCGCCAACCCGGCGAGAAGCCGCCCGCGTCCTCCTCCGCCAACCCCCTCGACGGCCAGCCGAGGACCTGGGAGTTCAACCCGGAGTACCAGCGCCTGGTCACGGCGTGGCAGACCGTCCTGCCTCTCCTGGACACGCTCACAACGTCCCTGGACAAGGCCTACCAGCTCGCCAGGAGCCCGCAGACGTGGGACGCCCCCGTGGGCAAGCGCTACGTCGAGGACATCGCCCAGTGGCGTTCCAGGCTCGCCCTGTACCGGCAGGCGGTGCTCACCTCGATCAGCGACGAGGCCGCCGACACCCCTCGCTGGATTCCCAGCTCTGCCGGGGCGCCCCACGCATTCCAGTAGATCGGTCGTACAGTAGGAAAATGGGTGGTGAACCCTACTACGGTCCAGACTTCGGCCTGCTCCAGCGGCAGGACCCGGAGCTGGCTCAGGTGCTGCTCGACGAGCTCGACAGGGTTCGCGGCGGCATCCAGCTCATCGCGAGCGAGAACTTCACCTCGCCCGCAGTCCTGGCCGCGCTCGGATCCACCCTGACCAACAAGTACGCCGAGGGCTATCCCGGCAGGCGCTACTACGGCGGGTGCGAGGTCGTCGACCGCGCGGAGCGGCTGGCGATCGACCGGGCGCGCAGGCTGTTCGGCGCCGAGCACGCCAACGTCCAGCCGCACTCGGGCGCGTCGGCGAACCTGGCCGCCTACGCCGCGCTGCTCCAGCCGGGCGACACGATGCTGGCGATGGCGCTGTCGCACGGCGGCCACCTGACCCACGGCTCCAAGGTCAACTTCTCGGGCAGGTGGTTCGACGTCGTCTCGTACGGCGTCAGGCGCGATACCGAGCTCATCGACTACGACGAGGTCCGGGACCTGGCGCTGCGGCACCAGCCGAAGGTGATCGTCTGTGGCGCCACCGCCTACCCCCGGCTGATCGACTTCTCGGTGTTCCGCGGCATCGCCGACGAGGTGGGCGCCTGGCTGCTCGCCGACGTGGCGCACCCGATCGGGCTGATGGCGGGCGGGGCGATCCCGTCGGCGGTGCCGTACGCGGACGTCGTCACCTTCACCACGCACAAGGCGCTGCGCGGCCCGCGCGGCGGCGGCATCCTGTGCACGGAGGAGCTGGCCGCGCGGATCGACAGGGCGGTGTTCCCGTTCATCCAGGGCGGCCCGCTCATGCACGCGGTGGCGGCGAAGGCGGTGGCGTTCGGGGAGGCGATGCGGCCGGAGTTCGCCGACTACGCCAGGAAAGTGGTGGTCAACGCGCGGGCGCTGTGCGACGCGCTGGCGGCCGAGGGGATGCGGCCGGTGTCGGGGGGCACCGACACCCACCTGGCACTGATCGACCTGCGCGAGCTGGGAGTGTCGGGCGCGGAGGCCGAGAGGCGCTGCGCGGAGGCGGCGATCACGCTGAACCGCAACGCGATCCCGTATGATCCAGAACCACCGGCCATCACGTCCGGGTTGCGCGTCGGCACGCCGTGCGTCACCACCCAGGGCATGGGGCCTCAGGAGCTCAAAGAGGTAGGCACTCTGGTGGCACAGGCCGTTCGACATCCCGGAACCGCGGCGAGCGTGCGGGAGCGGGTTGCGGCGCTTCTCGCCATCCATCAGCCATATCTCAGCGAATATTAAGCTGGTCTGTGTCGTTTTCCGGTCACAGCTGGCCGGAGCATCCGGGAAACTAGGTCCGTGCGCGAATACCTGTTCATGGCGCTCATCGCGGCAGCGGTGACGTACCTGCTCGTGCCACTCGTGCGCCGTTTCGCCATCCGCATCGGCGCCGTGCCCGAGGTTCGCGCCCGTGACGTGCACACCACACCGACACCCAGGCTGGGCGGCCTGGCGATGTACGGCGGGCTGGTCGCGGGGCTGCTGGTCGCCAGCGAGCTGACCAAGACCGGCGAGGCGCTCAGCAAGTCCGAGGGCCAGCCGGTGCTGGCGCTGATCATCGCCGGCGGCCTGATCACGGTGACCGGGTTCCTCGACGACTGGTGGGGGATGGACCCCTTCATCAAGCTGGCGGGCCAGGTCGCCGCCGCCGGGGTGCTGGTCTACTTCGGGCTCCGCCTCACCTACATCCCGCTGCCGAAGGACTGGGGCGGCTCCACCAGCCTCGACTACACGCTGAGCACGATCATCACGATCCTGGTCGTGGTCGTGGCGATCAACGCGGTCAACTTCGTCGACGGGCTCGACGGGCTCGCGGCCGGGATCGTCGGCATCGCGGCCATGGCCACCTGGGCCTACTCGATCTTCCTCAAGGAGAGCATCAGCGGCCTGCGCATCGACACCACGGCCGCCATCGCCGCCATCCTCATCGGCATCTGCCTGGGGTTCCTGCCGCACAACTTCCACCCGGCGAAGATCTTCATGGGCGACACCGGCGCGATGCTGATCGGGCTGGTGCTGGCCTCCTCGATCGTCACCGTCACGCCGCTCGACCCGTCCGTCATCGAGAACATGAACAAGTTCGGGGTGCTGCTGCCGCTGATCATCCCGGCCGCGGTGCTGGTTCTGCCGCTCATCGACCTGATAACCGCCGTCGTCAGGCGCACCTCACAGGGCCTGTCGCCGTTCGCGCCCGACCGCGGTCACCTGCACCACCGGCTGCTCGACATCGGCCACTCCCACCGCCGGACCGTCCTGATCATGTACGCGTGGACGTTCCTGTTCGCGTTCGGCATCGTGGTGATGTCGAAGATCGGTGTGCCGGTCCTGCTCTTCCTTCCGCTGATTCTGCTCGCCCTCGGCGTCCTGGTGTTGATGGCCGCGCCGCGGTGGCGGGGCAGGGGCGGCGTGCACGCGTCGAGCCGCGACGACGACGATGACGGCCCGCCCACCGGGCCGATGCCGCCCGTCAGGCCTGACACGCAGGTCAGAGGGCAGGCTCGGCGCCCTGACGGGCCGTCGCAGGAACGGGCGAGCGCCGAGGGGAAACCGGTCATTCCTGCATTCCCGGGTCGATCATGATCGTGAACTAGAAACGGCAGGTAAAAGCGGTCTTCCGTGAGCTTGTGATATCTTTCACGAGCAGGGGCCCCCAATGCACATGCTCTGGGGGTAGCAAACGCTCGCTTGACAACTCGTTTCTGGAGCACTGATGCAGGCCAACGACGTGCGCGTACTCAAGAGCGCCGCGCTGCCCACCTTGGCGGTGGGGGTGGTCGCCGTCGTCGTGGCGCTGCTGCTCTCCGGAGGCAAGGGTGCGCTGGGCGCGGCGGTCGGAACGTTGCTGGTCGGCGTTTTCTTCAGCATCAGCGTGGTAGCCGTGTCCTATGCCTCCCGGATCTCCCCCCAGATGATGGCCATCGCCGCGATGGGCAGTTATCTCGTCAAAGTGGTCGTCATCATGCTGATGCTGGCCACTTTCGGCGATACCACCGCCTGGAATTCGAGGGCGTTCGCCTGGTCCGTGGTGGTCTGCACGATCGTCTGGACGGCCTTCGAGGTTCGAGCGTTCATCAAGACGAAAATGCTGTACGTCGATCCCGACGCCAAGGTTCCCGGGCATGGCGACTCATGACGAAGCCAACAGGTAAAGGGATGAGGCCTGATATGACTAGTCCTCTCCTTGCCTGCTATCGTCAGGCGCGCGATGAGCGAACAGAAACGCCGGCCGGAAGACGACGGCCAGGACTTCGCCAACGCCGCATGGTCGATCCCCAGCTACCTGCTCGCCGGGATGGCGATCTACGGCGGAGCTGGCTGGTTGCTGGACCGTTGGCTCGACACGTCCGCGTTCTTCCCCATAGGCGTCGTCCTGGGGGTCGTGCTGTCCGTGTATCTGGTCTACCGCAAGTACGGTCGCTAGCTCCGCACCGCGACCACTTTGCTGAGGAAATCCTTGTGATCCACTACGACGTTGAAGGGAACGCCGCGTGATTGCGCTGACGGTCCTCGCTGACGATCAGTTCGGGGCGCCGACGCCTCACGAGCTGTTCGATCTTCCCCCCATCATTCCTGGGGTCGACTGGTTGACCAAGCCGGTTCTGCTCGCCATCCTCACCTCGATCGTCGTGATCGTCTTCTGCTGGTCCGCCTTCGCCAACCCGAAGATCGTGCCCAGGGGTGTGCAGAACGTCGCCGAATACGGTTACATGTTCGTCCGCGACCAGGTCGCCCGGCCCTTCCTGGGCAAGGACGCCGACCGCTACATGGGCCTGCTGGTCACCCTTTTCTTCCTGGTGTTCCTGTGGAACATCATGGGCGTCATCCCGATCATCCAGTTCCCCGTGGCCTCGCACATCGCCTTCCCAGCGGTGCTCGCGCTGACGATCTACGTGCTCAAGGTCTACCTCGGCATGAAGACCCAGGGCCCGATCGGCTACTTCAAGAACATGATGTTCCCGCCGGGGCTGCCGAAGCCGATCTACCTGCTCCTCGCGCCGATCGAGTTCCTGTCGAACCTGATCATCGCGCCGTTCACGCACGCCGTGCGACTGTTCGCGAACATGTTCGCCGGCCACATGCTCCTGGCGTTCTTCAGCATGGTGGGCTTCTGGTTCCTGTTCGAGAAACTGACCCCGCTCGGCGCGCCCGTCGGCGTCATCGGCGTCGTCATGACCATTATCTTGACCGGGTTCGAGATGTTCATCCAGTTCCTGCAGGCGTTCCTGTTCGCGATGCTGGCCGCGATGTACATCGGTGGATCGCTGCACCCAGAGCACTAGAGAACCAACGACCGGAATATCCATGACCGGTGAAACTCCGATCACCGGCCGTCCAGTAAAGGAAAACAGCAATGAGCGTTCTCGCTGAGGTCTCCGGCAACGTCACCGCCATCGGTTACGGTCTTGCCGCCATCGGCCCCGGCATCGGCGTCGGCATCATCTTCGGTCAGGGCGTGCAGGCCATCGCGCGCCAGCCCGAGGCTTACGGCCTGATCCGCCAGAACATGCTCCTCGGCTTCGTCCTCACCGAGGCCCTGGCCCTCATCGGTCTGGTCGCGCCGTTCATTTTCGCGCAGCTCTAAGACCAGAAATCTCTGACGAAAGGCTGCAGACATGATCAAGGCAGCTACGCTCCTCGCGGCGGAGGGGCCTGCCAACCCTCTGATCCCGCATCCCTACGAGCTCGTCGTCGGTATCTTCTCGTTCTTCGTCGTTCTCTTCGTCGTCGGCAAGCTGCTCGTCCCGCGTATCCAGAAGACGCTGGCCGAGCGCACCGACGCCATCGAGGGTGGCATCAAGAGGGCAGAGGAGGCCCAGGCGGAGGCGCAGGCGCTGCAGCAGCAGTACCGCGACCAGCTCGCCGAGGCCAGGCACGAGGCCGCCCGGCTGCGCGAGGAGGCTCGCGAGCAGGCCGCGCAGATCAAGGCAGAGCTCCGCGAGGAGGCGCAGGCCGAGGCCCGTCGCCTCGTCGAGGCGGCGCACGCCCAGATCGAGGCCGACCGCCAGGCGGCGTTCGCCCAGCTCCGTACCGAGATCGGTCGTCTGTCGACGGATCTGGCCGGCCGCATCGTCGGCGAGTCCCTTGAGGACGAGGTCAGGCAGCGCCGCACGGTCGACCGGTTCCTCGACGAGCTGGAGCGCTCGGGCGCAGAGGCGGTGCGCTGATGCGTGGTCTGAGCAGGAGTTCGCTGGCAGAGGTCGAGGAGCGGTTCAACGCGGTCGCCGGTAGCGCCGACCTCGGCACCCTCTCCGACGAGCTGTTCGCTGTCGCCGACCTGCTCGACCGGGAGCACGGCCTGCGCCGTGCCATGTCCGACCCGGCCAGGCCCAGCGAGCAGAAGGCGCAGACGCTGCGCACGCTGCTCGCGGGCAAGGTCAGCGAGGCCGCGCTCGCCACGAGCGAGACCGCGGTCTCGGCCAAGTGGTCGCGCCCCGGTGACCTGGCCGACGCGCTGGAAAGGTTCGGCGTCGCGGCCGCGACCGCCGAGGCCGAGAGCCTCGGCAAGCTCGACGACGTGGAGGACGAGCTCTTCCGCTTCGGCCGCATCGTGGCCGCCAACACCGGTCTGCGTCGCGTCCTCGTCGACCTGGCCGTCCCCGAGGAGGGCAAGCGGCAGCTGCTGCGCGACCTGCTCGGCGGCAAG
This sequence comes from Nonomuraea sp. NPDC000554, assembly GCF_040300065.1. Lineage (NCBI taxonomy): Bacteria > Bacillati > Actinomycetota > Actinomycetes > Streptosporangiales > Streptosporangiaceae > Nonomuraea > Nonomuraea sp. NPDC000554. The sequence continues at coordinate 334,007 of NZ_JBEPDC010000001.1, read as the reverse complement.
GTCGCGGAGCCCAGCCTGCGGCTCATCGCGCAGGCTGCCGTACATCCGAGAGGACGTAGCCTGGAAGCGGGCCTGGAGGAGTTCGGCCAGCTCGTCGCTCAGCAGCGCCAGCGCCTCGTCGCGGTGGTGCGCAGCGCGATCGCGCTGTCCGAGGAGCAGAGGCAGCGCCTGAGCGCGTGGCTACGCACCTCCTACGGTCGCGACGTGCACCTGAACGTCGAGGTGGACAAGCGAGTGCTCGGTGGGTTCTCGGTCCGCATCGGCGACGAGATCATCGACACCACCATTGTGGGACGAATCGAAGAAGTCCGCCGCCGGTTGGCCGGCTAGGCGAATAGGGAGACAGAGTAGAGATGGCGGAGCTTACGATCCGGCCGGACGAGATCCGGGACGCGCTTGAGCGCTTCGTCCAGGCGTACGAACCGGAAGGCGCCGCGCGCGAGGAGATCGGGACCGTCGTCGACTGTGGCGACGGCATCGCCCATGTCTCCGGCCTTCCCTCGGCGATGGCGAACGAGCTGCTCGAGTTCGAGGGCGGCACGCGCGGCCTGGCACTCAACCTCGACACCCGCGAGATCGGTGCCGTGATCCTGGGTGACTTCAGCGGCATCGAGGAGGGCCAGACGGTCCGCAGGACGGGTGAGGTCCTGTCCGTGCCCGTCGGCGACAACTTCCTCGGTCGCGTGGTCGACCCCCTGGGCAACCCACTCGACGGCAAGGGCGCCATCGAGGCCGAGGCCATTCGTGCCCTCGAGCTGCAGGCCCCCACCGTCGTCCAGCGGCAGCCCGTGAAGGAGTCGCTGGCCACCGGCATCAAGGCGATCGACGCCATGACCGCGATCGGCCGTGGTCAGCGCCAGCTGATCATCGGTGACCGCGGTACCGGCAAGACCGCGATCGCCGTCGACACCATCCTCAACCAGCGCGAGAACTGGGCCTCCGGCGACCCCGCCAAGCAGGTCCGCTGCGTCTACGTCGCGGTCGGCCAGAAGGGCTCGACCATCGCGCAGGTGCGCGCTCGCCTGGAGGAGGCCGGCGCGATGGAGTACACCACCATCGTCGCCGCCCCTGCCTCCGACCCCGCTGGTTACAAGTACATCGCGCCCTACGCCGGCTCGGCGATCGGTCAGCACTGGATGTACCAGGGCAAGCACGTCCTGATCGTCTTCGACGACCTGACCAAGCAGGCGGACGCGTACCGCGCCGTCTCCCTGCTGCTGCGCCGCCCGCCGGGCCGTGAGGCCTTCCCCGGCGACGTCTTCTACCTCCACTCCCGTCTGCTGGAGCGCTGCGCCAAGCTCTCTGACGACATGGGTGGCGGCTCGATGACCGGTCTGCCGGTCATCGAGACCAAGGGCAACGACGTCTCGGCCTTCATCCCGACCAACGTCATCTCCATCACCGACGGCCAGGTCTTCCTCGAGACCGACCTGTTCAACGCCGGTGTGCGTCCGGCCATCAACGTGGGCGTCTCGGTGTCCCGAGTCGGTGGCTCCGCGCAGGCCAAGGCCATGCGGAAGGTCGCGGGCACGCTGCGTCTGTCGCTGTCGCAGTACCGTGACCTGGAGGCCTTCGCGGCCTTCGCCTCCGACCTGGACGCCGCGTCGAAGGCTCAGCTGGAGCGTGGCCAGCGGCTGGTGGAGCTGCTCAAGCAGCCCCAGTACAGCCCGTTCTCGCTGGAGCGCGAGGTGGCCTCGATCTGGGCGGGCACCACGGGCGAGCTGGACGAGGTACCGATCGAGGACGTCCGTCGCTTCGAGTCCGAGTTCCTGGACCACATCCAGACCTCGCACAAGGGCATCTTCGACACCATCCGGGAGACCAGGGACCTGTCCGACGACACGGTGACCGCTCTGAAGGACGCCGTCACGGACTTCAAGAAGAGCTTCACCACCTCTTCGGGCGAACTGCTGGTCAAGGACGAGCCGGTGGCGCCGCTGGGCGCCGAAGAGGTCGGCCAGGAGAAGATCAAGAAGGTCGTCCGTCCGGCGGAGAAGAAGTAGGACATGGGTGCCCAGCTAAGGCTGCTGCGGCGGCGGATCAGCTCGGTCAAGTCGACCGCGAAGATCACGCGCGCCCAGGAGCTCATCGCCTCTTCACGGATCGTGAAGGCGCAGCAGCGGATGCAGGCGGCGCTGCCGTACGAGCGTGAGATCACTCGCGCCGTCACCGGCGTCGTCAGCAACGCGGCGAGCGTCGACCATCCGCTGACCGTGGCGAAGGAGAACCCCGCCAAGGCGGGCGTCCTCGTCGTCACCAGTGACAGCGGGTTCTGCGGCGGTTTCAACGCCAACGTGCTGCGCGAGACCGAGGCCCTGCGCGGGCTGCTGGAGAGCCGCGGCCTGACCGTGGTCCCGTTCGTCACCGGGCGCAAGGGTGTCACCTGGCACTCCTTCCGCGGCCGCGACATGGGCGGCCAGTGGGTCGGCTTCTCCAGGAAGCCGTCCTACGCCGACGCCAAGGAGATTGCGCAGACGCTGATCGACTCGTTCAAGGACGAGAACGGGATCGACGAGATCCACATCGTCTCGACCGAGTTCGTCTCGATGCTGACCCAGAACGTCGTGGTCAAGCGCGTCCTGCCGCTGGAGGTCGAGGAGACCGAGGCGACGGAGGCCACCGCGATCCCGCCGTACTTCGAGTTCGAGCCGACCGCTGCCGACGTGTTGGAGTCGCTGCTCCCGCGTTATGTGGAGTCCCGTATCTTCACCGCGCTGCTGCAGTCCGCGGCCTCGGAGGAGGCCGCACGGCGCCGCGCGATGAAGTCCGCGACCGACAACGCCAACGAGCTCATGCGGGTGCTCACCCAGGAGATGAACCAGGCTCGCCAGGCGGAGATCACCCAGGAAATCAGCGAGATCGTCGGTGGCGCCAACGCGCTCGCTGACGCCGCAGCGGGGAAAGAGTGAAATGACTGCAGAGGCTGTTGAAAACGTAGAGGCCGCGGCGGCCGGCACGGGCCGCGTGGCACGTGTCACCGGCGCCGTCGTCGACGTGGAGTTCCCCGTCGAGGCGATGCCGGACATCTATAACGCTCTCCAGGTCGAGGTGACCCTCGGCGGTGAGACCAAGACCCTGACCCTGGAGGTCGCCCAGCACCTGGGCGACAACGTGGTCCGGACCATCTCCATGCAGCCCAGCGACGGCCTGGTCCGCGGCCAGGCGGTCAAGGACACCGGCGCTCCCATTTCGGTGCCGGTCGGCGACGTCGTCAAGGGCCACGTGTGGAACGCGCTGGGCGAGACGCTTGACGTGCCGACCTCGTCGCTCAAGATCTCTGAGCGGTGGGGCATCCACCGGCCGTCCCCGGCGTTCGACCAGCTCGAGTCCCGCACCGAGATGCTCGTCACGGGCATCAAGGTCATCGACCTGCTCACGCCGTACGTGCAGGGTGGAAAGATCGGCCTGTTCGGCGGCGCCGGCGTGGGCAAGACCGTTCTGATTCAGGAGATGATCCGCCGGGTCGCCCGCAACTTCGGTGGCACCTCGTGCTTCGCCGGCGTGGGTGAGCGCACCCGTGAGGGCAACGACCTCTGGCTGGAGATGGAGGAGGCGGACGTCCTCAAGGACACCGCGCTCGTCTTCGGCCAGATGGACGAGCCGCCGGGCACCCGTCTGCGGGTCGCGCTGTCGGCGCTGACCATGGCGGAGTACTTCCGCGACGTGCAGAAGCAGGACGTGCTGCTGTTCATCGACAACATCTTCCGCTTCACGCAGGCGGGTTCCGAGGTGTCGACGCTGCTCGGCCGCATGCCGTCCGCGGTGGGTTACCAGCCGACGCTGGCCGACGAGATGGGTGTGCTCCAGGAGCGCATCACCTCGACGCGCGGTCACTCGATCACCTCCATGCAGGCGATCTACGTGCCCGCCGACGACATCACCGACCCGGCGCCGCACAACGCGTTCGCGCACCTCGACGCGCAGACCGTGCTCTCGCGGCCGATCTCGGAGAAGGGCATCTACCCCGCGGTGGACCCGCTCGACTCCTCCTCCCGCATCCTCGACCCGCAGATCGTGGGCGAGGAGCACTACCGGGTGGCCCAGGAGACCAAGCGGATCCTGCAGAAGTACCGCGAGCTCCAAGACATCATCGCGATCCTCGGTATCGACGAGCTGTCCGAAGAGGACAAAGTCACGGTGCAGCGGGCGCGTCGCATCGAGCGGTTCCTGTCGCACCCGATGTACGCCGCCGAGGCGTTCACCGGCCAGCCGGGCGAGAACGTGCCGCTGGACGAGACCATCGCCTCCTTCAAGGGCCTCTGCGCGGGTGAGTACGACCACCTGCCCGAGCAGGCGTTCTTCATGGTGGGCGGCATCGACCAGGCCATCGCCAAGGCCAAGGAACTCGAGCGCCGCTAAATCGCCCCACGGTGGCGGCGCGGCGACGCCGTGCCGCCACCTGATCGGAAAGGAACCTACACCAGTGGCGAAGCTACGCGTAGGGGTTGTCTCACCCGAGCGTGAGATCTGGTCGGGCGAGGCCGACATGGTGATTGCCAAGACGGTCGACGGCGAGATCGGTATTATGCCGCAACACGCACCCGTGCTCGGCGTCCTCGTCGAGGGCGGCGTGCTGCGGGTCAAGCGTGAGGGCGAGGACGAACTCGTCGCGGCCGTGCACGGGGGCTTCATCTCCGTGGCCGACGACGAGGTGTCGATCCTCGCCGAGGTGGCCGAGCTCGGTTCCGAGGTCGACGTCGCGGCTGCCCGCGACGCTCTCGAGCGGGCCCAGGCCTCGGTCGAGGCCAACCAGGAAGACGTCGACGCGGCGATCGAGGCCAAGCGCGCCAGGGCCCGGCTCCGCGCCGCAGGCGAAGAGGTCTAGGTCTACCGACAACTCAGGGGGCGGCATGGTAGCGGCGGTTCTGTTCTTCGTGTTGCTGCTTGCCGCCCTGGCGGTCCTGCGCTGGTTCACGCTGGTCCGCTCCAGGGGAAGCGTCCCCTGTCGGCTGCGTGTGGGCGACCACAGCTGGCGGAGCGGGGTAGCCCGATACGCCGACGGGGAACTCCACTGGATCCCGCTCATGGGTGTGCGACTCAGGCCGCGCCACGCTATCGCGAGGCGCGGCCTGATCGTTTCTGCCCGCAGGGAGCTGGAGGGCGGGCTGTACGCGGTCGACTGCTCCGGCTCCACGCGTGACGTCTCCCTGGCGATGAGCGCCGACGCGCTCACGGGGTTCCTCGCCTGGCTGGAGTCGGCGCCGCCCAGCGCGTACCTGGACGTCGCCTGACTCGCTCGGCGTGCCGGATCCTGTGATCTAGCGGGTCGCTCCCGGCTTCCACAGCACCTCGTTGCCCGCGTGTGCCACCCGGCAGGCGATGAACAGCAGGTCGGAGAGCCGGTTGAGGTACTTGGCCGTCAGCGGGTTCATGTCGTCGTGCTCGTGCAGCGCCGACCAGGTCGTCCGCTCCGCTCTTCTGACCGTGACCCTGGCCACGTGCAGGTGCGCCGTCGCCGGGTCGCCTCCCGGGAGGATGAAACTGCGCAGCGGCTTCAGTCCCGCGTTGAAGCGGTCGCACTGCTCTTCCAGCCAGTCGATGGAGGGCTGCTCCACCCGCAGCGGCGGGAACTCCGGGTTCTCCACGACCGGGGTGGCGAGGTCGGCCCCGAGATCGAAGAGCTCGTTCTGGACGCGTCCGAGGACGGCCGTCAGGTCCTCCGAGAGCGTCCCGTGCGACAGGGCCACGCCCAGGTGCGCGTTGGCCTCCTCCACGTCCGCGTAGGCCGCCAGGCGCGGGTCCGTCTTGGACGTCCGGCTCAGGTCGCTGAGCGTGGTGGTGCCGTCGTCGCCGGTGCGGGTGTAGATGCGGGAGAGGACGACTGGCTTGTCCTTGTCTGCGCGCGTCATGGCCTCAGCGTAATGACAAATGTCACCTCGGACGGACTCAGGATCCATATCCGGCCCGTGATTTCCGCGACTACCTGGGCGTATCGCCCGCAAGGCACGATTACCGCATGACGAAGGAGTGGATCTGATGCTCGAGATCAGTGAACTGCGCAAGCGCTTCGCGGGCGGCCCGGACGCGCCGGACGGCAAGGTCGCCCTCGACGGGGTCAGCTTCACTGTGCGCCCGGGTGAGATGTTCGGGTTCGTCGGCGCGAACGGCGCCGGCAAGACGACGACGATGCGGATCGTCATGGGGGTGCTCCAGCCCGACTCCGGCTCGGTGAGCTGGCAGGGCAGGCCGCTTGACCACGCCGACCGCCGGCGGTTCGGGTACATGCCGGAGGAACGCGGGCTTTACCAGAAGATGCGGGTGGCCGAGCAGGTCGAGTATTTCGGGCGGCTGCACGGCATGAGCCCGTCCGCGGCCGGGAAGGCGACCGAGGAGCTGCTGGACCGGCTGGCGCTGACCGAGCGCAGGAACGACGCGGTCGAGTCGCTGTCGCTGGGTAACCAGCAGCGCGCCCAGCTCGCCGTCGCCCTGGTGCACGACCCCGAGGTGCTCATCCTGGACGAGCCGTTCTCCGGCCTCGACCCGATCGCGGTAGACGCGCTCGCCTCGGCGCTCCAGGAGCGCTGCCGGGGCGGAGTGCCGGTGATCTTCTCCAGCCACCAGCTCGACCTGGTCGAGCGGCTGTGCGACTCGGTCGGCATCGTCTCGGCCGGTCGGATGGTCGCCAGCGGCACCGTCGACGAGCTGCGGGCGGCCGAGAGCCACACCCTGCGCGTGGTGGTGCGCGACCCCGCGCCCGGCTGGGCCGACGGCCTGCCCGGGACGGTCACCGTCAACGGCGACCGGCACGTGCTGGTCACCCAGGACGGCGACGACCAGGAGATCCTGCGCCGTGCCCTCAAGGCGGGGCACGTCGAGCACTTCGGCGCCGAGCAACCGACCCTCACCGACATCTTCAAGGAGGCAGTGGCGTGAACGGCGTGATGCTGGTGGCCCGGCGTGAGATCACCACGCAGATCCGGACCAGGGCGTTCCTCATCGGCCTGCTCATCACCGCCGCGCTGGTGGGCGCGGCGGCGTTCGCGCCGAAGGTCTTCGGCGGGCCCGACTCCTACAAGCTCGGCACCGTCAACTCCCAGCAGCTGCCGCTGAAGGCGGCCGCCCCCGACGCCGAGATCGAGTGGCGGACCTTCCCCGACGAGGCCGCCGCCAAGAAGGCCGTGCTGGACGGTGACGTGGACGCGGTGCTGGTCAACGGCGCCAAGGTGATCACCGACGGGGAGATCGACCAGCAGCTCGGCGTCCTGCTGCAGAGCACCAACCGGGAGGTCAAGCTCGGCGCGGCCGGCGTGCGGATCGCGCCGTTGCAGATGGAGTCGGTCGGCGCCGACACCCGCTACCAGTCCGCCCGGACCGGGATCGCCGTGGTGCTGGTGCTCGTCCTGTTCATGCTCATCATCGGGCAGTCCATGATGGTGGCCATGGGCGTGGTCGAGGAGAAGGGCAGCCGGATCGTGGAGATCCTGCTCGCCTCGGTGCGTCCCTGGCAGCTGCTCGCCGGGAAGATCCTCGGGCTGGGCGTGCTGGGGCTGATCAACCTGGTCACGATCCTGGTGGTGGGCGTGGCCGCCTCGGTCGGCTCGGGCCTCGCGACCGACTTCCCGCCCGGCATGCCCGGCATCGTGGCAGGGGTGCTGGTCTGGTTCGTGCTCGGGTACGCCTTCTTCGCCACGCTCGCGGCCGCTCTCAGCTCGCTGGTCTCCCGCCAGGAGGAGGTGAGCAACGTGATGTCGCCGCTCACGATGCTCATCATGATCACGTACCTCGCGGCGTTCTACGCCACCAGCGACCCGACCGGCACGCTGGCCGAGGTGCTGTCGTTCGTCCCGCCGTTCTCGTCCATGGTCATGCCGGTGCGGATGGCCGCCGTGGACGTGCCGTTCTGGCAGGTCGGCGTGTCGGGCGCGCTGATGGTGCTGGGCGTGCTGGGTGTGCTGTCCGTCGGCGCGAAGGTCTACCAGCGGGCCGTGCTGCGCACCGGGGCCAGGGTCAAGCTCGGCGACGTGCTGCGCGCCAAGTAGATGGACGCGATCAAGCGGGCGCGACGCCTCACCCGGGGGGTGCTGAACTCGGTCCTGGTGGCGATGTGGGTCTGCGTCGTCGTCTCGACCGGCTTCATGCTCGCCCAGGGGCACTGGGTGCGCGTCGCTCCCGCGTTGATTGCCGCGATCTGCTTCACCTGGCTGTACCTGCGCATCACCAACGCCATCCTCGAGCGTCGGCACGCCACCAGGGACGTGGTGGTGGCCGGCGCTCTCGCCGTGTTCGCGGCGGCCGTGGGCGGGGCCGACCCCATCGGCTGGGGGTTCATGCTCATGGTCTGGCTGTCCATCGCCACCGTGGGGGTGTCACGGCGGACTGCCGTGCTCCTGACCCTGGCGACGTTCGCGGTCGCCGTCGCGCTGAGCGCCCTGTCCCTGTTCACGGGGCTGGACATGGCGCTGGCGGGCAGCGCCGACCGCGGTACGGTGCTGGTCTCCGTCATCGTGATCTACGCCATCATGAGCGCGGCGTTCCCGCCGTCCAACCGGATCTGGGCGTGGATCTGGACGCTCGCCGTCCAGGCGCACGAGGGGCGGGAGGCGCACACGCGGCTGGCGCTCGCCGAGGAGCGCCTGCGTTTCGCCCGGGACCTGCACGACCTCGTCGGGCACCAGCTCTCCGCCATCGCCGTCAAGACCGAGCTCGCCGTGCGCCTGTCGGACAGCGACGGCCCGGCCGCCAAGGCGGAGATGGTCGAGGTGAACAAGCTGACCAGGACCGCCCTGCGGGAGCTGCGGCAGGCCGTGCGCGGCTACCGCGACCTCGACCTGACCGCTGAGCTGAAGAGCGTGCAAGGGGTGCTCGAGGCGGCGGGGATCCGGTGCGAGGTGCGGCTGCCGTACCGCGACCTGCCGGACGGAGTGGCGCCGGTGTTCGCCTATGCTGTGCGCGAGGCCGTCACGAACGTGCTCAAGCACAGCATGGCGACCTACTGCGAGATCACCCTGCGTTTCACCGACGCCATGGCGGAGCTCCAGGTGCGCAACGACGGGGTGGCCCGCCGTCAGGGCGTCGATGTGGGAAGCGGGCTGACCGGCATGGGCGAGCGGGTCGCCGCCGTGGGCGGGAAGATGTCCGCTCTGCCGACGGGTGACGGGGCATTTGTTCTGACTGTGGCCGTGTCACTTCCGCTGCGTGGGTAGTGGAGGTGTCAGGTTTCGGCTCGACCTTCGCTGTATGGGAGGGTATGGCTACGCTGCGTGAGATGCGCGGCGGGCATGAGGAGGTGACATGCGCGTCCAGGGCAATCCACGAGCCCAGGTGGTGCGGATCGGTGCGCGGCTCGACGCCGGCACGTCGGCGGGGGTGCGCGAACGCCTGCACACGGCGGTCGACTCCGGGGCGGGCGACCTGATCCTCGACGTCTCCCGCCTGGAGATGATCGACGCCACCGGCCTCGGAGTGCTCGTGGGCACACATCGGCGCGCGCTCAGCGTGCAACGTCGCCTTGTCCTTCGGAGGGTGCCTCCGCGGGTCATGCGGACACTTGCGGTGACCCGGCTGAATCGGGTCCTGAACGTCGAGGTGCCCGCGGCCGCGGTGGCCTGAGGCGATGCCGGCGGTTCACGGGAGTGCCGCCGGCGGTCGCCGAACATATCGGAGCGGGCCGCGATCAGCCGTTGCCCGCTCTCTTCAGTTTCGGATGGCCCTTGACTCGGGTGTCCGGACGACCAATACAACGGTTATGCCGAATAGCTGATTATCGTCCTACCAGATTGCCTGATAATCACGAACCGTAATCGACACCTCACGGTCTACCGAGGGTCCGGCTGAAGATGTGCACGGCCACGGAGACCAGTTCGCCGACCTCTGGAGGATCGTCGGCCAGCAGCCATTCGATGAGCAGCTCTTGTAGCGCTCCAATTGCTCCACGCGCCACGAGGCGGCGATTGAGCGATTGTGATTCGGGGAAATCGGCCACCGCCTCCTCGACAAGCCTGGCGAAGGACTGCACCGCGCGCTGCCGCGAGGCCGCGAGAACGTCACCCGACCTGCGGACCTCCAGGTGCATGATGCGTGCCCTGCGCCAGTCGGCGGTGGTGAATTCGACGTACGCGCGAATCCCCGCCTCGATCCTGCCGTCAAGCGTGCCGGGGGCCTCTTGTAACGCTTTGGTGACGACGGCCAGGCTTTCCTCCACGCACCGCTCGTGGAGGGCTTGAAGGAGTTCCTCGCGCCCGCCGAAACATTCGTAGAAGGCGCGGTTGGAGATCCTGGCCTCCGAGCACAGCCTTTCGATCGTCGTCGCCGCGAATCCAGGCTTGGCGTATAGCGTGTAGGCGGCTGTCATCAGCCGCTCCCGTCTGTCTGCCAGCCTTTGCTCAGCCGTCATTCCCCGGTAAGACCGGTTCACAATTCCACCCGTCCAACATGATCGTAGCCCCCAGAGCACACAATTATGGACGGATGATCCGTTTTGGGAAAGAGTGGACGGATTACCTCTTACGTCGGCCATGCAAGAACGTGACAAGCCTGATCAGCCGCTCAAGTTCCGCGGGGCCTCTGGAGAACGAGGTGAGGTTCATGCCGGGCAGCGCGAAGCGCTGGCGGGAGACGGCCTTTGGCCTGGTGAACTCCCGCAGGCCGTCGGCGCCGTGGATGCGTCCGAACCCGGAGTCGCCGACGCCGCCGAACGGCAGCGCGGGCACCCCCGCGAACGAGATGACCGAGTTGATGGCCGTCATCCCGGTGCGCATCATCCGGGCGAGGTCCGTCGCGCGGCGGGCGTCGCGGGAGAAGATCGTGCCGGCCAGGCCGTAGGCCGAGGCGTTCGCCAGCTCCAGCGCCTCACGCGCGTCGCGGGTGCGCCGTACGGTGATGGTCGGCCCGAACGTCTCCTCGCGCACGGCGGGGGAGTCTTCCGGGACATCCTCGACGATCACCGGGTCCACGTACGGCGCGCGGACGGACTCAGGGCCGCCCGCCAGTGCCTTTCCGGACCTGGTGGCGTCGTCGATGTGTCTCCTGATGATGTCGAGCTGGCCCGGCATGGTGATCGGCCCGTAGTCCTCGCCCGCCCTGACCGTGCTGACCCGCTCCGACAACTCCCGCATGAAGGGGTCGTACACGGCGTCGACCACGTACACGCGCTCCACTCCCACGCACGTCTGCCCCGCGTTGGACATCGCGCCCCACAGGCAGGCGTCGGCGGCGGCCTTCAGGTCGGCGTCGGCGTCGACGATGAAGGCGTCCTTGCCGCCGCACTCGGCCACGATCGGGGTGAGGTTCTCCGCGCAGGCCGCCATCACCCGCTTGGCGGTCGCGGTCGAGCCGGTGAACGCGACCTTCCTGACACGCGGGTCCCGCGCGAGGAACGCGCCCGTCTCGCCCAGCCCTGTCACGGTCTGGAAGACCGGCTGCTCGGGGACGGACTCGGCGAACAGCTCCGCCAGCCGCACGCCGACCCCGGGCGTGAGCTCGCTGGGCTTGAACACCACCGCGTTGCCCGCAGCGAGGGCGTAGGCGATCGAGCCCATCGGGGTGAAGACCGGGTAGTTCCACGGCCCGATCACCGCGACGACGCCCAGCGGCAGGTACTCCAGGGTGGCGGCCAGGTTCAGGCCGATCATCCCGGTCGCCACGCGACGGCGGCCGAGGACCTTCGCCGCGTTGCGTGCGGCCCAGTCGAGATGCGTGATGGCCAGCACGATCTCCAGCGTCGCGTCACCGAGCGGTTTGCCCGTCTCCTCGTGGACCAGCCCCGCCAGCTCCCTGAGGTGCCGGGTGAGGACCGCCTTGTAGTCGAGCAGCCGCCGCCTGCGCTCGGCGGCGCCCAGCTCCGACCACCAGGCCGCGGCCTCGTCGGCCCTGCCTACGGCCGCGCTCACGGCGTCGGCCGGCTGCTTGGGATGGCTGCCGACGACCTCGCCGGTGGCCGGGTTCAGAGAGTCGAAGGTCGGCGTCGTCATGGCGCCACGATAGACCGGTAAGCCGACGCTTACTAGACGGCCTCGCGCCACATGCCCCAGATCGGCGGGCCGTCGGGCAGCCAGAACTTCTCGGTCACCGCGAAGCCGTGCCTCTCGTAGAAGGGCAGGTTCGCCTCCTTGCTGTTCTCCAGGTAGGCCGGCAGAGCGTCGATGTCGCACCTGGCCAGCCCCGACCGCATCAGCGCCCCGCCCAGGCCGGAGCCCTGGCGCTCGGGGACGGTGCCGATCTGGGCGAGATACCAGTGCGACTCCTGCGGCCGGTGCGCGGCCAGCGTCTCTTCCAGCACCATGCCGTACGAGACCCGCTCGCCCATCGCCTCCACGAACCCCGGCACCGCACTCTCGAAGTCGGGCACGTGGCCGGGCGGATCCCACAGGGCGGCGCCCACCATCGCCCCGCCCTCGTCGTGGACGGCCTCGGTGATCGCGTGCATGTGGCGGGAGAGCATGGCGAACATCAGGGGCACACCCGTGCTGCCGGGCAGCATCCAGTTGATCACCGGGGCGTCGTGGAAGGCCCTCGCCAGCACCCGGCCGGCCTCTACCGGGTCGCCGGGCCGGATGTCAGCGCTGGTCATGACTCCTCCAGCCAGGACCCGTGGAACCCCGCGGGGACGCGGCGCGGCAGCCGCACCGACGCCACGCTCGACAGGTCGCTCGCGTCGAGCACGAGCAGCTCGGACGACTCGCCCGAGGTCACCACGGACAGCAGCCAGCCGTCGTCCTCCGCCGTGGCGCCCTCCGCCGCCACGAACACGGCCTCGCCGGTGTCGCCCCCGGTCTGCCTGACCACGGCCCCGCCGCCCGTGCGCTGGTCGTACTTGACCACGGCGTCGTCGCCGACCGCGTAGAGGTAGCGGCTGGCGCGGCCGAGCCGGTCGTCGTTGAACGTCGGGAACTCCACCGCGCGGTCGTCCAGCGCCTCCTCCTTGACCGCCCCCGAGGCCGGGTCAAGGATCCAGCGGTGCAGGCGCGCGGCGCCCGTGGCGGCGGCGTGCCTGGCGGGGTCCGTCGAGCCGCCGATGCGCTTCCACCCCGCGACGAAGGAGCCGGGGGCGTAGCGGGCGCCGTTCAGCACGATCCGGCCCTCTTGGTCCTCCCAGGCGTTGCCGACATGGAACACGTAGCACGGATCCACGTCGAACCAGCGGGTCACGCCGCCCCCGCGTGGCGTGACGCCGAGGCGGGCGCCGTAGGCGTCGTCCCACGCGTAGGGCATGCCGGCGCGGTCCGGGTCGAAGGTGACGGGCAGGTCGAGCCAGATCAGGTGGTTCTCGGTGACCGCGAAGTCGTGCATCATCGTCGAGCCCGGCACCTCGATCTCGCGGCTCTCCACCAGCTCGCCCTCCCTCGAGAGCCGGTGGTAGGTCAGGAACGGCGGCGCGTACCCGTAGCCGAAGAAGTGCAGCTCGCCGGTCAGCGGGTCCTGCTTGGGGTGCGCGGTCATCGCCGTCGTCAGCCGCCCCCCGAAGTCGCACGGGCCCACCGTGGCCAGCTCGGGCGTCATCTCGTACGGCAGGCCGTTCTCGGCCAGGGCGAGGATCCGGTCGGAGTGCCTGATCACGTGGGTGTTGGCGCGGACCGCGGTGCGGTCCAGGCCCTCGTCGGTGAAGAAGGGGGCGTCGTCGGTGAACTTCCTGGTGCGCACCCAGCGGTTGCGGTACCACTCGGCCCGGCCGTCCTTCAGCCGCACGCCGTGGATCATCCCGTGCCCGGCGAACCAGTGCCCCGGGTCCTCGCCGGGCCGCGGGTTGGGGCCGTTGCGGAAGTACCGGCCGGTCAGTTCGGGCGGGAGGGCACCGGTGACCGGCAGGTCGTACGCCTCCGTCTCGTCGGGGACGGGAGCCAGGTTGCCGCTCAGATAGGCGGGGATCGTCATGTGCACGCTCCAATCTTGATAGGTCGACCGTAGAACCTTCAGATGTGACCTGTCAATTATGGAATGTCAAGGCAGGAGTGTGCGCGGTTTCCCCAGAAGGGAGCCCCGCGCGGGGCGTTAGAAGAGGGTGGGGTTCTCGGGTTCGATGCCGCGCAGGGCGTCGTAGTCGAGGGTGACGCAGTCGATGCCGCGGTCGGTGGCCAGGACGCGGGCCTGGGGCCGGATCTCCTGGGCGGCGAAGACGCCGCGGACCGGGGCCAGCAGGGGGTCACGGTTGAGCAGCTCGAGGTAGCGGGTGAGCTGCTCGACGCCGTCGATCTCGCCCCGGCGCTTGATCTCGATCGCGACCGTCGCGCCGGCGCCGTCGCGGCACAGGATGTCGACCGGGCCGATCGCGGTCATGTACTCGCGGCGGATCAGCGAGTAGCCGTCGCCCAGGGTGGAGATGTGCTCCGCCAGCAGTTCCTGCAAGTGCGCCTCGACGCCGTCCTTGATGAGGCCGGGATCGACGCCGAGCTCGTGGCTGGAGTCATGGAGGACCTCCGCCATGGTCAGGACCAGCTTCTCGCCGGTCTTGCCGTGCGTGACAGTCCAGGTCTCGCCGTCCTCCTTGAGCTTGCACGGCGGGTTCATCCAGTTGAGAGGCTTGAAGGCGCGGTCGTCGGCGTGGATGGACACGCTTCCGTCGGCCTTGATGAGCACGAGCCTGGGGGCCATGGGCAGGTGCGCCGTGAGCCGTCCGATGTAATCCACGCTGCATCGCGCGATGACCAACCGCATGACGGCCTACCCTATCGGCTCTGGAAAACTGGGGGCATGGCGTTCGACATGGTGGGAGTCGTCGGGCTCGGCACAATGGGGGCCGGGATCGCGGAGGTGTTCGCCCGGGCCGGGCTGCGGGTGATCGGCGTCGAGGCCGACGCCGAGGCGCTCGCCCGGGGGCGCGGGCATCTGGAGAGGTCCACCGGGAGGGCGGTCGACAAGGGCAAACTCACCGGCGGTGAGCGCGACGAGATCCTGGGCCGGATCATGCTCACCACCTCCCGCGAGGACCTGCGCGAGGTCGATCTGGTGGTCGAGGCGATCCCGGAGATCCTGGAGTACAAGATCTCGCTTTTCCGTGACCTCGACCGGATCTGCAAGCCCGAGACCGTGCTGGCGACGAACACGTCCTCGCTGCCCGTCACCGCCGTGGCCGCCGCGACCGGGCGTCCGGGGCAGGTCGTGGGGATGCACTTCTTCAACCCCGCCCCGGTGATGAAGCTGGTCGAGGTGGTCGGGACGGTGGTGACCGCCGAGGGAATGGTTCAGGAAATTTCGGGGCTTGCCCGGAGGCTTGGGAAGACGCCCGTCGCCGTGGGGGACCGGGCCGGGTTCGTGGTCAACCGGCTGCTCCTGCCGTACCTGAACCACGCCGCGTGGCTGCTCGAACAGGGCGTCGCGCGGCGCGACGACATCGACGCGGCGATGACGCTCGGCGTGGGCCTGCCCATGGGCCCGTTCACGCTGCTCGACCTGATCGGGCTCGACACCGCCTACGAGGTCATGGGCACGCTCTTCGACGAGACCCGCGACCGCCGCCACGCCCCCGCGCCGCCGCTGCGCGAGCTGGTCACCGCAGGCCTGCTGGGGCGTAAGAGCGGCCGCGGCTTCCACGACGGGCCCGCGACACCGGCAGAGCCCGAGAAGTCCAAGATCACCACGGTACGGGTGCTCGGCGAGGGCGGCGCGGACCTCGCCGACCGGCTCGCCGCCGCCGGCTTCCAGCTGTCCGACGACGCCGACGTGGTGCTCCAGCTCGGCGACCGGCCGGTGATCGAGCACGCCGTGCGGCTGGAACGTCCCGAGACCATGGTCGGGGTCCACCTCGTCGGCTCGCGGGTGGCCGAGCTGGCCGCGACCGTCCTCACCTCGCCGGAGGCCGCCAACGCCGCCCGCGACCTGACGAAGGCCATCGGGCTGACCCCGGTCGAGTGCCGCGACCGGGCCGGGTTCGTGGTCGACGCGCTGCTCTACCCCTACCTCAACGACGCCGTCCGGATGTACGCCGCCGGATACGCCTCGGCCGACGACATCGACGCGGCCATGCGGCTGGGCTGCGGCTACCCGGCGGGCCCGTTCGAGATGCTGGAGACGATCGGCCCGGCCCGGGTGCGCGACGGTCTGCGTGCCCTGTACGCCGAGTACCGCGAGCCCGCCTACGCGCCCGCCCCCCTGCTCGACCAGCTCGTCACCGCGGGCCTGCGCGCCTTCCCGCGCCCATGAGCCCGCGTCGCGCACGCCGCAGGGACGAATCCCGCCCCGTCGGCCTTCCCCGAGGCATGGACCGGGTCGAGGAGTGGCCCGACGGCGAGTGGAAGGTGCGGATGCTCACCGGCGCCTCCTCGTCCAAGAGCTACCGTTGCCCCGGCTGCGACCAGGAGATCCCCAGCGGGCTGCCGCACCTGGTGAGCTGGCCGAACTGGGCAGGAGGCGACGAGGAGCGCCGCCATTGGCACGCGGCGT
Source organism: Nonomuraea sp. NPDC000554 (assembly GCF_040300065.1). Lineage (NCBI taxonomy): Bacteria > Bacillati > Actinomycetota > Actinomycetes > Streptosporangiales > Streptosporangiaceae > Nonomuraea > Nonomuraea sp. NPDC000554. The sequence continues at coordinate 317,693 of NZ_JBEPDC010000001.1, read as the reverse complement.
GCTGGCGCAAGAGACTGGACCGCGGCCCCGGACGCAGCCGTTACTGAGCCCGAGCCCCGACCGACACCCCAGAAAGGACCGATGTGGAGATTCGCGCGGCGACCGTGCTGCCCGCCCGGCGAGAACCGATCGAGCTGCACACCGGCGACGGCCTGACCCTGGTCGGCGAGCTCGCCCAACCCCTCGACCGCCCGCCTGTGGCGACGCTGGTCACCCTGCACCCGCTGCCCACCCACGGCGGGTTCATGGACAGCCACGTCTACAAGAAGGCCGCCAACCGCCTGCCCGCCCTCGCCGACCTGGCCGTGCTCCGCTTCAACACCCGCGGCACGTCCTCCGAGCGCGGCACCTCGCAGGGGGAGTTCGATGGGGGAGAGGGCGAGCGGTTCGACGTGGCGGCGGCGTTGGAGTACGCCGAGTACCACGACCTGCCGCACGTGTGGGTGGTCGGCTGGTCGTTCGGCACCGAGCTGGCGCTGAAGTGGGCGCACGACCCGGTGGTGGAGGGGGCGATCCTGCTGTCGCCGCCGCTGCACCGGGCCACCGACGACGACCTGGACGCCTGGGCGCGGTTCGGGCGTCCGCTGGTGGCGCTGGTGCCGGAGTTCGACGACTACCTCCGTCCGGAGGAGGCCCGCAGGCGCTTCGCCCGGGTGCCGCAGGCGGAGGTCGTGGGCGTTGACGGCGCCAAGCACCTGTGGGTGGGCGAGCCCTACGTCCGTATCGCGCTGAACAACATCGTCAGGCAGGTCAACCCGGCCGCGTACCCGCTCCCCACGGACGTCTGACCCGCCACGCCCGCCCGCTGGCCGGGCGCCGTTGCAGCCCCGTCGTGCCTGCGGCTTGCCCTGGGGCGGTTGGGTGGTGCAAAAGGCGCGTGCAGTGAAAAAGCGGGATAGATGGGGAAGCGGTCAGGCCGAGAGGGGTATATCGGCATACGTCGTTGAGTGATTGTCGGCGAGATCAGGGCTACCGTGTGGTCCGTGCAGCTCTACTCGAGATCAGCCGGAACCGGGCTCCCGGTCGTCCTGCTTCACGCGTTCCCGCTCTCCTCGGCCATGTGGCTGGCCCAGCGGGAGGGGCTGGCCCGGACCTGCCGGGTGATCACGCCTGACCTGCGCGGCTTCGGCGGCACCCGGCTGGGCGACGACGAGCCGTCCGTCGAGGTGATGGCCGACGACGTCGCCCGGCTGCTCGACGCCGAGGGGATCGACAGGGCCGTCGTCGGCGGACTGTCCATGGGCGGCTACGTCACGATGGCGTTCTGCCGCCGCCACCCCGATCGGGTGCTGGGCGTGATCCTCGCCGACACCAAGGCGAGCGCCGACGCCGACGCCGCCCGCGCGAACCGCGAGCGTATCGCCGCGGCGGTGCTGTCCGGCGGCAGCGAGGTGCTGGTCACGGAGGTGCTGCCCGCGCTGATCGGGCCCACCACCAAGGCGCGCAGGGCGATGGTGTTCGGACGCGTGAAGGGGCTGGTGCAGTCGGCGCCCCCCGGGGCGGTGGCCTGGGCCCAGCGGGCGATGGCGGCCCGTCCGGAGTCGTTCGACACGCTCGCCGGGCTGAAGGTGCCGCTGCTGGTCCTGGTGGGGGAGGAGGACGAGCTGGCGACCGTCGCGGACGCGGAGGCGATGGCGCGGGCCGTCCCCGACGGCAGGCTGGAGATCATTCCCAAGGCGGGGCATCTGAGCGCGGTCGAGCAGCCCGAGGCGTTCAACGCGGCCGTGACGGAGTTCCTCAGTAACGGGCTTGGCGGGGTATCACGATCTCGCGAATGATCAGCGCGATGGCCGCGGCGACGGGGATGGCGAGCAGCGCGCCCACGATGCCGAGCAGCGCGCCGCCGAACAGCGCGGCGATCACCGTCACGGCGGGCGTCACGTCCACCGAGCGCTTCATGACGCGTGGGTAGATCAGGTAGTTCTCGACCTGCTGGTAGACCACGAAGAAGACGCCGCAGGCGATGCCCGCGGGCACCGACCCGAGCAGCGCCACGCCCGTCACCAGCACCGCGCCGATCGTGGCGCCCACCAGCGGGATCAGGTCGGTGAGCGCGACCACCAGGGCGAGCGCCAGAGCGTAGGGGACGCCGGCGACCGACAGGAAGATCCAGGTCAGCACGCCCGCGATGACCGAGATGAGGACGTTGCCGGCGACGTAGCCGCCGATCCCGGAGAGCACCTGTTCGGTGATCGCCCCGGTGCGCTCACGCCTGCTGGCAGGGACGAGCCTCAGCAGGTACGCCTTGATCGTGTGCAGCGAGCCGAGGAAGTAGAGCATGAGCACCAGCAGCGTCACCGTGGTGAACACGCCGTCGAGCACCACCAGACCGGCCCCCATGATCCCGGTGGCCAGTGAGGGCCCGAGCGTGGTGGTCACGAACGTGCGGAGCTGCTGCAGGATCTGGTAGTCGGTGTCGAGCTGCCGGAGCGTCGGGTTGCGGCTCAGCTCGGTGAAATAGCCGGGCGCCGCCGCGACGAAGTCCGCGAGCTGCTGGCTCACGGGCGGCACCACGGCCAGGCCGAACAGCGTGAACGCCACGATGACCCCGGCGAACACGATCGAGATCGCCGCCCGCCTGGCCAGCCCGCGCCGTTGGAGCGCCTCGACGGCCGGGTTCAGCCCGACCGCCAGGAACATCGCCACCACGACCAGGATGATCGTGCTCAGCGAGTGGACCACCATCTGCGCGATCGCGATCGCTGTCAGCACGCCGAGCCCGCCGACCAGCCCGAACAGGAACGGCCCGCGCGTGAGGGGCTTGCCGGGCAGCCCGTAGGGCAGCGAATCGCCCTGCTCGTCGGCCTCCCGCCTGCGCCCGCCCTCCTGCGGGCCGTCAGCGCCGGCTTCGCCTCCTGAGCCTGCCCGTGCCCCCGTGCTCCTGGTGGTCGCCTGCGGGCCGTCAGCGCTTGAGCCCGTCTGCGACTCCGTGTCCCGGCTGGTCTCCTGTGGGTCGTCAGCGCGGGCTTGGGCCTCTGCGGACACGGGGAACTCCTGGGGGGTCGCGGACAATCACGACGAGCCGGACGCAGGCCGCGGCTCGACGACCGGGCTCGACAACAAAGAGAGCCTAGCGACCTCCCGGTCGCCAGGCTCTCTTCAGCCGTCGATCAGCCCCCGTGCGGTGACTACTCCTGCCACCACTCCGCGTCGTCCTCGGACCTGGCCTCCGTCTTGGTGGCGGTGGGCGCGGGCGAGCTCGGCTTGTCACTGACCGGCGCCGCGAGCGCCGGCTTCGGGACGGCCGCGGCGACCGCGGGCTCGGGCTCCGAACCCGGCAGCGCCGCGCCACCGAGCAGCTGGCGGAGCTGCGCCAGGTGGCTGGTGATGCTGTCGCGCTGGCGGGTCAGCTCGTCGACCTGGCGCTGCATCGAGGTGCGGGTGCGCTCAGCCTCGTTCTTCGCCTCGGTGACGATGGTCTCGGCGCTCGTCTTGGCCTCGGAGACGATGGTCTCGGCGCTCTTGCGGGCGTTGGCGACCAGCTGCTTGGCGTGCAGATCGGCCTCGCGGCGGGTCTGGTCGGCCTGCTGGGTGGCCTTCGTGGCCCGCGACTCGGCCGTGGCCGCGCGCTGCTCGGCCTCGGCGACCAGCTTCTGGGTGGCGGCCTGCGCGGTGGCGTGGCGCTCTGCCTCCTGGCGCTCCGCCTCCTCACGCCGCGACGCGAGCTGGATCTCGAACTCGGCTTCGTCCTGGGCCCGCTTGGCCTCGGACTCCTCCAGCACCCGCTGAGCCTGCGCGCGCATCTCGTCGGCCTGGCGCTTGGCGGTGGTCAGCACCTCGTCGCGCTCGCGCTTGGTGGAGGCCCTGAGCTGGGCGACCTCGCGCTCGGTGGTCGTGCGCAGCTTGGCGATCTCGCGCTCGGCGTCGGCTCGCTTCTCCGCCACCTCGTGGTCGGCGGTGGCGCGCAGCTTGGCCGCCTCGCGCTCGGTGGTGTTGGTCAGCTCGTCGGCCTCGCGGCGGGCCGTCGAGCGGATCTCGTCGGCCTCCCGCTCGGCCGTGGTGCGCATCTCGTCGCTCTCGCGAGTGGCCTGCGCGCGCTTGTCGGCGGCCTCGGACTCGGCGGCGGCGCGCATGTCGGCGGCCTCCACCTTGGCGGCCGCCTTGATCTCGTTCGCCTCGGACCTGGCGGCCTGGACGAGCTCGGTGGCCTGCTCCTCGGCCAGCCGGAGCAACTGCTCGATACGGGCGCCGAGCCCGGAGTAGGTGGGGCGCTCCTGCTCCTGGAGCTGCCGCTGAGAGTCGGAGAGGTCGCGCTGCAGGGACGTTGCCTGCTCGCGGGCTTGGCGAAGCTCACCGTCGAGTTGCTTCAGGTGGTCGTGGACCTGGTGGCGGTCGTAACCACGGAGCACCACGTCGAACTCGCGTGCTGGAGCGTCCTCGAAGAAGTTGTTGAGCTGGGCGTCGATGTCGGACTGCATGGAGGCTCGATCCTGGGTTGTCGAGACGGCTACACGTGCCGGACGGGGGGTTCGGGACATCCGCGCCAGGAGCCCGTGCCTCGCGGCAGGCCCCATGTCCGGTGGAAGGCCAGCGTACTCCGCTGATGCCGCCTTCGAAGCCCCGTCCGACTTTCTGCGTGACTAGTTACATATGAGCGTTTTTTGCGTTTGTTAGGCCTTGGCTGCTTGGACCAGCTCGGTCAGCATTCCTCCCGTGTCCTTGGGGTGCAGAAACGCGATCGAGGATCCCATGGAACCGTGCCTGGGCCGAGCATCCAGCAGCCTGACGCCTTTCGCGCCAATCTGTTCCATCGCCTCCGAGACATCGGGGACTCCAAATGCCACATGATGTACACCTTCGCCCCGCTTCGCCAGGAATTTCCCCACGGGTGAGTCTTCCGAGAGCGGTTCCAGAAGCTGAATGTAGGAGCCCCCGCCTTCGCCGTCCGCGATGTGCAGCATGGCCTCCTTCACCCCCTGCTCCTCGTTCACCTCGCGGGCCACCACGGTCAGCTCGAACAGGCCGGAGAAGAGCGCGATCTTCTCCTCCAGGTCGCGGCAGGCGATCCCGATGTGGTCGATCCGCATGAACATGTGTGGCCTACCTCCATGGCGAACAGCGTCTTACTCGTGGGTATGGTGTCAAAGAACCCGACCTGCGCACAGGAGGCCCGCCGTCATGTCTGGATCTGTCATCGTCGCAGGAGCGCGCACGCCGATCGGGAGACTGCTCGGCGCCCTGTCCGGGCTCCAGGCGGTCGACCTGGGCGGACGCGCGATCAAGTCGGCGCTGGAGCGCGCAGGGGTCGCGCCCACCGACGTCCAGTACGTGATCATGGGGCAGGTGCTCCAGGCGGGCGCTGGGCAGATCCCGTCCCGCCAGGCCGCGGTCAAGGCGGGCATCCCGATGACGGTCCCGTCCATCACCATCAACAAGGTGTGCCTGTCCGGCCTCGACGCCATCGCGCTGGCCGACCAGCTCATCCGCGCGGGCGAGTTCGACATCGTGGTCGCGGGCGGCATGGAGTCCATGACGAACGCGCCGCACCTGCTGCCCGGCCTGCGCAAGGGCGTCAAGTACGGCGGCGCCGAGGTGGTCGACTCGATGGCGCACGACGGCCTGTTCTGCGCCTTCGACCAGTGCGCGATGGGCGAGTCGACCGAGCGCTACAACGCCCGCCTCGGCATCGGGCGCGCGGAGCAGGACGAGCTGTCCGCCCGCTCGCACCAGCTCGCGGCCCAGGCGATCAAGAACGGCGTGTTCGAGGACGAGATCGTCCCGGTGGAGATCCCGCAGCGGCGTGGCGAGCCGACGGTGGTCAGGGACGACGAGGGCGTGCGCGCTGACACCACCGTGGAGGCGCTGGCCAAGCTGCGTCCCGCGTTCGCCGCCGACGGGACGATCACGGCGGGGTCCGCGTCGCAGATCTCCGACGGCGCCTGCGCCGTGGTGGTCATGTCCAAGGCCAAGGCCGAGGAGCTCGGGCTGCCGTGGCTGGCGGAGATCGGCAGGCACGGGAACGTCGCGGGTCCCGACGCGTCGCTGCAGTCGCAGCCCGCCAACGCCATCAAGCAGGCGCTGGCCAAGCAGGGGCTGTCGGCGGACGACCTCGACCTGGTGGAGATCAACGAGGCGTTCGCCAGCGTGGTGCTCCAGTCCGTCAAGGAGCTGGGCGTGCCGATGGAGAAGGTGAACGTCAACGGCGGCGGCATCGCGCTCGGCCACCCGATCGGGGCCTCTGGGGCGCGGATCGTGCTCACGCTCGCCCACGAGCTCAAGCGGCGCGGCGGCGGCATCGGCGCGGCGGGTCTGTGCGGCGGCGGCGGCCAGGGCGACGCCCTCATCATCCGGGTCCCGTAGTCGGGTACTCCTCGGACGGGTCCGGGGCCTCGGGGCGAGGTTCTGTCCCCTTGGGTCCGGGGCCTCGGGGGCGGCCCTCGGGAGTGCCCCTTTGGTGGGGGCCTGTCCCTTCCGGGGATGGTGGCGCTATGGAGGGTTGGCCCGGCCGCGCAGGCGTGGGCGGCCGGGGTGTCCTGGGCGGGTCACGAGGCGAGGAAGCGGGCGAACAGCGAGCGGTGGCGGCGCTCGCCCTTCTGGCCCCGCTGCGCCTCCAGCGCCTGCCGGTGCTCCGCGGCGGCCTTCCGCAGCTCGGCGGCGTGGTTCTGCATGACGACGTACTCGAGTTCGGCGTGCATCCGAGTGCTCCCGTGCTTGTGTTCGGCTTCTTGCACTCTTAAGACTCCGCCTAAGGCCCACCCTCGCACATCGGGCGGATGCCTTATCTCCCCGCCGGGGGCAGGGCTCAGGACGCCTAAGGAGGTGCTTAGGGCTCGTCGGCGAACTTGACCGTCACCTTGGTGAAGCCCAGGGACCTGAGCATCCCCTCCAGCATGGCCTTGGTGTTGCCGTCGGCCCTGGACCGCAGGTCGCTCGCGTTCGCCGCCTCGGTGATCTTGGTTTCGGCGAGCACGTAGAGCTCGCGCTGGTCGCCGGGGGAGGACGACAGGAAGTCCTGCACCCGGTCGAGCAGCCCGCGCTGCTGGGCGAAGACGTAGGAGCGGCGGTTGTCGAGGTTGGGCTTCTCGAGCTGGGCCCGGGGCAGGCGGATGGTGGCCTGGGTGCGGTCCTCGGAGACGGTCACGGCGTTGGCGGCCATGCCGGAGAAGTCGACGTAGGCGTCGACGCTGCCCGCGCCGACGAACAGCGTGCGGGTGCCCTTGACCGCGTCGGGCAGGAACGCGGCGTCCTTCTCCAGGTCGACCACCACCTGGAAGGTGCCGGTGGCGGCCTCGAACCTGCTCAGGTCCTTGATGGACTGCAGCAGCACCGGCTGGCTGCGGTCGACGGTCCGCTCGCCCAGGGGGTTGAGCCAGGACCACGCCAGCCGTCCGCCCACGACCAGCAGGACGGCCAGGACCAGCAGCCCGGCCAGGTATCGCCACCTTCGGCGCCGCCCCGGGGGGAGCGTGGCGGGCGCCGTCTGGGAAGTCGTCATGTGGGCTTGACTACCCGAACGGCGATCATCATTTCCAGCCTTTTGGTGACATCTCCGGTCCCCAGTTCGGGGTCGGCCCGGCGGTGGGCTGCGGGTAGACCGGGTAGACCTGCGACGCGCTGGGCGTCGGACGCGCGGCCGCCTGCGCGGGACCGCCCCCGAAGTGGGTGCTCGACAGCCTGCACGACTGGAAGTCGCTGTAGAACATGCGCAGCCACTCGCGCCGCTGGTGCTCGCTCAGCCCGGAGAACCAGGCGGCGGCGTACTGGTGCTCGGGCAGCGGGCCGCCGGGCAGGGGCTCGCCGCGCAGCCAGGCCATCACGATCTCGCGGTATCCGTCGGCGGTGGTGTCGGGGCATCTGGCCGCCAGCGACTCGAGGTACTCGGAGGCCGACTCGTCGGCGAACCCGGCCGACAGATCGGGGACGTGGATCGGGGCGAGCCCGGCGAACGGCTTCAACTGCTCGTCGAGCGGGCGCTGCTCCACCCGGGTGAAGGCGGCGGGCGTGCCCGCGAGCCGGGAGGCGATCGGGGTGAAGGCCGCGCCGAGCTCGGTCAGGCCCGCCCGCATGCCCGGGTGGACGCAGACCGTGATCGGCCAGTCCTGGCAGCTGTAGGCGATGTCCTGGGCGGCGGCGGGTTCCGGCTCGGCCAGCAGCCTGGCCACGCCCAGGCCGGCGGCCAGCACGGCGAGCAGCGCGCACGCCAGCACCAGCGCCTGCCTGGTCACCATCGCCGCCCAGCCGAGCAGCAGCGCCGCGGTGACGCCGAACAGCCAGATCGTCTGGTCGAAGAAGGCCGCCCCGCTGAACCCCTGGAACAGGTCGTAGGGCTCGCCGGTGCCCGGGGCCAGCCTGTCGGCCCACGACTGGCCCTCGGCCAGCCAGGTGAACAGCCCGTAGCAGCCGAGCCCGGCCATCGGCGGGGTGACGGCGCGCGGCAGCGCCCAGCCCGCGATCCAGCCGATCACCGAGTAGAGCGCGAGACCGGCCACGCCGACTCCCAGACCTGGCAGGCTCAGCCGTCCGGACTGCTCGGTCAGCACCGTCTTGACGGCCAGCACCAGCACGGTGGCCGCGAACGAGCCGAGCACCACGACGATGATGGCGAGCGGCGCCTTCAGCGCGCGCCAGGGCGTGAGCGCGCGGCGGCGCAGGGCCCTGCGCTTGCGCAGGGCCACCCATGCGGCGAACGCCGCGGCGACGGGACCCGTCAGCCGCAGCGACCCGATGACGGCGGCCACGATGTTGTCCCACGCGTCGACGCCAGGGATCAGGACGCTCCACGCGGCTGCCAGGCCGAGCGCGAGCAGCACGGCGACCGTGACGGCCGCGCTCTGCTTCAGCTCCTCGCGTGCAACGCCCGCGTGCTCACGCACGCATCATCCCGTTGAAGTCCATCAAGCACCCCCCGTGCCCCGTGGGCGATGCGGAAGCGGAGCAGCCCACGCCGGTCCCCACAGGCGATGGACTTGGCTTCCGCGTCACCCTTGATGCGAGAACCATAACTGAGCGTGATGATTGTCGTCCGGATTCTTGGGCAAGCAGTGAATCTGATCGCTCAGAGTAACCGCACGAACCCGGACGAGCGGCGCGCTACCGTAGCGCTGTGTCGCAGCCGAAGCCGCTCAACCTGCCGTTCGATCCGATCGCGCGCGCCGCGGAGACCTGGCGTGTTCACTTCGGCCCTTCTTCCGCCATGGCCGCCGTCACGTCGATCATGAGAGCGCATCAGATCCTGCTGTCGCAACTTGACTCGCTCCTGAAGCCGTACGACTTGACCTTCGCCAGGTACGAGGCGTTGGTGTTGTTGACCTTCAGCAGGTCCGGAGCGCTGCCGCTGTCAAAGATCGGTGAACGCCTGATGGTCCATCCCACCAGCGTCACCAACACGGTCGACAGGTTGGAAAAGTCGGGGCTGGTCTCCCGGATGCCCAATCCGCGCGACGGGCGCGGCGTGCTCGCCGAGATCACCGAGGCGGGCCGGGACGTCGTGCGGCGGGCCACCGACGACCTGATGGCGGCGGATTTCGGTCTGGGGATGTACGACGAGGCCGCGCTGGGGCAGATGTTCGACCAGTTGCGCACGCTCAGGGTGGCCGCTGGTGACTTCCCCACCTCCGACATGCGGCAAGATGAGGAGCATGGCGGACTTCTCTAGGCCCGGGTCGCTCTACGGAGCCATCGACCTGGGCGCGCGCAAGCAGGCACTGGAGGCGCAGGCCCGGCGGGAGGTCGCGGGTCCTCAGGCGGCCTCCGCTGCCACGGTCGTCGACGTGACCGAGGAGACGTTCACGTCCGACGTCATCGACCGCTCCGTGAGCGTGCCTGTCGTGCTCGACCTCTGGTCACCGCGGGCCCCCGGCAGCGCCCAGCTCAGCCCCGTGCTGGAGAAGGTGGTCGGTGAGACCGGCGGCCGGGCGGTGCTGGCCAGGGTGAACGTCGACGCCAGCCCGCAGATCGCGCAGGCGCTGCGCGTGCAGGCGGTGCCGACCGTGCTGGCCATCTTCCAGGGGCAGGCGGTCACCGGCTTCCAGCAGGTGCTGCCCGAGCAGGAGGTGCGCCGCTGGCTCGACGAGCTGATGGCCGCCGTCGAGCAGTTCTACCAGGCCAATCCCGACGCCCGGCCGCCCGCGGCCGAGGGCGGGGAGGAGGCTCCCGCCGAGCCCCCGGCCGACCCCGACCTGGTGGCCGCCGAGGAGGCCATCGACAAGGGCGACCTCGACGCGGCGGCCGCCGCCTACGAGCGGCTGCTGGCCCGCTCGCCGGGCAACGAGGACGCGAAGATGGGCCTGGCGGGCGTCGGCCTGATCAAGCGGACGGCCGACGCCGACCCGGCCGAGGTCCAGCGCCGCCTGCAGGACCCGTCCGACATCGACGCCGTGCTGCTGGCTGCCGACCTGGAGATGCTGTCCGGCGCGGTCGACGAGGCGTTCGAGCGGATCATCCAGGCGGTGAAGCGCACCTCGGGCGACGAGCGCGACAAGGCCAGGCGTCACCTGCTCGACCTTTTCACCGCACTTCCGGCAGATGACCCATCTCTGGCCAAAGCACGTAGAGCTTTGTCGAGCGCATTGTTCTAACCTGAAGGTATGCGGGTCGTCACGATTTCGGCGACATACGGCACGGCCGGGAGCGTCATCGGTCCGGCCGTCGCCGAACGTCTGGGCGTGCCCTTCGTCGACCGTGCCATCCCCAGCGCCGTGGCGCAGGAGCTGGGCTGCACCCTGGACGAGGCGCTGGCGCACGACGACAGGGCCGAGCACGGCCTCGCCAGGCTCCTGGGCGGAGCGATGCGACTGCCGACGGTCACCTTCGGCGGCGTGGACATGTACGTTCCCGGTGCGATGCCGCTCGCGCCGGAGGAGTTCGTCCGCCGTACCGAGCGCATGCTGAAGGACATCGCCCGCGCCGAGGGCGGCGTCTTCCTCGGCAGGGCGGGCGCGGTCGTGCTGGCCGACCATCCGGGCGCGCTGCACGTCCGGCTCGACGCCCCGCTGAAACGCCGGGTCCGGCAGACGTCCACGATCAGCGAGCTGAGCGAGCGCGAGGCCCGCAAGCTCATCGAGGACAACGACCGGGCGCGCAGCGCCTACGTGCGCCACTTCTACCGGGTCGATGCCGCCGACCCCTGCCAGTACCATCTGGTGCTCGACAGCACCAGCATCCCCGTGCCGACCTGCGTGGATCTGATCGTCACCGCCGCCGAGGCGCTGGACTGACCGAAACCCCCTACCATGGGAGGACTTCCTGGTCAGGCGCGAAGGAGCGATTGACGTGGCGACCGTCCCCAGTGTGTCGTACTCCATCACCGTGCGGCTCGAGGTGCCCGCAGGCGGCAAGGCCGTCAGCCAGCTCACCCACGCCGTAGAGTCGGCGGGAGGCGTGGTCACCGCCCTCGACGTCACCAACGCGGGCCACGAGAAGCTCCGCATCGACGTCACCTGCGCGGCCCGCGACACCGACCACGCCCAGGCCATCGTCGACCAGCTCGAGGCCGTCGACGGCGTGGTCATCCACAAGGTGTCCGACCGGACCTTCCTCATGCACCTCGGCGGCAAGATCGAGATGAAGTCGAAGGTGCCGCTGCGCAACCGCGACGAGCTGTCGATGGCCTACACGCCCGGCGTGGCGCGGGTCTCCATGGCGATCGCGCGCAACAAGGAGGACGCCCGGCGGCTGACCATCAAGCGCAACACCGTCGCCGTCGTCACCGACGGCTCGGCCGTGCTCGGCCTCGGCAACATCGGCCCGGAGGCGGCGCTGCCGGTCATGGAGGGCAAGGCGGCGCTGTTCAAACGGTTCGCCGGCATCGACGCCTGGCCCATCTGCCTCGACACGCAGGACGTCGACGAGATCGTCCGCGCCGTGCAGCTGATCGCGCCCGGCTTCGGCGGCATCAACCTCGAGGACATCTCCGCGCCCCGCTGCTTCGACGTGGAGCGGCGGCTGCGCGAGTTGCTCGACATCCCGGTCTTCCACGACGACCAGCACGGCACCGCGATCTGCGTGCTGGCCGCGCTCACCAACGCGCTGCGCGTGGTCAACAAGTCGATCGAGGACGTCAAGATCACCATGGCGGGCGCCGGGGCGGCGGGCAACGCCGTGCTGCGCCTCCTGCTCGCCGCCGGAGCCCGCAACATCGTCGTCTGCGACTACCTCGGCGCCGTCCACAAGGGCCGCGACGACCTCGACGAGTCGCTGCGCTGGATCGCCGAGCACACCAACGACGGGGGCTACTCGGGCGACCTGCGCGGCGCCGTCAAGGACGCCGACGTGTTCGTGGGCGTCTCGGCCCCGGGCATCCTGTCCGGCGACGACATCGCCGGCATGGCCCGCGACGCGGTCGTCTTCGCCCTGGCCAACCCCGAGCCCGAGGTCTCGCCCGACGACGCCCGCGAGCACGCCGCCGTGGTGGCGACCGGCCGCTCCGACTACCCCAACCAGATCAACAACGTGCTGGCCTTCCCCGGCGTCTTCCGCGGTCTGCTCGACGCCCAGGCCACCGAGGTCAGCCAGGAGATGCTCCTGGCCGCCGCGCACGCCCTCGCCGCCGTCGTCACCCCCGAGGAACTGGGCCCCAACTACATCATCCCGAGCGTCTTCCACCCCGACGTGGCGACCGCCGTCGCGGCGGCCGTGCGGGAGTCGGCGGGCGGCCGGGCCCGCGGCTTCACCGAGGCCTGATCCCCGGCGTCACCTGCCGCCTGGGGGCGCCTCCTCGGCGACGGCCGGGATCAGCCGGTAGTCGGCCTGGAAGACCAGGTTGTGGACGTCGGCCGCGGCGATGGCGCGCAGCGTCGGAAGCTGGTCGGCCGCGTCCGAGGCGTTGAAGACGTTCAGCGGCCACTCGCCGACCGTGCCGCCCCGCAGGTGCGGGTGTTGGAAGCCGCGGCCGTAGTGCGCCACCAGGGCGACGGGCTCGACTCCGGCCCGCCGCTGCTCCGGCCAGGTGAGCGACCACGCGGCCATGAGGCCGCCGTCCTGGCCCCTGGTCAGGCCGGTGGCCTGGATCTGGCCCGTGCCGAGGAGGAGTTCGGTGTTGACCTCGTCCAGGGTCTGGCGGGCCACCGCGTCCATGAGGGCGACCGTCTCGGTGAAGAGGCGTTCCTTGTCCTCGCGGGAGGAGGCGTGGCCGTGGGTGCCGTCGCGAAGGTCGCGGAAGTGGCGCAGCAACGCCTCGTGGGTTCTCATGGCGCGTCCTTTGCCGGTCGGGGCCGTCGGTGGTCCTGTTTCCCGTTCGGAGTGGGTGTAAAGCTCGCGGCGGTCACCGTCCACGACCGGTGCGGACGAATCCGGCCGCCAGCGTCAGCAGGGCGTTGACCAGCACCGCGACGGTCACCCCGCGCAGTACCGAGGAGCCCATGGCGGCGGTGGCGACGGCGCTCATGATCGGGATGCCCATGGCGATGCCGACCTGCTGGGTCATCGTGGCCAGGCCGGTGGCGAGCCCCTGTTCGGAGTCGGGCAGGCCCGAGGTGGCCGTCACCATGAAGCCGACGATGGCCACCATGTTCCCGACACCGCCGATGAACGTGGCCGCCAGCAGCAGCCAGATCCAGCCGGACCCCGTCCCGAGGAGTGCCAGTGAGGCCGTGGCCACGGCCTGCACGGCGAACCCGGCCGCGAGCGCCCGCCCGGTGCCGAGGCGCGACAGCACCCGGGGAGCGAGGACGCCGCCCAGCACGGTGCCGAGCCCCAGCACGCCGAACGCCAGCCCCGTCGCCAACGCGGAGTAGCCCAGCACCTTCTGCAGGTAGAGCGTCATGAGGAAGACCAGCGAGGTCTCGGTGGCGAAGGCGACCAGCCCTGCCAGGTTCCCCCACTTCACGTTGGCCCTGGCGAGGATCGTCACCGGCACGAGCGGCGAGGACGCCCGCCGCTCCACGAACCAGAACGCCACCAGCAGCACCGCGCCCGCCGCGAGCCCGCCGAGCCCGGCCGGGTCGGCGAAGCCGTGCTCGCCGGCCCGGGTCAGCCCGAAGACCAGCGCGAGCAGGCCCGCCGTCACCGTCGCGGCGCCTGGCAGGTCCATCCTGGGCCGCTGTACGGGACGGCTCTCGGTCAGCAGCGCGGGCGCCGCGGCCAGGACGGCCACCGCCACCGGCACGTTGACGAGGAACGCCCACCGCCAGCTCAGCAGGTCGGTCAGCAGCCCGCCCAGGATCGCCCCCGAGGTGAAGCCGGCCGACATCAACGCCCCGTTCAGGCCCAGCGCCCGAGCCCGCAGCGGCCCCTCGCGGAACGAGGTGGTCAGCAGTGACAGCCCGGCGGGCGTGACGATCGCCGTGGCCAGGCCCTGCGCGACCCTGGCGACCAGCAGCATCGCCGGGGACGCGGCCAGCCCTCCCGCCAGCGAGGACAGGCCGAGCAGGGCCATCCCGGCGAGGAACAGCCGTCGGCGTCCGAACAGGTCGGCGACGCGTCCGAACAGCAGCGTGAACCCGGCGGCGGCCAGCGCGAACGCGGTCGCCACCCACTGCAGGTCGGCCAGCGCGAACCCGAGCCCGGACCCGATCACGGGCAGCGCCACGTTCAGGATCGAGAAGTCGACGGCCAGCATGAACTGCGAGCCGAGCAGCAGCACGAGCACCATCCGCTGGCGCGCGGTCATCCGGGCGTCCTGGCTCTCGGTGAGTGTGGTCATGAATCCCCCTTAATGGGTCAGAGGTTCCGTTAAGGTGGGCATGACGGTAACACAAGGAGACGCGCTAATGGAACAAGAGTCCCGTTTGGCGGGGACGGTGCGGCCCGGCGGCCGCACGGCTAGGATCCGGTCGGCCGTGCTCGAGGCCACCCAGGACGAACTGGTGAAACACGGCTTCCACGGCCTCAGCATGGACGCGGTGGCGGCCAGGGCCGGCGTGGGCAAGACCACCGTCTACCGGCGCTGGGGCAGCGCCGCGGGCCTGGTCACCGACCTCATGACGGAGCTTGCCGAGCAGTCGGCGTCCCACGCCGACACGGGGACGATCGAGGGGGACCTGCGCGCGAACGCGGCCGGCGTCCTCGCCGCCCTCAGGGACGAGCGCCTGAGCGCCACCTTCCAGGCGGTCATCGCGGCCGCCACCTGCGACGAGGAGGCGGCCACCGCGCTGCGCGCCTTCTACGCGCGCAGGATCGACGAGTGGGCCAAGGTGGTGGACCTCGCGGTGGAGCGCGGCGAACTCCCGGCGGGCACGGACGGCCGCGAGCTGGTCAGGGCGGTCTCGGCCCCGCTCTACTACCGCCTGGTGGTCACCAGGGAGCCGGTGGACGAGACGGTCGCGACCCTGGCGGCCACGCGCGCCCTGGCGGCCGCCCGTGCCGGGGCCTTCGTGGGGGGCGCGTGACGGGCGTCTGGGCCTGCGTCGGCGGGTCGTGGCGGCGTCTGGACGGCGCGCGCCTCCCTGGGCCTGCGTCGGCGGGTCGTGGTGGCGGCTAGGAGTACGTCTGGCGGGGCCAGATCGAGCCGTACCACCAGATGATTCCGCCGGTGATGACCAGGCCCCCGGCGGTCGCGAGCTTGCCCCACAGGTCGGCTGGAGGGCCGGTGTAGGGCAGGCGGCCGGAGCGGCGGCCCCAGGTGCCACCGGCGTAGGGCGGTTGGTCGAAGCGGCGGCCCCAGGGGCAGTCGTTCCTGATGAGCGTCGAGTCGATCAGCGAGTCGGCCTCGTCCTCGTCCACCGAGAACGCCTCGACCCGCACGCTGCTCCCGCGGCCGACCCTGATGTTCCTGGTGATCGTGTCGTGCGCCTCGATGGAGCCGGTCGCGACGGTCTGCGAGTCGGACTGCAGGTCGTAACTGGCCACCTCGCCGCTGTCGTTGGTCAGGTTGACCCCCACGCGCCCTCTGCCGCAGGCCACCCGGTCCGTCGACATGGTGAACGGGTCGCCGGGGTTGTCGGGCTGCGGCCACGCCCAGGCCGCCGACGGCAGGAGGAGTGTCGCCCCGACAGGCAGCGCTGCCAGGGCGAGGCGGGTGCCGATGCGCATTGCTCCTCCGAAAGTGATCTCTGCTACCCATGGTCCCCTTTCGGTTGCGGAAAGTAACATCGACACGACGGGGGAGCGAGATGCGGGTTTGACCCTTCATGATGGAGGTATGGCGGAGGCGATCTACGTCGGTGGTCTGTTGGTGGCGACCCCGCTCCTAGACGACCCCAACTTCCGGCGTAGCGTCGTGCTGATCCTCGAACACGACCACGACGGCGGAACTCTGGGCGTGGTGCTGAACCGGCCGAGCGAGATCTCGGTCACGCAGGTGCTGCCGGTCTGGGATCCGCTGGTCACCGGGCCGCCCGTGCTGTTCCAGGGCGGTCCCGTGCAGACCGACAGCGCGCTGGCGCTGGCCGCGGTCCCGAGCGGGGAGGAGCCGCTGGGCTGGCGCAGGCTTCACGCGGGCACGCCCGCCGTCTCCAGGCTGGGCACGGTGGACCTCGACGCGCCGCCCGAGATCCTGCAGGGCGAGATCGCGCAGATGCGGATCTTCGCCGGCTACGCGGGCTGGACGTCCGGGCAGCTGGAGAGCGAGATCGCGGAGGGCGCCTGGTACGTGGTCGACTCCGAGGTGGGTGACACCTTCCATGCCGACCCCGGCGAGCTCTGGCGGCACGTCCTGCGGCGGCAGCCCGGCGAGCTGGCCTTCGTGGCCACCTGCCCCGACGATCCGACGCTGAACTAGGTGTCCCAGCCGGGGCGCAGCGACTGCTCGGCGAGCTGGATCGTCGTCTCCAGCCGGCTGACGATCTGCGGAAGGTCGTGCTGCTCGGACTGCGGGCACTCGAAGCCGACCCGCATCGTCGACATGGCGAACGCCACGATGAGGTGGGTGAGCTGGTCCTGTGCCGGGTCGACACCTCGGCGGGCGGCGATCTCGTCGGCCAGGCGCCTCTCGGTCTCCGTGCCCCTGGCCACCGACAGCCCCACCAGGTGCGGGTGCTCCTCCATGACGCGGCGCAGTTTCAGGAACCTCTGGGTGTCGGCGGGCGTTGAATCGGCGACATCGCTCAGCACCGCGCGCAACGCGTGCGTCAGCGAGGTGAAGGGAGGCTCGTCGGCGGGGCGGGCCTGCAGGGTCTCCCGCATGATCTCCTCGCCGTGGTCGTGGAACCACAGCACGATGTGATCCTTGCTGGTGAAGTAGCGGAAGAAGGTGCGCGGCGACACGTCGACCGCCCCCGCTATCTGCTCCACGGTGGTGGAGTCGTACCCTTGTTCGAGGAACAAGTCGATCGCGGCGTCGAGGATCGCCAGCCGCGTCTTCTCCTTCTTGCGCTCCCGCAGCCCCACAGATTTCACTCCCTCGACATCATTCTGTCACAGGATGCCAGAAGTCATACTGCGCCGAATGAAATCCGTTTGTCATCTGTCATCTGCTGACATATATTACCTAAGGCTTACGAGACTTATGCCCTGGCGTGGGGCAGCTGTACTTGAGGGGGACTTATGGCTCACACGAGGACGGTCGACGCGCCGTCGTCGTCTGGCCCAGAGAAGACGGGAGCGGGCAACCCGTGGTTGACTCTGCTCGCGGTCTGTCTGGGCGTCATCATGGTGATGCTCGACGGGACCGTGGTCGGTATCGCCAACCCGGTGATCCAGGCTGACCTCGGCGCCTCCCTGTCGGACCTGCAGTGGGTGACCAGCGGCTACCTGCTCGCCCTGGCGGTGTTCCTGATCACCGCGGGCAAGCTCGGTGACCTGTTCGGGCACAAGCGGGTCTTCCTGATCGGCGTCGCCGGATTCGCGATCTCTTCGGTGGGCATCGGGCTCAGCGCCCAGATCTCGGACGTTATTCCCGGCCTGTCGCCGGTCGGCGCCCTGATCGGCCTGCGCGTGCTGCAGGGCCTGTTCGGCGCGCTGCTCCAGCCCGCCGCCCTGGCGTTGCTGCGTGGAGCGTTCCCCGGCGAGAAGCTGAACCAGGCGATGGGGGCGTGGGGTGCCATCATCGGCCTGTCGAGCGCCGCGGGCCCGATCGTGGGCGGCGTGCTGGTCGAGAACGTGAGCTGGCAGTCCGTCTTCTTCATCAACGCCCCGGTGGGCGTCATCGCCCTGCTCATGGGCGTGTTGATCATCAAGGAGAACCGCGCCAAGTCGCTCGCGCGCATCGACTGGGGCGGCGTGGTGCTGCTGTCCGGCGCGATGTTCGCGCTGGTGTGGACGATCATCAAGGCCCCCGAGTGGGGCTGGGGCGACGGCAAGACGCTGGGCTTCCTGGCCGGCTTCGCCGTGCTGATCGCCGGGTTCATCTTCTGGCAGAGCAGGGCCAAGCAGCCGCTGGTGCCGCTCGGGCTGTTCAAGAACCCGTCGATCTCGATCGGCACCGTGCTGATGATGATGGTCGCGTTCGCGATGTTCGGCGCCATGTTCTTCCTGGGCTTCTTCTTCCAGGGCGTCCACGGCCTGACTCCGCTGGAGGCGGGCATGCGGATGCTGCCGATGAGCGCGGGCATGATCGTCGCCTCGCCGCTGGCGGGCATGATGATCGGCAAGGCCGGCCCGAAGATCACGATGGCCGTCGGTCTGCTGATCACCGCGACCTCCATGTTCCTCATGTCGCGGCTCAGCATCGACGCCTCGTTCATCGAGAGCGGGATCCCCTTCCTGCTGCTGGCCTTCGGCCTCTCGCCGGTGTTCGTCGGCGCCACCGAGATCATCGTCGGTAACGCGCCCCTCGAGCTCAGCGGCGTCGCGGGCGGCGTGCAGCAGTCGGCCATGCAGGTCGGCGGCGCGCTCGGCACCGCGATCCTGGGCGCCGTCATGGCCGCCGAGATCTCCAGCAAGCTGCCCGGCTACCTCGGCCCGGCGGCCAAGGCGATCCCGGCCGAGCAGATGACGCTGCTGGAGAAGGCCGCCTCCTTCGGCGGGCTGCCCCCGGGAACCCCCGCTCAGCTCAAGCAGATGGTCGGCGGCGCGGTGCACAACGCGTTCATGGACGGTATGCACCTGGCCTTCCTGGTCAGCACCGGCATCGCGATCCTGACCGCGGTGCTGGCCCTGTTCGTCAAGGCCGGTCGCAAGACGGAGGGCGCGCCGGTCCACGTCGGCTGACGCTCACTTCCTCGCGGCTCCCGCTCCCTTCCCGGGGCGGGAGCCGTCCTGTTTTCCAGGGACGCCGGGGGCTCGCCGAGCCGGAGGGAGCGCTGGGCCGCGGGGCATAGACTTGGCGGGGTGAGCACCACGAAGATCCTCCCTGAGCAGGAGACCACGCCACGCACGTCCCATGGCGACGGCGATCACGAGCGGTTCTCCCACTACGCCGACAAGCACAAGATCACCGAGAGCATGGTGACCGGCACGCCGATCCGTGCCCTGTGCGGCAAGGTCTGGGTGCCCAGCCGCGACCCGAAGAAGTATCCGGTGTGCCCGGAGTGCAAGGAGATCTACGAGGGCCTGCCGTCCGGCGGCGGCGAGGGCGGCGGCGACAAGAACCAGTGAGTGTCGCTGCCTGGTCATCACCCTAGACCGAGTTACGGTTTGTAGTCACATCGACTCAAATCGTAACTGGAGGCCGCATGGCCAGGCGGGCGACCGCCGTCTCGTTGGCGTGCCTGCTCGCGGCCGGGCCGACGCTGCCGCCCCAACCCGCGCTGGTCGCGCAACCCGTCTGCGTCAAGCCGAAACCCGGCCGCCGGTCCGCCGACGCCCCCCGATCTCCCGAGCCGAGGTCCCTGGGGCCGAATCTGGTGTCGGACATGCTCGCCGACCTGGGCAGGCGGCTGCGCGGCAGCACCCCGCCCGACGTCGTCACCGTGCCGACCCGGGTGCACGTCCTCACTGACGGCGTCAGGCGGGCGTCCGACCAGGCGGCCAGAGAACAGATCGACACGCTCAACGCCGCCTACTCCGGCCGGTACGGCGGCGTCGACACGGGCGTGCGCTTCCGTCTTGACGAGATCTCGGTCGAGCAGAACACCGGCTGGTTCATCGACCCCGTCGGCAACGAGACGGCCATGAAGCAGGCGCTCCGCAGCGGCGGGCCCGAGACGCTGAACCTCTACCTCGCCCAGCTCAGCGAGGCCTTCCTCGGCTTCTCCACCTACCCGTACCTGTACGACAGCGCCCCCGTCCTCGACGGCGTCGTCATCGACTGGCGCACCCTGCCTGGCGGGTCGCTGGGCGACTACGACCGCGGATTCACCGGCGTCCACGAGATCGGCCACTGGCTCGGGCTCTTCCACACCTTCGACAACGGCTGCGACGACCCCGGCGACGGCATCGCCGACACCGCGCCTGAGGCCAGGCCGACCGAGGGCTGCCCCACCACCAAGGACACCTGCCCCGACGCGGGCGACGACCCGATGCACAACTTCATGGACTACGCCGACGACCAGTGCATGCGCGAGTTCACCAGCGGTCAGGCGACCCGCATGCGCGAAGCCTGGGCCGCCTACCGCACCCCCCGCTCTTCGGCGGCCCTCCGCATTCCCGCCGGGGTCGCGACCGTCTTCCCCATGTCCGCGATTCCCACCCACGCGCGTTTGCCCCGTTCGGGTGGGAAATAGGATGTCGGAGTGAAAGCACCGAAGGCAGTCGACACTCCATACGAACCACCCCGCATCTTCGGTGCCGCCTACCGCACGGCCACCATCGGCATCCTGCTGGTCGTCACGCTGGTCGCCTTCGAGGGCATGTCCGTCGGCGTCGTCATGCCGATGGTGTCGGAACAGCTCGACGCCCTCGGCCTGTACGGGCTGAGCTTCTCGGCCTTCCTCATCGCCAGCCTGTTCGCCAACGTGGTGTCCGGGCTCTGGGCGGATCGCCGCGGCTACACCATGCCGTTCCTCCTCGGCGTGGTGCTCTTCGTCCTGGGGATGGGGCTGGCGGGCGCGGCGGTGAACAAGGAGCTGTTCCTGGCGGCGCGGGCCGTCCAGGGGCTGGGGGCGGGCTGCACGATCGTGGCGATCTACGTCATGATCGCCCGGGTCTATCCGGCGGACGTGCGGCCCAGGGTGTTCGCGGGGCTGTCGGCGGCGTGGGTGGTGCCCGCCATGGTGGGCCCGGCCGTGGCCGGGTCCGTGGCCCAAGCCTGGGGGTGGCGGTGGGTGTTCTACGGCATCATCCCGCTCGTGGTGCCCGCCCTGGTCATGCTGGTGCCCGCGTTGAAGAGGCGTCCCTCACAGGAGGAGGCGGCGCCGTCGGAGGGGCCGCGCTCCCGTCCGGTGGCGATGACGCTGGCCGCCCTGGCCGCCGCCGGGGGAGCGGGAGCGCTGCTGTGGGGCATCGACAACCTGCACATCAGGCTCGCGCTCAGCGCGGTCGCCGTCGTCGCCGGCCTGGCCGCGCTCGGCTACGGGCTGCGCCAACTGCTGCCGCCAGGGGCGCTGCGCTTCGGGGCGGGGCTGCCGACCACGATCATGCTGCGTGGGTTCTTCTCGGCGGCGTTCTTCGGGGTGAACGGGTTCATCCCGCTCGCGCTGGAGCAGGTCAAGGGGTTCGAGCTGAGGGACGCGGGCATCGCGCTCACCACCGGGGCGCTGGGGTGGTCCACCGGGTCGTACCTGCAGAGCAGGCGCAGCGCCGAGCCGTACCGGCGGATCAGGACCGGGGCGGCCTGCGTGATGGCGGGCGTGCTGCTGTCGCTGCTCTCGGTGCTTCCCGGGGTCACCGGGTGGGTCGCCGTCCCGGCCTGGATCGTGGCGGGGTTCGGGATGGGGCTCGGGATGACCACGGTGAGCGTCACGGCGCTCAAGCAGTCGCCGGTCAACGAGCAGGGGGCCAACTCGGCGGCCCTGTCGGTCACGGACATGCTCGGCAGCGCCCTGGCCCTCGGCGTGGGCGGCGCGCTGGTCAACCTGATCGGCCACGGCCCGTCCGAGATCGCCCGCGGGTTCGGGGTGATCGGGGCCCTGATGGCGCTCGTCGCCCTCGCCGCGCTGCTGCTCTCCCGTCGCGCCCGCTGATCGTCTCGTCGCCGGTGCGGGCCGGTGCTGGCGTGGCGCCTTCCTTTCGTTACGGCACGCATGGGCCGGCGCCATCCGCCGTACGGGGCTGAGGGCCTCCAGGGAGACGGCCGCTGACCGGTACGGGGCGGGCCGCCGCTACGGCCCGCGGCAACCGTCTCCGCGCCCTGGCGGCACCCCGCACGCGTTCGTTCCTCCACGGCCGGTATACGCGTTTCGGGCCTGTCCTTGAGGGGGATTCCGCATCTCCTGTCACTGCGATCACGGATCGCCGGTCGAGAACGACAAGGAGTGATAGGACAGCGGGACAGGGAGGTGCCATGGAGGATGATCGCCGTGTCTGGCCGCCGGGCCCGCCGAAGCACCGCCGTACTTCTCCCCGGGCCCCCGAGCCCCCACGGAGTGACGGCCGTGATCCCCGCGATTTGGCGCCCCCGCGAACTGACGGCCGTGATCCCCGCGATCTGGCGCCCCCGCGAAGTGAGGGCCGTGATTCCCGTGATCTGGCGCCCCCGCGAAGTTCCCCCCGTGATTCCCGTGATGTGAAGCCTCCGCGGAGCGACCGTCGTGACCCCTATGTCGCGGCGCCTTCGCTGGGTGCTTCCCGGGCTCCGGGATCTCGTCGGAGTGACCGTGCCCCTTCACCGGCCCCGGAGTCCTCGCGGAGTGACCGCCGCGATCCCTGGGACCTGACGTCCTCGCAGGGCGCCTCCCGAGCCCCCGAGCCCCGGCACGGTCGGCGTCCGCCCACCGCCTGGGGGCGGCGTGACGATCCCGACGACGGGGAGTGGCCCGGAGACGAGCCCGGCGAGCAGGAGCGGTGGAACCCCCGGATCAGGGCCGTCGGGGACAAGGTGCCGTGGGAGTCGATGCCGCCGTCCGCCCGGCTCTACGGCGCCCCCGCCGATCCGGGGTTGGGGCGGAAGGTCAGGGGCCGCCGGTGGCGGCGGTGGGCGGGTGCGGGGCTGGCGCTCGTCCTGGCCGGAGGGCTCGTCACCGGGCTGGTCGTGATCCTGATGCGGCCGGCCGCTCCCGAGGCCGTGACCGCGCAGGTCCGCGACGCGGTGGCCGGTGTGACCCTCTCCCTGCCTCCGGGGTGGCGGGAGGAGGCGGTGCCGCCCGTGACGGGGTTCACGTCCGTGCTGCGTGACGGCGGCGGCGCACTCGTGATGGCGGGACCGGTGGCCGATTCCGTGGCTGATTCCGTGGTCGATTCCGCGGCCGACGCGCGGAAGGCCGCGCGGGAGGCGGCGGAGCTGTACTCCCGGCTCCTGCTCAAGGGCGACCGTGTCGTGGTCGTCGACGACAGGTCGCTCGAACACGGATACACCCGTGCGCTCAGGGCCGAATACCGAGATGTCGTGAACGGTCCGGCTTACCTGCGCGTGACACTTCTCACTCGTTCGGGGAGGGATGTCCTCCTCGTCGGCCTCCTCCAACCCGACGACGGCAACCGCAGGCAGGCGCTCGACGCGGTGCTGTCAGGCGTCCGATAAGCCACGTGACGCCCATTAGCACGCAAGGATGAGCTTGACCAGGATTCCCGGTGCACGGCACGTCTTGTCAGTGGGCCCGATTACTCTTGGGTCACTGTGAGAAAGCGAAGCACACGAACCCCAGAGGTGATGCGGTGAGCACGTTCGCCGCGTCCCACCTTTCGCCTTCCTACCCCGACCGCGCTGCCTGGGGCACCGCCCCCAAGCTGCGCGCCTGGCAGCAGCAGGCGTTCGACCTCTACTTCAGTCGGGAGCCCCGCGACTTCCTCACCGTGGCGACCCCGGGCGCCGGCAAGACCACCTACGCCCTGCGCATAGCCAGCGAGCTCCTGGCCAACGGGGTGATCAGAGCGATCACCGTCGTCACGCCCACCGAGCATCTCAAGCGCCAGTGGGCCGACGCGGCCGGCAGGGTCGGCATCAACATCGACCCCGAGTTCAAGAACAGCCAGGGGGCCACGTCCCGCGACTACGTGGGGGTCGCCGTCACCTACGCGCAGGTCGCCATGCACCCCGCCCTCCACAGGGCGCGCACCGAGGCCCGCAAGACGCTCGTCATCTTCGACGAGATCCACCACGCCGGCGACGCCAAGTCCTGGGGCGACGGCGTCCGCGAGGCGTTCGAGCCCGCCACCCGCAGGCTTCAGCTGACCGGCACCCCGTTCCGGTCCGACGACAATCCGATCCCGTTCGTCGCCTACGACGAGGACGCCGAGGGGTTCAAGCGCAGCGTCGCCGACTACTCCTACGGTTACGGCCCGGCCCTCGACGACGGCGTGGTGCGTCCCGTCATCTTCCTGGCGTATTCCGGCGAGATGAAGTGGCGCACCCGGGCGGGCGACGAGATCGCCGCCACCCTCGGCACGCCGCTGACGAAGGACCAGCTCTCGCAGGCGTGGCGGGCCGCCCTCGACCCGAAGGGCGACTGGATCCGCCAGGTCATGCAGGCGGCCGACCGGCGGCTGACGGAGGTGCGCCGGGGCGTCCCCGACGCGGGCGGGCTGGTCATCGCCACCGACCACGAGACCGCCCGCGCCTACGCCAGGCACCTGCGCAACATCACCGGAGAGGGCGCCACCGTGGTGCTCTCCGACGACCCGGGCGCGTCCAAGAAGATCAAGCAGTTCGCCGCGTCCCAGGACCGGTGGCTGGTGGCGGTCCGGATGGTGTCGGAAGGCGTCGACATCCCCCGGCTGTGCGTGGGCGTCTACGCCACCTCGACCTCGACGCCGCTGTTCTTCGCGCAGGCCGTCGGCCGGTTCGTGCGCGCTCGCAAGCGGGGCGAGATGGCCTCGGTCTTCCTTCCCTCGGTGCCGACCCTCATGGGCCTGGCCAACGAGATGGAGGTCGAGCGCGACCACGTCCTCAACCGCAAACCGCCGGAGGACGGCCTCGACGACAGCCTCCTGGAGCAGGCCAACCGCCAGAAGGACAACCCGGACGTCCTCGGCGACGAACTGCCGTTCGAGACGATGGAGACGTCGGCCACCTTCGACCGCGTCCTGTTCGACGGCGGCGAGTTCGGCACCGGGGCCGAGGTGGGCTCCGCGGAGGAGGAGGACTTCATCGGCCTCCCCGGTCTCCTGGAGCCCGACCAGGTCGCGACACTGCTCCGCAAACGGCAGTCCGACCAGCAGGCCGCCCGGCGCAAGCGCCCGGAGGAGGCGTCCGGCACCCAGTTGGCCCCGCACGAGCAGATCGCCGAGCTGCGCAAGGAGCTGAACGGGCTGGTCGGCGCCTGGAACCACCGCACGGGCCAGCCCCACGGTGTCATCCACTCGGAACTACGCCGGGCCTGCGGCGGCCCCCCGATCGCCCAGGCCACCACGGAGCAGATCCAGGACCGCATCAACACCATTCGCCGCTGGGCCACCCAACGACGTTGACCGCTCTCAGCTGACCGCCCTCAACGGGCGCGGGTGTGCCGCCCAAGCCCGGGCGGCAGGCCCCGCACGGTTCCGGCTGCCGGACGGGGCCGCGAGCGCCGGACCACCCGGGCGGTCGACGCTCATGGCGCCACACAGGAGGGTGGCGCCGTGACCCTCGGCCAGGTCGTACGACGCGAGCACCAGCGGATGGTCGGTGACGAGCTGGAGCAGGTCGGGCGGGGGCGGGTCAGCTCTTGGTGAAGGCCGGCAGGTCGGCGATGAAGTCCGTTGAACGCGCCCGCCAGCCCGTGCGGGGGCCCGGGTAGACGTTGAGGGTGGCGTCCTTGACGAGCCCGGCGGACTTGCGGGCCGAAGCCGCGATCGCTACGGGGTGGTGCTCGGCTGCGCGTGCGCCGGCTCGGCCGGGATGCGGTCGCCGGAACGTCCGTCGATCGCGACGTACCGGCCCTTTCCGGCGAGCTTCACCGGCACCACCAGGGACGCGGCGCCACCCGCGACGCTGACCGGGACGGTTCGCACCCCCGTGTGCTCGCCCTTGAGCGGGCCCTCGTGCACCCAGACCCGCAGCCTGCGGCCGTCCTGGCGCAGCACCACCTTGGCGGTCGCGCACTCGTCGGACGCGGCGGGCCAGGACAGGAGCAGGCCGTCGCGTGGCCCGTCGAGCCGGGCGCTCTCGGGCACCGGGGTGCGCACCTCGCACTGCGGGGTGGCGGGCAGGCCGTGCGCGACGATCTCCGGCGCGGGCTCCGCCGAGCCGGTGGGCTGAAGTGCCATGGTGGCCGCCTCCAGCAGCCCGAACGTCAGCACGGCCCCGACCCGCGCCGGATTCCTGCCGCGTACGAGGACCCACAGGGCGAGGGGCGCGAGCAACAACCAGGCCAGGCCGAGACAGAAGGCGAGCATGAAGAACCTCACACCGGACGGACGTATGTAGCTCTCTGTAGTACTTCGGCTTCGGAGAGCTTTTGCCGTCTTGGATATCACATCAACAGAACGTTGCGCAGTGCGTACTCTTCGCGATCAAGGACGCCGCGGGACCCGATCATCCCTGCGATGCCGTAGTGCGGGGCTACTCCCGGCGTCGTAGTCCGGTCGGTCGTTGGTCCCGGTGCGGTAGCGCAGATGACTCCGCTTGTAGGACGCCCCTGAACAGCAACTGGACGACGATTGCCGTCATGAGAACCCCAGGCGGCGTCATTGATCGTGAGAGGACGGGTGTCTTGAAGATCCGACTGATGGCATGTGCGAGCGTGGCCGTGCTGAGTGTCAGTGCGGGCCTGGTGACGGCGGTTCCCGCGCCCAACGAGGCGGGGGCCGTGCTGGCCGGCAGCACGAGCCCGTTGACCGGCTTCGATCCCGCAGGGCTGAAATCCGCCATGGACGGTGTCCACCGCGCGGGGATGCCGGGTGTGCACGCCGAGGTGCGCGATGCCGGCCAGGTATGGCGCGGCGCCTCCGGGGTCGCCGATGTCGGGACCGGCCGTCTCATCAGGCCCGACATGAGGCAGCGCGTCGGCAGCATCACCAAGACCTTCACCGCCGCCGCAATCTTGCAGCAGGTCGAGAAGGGGCGGATCCGGCTGGACGCGCCGATCGGCCGCTATCTGCCGCGGCTGGTGCCGGGCGAACGCGGCAAGAAGATCACGGTTCGGATGCTGCTCAACCACACCAGCGGCATCGCCGAGTACCTCCTCTCTGCGTTCCCGTCCCTCGAGAAGTACCCCTCTCTGCCGGATATTTCGCCCAAGAGCCTGGACGACAACCGGTTCAGGCATTTCCGCCCAGCTGAGCTGATCAAGATGGGGCTCTCGGCGCCCGCCGTGGGCAAGCCGGGAGGCTCGCCGGGGGTGTACTCCAACACCAATTACCTGCTCCTCGGCGAGCTCCTGGAGCAGGTGACCGGCACCACGGCCGAGAAGTACATCACCCGGAACGTCATCGAGCGCGCGGGGCTCCAGCACACCGCGTTTCCGGCCGGGCCGCGTATCAAGGGGCCGCACCCACGGATGTACGAGGCGTTCCACGGCTTGATCGACCCGCCGCGCGACTACAGCGTCTATGACATGTCCTGGGTGCGGACAGGGGCCGCTCTGGTGTCGACCATGGCGGATCTCAACCGCTTCTACGGCGCGCTGCTCGACGGCAAGATCGTCAAGAGGTCATCGCTGGCGCAGATGCAGCGCACGGTCCCGGTCTACGCCCAATCTGGGGAGAAGATCGACTACGGCCTCGGCCTGCTTGAGGTCAAGATCCCGGGTTGCGGCACCTTCTGGGGCCACGACGGCACGGTCTGGGGGGCCGCGACGGTGTCTCTGACCCGTGCCGACGGCAGGCGGCAGATGTCCGTCGCGATGAATCTCGTGCGGTGGAACAAGCTGGACTCTTCGGGTAAGCCACAGCACCACCCCATCGACGACGCGCTGTCGACCTTCAGGCAGCAAGCGCTGTGCGGCGACTGAAACGCCCATGTCAAGAACGCCTCGAGCGCAGAGGACTGAGTTGAGTAGACAATCAGCTGGCGGAAGCGTGGTCATCGAGTCGGGTGCCCGGCCGGGGATCATCCTCGCCGCGGTGGCCGTCGTGCAGTTCATGGTGTCGCTGGATCTGTCGGTCGTGAACGTCGGACTCCCGCAGATCGCCGTCGGCCTCGGCTTCAGCGCAGTGGGCCTGACCTGGGTGATCCACGCCTACGCGCTCACCTTCGGCGGGCTGCTCCTGCTGGGAGGCAAGGCCGCCGACCGGTACGGCCGCAGGCGGGTCCTGCTGCTCGGGCTCAGCCTGTTCGGCCTCGCCTCACTCGTCGGCGGCTTCGCCCAGGAACCCGGCCATCTTGTCGCCGCTCGTGCCGTACAGGGCATCGGGGCCGCGGCGCTGGCTCCGGCCGCGCTGGCGCTGCTGACCGCGACGTTCCCCACGGGCAGGGTCCGCGTCCGGGCCTTCGGAGTATGGAGCGCGATGAACGCCGCCGGGGGCGCCCTCGGCGTCCTGATCGGCGGCCTGCTCACTGAGTACGCCAGCTGGCGCTGGGTGATGTTCGTGAACGTGCCGATGGCCGCTTGCGCGCTGGCCATGGTCCGGCGAGTCGCCGCCGGCCCGCCCCCGGTTCGCGGCGGCCGTCCGGACGTCCTCGGTGCCGTCCTGGCCACGGCGGGCATGACCCTGCTGGTGTTCGGCGTCGTCCGCACCGAGCAGTACGCGTGGACCTCGCCGATCACCGTGACGACCCTGGCGGTCGCCGCCGCGCTGCTGGCCGCGTTCGTCCACGTCGAGCGGACCACCGCCCGTGAACCGCTGATCCGGCTCGGCCTGTTCGCCAACCGCTCGGTCGCCGGAGCGAACGCCTACAACCTCCTGGCCGGTGCCGCCATCGCCTCGGCCTTCTACTTCGTCTCCCTCTACCTGCAACGAGTGCTCGGGATCGGGCCGGCCCTGACCGGGATCGAGTTCCTGCCGTTCGCCCTCGGCGTGGTCGCCGGCTCCGTGCTCGCCGTCAAACTCGGCTACCGTCTCGCGCCGCGGACCCTGCTGGTCATCGGCGGACTGCTGACGGCGACCGGGTTGGCCTGGCTCGGCCTGATAAGCCCAGACGGCGCTTTCGCCACCGACGTCCTGGGGCCCTCGATCGTCACCAGCATCGGTTTCGGGCTCTGCCTCGGACCGGTCGTCTCCATCGCCACCACCGGCGTCGCGCCCCGCGAGACCGGCACCGCTTCGGGCCTGCTCAACAGTTCACGTCAGATCGGCGCCTCGCTCGGGCTGGCCGCCCTCGGCACCGTCGCGCACGACCGCACCGGCCAGGCCGTCACGCCCGAGGCCCTCAACGACGGGTACGCGCTCGGCCTGACGGTCAGTGCCGCGCTCCTGGTCGCCGCCGTCCTCATCGCCTTCACCGTCCTGCGCCGGACCAGCCCGCCATCACGGGCTGAGCAGAGCGATGACCGCGATTCGCTCCTCGTCCGGGATTGACCAGCGATCCACTCGTTGAAAGATCATCGCAGGAAGGCCGGTTCGCCATGACTGTCACCCCGATCGAGCTCCTCGCGTCCTTCATCCACCTTCACCAAGGCGGCAAGATCCACGCCGGGAGCAGAACAACGGACTCCGACCAGGACGGCTGGCAGCTGACGGCCTTCCACGCGAAGACCGACGCCGACGTCCACGCCGACCACTGGGAGGTTCACCCCGAGGCCGAGGAGGTCGTGTCCTGCCTCATCGGGAAGATACGCCTCTACCTCCGTCCGGAGCTGCCGGGGCAGGAGGAGGAAGAGATCAGGCTGGTGGCCGGAACCGCGGCCATCGTCCCGCGCGGGCGATGGCACCGCATCGAGCTGGACGTCCCCAGCAACATCATGGCCGTCACCCTGCCGCGTGGCAGCCGGTTGGAGAAGCGGGCCGAAGCCTAGGCCGGACTCCTGAAACCACGGGAACCGCCTAGCGGAGCACCGGGCTGCCCTGGAGGATGATCCTGGCCGCCTTCAGCTCTTCCAGGGCCGCTTTCGTGGTCTCGGGGGCCACGCCGGCCGTGAGCCCCAGGAGGACGCGGACGGCGAGGCCGTGCTTGGCGGCGTCCAGGGCGGTGGCCCGCACGCAGTGGTCGGTGGCGATGCCCACGATGTCCACCTCGCGCACGCCGTGCTCGTCGAGCCAGCCGGCCAGGGTGACGCCGTCTCCCGAGGAGCCCTCGAAGCCGCTGTAGGCCGCCGCGTGGGCGCCCTTGCTGAAGAACTCGTCGACCCCTGACACGTCGAAGGACGGGTGGAAGTCGGCGCCGGGGGTGCCGGCCACGCAGTGCTGGGGCCAGGTGCCGGCGAAGTCGGGGGTCTCGGAGAAGTGGGAGCCGGGGTCGACGTGGTAGTCGCGGGTCGCCACCACGTGGTCGTAGCCGTGCTCCGACAGGTGGCGGGTGATGGCGGCCGCCACCTCGGAACCGCCGGCCACGGGGAGGCTGCCTCCCTCGCAGAAGTCGTTCTGCACGTCCACGACGATCAGCGCGCTGCCCATACTGAGCACGATACGTCAGGCGAATTCCGTGGGGATCGCCGCGTACCCTCTGCCGAGGTGGAGCGCCTCCTGGGGGAGCCTGGCGACCGTCTCGGCGTGCCTGATGCGCGCCGCCGCCAGCGGTTCCCTGCCGACGACCTCGCCGTCGCGCACCAGCTCGTGCAGCAGGGGGATGCCGCCGTCCGGCACCAGACCGGAGGTGGTGATCAGCTCGGTGTCGAAGTGGCCGGACTCGTCCATCAGGCGGTAGGCCTGCTTGCGCCCGCCGCGCGAGGGCTTGCCGACCGAGCGCTTGGCCACCGGCTCCAGCGAGCCCGCCGCGGTCTCGCGCGCCACCAGCTTGTAGACCAGCGCCGCCGTCGGGACTCCCGAGCCCGTCACCAGCGAGGTGCCGACGCCGTACCCGTCGACGGGGGCGGCTGCGAGCGCGGCGATGGCGTACTCGTCCAGGTCGGACGTGACCAGGATGCGGGTGTTGAACGCGCCCAGCGCGTCGAGCTGCTCGCGGACGTCCTGCGCCGCAGCCCCCAGGTCGCCCGAGTCGATGCGGACCGCCCCCAGCTTGGACCCGACCAGCTCGACCGCGGTGCGCACCGCCTCGGCCACGTCGTAGGTGTCGACCAGCAGCGTCGTCTCGGGGCCGAGCGAGGCGATCTGGGCCTCGAACGCCTCCTGCTCGGAGTCGTGCAGCAGGGTGAACGCGTGCGCCGCCGTACCGGCCGTGGGCACGCCGTAGACGTGTCCGGCCATCAGGTTGGACGTCGAGGCGAAACCGGCGAGGTAGGCGGCTCGGGCGCTGGCGACGGCCGCCCGCTCGTGCGTGCGGCGCGAGCCCATCTCGATGATCGGACGGGTGCCCGCCGCGTTGGACATCCGCGAGGCGGTGGACGCGATCGCGCAGTCGTGGTTCATTATCGACAGGATCAGCGTCTCCAGCAGCACGGCCTCGGCGAAGCTGCCCTCCACCACCATGATCGGGGAGGCCGGGAAGTACACGTCGCCCTCGCGGTAGCCGTAAATGCTCCCCGAGAACCGGTAGTCGGCGAGGAACGCCAGGGTCGACTCGTCGACCACGTGGTTCTCCCGCAAGAAGGTGAGCTCCTCGTCACCGAAACGGAAATGTTCCAGTTCGTCGAGGACACGTCCCACGCCGGCGACAACCCCGTAACGCCGTCCACCAGGCAGATGCCGGGCGAACACCTCGAAGACCGCGCGCCTTTGGGCGGCGCCGCTCCGCAGCGCCGCCTGCAACATCGTCAGCTCATAGTGATCTGTGAGCAACGCAGTGCTCATGGTCATTGTCACAAGTCGAAGACTACGGCCGAGGTAGGGCAGGATGGTGAATGTGGGTAGCACCGCTCCAATCGCCGTCGAGCGTCCGTCCTCGGACGTCCGGCCCGATCTGCCATGGGTGACAATCGTCTGGAACGACCCGGTCAACCTGATGTCCTATGTGACCTATGTCTTCCAGACCGTCTTCGGCTACACGCGCGAGAAGGCGGAGAAACTCATGCTGGACGTCCACCACAAGGGCAAGGCCGTCGTGTCCAGCGGCACCCGTGAAGAGATGGAACGCGATGTGCAGATTCTTCACTCCTACGGCCTGTGGGCGACGGTCCAGCCGGACTCGATCAAGTGAGGCGGCGCGGGTGAGTTCGGGGTTCTCGGCCAGGAGCGGCGGCGGTGTCATCGCGGAGTTCGAGGCGGCGGAGGTGTCGATCCTGCGCTCGCTGGTCAGCCAGGTCCTCGGCCTGGTGGCTCCCGGCGAGACCAGCGACGACCCGCTGGAGCGCGCCCTCGGCATCGGCGACGCCCGCACGCCGTCCGACCCGGTGCTCGCGCGCCTGTTCCCGTCGGCCTACCAGGATCCGGAGGAGGCGGCGGAGTTCCGCCGCTACACGGAGGCGACGCTGCGCGACGGCAAGCGCGCCGACGCCCAGACCATGCTCGACACCGCCGAGCCCGGTCGCAGGGAGCTCACGCCCGAGCAGGCGCAGGCGTGGCTGCGCGCGCTCAACGACGTGCGGCTGGCGCTCGGCACCAAGCTGGAGGTGACCGAGGAGATCCACGACGTGATCGCCACGATGTCCGAGGACGACCCCCGCTACCCGGCCTACGTCACCTACGACTGGCTCACCTTCCTCCAGGACAGCCTGGTTCGCGCCCTCTGGTAGCTTCCGGGCATGCTGACGATCGCGCAGGAACTGGTTGACAAGATCGTGGCCCATGCCCGGGCCGACCACCCTGACGAGGCGTGCGGTGTGATCGCCGGCCGCGACGGCGTGCCCGAGCGGTTCATCCCGATGGAGAACGCCGAACGCTCGCCCACGTTCTACCGCTTCGACTCGCTGGAGCAGCTCCGTGTCTGGCGCGAGATGGACGACCGCGACGAGGAGCCCGTCGTGATCTACCACTCGCACACGGCGACCGAGGCCTACCCCTCGCGCACCGACATCACCTACGCCTCCGAGCCGAACGCCCACTACGTCCTGGTGTCGACCAGGGACGAGGACAAGGTGGAGTTCCGCTCCTACCGGATCCTCGATGGGGCGGTCATGGAGGAGGAGGTAAGGTTTCTCCCATGATGGTCCGGCCGGTGCAGAGCTTCCTCTTCGCGCACACCCCGGCCGTTGTCGTCTACGACTGTCGCTGAGCTGGAATCCACAGCCAGCCGTCGGCGTTGCCGCCGATGGGACGACCCGACCTGAGGAGACTGACCGCGATGGCCATCGAGGTTCGCATTCCGACCATCCTGCGTAACTACACCGACGGCGCCAAGTCCGTCGACGCCGAGGGCGCCACCCTCGACGAGCTCATCAGCAACCTTGAGTCCCGCCATCCGGGCCTCAAGGACCGCCTGGTCGACCAGGGCGCCCTGCGCCGCTTCGTCAACGTGTACCTGAACGACGAGGACGTGCGCTTCCTCGGCGGCCTCGGCACTCCGGTGTCCGACGGTGACACGGTGACCGTGCTGCCTGCCGTCGCCGGCGGGTGACATGCGCTTCGAATCGTTGATCGACTCGGTCGGCCGCACGCCGCTCGTGGGCCTGCCTCGCCTGTCGCCGTCCGCGGACGTGCGGCTCTGGGCGAAGCTGGAGGACCGCAACCCGACCGGATCGATCAAGGACAGGCCCGCGCTCTGGATGGTGCAGCAGGCGGAGAAGGACGGCCTGCTCACGCCCGGCTGCACGATCCTGGAGCCCACCAGCGGCAACACCGGCATCTCGCTGGCGATGTCGGCCAAGCTCAAGGGCTACAAGCTGATCTGCGTGATGCCGGAGAACACCTCGGAGGAGCGCAGGCAGCTGCTGCGCATGTGGGGCGCCGAGATCATCTCGTCGCCCGCCGCGGGCGGTTCGAACGAGGCCGTGCGGGTCGCCAAGGAGCTCGCGGCGCAGAACCCGTCCTGGGTGATGCTGTACCAGTACGGCAACCCGGCGAACTGGCGCTCCCACTACGAGACGACCGGCCCGGAGATCCTCGCGGACCTGCCGACGGTCACCCATTTCGTCGCCGGGCTCGGCACCACGGGCACCCTGATGGGCGTCGGCCGGTTCCTGCGCGAGCGCGTCCCCGAGGTGCGGATCGTGGCCGCCGAGCCGCGTTACGGCGAGCTGGTGTACGGCCTGCGCAACGTCGACGAGGGCTTCGTCCCCGAGCTGTACGACGAGTCGGTGCTCACCACGCGCTTCTCCGTCGGCTCCGCCGACGCCCTGCGCCGCACCCGCGAGCTGCTGGCGTCCGAGGGGATCTTCGCGGGCGTCTCCACCGGCGCCGCCCTGCACGCCGCCCTCGGGATGGCGAGCAAGGCCGTCAAGGCGGGGGAGCGCGCCGACATCGTCTTCGTGGTGGCCGACGGCGGCTGGAAGTACCTGTCCACCGGCGCCTACGAGGGCACCCTGGACGAGGCCGAGGAGAGGCTCGAAGGCCAGCTCTGGGCCTGAGGCTTCGCGGCTGGGCCAGGGCCGGGAACGAATCGGGCGGCCGGCATGTCGCCGGCCGCCCGCTCGGGTCAGACGGAGCCGCCAGGCCCCTCGCGCTCGGTCAGTTGAACAGCACCCGCAGCGAGAACGTCGCCTCGCTCTCGGACGTCTTGCCGCTCAGGCCGACCGCCCGGAGCACCTGGGCGTTGGCCTTGTCGTCGCCCTCCATGCTCTGCAGGTAGTACTTCTCCACCTTGTCCAGGTCCACGTACAGGCCGAAGGTGGCGTTCCCCGCGTCGGGGATGGCGGTCTGGAAGGTCTCGCTGTCGCCGAGGTTGCCGTCCTCCGACAGCTTCTTGGCGTACTCGTCGGTGGTGGCGACGGTGAACGTGCCGTCGCCCTTGATCTTGGCGAGCTTCGGCGCCTGCTGGCCGCCTGACGTCAGGGCCTGCTCGATCTTGTCGGCCACCGTCTGGGCCTTGGCCGGGTCGGTGACGATCCGGACGCCGCCCTTGATCTGGTTGCCGTCGAGGCCCTCGCTGTCGACCGCGAGGGTCAGGTTCTTGCCGAAGAGCGTCGCCAGGTCGTCGGGAAGCTGGAGGCCGAGGTTGGTCTTGGCCTGGTCGATGAAGGACTTGACCTCCGGCGACGCGGCCGCCGACTGCTCCACCTCGGCCCACTTCTTGGTGATGACCTGGTCCAGGCCCGAGATGGACAGCGCGCCCGCGGTCGAGCCCGGCAGCGTGGCCAGGTTGGTGGTGGGCACGTCGCCGTCCGTCAGACCCTCGCCGCCCCTGATCACGCCGGCCAGTTCGGCGTAGGCGCTGTCGAAGCGGAGGGCGCCGGTGAACCTGGCGTTCTTGACCTGCTCCAGGGCCTTGGCCTCCTGGGGGGTCATGCCGCTCTTGGCCAGCTTGCCGATCTCGCCGAGATGCGTCCAGAACGACATGACGCCCTGCTCGCCGAGCGCGTTCAGGTCGTCGCTGAACTCGGCGTTCTGGGCCAGGCTGCCGCTTTCGGCGGCGTACTTGTCGGCCTTCGCCTGCTCGCTGGTGATGAGCGCGTAGTCGTCGCGGAAGGCGAGGCCGTACTTGTCCTTGCCCATCAGCTTGGCGATGCCGGCCTTGGCCTGCTCCTCGTCCTTCACCTGGACGGCGAGCGCGTAGTCCGGCTCCTCACCGCCCGACGGGACCACCGCCACGCCGATCCTGCTGCCCAGCCACGGGTCGACGTCCTTGGCGAAGTCGATCTTGGCGAGGTCCTCGTCGCCGTCCTTCTTGATCGCCTCGAACAGTGCCTGGCGCGGGTCGTCGCCCTTGAAGACGTCCTTGGTGGCCGTGAACTTCTGGGCGATCTGGAACAGCGCGAGCTTCTGGTTGGCCGCGGGGTCCAGGTCGAAGCGGACGTAGGCGACCGAGTTGGGAGGGAGCACCTCGTGCGGCTGCGTGCCGCCGCCGCCGATCGCGCCGACCGCCCACACGGCGCCGCCACCGAGCAGGACCACGGCCAGCGCGGCGGCGATGGCGATGATCCAGCTCTTGCGGCCCTTCTTGGCGGGCTCGGCGGGCCCGAAACCGTCGGGGCCCTGCTGCTGCCAGCCGGACTGCCCGTACTGCTCCTGCTGGCCGTAGGAGGGCTGCTGCTGCCCGTACGCGGGCTGCTGGCCGTAGGGCTGCTGTCCGTACTGCGGCTGGCCGTACGGCTGCCCCTGGGGCTGCTGGCCGTAGGACGCCTGCTGCCCGTATGGCGCCTGCTGCCCGTACGAGGCGGAGCCCTGCTGCCCGTACTGCTGCTGGCCGTACGGGGGCTGCTGGGGCGGGTACGGCTGGCCGTGAGACGCCGGGTTCTCTGGCGGCTGTTCCTGGTTCCAGCGGTACGCCGTGGTCCGGTTGGGATCCTGGCCGCCTGGGGGATTATTCGCAGACATCACTCAACTCACAATGTGGACTTTTGACCACAAAGAAGGTAGCTGATGTTGCTAGACAGGCGCTTGCAATGTACTGAAGTCGGATTTAGGCGCGGGTAAGGGTATTACGGGTGGTGCTGATGTGAACCTCGCCACCGCTGTAGTCGATGACGTCCGTCCACGGGACGAACGTGCAGCCCACGTAGAACACCCGGGCCAGGAGCTCGGCCAGCCAGCCGAGGCTGCCCTGGCGATCGCCCGTCAACCGGCGCAGGAGCGGACCGCGCCTGCCGGAGACGACCAGCCCGCAGATCGTCTGGGCCTGCTGCAGCTCGCCCTTGTTCTTGATGACCCGGATGTCCACGACCTGGCCGACCCAGACCCCGTTGGAGTCCCAGACCGACTGCCCCAGCAGCTCTGTGACGTTTCCCATGATCGAACTTTCTCACCGGGAGTCCGTTTCCGCAGGTAGGCGCGCTGATGGGCGAATGTCGTAGAGTGTGAGGCTACTAGAATATAGTTCCGGCTTTGAGGCAGGGCGGATGACCAAGTTCGACGAGGCCACGCAGGCGATCCGGGTCGACGAGGGCACCTACGACGTCTGCCTCGACCCCGGATACGCGATCGGCGGCCCGCTCAACGGCGGCTACCTGCTGGCCGTGCTCCTGCGCGCCGCGGTGGACGCCTCGCCGTTCGAGCACCCGGTGACCACGTCCGCGCAGTTCCTGAAGGCGCCCGTCGCGGGCCCCGCCCAGGTGCGGGTCGAGCACCTCAGGGCGGGCAGGACCGCCGCCTTCGCCAGGGCCACGCTGGTCCAGGACGGCGTGGCGCAGATCGAGAGCCTGGTCACGACGGCCACGCTGCACGACGTCGAACCCGTATACGCCGATGAATCGGCCTTCGTCATGCCACGTCCTGAAGACTGCGTGAAGCTGCCCAATCCCAAGCCCGAGTCCAACATGACGCTGAACGCCCAGCTGGAGCTGCTGTTCGACCCGCCCACCATCGGCTGGCTGACGGGCACGCCGACCGGCAGGCCGGAGTCGCGCGCCTACTTCCGGATGGCCGAACCGCAGGACCCCGACCCGTACGTGCTGGCCCTGGCCGTGGACGCCCTCCCGCCCGTCGTGTTCTCCGCGGGCGCCCGCGGCTGGGCCCCCACCGTGGACCTCACCTGGCACCTGCGCGCCCTGCCCGCTCCCGGCCTGCTCACCCTGATCGGCGCCGGCCGCCTGGTCTCCGACGGCTGGTTCGACGAGGAGGTCGAGGTCCGCGACTCAACCGGCAGGCTCGTCGCCCAGTCACGCCAGCTCGCCCGCGTGGGACGCGGCTGACGACGCGCAGTGTGAGGATTCTTACGCAGAGAAGATCCCGCAGGTCGCCTACCCTCTAGAACTGTGCCGGACGCGAGTATTGGGATCTTCGACAGTGGAGTGGGCGGTCTGACGGTCGCGAGAGCGATCATCGACCAGCTCCCGCACGAGTCCATCACCTACGTGGCCGACACGGCCCGACAGCCCTACGGGCCGAAACGCATCGCCGAGGTGCGCGCCTACGCGCTGGAGGTGATGGACCACCTCGTCGAGCACGGCGTCAAACTGCTCGTGATCGCCTGCAACAGCGCCAGCGCCGCCGTGCTGCGCGACGCCCGCGAGCGGTACGACGTGCCGGTCGTCGAGGTGATCCAGCCGGCCACCCGGCGCGCGGTGCGCGCCACCCGCACCGGCAGGGTCGGGGTGATCGCCACGCGCGCCACCATCGACTCGATGGCGTACCACGACGCCTTCACCGCGGCCCCCGACGTGCGACTCACCGGCGTGGCCGCCCCACGCCTGGTGGAGTACGTCGAACGAGGAGAGACGACGAGCGACGAGCTCATCGAGGTCGTGCGCGGCTACCTGGAACCCATCCGGGCCGCCTCCTGCGACACGCTCATCCTCGGCTGCACCCACTACCCGCTGCTCACCGGCGCGATCTCGTACGTCGCGGGCGACGGGGTGACGCTGGTCTCCAGCGCCGACGAGACGGCCAAGGACGTCTATCGGATCCTGCACGACCGCGACCTGGCGGCGCGGAACGGAGCCACCCCCCGGCACCGCTTCCTCGCCACCGGCGACTCCACGCTCTTCGCCCAGCTCGGGCGGCGATTCCTCGGCCCGGAGATCGACGCGGTCGAAGTCGCACCTTTGGGGGGTAGTACCTGGAACGGAGGCCCACATGAAGGTGACCATCGTCGGCTGCTCGGGTAGCTTTCCCGGCCCCGACAGCCCCGCGTCCTGCTATCTCCTGGAATCGGAGGGGTTCAGGCTGCTGCTCGACTTCGGCAACGGCTCCCTAGGAGCGCTCCAGCGTCACGCCGGCCTCTACGACATCGACGCCGTCTGCCTGTCGCACCTGCACGCCGACCACTGCCTGGACATCTGCGGCTACCACGTGGCCCGCACGTACGGGCCCGACGCGCCGTACCCGAAGGTGCCCGTCTACGCCCCCGCCGACGCGCCCCGTCGGCTGGCGGCCGCGTACGGCATGCCGGACGAGCCCGGCCTGGAAAGCGCCTTCGACTTCGTCGCGCTCGCGCCGGGCAGCTTCGAGATCGGGCCGTTCACCCTGACCGCGGGCCTGGTGAACCATCCCGTCGAGGCGTACGGCTTCCGCGTCGCCGACCGCGGACGGGTGCTGGCCTACTCCGGCGACACCGGCGAGTCGTCCGAGCTGGTGCGGCTGGCCAAGGGCGCCGACCTGCTGCTGTGCGAGGCGTCCTTCCTCGACAGACCCGGCCTGCCCGCGGACCTGCACCTGACCGGCCGCCAGGCCGCCGAGCACGCAGCCAGGGCCGACGTCGGCAGGCTGGTGCTCACCCACCTGGTGCCCTGGAACGACCAGAACAAGGTCATGGACGAGGCGGCGACCGGCGGCTACCAGGGGCCGATCGAGCTGGCCAGGAGCGGCGCCACCTACGACTTGGCCTGAGCCTCGGTGAAGTCGCGCAGGCGCGGCAGCCGTGAGAAGAGCAGCGGCAGGAAGGAGAGGAGACGGCAGGCCATGAACAGCCACAGCGCCTGCCGGACCCCGATCTGCTGGGCCACCAGCCCCCCGAGCAGCGCCCCCACGGTCAGCGTGCCGTAGACCACGAACCGCACCGTGGCGTTGACCCGGGCGAGCATGTGGCTGGGGGCCACCAGCTGGCGGTAGGTGATCTGGCCGACGTTGTAGAGGATCGCCCCCCACGAGAGCGCGATCGAGGCGATGGTGAAGAACGCCACCCGCCAGTCGGGCTGCGTCATCGGCAGCAGCAGGCCGAAGGGCGAGCTGAGGGTGATGGCCAGGAACGTCACCCGTGCCGTCCCGTACCGCTTGAACAGGAAGCTCCCGGTGGCGCCGCCGAGCAGGCCGCCCACGGCGCCGGACATGAGCAGCACGCCGATCACGCCCGGCGACAGCTCGACCACGTCGGCCAGGAACAGCACTGACAGGGCGAGCACCGCGCTGACGCATAAGTTCGTGGCCGCCGTGGTCGCGACGATCATCCGTAACAGCCGGTCCGACCAGATGAACGCGAACCCCTCGCCGATGCCCTTGACCAGACCGGACCGCTCCACTTCGCCGGGCGGCGCGTCAGGGGTCTTGATCCTGCTCAGGAAGAGCACCGAGCCGAGCGACGCCAGAGCGGTCGCCAGCAGCGTGCACGGGGCGCCGACCACCTGCACGAGCAGGCCGCCGAGGCTGGGCCCCGCCAGCGCGCCGCCGGAGCGCACGAACTCCAGCTTGGCGTTGCCGTCGCCCAGGTTCTCCCGGCTGACCAGTTCGGGCGTGTAGGTCTGGTCGGCCACGTCGTTGAAGACCTGCGCGGTGCCGGCCAGCAGCGCGATCGCGAACATCATGGGGATCGACAGCAGCCCGAGCGCGTAGGCCAGCGGAATGCTGCCCAGCAGGACGAACCGGATCAGGTCCGAGGTCAGCATGACGCGTCGCTTGCGCATCCGGTCGACCCAGACTCCGGCGGGCAGCCCGATCACCAGGAACGCGACCGTCTGCAGTGCGGAGAGGGTTCCCAGCTCGAGGGGGGAGGCGTGCAGGACGAGCACGGCAACCAGAGGGAGCGAGACACGTGCGACATTGGCACCGAGCTCGTTCGCCACGTGGGAGCTGAGGAACCGGAGAAAGTCAGGGTTTCGCAACACCCCCATTGTCATTGCGTAAGGATCTATGTGTCGGACACTTTCGGTCAAGAGTGTTACGGCACGGAGATAGGGTGAACTGCATGTCTCGACAGGATGGCCGCAACCCCGACCAGCTCCGCCCGATCACCATCACCAGGAACTGGCTGGCCCATGCAGAAGGATCCGTCCTGGTCGAGTTCGGCGGCACCCGCGTGCTGTGCGCGGCCTCCGTCCAGGACAGCGTGCCGCGCTGGCGCAGAGGCAGCGGCCAGGGGTGGGTCACCGCCGAGTACGCGATGCTGCCGAGGGCGACCAACACCCGCAACGACCGCGAGTCGGTGCGCGGCAAGATCGGCGGGCGCACGCACGAGATCTCCCGGCTGATCGGGCGCTCGCTGCGCGCCTGCGTCGACTACAAGGCGCTGGGCGAGAACTCGGTGCTGCTCGACTGCGACGTCCTGCAGGCCGACGGCGGCACCCGCACCGCGGCCATCACCGGCGCCTACGTGGCGCTGGCCGACGCGGTCGCGTGGATGCGCGAGCGCAAGATGTGCCCCGGCGACCCGTTGGTCGGCTCCGTCGCGGCCGTCTCGGTCGGCGTGGTCGGCTCGGTGCCGATGCTCGACCTCTGTTACACCGAGGACGTCTCCGCCGAGACCGACATGAACGTGGTGATGACCGGCGACGGCAGCTTCGTCGAGGTGCAGGGCACCGCCGAGGGCGCCCCCTTCGACCGCGACCTGCTCAACCGGCTCCTCGACCTGGC
This sequence comes from Nonomuraea sp. NPDC000554, assembly GCF_040300065.1. Taxonomy (NCBI): domain Bacteria; kingdom Bacillati; phylum Actinomycetota; class Actinomycetes; order Streptosporangiales; family Streptosporangiaceae; genus Nonomuraea; species Nonomuraea sp. NPDC000554. Next base: position 276,734 of record NZ_JBEPDC010000001.1, on the reverse strand, counting down.
CGCGGCCGGTTGCGAGGAGCTCACGCTGATCCAACAGGAGTCCCTGAGCGCATGAAGATCGTGCTGGCCACGCGCAACGCGGGCAAGATCGCTGAACTCCGCCGCATCCTGTCCGGCTTCGACATCGTCGGCCTGGAGGAGTTCCCCGCCATCGGCGAGGTGGCCGAGACCGGCGTCACGTTCGAGGAGAACGCGCTGCTCAAGGCGCACGCGGTCGCGCAGGGGGCGGGCCTGCCCGCGGTGGCCGACGACTCCGGCCTCTGCGTGGACGTGCTGAACGGCATGCCCGGCGTGTTCTCGGCCCGCTGGTCCGGGCGGCACGGCGACGACCAGGCCAACCTGGAGCTGCTGCTGGCGCAGGTGTCCGACGTGCCCGCCGAGAAGCTGACGGCCCACTTCGCCTGCGCCGCCGCACTGGCCCTGCCGTCGGGCGAGTCACGCGTCGTGGAAGGCGCTCTCAGCGGGCGGCTCATCACCACACCGCGCGGCACCAACGGGTTCGGCTACGACCCCGTCCTGGTGCCCGACGGCGAGACGCGCACCATGGCGGAGCTGTCGCCCGAGGAGAAGGACGCCATCAGCCACCGGGGGCGGGCCTTCCGCGCTCTCGCGCCGGTCGTCCGCGGCCTGCTGGCCTCGTAAGCACCCACGTAACCACTCACGTAACCACTCACGTAACCACTCACGTAACCACTCACGTAACCACCGTGTAAGAACCGGCCCGCACGCGGGGGCGTAGCGTCTGTTGCGTGCAGAGAAACGTGGTCGTGCCGGTCTGGGCCGGTGCGCTGGTGGGCCTGGTGGCCGGGGGCGTCGCGCTGGGCGTGGCGGAGTTGGTGGCCGGGCTGGTCGGGCCCGAGACGTTTCCCGTCGTGGCCGTCGGCGACGCGTTCGTCGACCTGACGCCGGCGTGGCTGAAAGAGTTCGCGATCGAGAACTTCGGCGAGAACGACAAGACCGTCCTCGTCGGCGGGGTGCTCGCGGTGCTCGCCCTGATCGCGGCCGTGATCGGCGTCCTGGCCAGGCGGCGGCCAGGCTACGGGTGGGCCGGGCTCGGCCTGTTCGGCGTCGTGGGCGTGCTCGCCGTGCTGACCAGGCCGGGCGCCGGGGTCGTCGACGCGCTTCCCACGGCGGTGGGCGTCCTGGCCGGTGGGTGGGCGCTCGGCCGGCTGATGCGGAGGGCTGCTGTGCCGGGCACCGGCGACACCGGTCCCGGGCGGCCCGCCGTGCCGAGTGGCGGCGAGACGACTCCCGAGTCGCGTGCTGTGCCGGGCGAAGGCGCGACCGGCCCCGAGCGGCCCGCCGTCATGCGGGCCGGGGGTGAGCCGTACGCGTTCGATCGGCGGCGGTTGCTGACCGGGGTCGCCGGCGGCGTGGCGGTCGCCGGGGTGGGGGCCGTCGTCGGGCAGATGCTGGGCGGGCGGAAGATGATCGACGCCGCCAGGACCCGGCTCGCGCTGCCCGCCCCCGCGTACCCCGCCAAACCGCTGCCCGCCGGGGCGGACCTCCGGATCAACGGCCTGTCACCCTTCATCACGAAAAATCGGGACTTCTACCGGGTCGATACCGCGCTGATCGTCCCGCAGGTCGATCCGAGGCAGTGGAAGCTGCGCATCCACGGCCTGGTGGACCGGCCCGTCGAGATCACCTACGACGACCTGCTCAGGCGTCCCCTCACCGAGTCCTACGTGACGCTGACCTGCGTCTCCAACGAGGTCGGCGGCCCGTACGCGGGCAACGCGCGCTGGCTGGGCGTGCGGATGGCCGACGTGCTGCGTGAGGTGGGCATCAGGTCCGACGCCGACATGCTGCTGTCCACCTCGGCCGACGGCTTCACCTGCGGCACCCCGCTGGACGTCGTGACGGACGGCCGCGACGCGCTGTTCGCCATCGCGATGAACGGCGAGGCGCTGCCCGTCGAGCACGGCTTCCCCGTCCGGCAGGTGGTGCCCGGCCTGTACGGGTACGTCTCGGCCACCAAGTGGGTCACGGACATCAAGGTGACCAGGTTCGACCAGGACGAGGCCTACTGGACACCCCGGGGCTGGGCGGCCAAGGGGCCGATCAAGACCCAGTCCCGCATCGACCTGCCGAGGCCGGGCGCCTCCGTGCCGGCCGGACGTACCACCGTGGCCGGGGTGGCGTGGGCGCAGCACACCGGCGTCGACGCGGTGGAGGTGCGCGTCGACCGGGGGGAGTGGCGGCAGGCGCGGCTGGCTCAGGTTCCGGGCCCCGACACCTGGCGGCAGTGGTCGTACGACTGGGACGCGTCCCCCGGGAAACACACGATCCAGGTGCGGGCGACCGACGCGCACGGCCGCACACAGACCGAGCAGCAGGCCCCACCCGCGCCCGACGGCGCGACCGGGTGGCACACCGTTGAGTTGACAGTGACGTGAGCCCGCCCAGGGCCACCCGGTGCGCGCCGTCGAGGTGACGTGAGACCACCCGCCCAGGGCCGTCCGGTCGCGCTGTGGAGGCGACCGTGACGTGCGGCCGTCCGCCCAGGATCTCCGTGTTTGCCCTGGTACGGCGGCCAGTTTGCCGCGCGAACATTCCTGACTGCCCCTCCCGGCCACGGCCGCGCCTCTACGATCGGTCGTCAAGCACGACAGGAGGCAGGACGTGTCCCGCGACCGCAAGCCCAGCGTCCGGTGGGTCCTTCCCGAAGGGCATTACGACCCGGTCGTGGGCGAGGGGGTGAGGTGGCGCGACTACGAACGCGCCGCCGAGCACACCCCACCGCCCTCGAGGGAACTCCCACCGGCCGACTCCTCAGCGAACGACTCCACGACCGAAGCTCCGACAAGGGCTTCCGCGACGAGCGACGGCCTCGGAGACCCTCAGGCAAGAGATTCCTCAGCAACCGACAGCCTCGAAGACACCTCACCGAGGAGCGCCTCGACGGTGGGCACCTCTAGGGGGACCGCTGCGGCGGGGAGCGCCTCGGCAAGCGACGGCATGGACGGTGCTCTGGCGAGGGGGACCTCGGTGAGCGGCCTTCCGGCCGGTGCGGCGAGAGCTTTCGCCGCGAGGGATGGCTCTGAGACCGGTGTGACCAGGCGCGTTCCGATAGGGGATGGCTTTGAGACCGGTAGGGCGAGACGCCTTCCTGTGGGGGATGGCTCTGAGGCCCGTGTGACCAGGCGCCTTCCGACGGGGGGTGGTTTTGAGACCGGTGGGGTGAGACGCTTTCCGGCGGGTGACGGCATTGACGACGGCCCTCCAGACAGCCGTTCGGCGAGTGCCGCCCTTCCGACTGCGAGGGCGAGGGAATTCCCGGTGGGCGGTGACCCCGAGGCCGCTGCGGGGAGAGGTCTTTCGGCGAGCGACGGTCGTCAAGAGGCTCCGGTAGGAGAGAGCCTTGGGGGCGACGAGCACAAGGAGAGGCCGGTGGGCGGTTCGCCGGTCCGCGCTTCGACGGGCGGCGTTGGCGCCGACGGCACGCTCACAGGCGCACCCGCGATCGAGCCTGCGAGCGCACTCCCGGCAGAGCGACTTGACGGACTCCCCGCGGCCGGACTTCCGGCGGAGGGGCTTGGCGGGCTCCCCGCGGCCGGACTTCCGGCGGAGGGACTTGGCGGACTCAGGGCGGGCGCACTTCCGGCGGACAGACATTCGGCGGAGGGGCTCGACGGGCTTTCGGCGGCCGGGCCCACAGCAGGCGGACCTGCGGCGGCCGCATCAGCAGGAGGCGGGCCTTCAGCAGGCGGGCCCATGGGAGGCGGACTTACGGCGGCTGGGGCGGCGGGAGGCGGGCTTTCGGCAGCTGGGTCGGTGGGAGGCCTGCTTGCGGCAGGCGGGCTCATGGGGGGTGGGCTTGCGCCGGGAAGTGAACATTCTGCAGGCGGACCCGTGGCGGGCGGGCTTCCGCCGACCGGTCAGCGTGGCGCGCGGGCCGGGCGAGCCTCCGGCGCCGTCCCGCTCGGCGCTGTCCCAGCCGGTACGGTGCCGCCCGGTACGGCGCTGCCCGGTGCTGCGCCCGCCAGTACGGTGCCGCCTGGTGGTGCGCCTGCCGGTACGGCGCTGCCCGGTGCTGGGCCGGTTGGTGCGGCGCTGCCTGGTGCTTCGTCTGTGGGTATGGCGCTCGGTGGTGGGCCTGTCAGTGCGGTGCCGTCCGGTGGTGCGCCTGCGGGTACGGTCTTGCCTGGTGCTGTCTCCGCCGGGACGGTGCCGCCTGGCTTCCCTGCCGGGGCGGTCACCGCTGGGGCAGTCCCGGCAGGTGTCGTGGACGGGGAGGCCGGGGCGTGGGGTGCTGTTCGGCAGGTGGGGTTTGCCGGGCATGACTGGTTCGACCGGCCGCATCGGCCGCCCCGGCTCGCCGACAGCCGACCGTACGGCCTGCCCGGCGGGCTGGCGGAGCCGGAGGCGCAGGTTGAGCAGGACCTCGCTCTCGCAGTGCCCCCCAGAACCCGCTTCCCGGACCCGCGCGGCACCTGGGTCAGGCTGATCAACGGTGGCGGGCCTGCCGACGACCCGTTCCGGGCGTCCAACGCGGCCGACTGCGCGCTGGCCGTGGTCTCGACGTGGCACGGCGAACCGGCCGCCGCCGCGCCGAGGCTGCGCGAGTACGACCGGATCGGCAGGCCCCTGCTCACCCCCGAGGTCGGTGGCGTGTCCAGGATGGAACGGTGGATCGGCCAGCGCTTCCAGTACGCGGGCAAGGGACGGCACGCCTACCCGATGGTGGCGCGGAGGCTGCTGGAGGCCGGTCACGGGGCGGCGGCGGTGATCGTGGTGCGCTGGCCGGGAGGCGGGGCGCACGCGTGGAACGCCGTCAACTCCAACGGCGAGGTGATCTGGATCGACGCGCAGCGCGGCCATATGGCCGTCGAACCGCCGTACACCACGGTGACCGGCGTGTTCTGCGTCATCGTCGACAGACAGGGGCACCCCCGATGAACCTCGACCAGGCCAGGGCGGTGGCGGAGGAGTACTTCAACGGGGTCCGCCCCGCGCACGAGGCCGTCTGCGTGGGGATCTACAGGTTCAGCGAAGGCTACGTTGCCTGGGTCAGGGAGACGGATTCCGAAGATCCGGTGGTGCTGCCCAGGGAGGTCGGCGGCGGCTGCATCGTGATCGACAGGGCCACTGGAGAAGTGGTGAACCGTCCGCTCCTCGACCCGGAAACGGTCGCCGAACTGTGGCCGGGCCGCACCCCCCGCTGACCGGGGGACAGACGCGCCGGCCGCGTCGGCTTGGAATCGTGCGGTGAGGAGCCGGTGCCCGGGCCGACTGCCGGGCGGTACGGGTACTGCGGCCGGGCGTTGCCCCCCTTGAACGCCCGGCCGGGAGGTGCGGGGCCGCGGGGATGCAACTCGCCGTTGCGGCCCCGCACGGTCTCTATCCCGATTTATCGACCTTTATCGGGTCGCGGGGGTATCTATCCGGTAGCTAGTGAGCCGACGATCGAGGCGCGGGCCGCGCGGCGGGCCGGCAGTACCGCCGCGAGCACTCCCGCCAGCCCCGACAGCACCACGAACAGGGCGATCTGCAACACCGGCGCCGAGAACACGGCGTCCGTCACCATCGCCCGCATCGCCGCCCACGCGTACGCGCTGCCGAGCACCACGCCGACCAGCGCCCCGATGAGCCCGAGCACCAGCGCCTCCAGCGAGAGCATCCGCCGCAGCTGCGGCCTGGTCAGCCCGAGCGCCCGCAGCAGCGCCGACTCCCTGGTCCGCTCGTGCACCGACAGCGAAAGCGTGTTCGCGATGCCGAGCAGCGAGATGAGGATCGCCAGCCCCAGCAGCCCGGTGATGATCATGAGCAGCATGTCCAGCGTCTCGTCGAACTGGCCGCGCACCTCGGTCGAGCTGCTCACCTGGACCGCCGGGTAGGCGGCAGCCGCCGCGTCCACGACCTTGCGGGCCTGCTCGGCCGGCACGCCGTCCCGGATGTTCACCATCACCCGAGCGTCCGGCAGCGTCCCGAAGTACTCGTCGAACTGTCGCTCGCCGACGGTCAGCGCCGCCAGCGGCGCGTTCTCGCCGGTGAAGACGGCGGCGACCGTCAGCGTGACGGTGCCGGCCTTGGTGGTGCGCACCGGCAGCGTGTCACCCACCCGCACGCCGAGCCGCTCGGCCGCGTAGTCGGCCACCGCCACCTGCCCGGAGCCGAGAGCGCTCATGGACCCCGTCGTGACCTGCGGCTTGATCGGGCCCTTGAACGTGCCGACCTCGTACCGTCCCTTGTCGAGCTTGACCTCGGTGCCGCGGATCTGCACCACCGAGGCCAGCTCGGGCCGGGCCCGCAGCCCGTCGCCGACGGTGCGGGGGATGGCGGCCTCACCGGACTGCGTGACGAGCGCGTAGTCGACGGGGAACTGGCGGTCCAGCTTGGCGTCCATGGTCACCCGCATGGACGCGGTGATCACCGAGATCAGCGTCATCAGGGTCACGCCGACGGTCAGCGCCACGGTCGTGGTGGCGGCGCGCCTGGGATTGCGTCCGGAGTTGTCGACGGCCAGCCGTCCCGGCACGCCGAACAGCCTGCGGGGCAGCCACCCGACCAGCGCGCTCAGCGGCTTGACCAGCACCGGCCCGAGGATCAGCACCGCCAGGAAGGTCAGCGCGCCGCCGCCCATGACGACGAGCAGAGAGGTCTGCTCGCCCGGCTTCATGACCAGCGCGCCGACCGCGGCCGCCCCCAGCCCGGCCAGCACGAAGAGCGCGGCGAACACCGCGCGCAGCGCGCCCGTGCGGAACGTCTGCTCCTCCACCTGCGTGCGCAGCGCCGCCATCGGCGCGACCCTGGTCGCGGTGCGCGCGGGCAGCAGCGCCGCCCCCACCGTCACCGCCAGGCCCAGGACGAGGCCGATCACGACCGTCGCCGGGGCCAGCGTGACGGCGGCGTCCGTCGGCAGCGGGACGTCCAGCGAGCCCAGCACCAGCATCGTGAGCGCCCCTAGGCCGTACCCCGCCAGCAGGCCGAGCACCGAGGAGAGCAGCCCCACCACCAGTGACTCGATCAGGACCGAGCCGAACACCTGCCCGCGGGTGGCCCCGATGCAGCGCAGCAGCGCCATCTCCCGGGTGCGCTGGGCGATCAGGATGTTGAACGTGTTGTAGATGACCAGCGCGGCCACCAGCATCGCCACCAGGCCGAACAGCAGCAGCCCGATCGACAGCGTCTCGACCTCGACACCGGCTGCCGAGGCCAGGCTGTCGGCCAGTTCGGCGCCGGTCTTGACGACGGCCCCGCCGCCCACGGCCGCCGTCACGGCCTGCTTGAGCCGCGCCGGGTCGGCGCCCGCGACGTCGATCTCGTGGTAGCCCTTCGCGCCGGTCATGCGCTGCGCGGTGGCGGTGGTGAAGCCGAGCGCGCCGGTGTAGGCGAGCTCCTGGTCCACACCGGGGTCGAAGAGTCCGACGAGCTTGAACGGGTGCTTGCCCTGCTTGGCGTCGAGCACCGTGATCGTGTCGCCGACGTGGAAGCCCTGGGCCTTGGCGGTGTTCTTGTCGAGCACCGCCGCCTGGTCGTCGGACCCGGGCCCGGTGCCGCTGACGATCGAGGTGCGGTTCAGCGGCCCCGTGACGACGGAGACCGCCGTCGTCGGGGTGTACCTCCCGACCACCTTGCCGTCCTTGCCCAGCAGCGGCGCGGGGCCGCGCACGAGGCCCCGCGCGTCGGTGACCCCCGGTACCGCGCGCACCCGCTCCAGCGTGGCCTCCGGCAGCACCGCGTCGGACTTGCCGGATTCGGCGTTCTTCGCCAGGACGGCGACGGCGACCTTGTCCGCCTCCGCCGTGACCCGCTGCGAGAACCCGGCCTTGATGGTGTCGGTCAGCACGAAGGTGCCCGCGATGAAGCCCACGCCCAGCGTGATGGCCAGGGACGTGAGCAGCAGCCTCAACGTGTGCGCGCGCAGCCCGGCCAGTGCCGTCTTCAGCACCTCAGGCCTCCAGCTTCATCAACGTGTCGAGGACCGACTGCGGCGACGGCGCGGTGATCTCGCTGACCAGCTCGCCGTCGCGCAGGAACACCACGCGGTCGGCGTAGGCGGCGGCCACCGGGTCGTGCGTGACCATGACGATCGTCTGCCCCAGCTCCCGCACCGACGTCCGCAGGAACGACAGCACCTCGGCGCCGCTGCGCGAGTCCAGGTTGCCCGTCGGCTCGTCCGCGAAGATCACCTGTGGCTTGCTGATGAGCGCTCTGGCCACGGCGACCCGCTGCTGCTGGCCGCCCGACAGCTCGGTCGGCTTGTGGCCGAGCCGGTCCTTCAGCCCGACAGTCTCGATCACGCGGTCGAACAGCAGCTGGTCCGGCTGGCGGGCGGCGATCTCCAGCGGCAGCCGGATGTTCTGCTCGGCGGTCAGCGTCGGCAGCAGGTTGAACGCCTGGAAGATGAAGCCGATCCGCTCCCTGCGCAGCAGCGTGAGCTGCTTGTCGTTGAGCCCGGTGAGCTCCACGTCCCCGATGTGGACGGTGCCCGACGTCGCCGAGTCGAGCCCGGCCAGGCAGTGCATCAGCGTCGACTTGCCAGAGCCGGAAGGCCCCATGATGGCGGTGAACGCGCCCGTGGCGAAGGCGACGTCCACGCCGCGCAGGGCGTGCACCTGCGCGTCGCCCTGGCCGTACACCTTGGTCAGGGCTCTGGCCACCACGGCGGCAGGCGCTTGGCGCCGGGTCTCGGTCAGGGTCACGTTCACTCCTAGCGTCCTTCTGGAACGTCGTCATGTCTGGAACGCGACCAACGCTATGAGTGGAATGTTCAGGAATTATGGGCCTCAAGGAGGGACTTGGTGTAGGCCCTGAGATGACCTCGCTCAGCCTTTCGGCCGATGGGACGGCACCACCAGGCCCGCCTCGTACGCGTACACCACCACCTGGGCGCGGTCCCGCAGCCCCAGCTTGGCCAGCACCCGGCCCAGATGCGTCTTCACCGTCGCCTCCGCCACCTCCAGCCGGGCGGCGATCTCCAGGTTCGACAGGCCACGCGCGACCATGAGAAGCACCTCGCGCTCGCGCGGCGTCAGCTCGTCCGTCGCCGCCAGCTCCTCCGTGGGCAGGTGCGCGGCGAAGCGGTCCAGCATCCGCCTGAGCGTGCTCGGCGACATCACCGCGTCGCCGTCGTGCACCGACCTGATCGCCGTCACCAGCTCGGCAGGAGGGACGTCCTTCAGCAGGAAGCCGGCGGCCCCCGCCTTGACCGCGGAGAACGCGTACTCGTCCAGGTCGAACGTGGTCAGGATGAGGACCTTCGGGCCGTCGATCCGGCGGGTCGCCTCGACGCCGTCCATCCTCGGCATGCGGACGTCCATGAGCACCACGTCCACCTCGGTGCGCTCCAGGATCTCCAGCGCCGCGGCCCCGTCGGCGGCCTCGGCGACCACCTCGATGTCCGGCTGGGCGCCCAGCACCATCCTGAACCCGGCGCGCAGCAACTCCTGGTCGTCGACGAGCATCACGCGTATCACCGGCCGTACCTCCTCTACGCCGCTCTGGGCTGGGGCACGGGCAGCCGTGCCAGCACCTCGAACCCGCCGCCCGGCTTCGGCGCTGCGGAGACCGCGCCGCCGTACATGCCGACCCTCTCGCGCATCCCGACCAGCCCGTGCCCGTCCGGGCTGCGGGGCGCCGCCGCGCCCCTGCCGTCGTCGGTGACTCTGACCACCAGCTCGGCCCCGCCGTAGTCCAGCTCGACCAGCGCGCTGACGCCCGGACCGCCGTGCTTGAGCGCGTTCGTCAGGGCCTCCTGGACGATGCGGTACACCGCGAGCTGCTGCCCCTCCGGCAGCTCGCCCGGCGCGCCGCGGGTGCGCAGCCTCGCGGGGACGCCCGCGCCGCCCACCAGCTCCTCCAGCTGCGCCAGGCCGGGCTGCGGCAGGTAGTCGGTGCCGCCGGCCTCGTTCTCGCGCAGCACGCCGACCAGCCTGCGCATCTCCGCGAGCGCCTCGCGTCCGGTCTTGGAGATGTTCTTGACGGCCAGCCGCGCCTGCTCCGGGTCGCTGTCGATGGCGTAGCCCGCGCCGTCGGCCTGCACCACGATCACGCTCACGTTGTGGGCCACCACGTCGTGCAGCTCCCTGGCGATCCTGGTGCGCTCGGCCGCGGCGGCCATCCTGGCCTGCTGGTCGCGTTCCCGTTCGGCCCGTTCGGCCCGCTCCTCCAGGCCCTCCAGGTAGCGCCTGCGGGTGCTGGCGTACAGGCCGGTCAGCCAGACCGTCACGATGAAGATCGAGCTGCTGAAGAACATGCCGAATGTGGGCTGTCCCCACTGCACCACGGCGAGGAAGGCGCCCAGCTCGGCCACCAGGCCCGCGGCCAGCGCCCATCGCAGTGAGCACCTGTAGGCCACCGACCAGAGCGCCACCAGCACCGCGATGTTGGCGGGCAGCGGGTTCACCTGCGCCAGCCACTGCCCGAAGCTGATCAGCGCGACGGCGGCGAAGACGGTCAGCGGGCGGTCTCGCTGCCACAGCAGCGGGACCAGCAGCAGGACCGACAGCACCGAGTAGCCGGAGAGCCCCGGGTAGTCGCCGCCCGCTGTGGGGACGGTCGCGTAGGGGATGGCCAGCAGCAGGCACAGCGCGGCGAGTGGCGCCACTCGCAGGGCGTCCATCAGCTTGCGGTGGCTCGTGGTCCACACTCGTACCCTGCCGAACACATCATCACGATATGTAAGGGTCGCTGGCGTATGGTCCACCTGAAGGGGGAAGTTGGTGTACGACCCAAGTCTTACGTCGGGTGGGTCTTACGCGGGCCTTACGGGAGATTCGGCAATCTTGTCGATGGGAGCGCCCTCGCGGGCGAGTAAAGGGAGATCGTGATGGCGGATCATGATCGCGACGCTGGGTCGCGCGGCGAAGAGGAAGCGCCGCGCGACCCGGCCCCTGGAGCCACCGGCTTACCGGACCCCGCCCGCACCCGTCCCGCGCCGGACGCGTCACCGGCGACGGAACCCACCGCTCCCCAGCCTGTGGCCCACGTGCAACCGGGCCCTGAGGCCGGATCCGAGCCGCCGGACCCCGCGCACACCCGTGAATCTGCCGATCCTGCAGATCTGTCCGTCGACCTTGCGCCACCCCATGGTGCTGCTGATTCGGAGGGCGCCCGCCCGGCTCCCGACCCCGCGCACACCGTGCCAGGCGCGTACGCGCCGACCGAGGTCCGGACGGCGTCTCACCTGCCTGGGTCCGGGACGGCCGCCGGAACCTCCGCTGCGGCCCACGCGGCGGCAGGGCCCGCTGGAACGCAGCCGCCACAGGCCGCGGCGGCCCATGGCGGGCAGGGACCGCAGGAGGGGGCGGCCCCTGGATCGTCAGGACCACAGGCCGGTGCGGGCGCGTCGGGGCCGCCGGCGGGTGCTGCCTGGGCCGGTTCGCGGCCGCCGCGGTCGGACGCCTTCCGCGACTTCATCCGGCAGAAGCCGGCGCAGATCATCGGCGCCGGGCTGATCGGGCTCGTCATCGGCGGGCTGCTCGGCGGTGGAGCGGTGGCGCTGATCGGCGGCATCGCGCACCGCAGCATCGGCTACGCCCACTGGGAGGGACTCCCTGGCCGCGACGGCTGGGGCCCGCATCGCGGCCCCGTCCACCGCTACCCGGACTTCCCCGACTGCCGTGCTGTCCCGGGCGGCACCTACTGCCGTGACCAGGGCCCCTACGTCTACCCGCCATACGCGGTGCCCACGCCGTGGCCGTCGATGGCGCCCAAGCCCCTGCCCACGATCATGCCCACGACGCCCCTGCCCGTCCCGACCCGAACCGGCTAGAAGCCGCGGCGGCCCGTGATCATCATGGGCCGGGGGCGGCTCTCACCTGGGCTTTTCTGAGGTTTCCCCGTCCGGTCGAGGGCAATGACAGGGGGAGTCCCACAGGCGGCGGAACGGGGGGAACCGTGACAGACCGCCCGGAAGATCGCACCATCCTGGCGCTGGTGCCCGAAGAGCGCGGCATGGCCGTCCTGTCCGCCCTCGACGGTGTCAGGCCCCTGCTCTACAACCTCACGGCCCCCCTGCCGGACGAAGCCGCGGACGCCGAGGTCATGGTCGTCCCCTCAGGCCCGGTGGACGAGATCCTGGCGATCATCGCCGGCCTCCGCTCCCTCCGCCTGGTCCAGACCCTGAGCGCCGGCACCGACCAGTGGGAGGGCCGCCTGCCGGGCGGAGTGTGCCTGTCGAACGTCCGGGGCGTCTTCGGCCCGCCCGTGGCCGAGTGGACGGTCGCCACCCTCCTGGCGGTCTACCGCGACCTCCCGTCCTTCGCCGCCGCCCAGAGGCTCGCCACCTGGCAGGAGCACGACACGGACACCCTGGACGGCAAGCGCGTCCTCGTCCTCGGCGCGGGCGACCTGGCGAGGAACCTGAAGGCCCGCCTGACCCCCTTCGGCGTCGACACCACGCTGATCGCCCGCCACGCCCGCGAGGACGTCCGCGCCATGTCGGACCTCCGGACCCTCCTCCCGGACCAGGACGTGGTCGTGATCATGCTGCCCCTGACGGAGACGACCCACCATCTGGTGAACGAACGCTTCCTGGCCCAGATGCGCGACGGCGCCATCCTCGTCAACGCGGCCCGCGGCCCCATCGTGGACACGGACGCCCTGGTGGCGGAGGCCAGATCAGGCCGCCTCCGTGCCATCCTCGACGTGACGGACCCGGAACCCCTGCCGTGCAACCACCCTCTGTGGCACATCCCGGGAGTCCTGATCACCCCGCACGTCGCGGGCGACGTCCACAACGCCGACGACCGCGCCTGGCGGACAGCAGCCGCCCAGATCGCCCAATACGCCAACGGCAACCAGCCCGCCAACCTGGTGACCTGATCTATTAACATTTCGCGCCGCCAGGAAATGTCTGTCGGCGTCTATACGCTGCCCTCATGTCGCGTGCCGATATCTCCCCGGAAGAACTGGCTCGATGCGTGAGCCAGGCCAGGTCGATGGCCGAGGTGCTGTCGATGCTCGGGTTGAAGAACTCCGGCGGTCGCCGCACCGGAATTCGGCGGAGAATAGACGAGCTGGGCCTTGACACCACGCATTTCCGGCGGATGGCCTGGACGAAGTACACGCCCGACGTCCTGGCCGAGGCGGTGGCCGCTTCGACAAGCGTCTACGGCGTTCTGGACTACCTTGGAATTCCGCGCAGAGGCGGCGCTCATTCCCACATCGCCCGAAGGATAAGAGCGGCAGGTATCGATATATCGCACTTTTCCCATGCCTCAGGTGCGCAGTTTTCCTCCTGTGGGCGATTCGACCGCGACACCCTCGCCGAAGCCGCGCAGGAGGCGCGAAGTATGAGGGACGTCCTTCAACGCCTGCGCCTGCCCGACTATGGCAGGGTCCGTGAGGAGATCCGCCGTCAACTTCGGGAATACGGCATCGACGAACCGGCCCGTTTCCGGCGGTTGCATCTGGAGGAGGAGGCCGTCCGGGCCGCCGCTGAAGCTTCGCGTTCCGTGGCCGGAATGATGCGTTTCATGAAGCTTCCGGTCAATGAGACCAACAGACGGCGGGTCCTGCGATGCCTCCGACACTACGGGGTCGACACCTCGCATTTCTCCCGCGAGTTGTCGAGTTCGCTGCTCAGTCGGCCGCGCAGAGATCCGGCGGCGGTGCTCGTGGAGCGTCCTCGTGATACCGGCCGCACGCCGGGGGCGGCCCTCCGTCGCGCGCTCGTCCACATCGGAATTCCCGCGGTGTGTGCGAAGTGCCAGGTCGGAGAGGCGTGGCAGGGGGAGCCGTTGACGCTGGAGGTCGATCACATCAACGGTAATCCGCTCGATAACCGCAGGGAGAACCTGAGATTCCTCTGCCCGAACTGTCACTCGCAGACGGTGACATTCGCCGGACGTAACCGTGGCCGCCAGACAGAACGCTAGAAGTGCGGGCGGGGGGACTCGAACCCCCACAGTGTCTCCACCAACAGGACCTAAACCTGCCGCGTATGCCATTTCGCCACGCCCGCGAAGTTCCCGCCATGGCGGGCCTCGGCTAGTTTAGCGCCACACTGGCACGCGACAGCACTGAGTTTGATCAGCAATGTGGCGGCCCTTCACCCGCGCATCTCGCGCCATTACCCCCGGCCGTGAAGGGCGCGTGAACGGGCCGCGCCGGCGGTGGCGCGAGCGGGCCCTCCGGGGAGGGCCCGCGGGGGGTCAGGTGAGGCCGAGCTTCTTCTTGAGGGACGCTACGTGGCCGGTGGCCTTCACGTTGTAGAGCGACTGCTCGATCTTGCCGTCGGCGTCGATGACGAAGGTGGAGCGGAGGACTCCCACCACCTCCTTGCCGTACAGCTTCTTGGTGCCGTACGCGCCGTACGCCTTGTGGACCTGGAGGTCGGGGTCCGACAGGAGCGGGAAGGTCAGGCTGTCGCGTTCGACGAACTTGGCCAGCTTGTCCGGCTTGTCCTTCGACACGCCGAGTACTGCGAAACCTTCGGCGGTGAGCTGGGCGAGGTTGTCGCGGAAGTCGCAGGCCTGCTTGGTGCAGCCAGGCGTCATCGCGGCGGGGTAGAAATAGAGGATCACTCGCTTGCCGCGGTAGGCATCGAGGGAGATGGCGGTGCCGTCGGCTGCGGGTAGCGTGAACTCGGGCGCGGCGTCGCCGGGCGCGAGCTTGGTTTCGGTCATGGGCCCTCCAGAGTTCGTCCTGCAAAACCTACCTGGCTGCCCGCCGTGCCGTACGGCACGGCGACCTGACAGACTGATCACGACCAGCGCCGACGGGTCCGCTCGAAGGCGGAGGGGGCCCGCCATGAGCGCGGTCGAAAGGAGAGTCATGGCTGACACCGATCCCGATGAGCTGGAGCGGCGGATCGCGCGGACGCGGGCGGAGCTGGCGCAGACGGTTGACGCCATCGCCGACCGGGTGAGTCCCAAGCGTGTCGCCGAGCGCACGGTCGCGGACGTGAAGACCAAGGCGGGGCATTTCGTGGCGTCGGTCGGCGACGCCATCGGGGTGACGCCGCGGCCCGCCGAGGGCGGGGAGGCCGACCGGCTGTGGGAGGAAGAGCCGCCGAGCCTGGCGCCGGTGCTGATCGGCGTGGGCGCGGTCCTGGTGATCGGCGCGGCCATCGTCCTGTTCCGGCGCCGCCGCCGCTGATCCCGGGGTCCGGGGCCGGACGGAGGAGGCCTCGGGGGCACGGGGCGTGAGGAGAAGGACGGCCGCCGAGAGGGGCGGCCGTTGTCCTCGGTGGCGGGGGTCAGAGGAAGGTCTGGCCTTCGCCTCGGTAGGTCGGCACCGCGTCCACCAGGGTGTCGCCGTCGATCAGGTGCAGGGTGTCGAAGCGTTCGCACAGCTCGCCGGCCTTGGCGTGCCTGAACCAGACCCGGTCGCCGATGCGCAGGTCCTCGGCGGGGCGGCCGAGCAGCGGGGTCTGGACCTCGCCCGCCGCCTCGTCGGCGGTGTAGCGGAGCCCGGCGGGCAGGTACGGCTGCGGCAGGCGGCTGGGCCCGGGCGCCCCGGACGCCAGGTAGCCGCCCCCCAGGACGGTCACGACGCCGGGCGAGGGCCGGCGGACGACCGGGAGGGCGAACAGCGCCGCCGGGTGCCCGGTGAAGCCGCGGTAGAAGTCGAACAGCCGCGGGTGGAAGAAGCCGGAGCCGGCCGCGACCTCGGTGATGGCCTTCTCGCGGACCGTCCGCTCGATGGAGCCGGTGCCTCCGCCGTTGACGAACTCCAGGTCGCAGAGCTCGCGGACGGCGTTCACGACGCGTCCGCGGCGCAGGACGAGTTCCCTGGCCGATCTGGCCTGCATGAGCCTGATGGCGCGGGCGTAGGCGGGGTGGCCGGGAGGTGTGTCGCCCACTCCCGCGATCTGGGCCTCGTACGCCATCAGCCCGACGAGCCGGAGGCCGGGGCGTTTGGCGATGTCGGCGGCCAGGTCGGCGGCCTGGTCGGGGTGGCGCACGGGTGAGCGCAGCGCCCCCGCCCGAAATTTCCCACCAAGGGCCACATATCCGGCGTCGATGTCGATGGAGATCCGGATCTCGTGCCGAGGGTGTACCCCGGAGATCGCCGCTTCCAGGTAGTCCAGGTGGCCGGGCGAGTCGACGGTCACCGTGATCTCACCGGCCGCCCTGGCGTCGGCCGCGAGCGCGGCGAGCGCGTGCCTGTCAGCCGTGGGGTAGGCCACCAGGACGTCGCTGAACCCCCGCTCCACCAGCCAGAGCGCCTCCGGCAGGGTGAAGGCCATGACACCGCGGAAGCCGTCCATGGCCAGGATCCGTTCGAGGATCGGCCGTGACCTGATCGACTTGCTCGCCACCCGGATCGGCTTGCCCCCCGCCCGCCGGACCATGTCGGCGGCGTTGGCGCGGACGGCGGCCAGGTCGAGGAGTGCGAACGGCGCCTCGAGCGTCGCCGTCGCCCGGTCGTAGCGCTGGCGGTCATCCATACCAGCAGCGTATCGGCAGGGCGCCCAGTTGAACATGAGGGGGGTTCATATCTCTTGGGGCGTCCGTAATGATCGTGCAAACCGGCGGCGGGGGCGCGGTCCAGCCGATGCCCGGCACGTGTACCTGTGGACGGTGTGATGACCGCGTTCCAGCAGCTACTGCCAGGTGCCGTGCTCGCCGCGCACGAGACTCCGCGCCGCCGGGCGAACCGCGTGCTCCGCCCGGCGCGCACTCCGGCGGGGGTCGCCGTGGCCTTCGCGGTCACCGCCGGGCTCGGCCTGACGGCCGCCGAGGTGGTCTCGGCGCTGGTCGGCAATCCGCTCGGCTGGGTGCCGGTGGACGAGGCGATCGCGGCGGCCCGGAGATCGTCCTGGCTGGAAGTGTCGTTCTGGGCGCTCGTCATGGCGCTCGCGGGCGTGGTGATGTTGCTGCTCGCCGCCGTCCCCGGCCGGTCGCGGCTGGTGCCGGTCGAGACGTCCGACGCGCGGATCGTCATCGGCATCACCCGCATCGGCCTGCGCCGCACGCTGCGGGCGGTCGCGCAGGAGGTGGAGGGCGTGGAGAAGGCCCGCGTCAAGCTGCTCAGGCGGACGATCGAGGTCACGGTGGTGACCGGCCCGGAGAGCTCGGGGGCCATGCTCAAGCAGGTGGGCAACGCGGTGGGGGACCGGCTGGCCGGTGTGGGCACGCTGGCCAGCGGCGAGGTCGTGGTGCGGCTGCGCAGGAGGGGGATCTGATGAGGCAGTACCCGGGCAACCGCATCGGGTTGGCCGTCGTCGGCGCGCTCCTGCTGCTGGCGGGCGGTTACGCCTGGCTGCGGGCCAAGGACCGGATTCCCGGCCTGTCACCACGCGCCCGGCTGCTGCCGGACCGCACGGCCGCGGCGGCCGCGGACAACCCCTGGGCCCTGTGGCTGCTGGCGTTCCTGATGACGGTGCTGGCCCTGGTGGCGCTCCGGTGGCTGCTGCTGAGCCTCGGCTGGGGCCGCAGGGGCGCCCGCACGGGCACCGGCACCGCGATGCTCTGCATCGGCCTGAAGGACGTGGACGGGCTCAGCCACGCGGCGGTCCGGGTCGTGGGCGACGCGGACAGGCTGCGCATCGGCCTGAGCTGCCCGTCCTCGGCCGACGTCGGCGCGGTGGTGAACAAGCTGGACCGGGATATCGTGGGCCGCATCCGGCGCGAGATCCGCGACGACGAGGTGGGCGCGGTCGTCCGCCTGCACGTCCGCCGCTAGCATTCGGCCCTGGCTGGTGGACGCGACCTTCACCGAGCACCCTCGTCGCCCAGCAGTTCGTGCCGCTCGTAACGCCCGTCGACCGCCTCGTGGTAGGACACGATCCCCCTCGCAAGTGGTACAGCACTACCTACCACTTGCGAGGTCGGTCAGCACTCGATCACGTTGACGGCCAGGCCGCCTCGCGATGTCTCCTTGTACTTGTCCAGCATGTCCGCTCCGGTCTGGCGCATCGTCTTGATGGCCTTGTCCAGGGCGACGAAGTGGCGGCCGTCGCCGCGCAGCGCGATGCGGGCCGCGGTGATGGCCTTGATGGACGCGACCGCGTTCCGCTCGATGCACGGGATCTGGACGAGGCCGCCGATCGGGTCGCAGGTCAGGCCGAGATTGTGCTCGATGCCGATCTCGGCGGCGTTCTCGACCTGCTCGGGCGTGCCGCCCAGGACCTCGGTGAGGCCGGCCGAGGCCATCGAGCAGGCCGAGCCGACCTCGCCCTGGCAGCCCACCTCGGCGCCGGAGATCGAGGCGTTCTCCTTGAACAGGACGCCGATCGCGGTGGCGGTGAGCAGGAAGCGGATGACGCCCTCGTCGTCGGCGTGCGGGACGAACCGGCTGTAGTACGTCAGGACGGCGGGGATGATGCCCGCCGCGCCGTTCGTGGGGGCCGTGACGACGCGCCCGCCCGCGGCGTTCTCCTCGTTGACGGCCAGCGCGAACAGCGAGACCCAGTCCATCACGTGCAGCGGGTCCTTCTCCGAGGACTCGGCCTGCAGGCGGCGGTGGAGCTGGTTGGCGCGGCGCTTCACGCGCAGGCCGCCAGGCAGCACGCCTTCCTGGGCGATGCCCCGCCGGACGCTGTCGGACATGACCCGCCACAGGTTCAGGATCCCGGCGCGGATCTCCTCCTCGGTGCGGCCGAAGGCCTGCTCGTTCCGCATCATCAGCGCCGAGATGGACAGCCCCGTGTTCGAGCAGTGCTTGAGCAGCTCTTCCCCGGTCGTGAAGGGGTAGGGCAGGACGGTGTCGTCGGGTTTGATCCGGTCGGCGCCCGTGGCGTTCTCGTCGACGACGAAGCCGCCGCCCACGGAGAAGTAGACCTTCTCCCGCAGCTTCTCGCCCGAGTCGGAGAACGCGGTGAACCGCATGCCGTTCGGGTGCTCGGGGAGCGAGATCTTGCGTTCGAAGACGAGGTCCTCGCCGATCACGAACGGGATCTCGCGGGTGCCGAACAGCTTGACGGTGCCGGAGGCGCGCATGTCGGCGAGGCGGGCGTCGATGCCGTCGACGTCCACCAGTTCGGGCTTGTCACCCGACAGGCCGAGCAGAACGGCCTTGTCGCTGCCGTGACCCTTGCCGGTCAGCCCGAGCGAGCCGTAAAGGATCGTCTCGACGCGCGCCGTCCGCTCCAGGAGACCGTCGTCGCGCAGGCCGCGGGCGAAGCGGTGCGCGGCGGCCATCGGGCCGCCGGTGTGCGAGCTCGACGGGCCGATGCCGATCTTGAAGAGGTCGAAGACGCTGATCGCCATTGATGTGCGCCCTTCAGAAAGGCCGGGGCCCAGGTCAGGACCCCGGCGGGTGGGTCAGGACTCGCCTGAGGTGAGCGCCGTGTACTCCTCGGCGGTGAGCAGGTCCTCCGGGTCGCCCTGGACGCGCACACGGAACATCCAGCCCTCGCCGTACGGGTCGCTGTTGGCGAGCGACGGGTCGTCGACGATGGCCTGGTTGACCTCGACGACCTCACCGCCGACAGGGGTGTAGATCTCGCTCACGGACTTGGTGGACTCGACCTCGCCGACCGAGTCGCCCGCCTCGACGACCGAGCCGGCCTCCGGAAGCTGCACGAAGACCACGTCCCCGAGGGCCTCGGCGGCGAAGGCCGTGATGCCGATGGTCACCGTGATGGCGTCCTCAAGGCCGGAAATCCACTCGTGTTCCTTGGTGTAGCTCAGCTCGTCAGGGATGTTGCTCACTTGTTCCTCCTGTAAAAGGGCAGCTCGATCAGGTCCACGGGTTCATGGCTGCCCCGGATGTCCACGGCCAGACCTTCGTTGACCCCGGCGTCGACGTACGCCATCGCGATGGGCTTGCCCAGGGTCTGGGATGGCGCACCGCTGGTGACCTCGCCGACGACGGCTCCGTCCTTGGTGACCGGGTACCCGTGTCGGGGCACCCGGCGGCCCCGCGCGACCAGCCCGACGAGCCTGCGTCGCGGCGCGTCGTCCTTGACCGCCTCGAGCGCCGACCTGCCGACGAAGTCGCCCGGCTTGTCGAATTTCACCACTCTGCCTAGCCCCGCGTCGAATGGGGTCAGCTTCGCGGAGAGTTCGTTGCCGTACAGCGGCATGCCCGCTTCGAGCCTGAGGGTGTCGCGGCTGGACAGACCCGCGGGCAGCAGGCCGTGCGGCGTGCCCGCCTCGGTCAGGGCGTGCCAGAGCGGCACCGCGTCCTGGTTGGCCACGAACAGCTCGAAACCGTCCTCGCCGGTGTAGCCGGTGCGGGCGATCAGCGCCTGCCGGCCGTCGACCAGGGCGGGCAGGCCCGCGTAGTACTTGAGGCCGTCGAGGTCGGCGTCGGTGAGCGTGGCGAGAATCTGCTGCGCGCGCGGCCCCTGCACGGCGATCAGGGCGTACTGCTCGGACCGGTCGTCAACCACCGCGTCGTACGACTTACTGCGATTTATCAGCTCATTCGCGACTTTTTCATAGTTGGAGGCGTTGGCCACCACCATGAACTCCTCGTCGCCCAGCCGGTAGACGATCAGGTCGTCCAGCACCCCGCCCCGCTCGTCCACGATCATCGTGTACCGGGCGCGGCCGGTGGCCAGCGCCGACAGGTGCCCCACCAGCGCGTAGTCGAGCGCCTCGGCCGCCTGCGGGCCCGTCACGAAGATCTCGCCCATGTGCGAGAGGTCGAACAGCCCCGCCGCCTGCCGTACGGCGTTGTGCTCCGCGGACTCGCTGCCGTAGCGCAGGGGCATGAGCCAGCCCGCGAAGTCGGTCAGGGTCGCGCCGAGGCTCTCGTGGACGTCTCGCAGCGGTGTGGGTCGGGACATGTGTCGCACCTCAGGGCAGAGTCGGATGCCAGCATCCTCCCCCTCTGTCATCGATGCCTGAGAGATTCGCCCGAGTTTTGCCGGACTTTCACCTTCGGCGAGGCCAACCGGCCTGCTTTCCAGAGCCACCTCGTCCGCGCGGTCCTTTGCCTTGAGAGGTTCGCGGGGAGGGCTTGCTCCTTCAGGGGCCCTGACCGGCTGTCAGGACGCTCTCCCGCACGGGTTCGTCGGTGTCGTCCGCCAGCCTAGTGCCGTCGCGGGGCTCTTGTCGCGTACGTCCGAGTTCGCGGTCCGGCCAGGGGGTCAGCAGGCCGCCACCAGCGCCTCGAACAGCGCGCCGTCCTCAGACGCCTCAGGGTGCCACTGGACGGCCACCGCGAACGGGTACGGGTCCAGCTCGACCGCCTCGACGGTCCCGTCGTCGGCCGTGGCGGTCACGGTGAGGCCGGGGCCGAGCCTGTCGACGGCCTGGTGGTGGTAGTGCATGACCTCCAGGGGGTCCGGGCCCAGCGCCTTGGCCACCCGGCTGCCCGGCACCGGTGTGACAGGCAGCGGGCCGAACGTGCCGGGCGCGGGGGAGTGGCCGCAGTGCCCGACCACGTCAGGCAGGTGCTGGTGCAGGCTTCCGCCGAGCGCCACGTTCAGCATCTGGAGGCCACGGCAGACGCCCAGGTAGGGCAGGCCCGCGTCGAGCGCGGCGGACAGGACCGCGAACTCCGCCTCGTCCCTGAAGTCTCTGACGAAGCCGGTGCGCTCGTGCGGGCTCTCGCCGTAGAGGGCGGGATCGATGTCGCCGCCGCCCGCCAGGATCACCCCGTCGAGCCGCGGTACCACCGAGGCCGGGTCGCCTGCCGGGGGCAGGATCACGGGCTGGCCACCGGCCCGCACCACCTGCTCCACGTACATGTACGGCAGCAACGCGACGGGCAGCTCCCACACGGTGAACCGGGCGGGCTCGACATAGGACGTGATGCCGATGACGGGACGGCGCATGACGGCTTCTCCTTACAGCGGGGTGACGTAGGCGCCGGAGATCCCGCCGTCGACCAGGAACTCCGAGCCTGTGATGAACGAGGCGTCGTCGCTGGCCAGGAAGGCGACAGCCGCGGCGATCTCGGACGCTTCGGCGAACCGGCCGACCGGGACGTGCACCAGGCGGCGCTGCGCCCGCTCCGGGTCCTTGGCGAACAGCTCCTGGAGCAGCGGCGTGTTCACCGGCCCCGGGCAGAGCGCGTTCACCCTGATGCCCTCGCGGGCGAACTGCACGCCCAGCTCGCGCGACATCGCCAGCACCCCGCCCTTGGACGCCGTGTAGGAGATCTGCGAGGTCGCCGAGCCCATCACCGCGACGAACGAGGCGGTGTTGATGATGGACCCCTTGCCCTGCCGCCGCATGTACGGGATCGCGTGCTTGCAGCACAGATACACGCTCGTCAGGTTCACCTCCTGGACGCGCCGCCAGGCGTCGAGGCCGGTCTCCAGGATCGAGTCGTCGTCGGGCGGCGAGATGCCCGCGTTGTTGAACGCGATGTCCACGCTGCCGTAGGTGTCGAACGCCGTCTGGTACATCCGGGCGACGTCGTCCTCGCTGGTCACGTCGGCCCGGACGAAGAGGCCGCCGACCTCGGCCGCGGCCTTCTTGCCCGCCTCCTCGTCGACGTCCACGCAGACGACCCTGGCGCCCTCCTCGGCGAACCTGCGGGCCGTGGCCAGGCCGATGCCGCTGCCCGCGCCGGTGATGACGGCGACGCGGTCCTGCAAACGCTGCATGTGTTTCACCCTTTACCTACAGCCTGGATGCCTCGCCCTTCATGGCGGGGAGGAGAGGCGGAACGGTCGGACACTGTGGTCTCCTGGTTTTGTCGGTGGTGGTCGGTAGGTTGATCGGCGTGTCCCGCTACCGGCTCCAGCCGACGCCTGCCCAGGAGCAGGTGCTGGTGGAGCATTTCGGGCATGCCCGGTATGTGTGGAATCTTGCTGTGGAGCAGCATGCGTATTGGCGGCCGGGGCGTCAGAGCGCGCCTGGCTTCGCCGAGCAGTGCAGGCAGCTGACCGAGGCGCGGGCGGAGTTCGCGTGGCTGCGGGCTGGGCCGATCGTGGTGCAGCAGCAGGCGCTGAAGGACTTCGCGCAGGCGATGGCGAACTTCTTCGGCGGGACGCATCGGCGGCCTGCCTTCCGCAGGCGCGGGCGGGGTGAAGGGTTCCGGATCGTCGCGGTGAAGCCCGGTGATGTGCGCCGAGTGTCCCGGAATGTGGGCGAGGTGCGGGTTCCGAAGGTGGGGTGGGTGCGGTTTCGCTGGTCTCGTCCAGTGCCCGATGGGGTGAGGTCCTTTCGGGTCACCCGTGATGCGGCGGGCCGCTGGCATGTCGCGTTCGCTGCCATTCCGACCCGATCCCCGCCCCCTGTACGGGCGAGACGGTGGGTGTGGATCGAGGCGTGGCCGCATCGGCGGCCCTGTCGACCGGGCAGATCCTGAACGCGCCGACCCTGCGCGAGACGGAGAAGGCCCGGCTGAAGCGGCTCCTGCGCAAGCTCGCCCGGGCCGGCCGTGGATCGAACCGGCGCGGCAAGGTCAAGACCGCCATCGCGCGTCTGAAGGTGCGTGAGACAGACCGGCGTAAGGACTGGGTGGAGAAGACCAGCACCGATCTGGCCCGCCGCTTCGATGTGATCGCCGTCGAAGACCTCAACATCTGCGGCATGACCCGGTCGGCCAAGGGCACGCTCGCCGAGCCGGGGCGTAACGTCCGGCAGAAGGCGGGGCTCAACCGGGCCATCCTCGCGAGCGGGTGGGGGCTGCTGGTGACCCGGCTGGAGCACAAGGCTGCCGGCCGGGTCGTCAAGGTCGACCCGCGTTACACGTCGCAGACCTGCAACGCCTGCGGGAACATCGCGGCCGGATCGAGAGAGAGCCAATCTCGATTCGGTTGTGTCGCCTGTGGATGGCAGGACAACGCCGACGTCAACGCGGCCAGGAACATCCGGGATACCGCCGCAGGGCATGCGGTTGCTGCACGGGGAGGCCTGCCGCTGGGCGGGCCGGTGAACCGTGAACCTCAACGCGACCTCCTCCTCGTAAGGTAGTTGCTGTTGAAATCCCTCGACTTCGAGTGGGGGGAGGATGTCAATCCGTTGAAATGAAGACGTTCTTGGTCTCGGTGAACGCGGCCAGGGCGTCCGGGCCGAGTTCCCGGCCGAGGCCGGACTCCTTGAAGCCGCCGAACGGCGTCCAGTAGCGCACCGACGAGTGCGAGTTCACCGACAGCGCGCCCGCCTCGACGGCCCTGGCCACCCGCAGCGCCCTGCCGACGTCGCGGGTCCAGATGGAGCCGCTCAGGCCGTACCGGGTGTCGTTGGCGATGCGGACGGCTTCGGCCTCGTCCGCGAAGGGCACCACCGACACCACGGGGCCGAAGATCTCCTCGGTGAACGTCCGGTCGGTGACCCGCGTGGTCAGGACCGTGGGCGGGAACCAGTAGCCCTTGCCGGTCGGGCAGCCGCCCCGCAGGTACGGCGTGCCCTCGACGAAGCCGCGGACCCGCTCCAGGTGCTCGGCGCTGACCAGGGGGCCCATCTCGGTGGCCGGGTCGAGCGGGTCGCCGACCCTGACCTTCCGGACGGCCTGCGCGAGCAGGTCGAGGAACTCGTCGTGGATCTCGGCCTGGACGAGGATCCTCGACCGGGCGCAGCAGTCCTGGCCGGAGTTGTCGAAGACGGCATAGGGCGCGGTTCTCGCCGCCTTTTCCACATCAGAATCGGCAAAGACGATATTTGCGGATTTGCCGCCTAGTTCGAGGGTTATGCGCTTGACGTGCTTTGCGGCCTTTGCCGCGATCTCCTTGCCCACCTCGGTCGAGCCGGTGAACACGATCTTGGCCACGTCCGGGTGCTCGACCAGGCGGGCACCCGCGACCTCCCCTGCGCCAGGCAGGACCTGGAGCACCCCCTCGGGGAGGCCCGCCTCCAAGGCCAGCTCGGCCAGCCTCAGCGCGGTGAGCGGGGTCCACTCGGCGGGCTTGACGATCACCGTGTTGCCCGCCGCCAGAGCCGGGGCGACGCCCCAGCTCATGATGAGCATCGGGAAGTTCCACGGGACGATCACGCCGACGACGCCGAGCGGCTCCTGGAACGTGATGTCCACTCCGCCGGGCACCGGGATCTGCTTGCCGTGGTTGCGCTCCGGCGCCCCGGCGTAGAAGTGCAGGACGTCGCGGACGCTGCCCGCCTCCCACGTCGCGTTGCCGATCGGGTGGCCGGCGTTGGCGAGTTCCAGCCGCGCCAGCTCCTCGCCGTGGGCGTCCACGACCTCGGCGAACCTTCTGAGCAGCCGCGCCCGATCGCCGGGAGAGACGTCACGCCAGGCCGGGTACGCCCGCCTGGCACGCTCCACGGCCCGATCGACCTCCGCCGTGTCGGCCAGTTCGACGTCGGCGATGACCTCTTCGGTCGCAGGATTGATGATCTTCAATGCAGGTCCTTCACATGCGCTCGAATCCGCGGAACAGCTCCCAGTCCGTGACCGCCGCGTCGAAGGCGGCCAGCTCGATCCGGGCGTTGTTCGCGTAGTGCTCCACCACGTCCTCGCCGAAGGTGTCGCGGGCCAGCTTCGACCCCTCGAACAGGGCCAGCGCGTCCCGCAGCGTGTGCGGGACGGTCTCGGCCCCCGAGGCGTAGGCGTTGCCCGCGAACGCGTCCTCCAGGGGCAGCTCGTGGTCGATGCCGTACAGGCCGGCCGCGATCAGCGCCGACACGGCGAGGTAGGGGTTGACGTCTCCGCCCGGCACCCGGTTCTCCACCCGCAGCGAGTGCCCGTGGCCGACGAGGCGGAGCGCGCACGTGCGGTTGTCGACGCCCCATTTGATCGCGGTCGGGGCGAAGCTGCCGGGGACGTACCGCTTGTAGGAGTTGATGTTCGGCGCGTAGAGCAGCGTCAGCTCGCGCAGGCAGGCGAGCTGCCCGGCGACGAAGCTCGCGCCCATCGGCGACAGGCCGTGCTCGCCGTCGCCCGCCATGACCGGCTCGCCGTCCAGGCCGCGGAGGCTGATGTGGATGTGGCACGAGTTGCCCTCGCGCTGGTTCGGCTTGGCCATGAAGGTGATCGACTTGCCCTCCTGGGCCGCGATCTCCTTGGCGCCGTTCTTGTAGATCGAGTGGTTGTCGCAGGTCCGCAGCGCCTCGTCGTAGCGGAAGGCGATCTCGTGCTGGCCGAGGTTGCACTCGCCCTTGGCCGACTCGACGTACAGGCCCGCGCCCGCCATGTCGCGCCGGATCCGGCGCAGGAGCGGCTCGACGCGGGCGGTACCGAGGAGGGAGTAGTCGACGTTGTAGAGGTTGGCGGGGGACATGTCGTGGTATGCCCGCTTCCACGCGTCCTCGTAGCTGTTCTCGTAGACGATGAACTCCAGCTCGGTGCCGACGTACGCGGCCAGGCCGCGCTCGGCGAGCCGGGCGAGCTGCCTGCGCAGGATCTGGCGCGGCGAGGGGGCGACGTCCTCGCCGCTCTCCCAGGCCAGGTCCGCCATGACCATGGCGGTGCCCTCCTGCCAGGGGACGCGTCTCAGCGTCGACAGATCGGGCTTCATCACGAAATCGCCGTAACCTCGTTCCCATGACGACATCGCGTAGCCCTCGACCGTCGTCATGTCCACGTCCACAGCGAGCAGGTAGTTACAGCCCTCGGAGCCGTGGTGCAGCACCTCGTCCAGGAAGAACCGCGCGGACAGCCGCTTGCCCTGCAGTCTGCCCTGCATATCGGCGATCGCGAGCAGGACGGTGTCGATCCGCCCGGCCGCGGCCTCGACCCGCAGCTCCTCGACGGTGAGGAAGCCGGTGCTGGATCGCTCACTCACATTCGCTCCCCGACGCGCTTTCCCGTTGATTGGGCTAGTCTCAGACCATTGAGGTGCATGGTGGGATCGCTTGTCAAGACCTGAGGACACCTTGGACGATTCGGCGGACGGCTCGGCGCGGCGAAGTGGAGGAGCCCGAGGTGGGAGCGCGGCGAAGCAGCAGGCTGCCATGACGATGAACCCGTTGACGATGCTCCGGCCCGTCAGGGCGGGAAACGCCTTCGAGGAGACCGTGGAACGGCTGCTCCAGGCGATCAAGCTCGGCGTGGTGGGGCCCGGTGAGAAGCTGCCGCCCGAGCGCGAGCTGGCCGTGCAGCTCGGCATCAGCCGGGTCACCCTGCGCGAGGCGATCCGCGCCCTCCAGGAGGCGGGTTACCTGGACGTCCGCCGCGGACGCTACGGCGGGGCGTTCGTCACCTACGTCCCGCCCCCGCCTGGGC
This sequence comes from Nonomuraea sp. NPDC000554, assembly GCF_040300065.1. Taxonomy (NCBI): domain Bacteria; kingdom Bacillati; phylum Actinomycetota; class Actinomycetes; order Streptosporangiales; family Streptosporangiaceae; genus Nonomuraea; species Nonomuraea sp. NPDC000554. The sequence goes on along the minus strand of NZ_JBEPDC010000001.1, from coordinate 249,812 downwards.
AGGCCGACCTGCGGAAGGCCGTGGCCGACATGGGGCTGGCCGACCTGTCCGACGCGCTCACCTTCCGCATGGCCGTGGAGTGCGGGGCCGCCGAGGTGCTGGCGACGTCCGAACTCACCGACGAGCAGCGGGCGCTGCTCGGTCGCAAGCTGTCGGAGCTCAACGAGGCCGGCGTGGACGACTACCGCCGCCTCGACACCGCCTTCCACCTGTCGATCGCGGAGCTGACGGGCTCGCCCCTGCTCGCCACCGCCTGCGCCGACGCCCGCCTGCGGGTCAGCGACCTGCTCAACGCCATCCCGATGCTCCAGGTGAACCTCGACCACGCCGCCGTCCAGCACCAGGCGATCGTGGCCGCCATCCTCGCCGGCGACCCGGACGCGGCCCGCCGCGCCGTCGCCGAACACCTGGAGGGCACGGCCGCGCTCCTCCGCGCCTTCCTGGCCTGAACCTCACACACGCCTCTTGCAGGGCTCTACCGGTCCTTGACGGTCATAAGGCAACCACGCGGCATCACGCGACCGGAACGGCTCGTAACATCTGTTTCTAGGTCATGAGTAACTGGTTGCAGCAGAGCATTGTCGACACGGGACGGCTGCCGCTGTTCTGTTACTTCGTCGCGCTCATCGTCGCCTTCGTCGCCACCCGCATCAACGTCCGGCTGATCAGGGCCAAGGTGGGCTGGTTCCGCAACGTCAGCGTGGGCGAGATGCACATCCACCACGTGGTGTTCGGCGTCGTGCTCATGCTGATCGGCGGCGTCGCCGGATTCGTGCTGTCGGCCGGGTCCCAGATCGGGTACGCCGCCGCCGCGTCCGTCTTCGGCGTCGGCTCCGCGCTGGTGCTCGACGAGTTCGCGCTGATCCTGCACCTGCACGACGTGTACTGGGAGGAGGAGGGCCGGACCTCCGTCGACGCGGTGTTCATCGCCGTCGCGGTCACCGCTCTGCTGCTGATCGGGCTGCGCCCGCTCACCTGGGACTACGGCCCCCTGGTCGACCCGGCGGTGCTGATCGTCGGCAACCTGGTGCTGGCCGTCGTCACCCTGCTCAAGGGCAAGATCTGGACAGGGCTGGTGGGGCTGTTCGTCCCCGTCCTGCTGCTGGTGGGCGCGCTTCGGCTGGCCCGTCCCGGGTCGCCGTGGGCGCACTGGTTCTTCGACGGAGGCTCCTCGCGCAAGCTGGTCAAGGCCCTCCGACGGGAGGAGCGCTGGCGACGTCCGGTGATCAAGGTCAAGATCGCCTTCCAGGAGTTCGTCTCCGGCCGCCACGACCTTCCCTCCACCCGCCGCACCCGCCGCCATACTTGACCCCATGCCGCCACCGCCCTGGCAGGACGCCCAACCCTCCGGCCCGCACGCCGGCCCCGGCGCAGGGCAGGAACCACAGCGCCCTGGCCCGCTCGACGGCCCTGGCCCGTCCGATGGCCCTGGCCCGTTCGATGGTCCCGATCCGCTCGACGGCCCTGGCCTGTTCGATGGTCTCAGGGGCGTCGAGCGGCGGCTGCTGCCGGTCGCGCTGCCTCACGGCCTGGCGATGGCGGGAGGGCACGCGCTGCGGGCGCACGGCTTCCCCGCCTGTCCTGGTGAGGGCCTCGCCTACGCCACTGCCGCCGAGACGCCGCTGGCCGAGGCGGCGGAAGAAGCCGCGCGGACGTTCCGCGGCACCGGCCTCGACGCGACGGTCACCGCCCTTACCTTCCTGACGGCCCGCCTCCACGTCACCGCCCCGGAGACCGGCCAGGGCTGCGACGTCGACGTGCTGCGCGAGGCCCTCCAACAGCCGCCGACCCGGTGCGGCGACCTGTGGGTGGTCGGCCTGGAGGACGCGGTCGGGCTCGTCATGCGCGCCCTGCACGAGCGCTGCCTCGCCCGCGACCTCATCGACATCGCATCGGTCGCCGGGCTGTACTCCTTCCGCGACCTCGAACACCTCGCCCGGCTGCACACGGAGGGCTTCTCGCCGCACGAACTCGCCACCCGTCTGGAGTTCGCGGACCAGATCGCCGACGAGGCCTTCGAAGCGCACGGGCAGGCCCCCGAGCGGATCGTCGAGATCCGGCGGTTCGCCATGTCCTGGGTGGAGGACATCAAACTCCGCCGCGCCGATGACGGAGACACCGACTACGACGACCCCGACCTCCCGGACATCGACTGATCGACCAAGGGTAAGGAGCGACACGGCTGCGGTCGCCGGGGTGGTTGTCCGGGCGTGTTCGTGCGTGGTTGTCCGGCGTCTTCGTGCGTGGTGTGTGTGGCGTGTTCATGTGTGATGTGTCCGGCGTGTTCCTGTGTGGTGTGTGTGGCGTGTACGTGGGTGGTGTGTGGCGTCAGGGGGGTTGGTCGCCTGGTGACTAGAGGGTCGCGATCGAGCGGAGTGCCAGGCCCGCGCCCAGGAGCACCACCATCGCGGCCGTGCCCAGCGGGGCGAGATTCGACAGCCTGGCCATCATCCGGCGGCCCCTCGCGGCTCGCCTCTCCAGGCGGTCGACGAGCTTGACGAGCAGCAGTCCGGTCGCGGTGAGCGTCGCCGCCATGCCCACCCCGTACGCGGCGACGAGCACCACTCCGAACCAGGTGCGGCCCAGCGCGATCGCCCCCAGCAGCACGATCAGCGCCGACGGGCTCGGCACCAGCCCGCCTGCGACCCCCATCCCCAGCAAACCCATCCGTCTCCCGTGCCCGTGCCCATGCCCATGCCCGTGCCCGTGCCCGTGTCCGCGCCCGTGTCCCTGGTCGTGTTCCTGCCCGTGGTCGTGTTCCTGGTCGTGCCCGTGCCTGTGGCCGTGTTCCTGGTCGTGCCGGTGCGTCCGGCCGTACGTGTGGACGTGCCCGTGCGTGTGGTCGTGGTCGTGCCCCGGCCAGTGGTGGGGGTGGGGCGGGGAGGGGGCCGGTTGGTCGCTTCCGCTCTCGTCCTCGGTCTGGGGGGCGTGATGGGGGGCGAACGCGTGACGGCGGGAGGACGTGAGGAGGCGGAGGCCGATGGCGGCGATCATGAGACCGCTCGCGACGCCCAGCCAGGCCAGCACCGACTCGCCGGCCAGCGTCGTGAACACCGTCAGGAGGAGGCCCACCACGAGGACTCCGGCCGTGTGCGTGGCCGTCACCGTTGCGCCCACTACCAGGGCGTCTCGCGGGCTGCCGCGTCGTCCCGCCAGGTAGGCGGCCATGATCGTCTTGCCGTGTCCGGGGATGAGCGCGTGACCGGCACCCAGCAGCACCGCCAGTCCCACCGCGAGGAGTCCGAGCGGCACGGTGAGCACGTCTGAGCCGATCAGGCCGGTGAAGGTGCGATCCAGCGCCGCCAGCGCGTCTCCGATCGGCCCGCCTATGGTGATCCCCGCCGGTCCGCCGGTGGAGATCCCGCCCGGGCTGGTGGATGTGTTCGGGGTGGGGGTGGTGTCCGGGAGCGGTTGGGTGGTCGCCGGGAGTGGGCCGACGGTGATGGTGGCCGTGCGTTGCTCGAGGGGGGCCGACAGCAGGTCACCGGGGTAGGCGCGGAGTTCGTGGCTGACGCTGGTCGACGGTACGGACGAGTGCCCGAGCGTCAGGCCGTCGCCCACTGCGGTGATCTCTCGCCAGCCGATCCGGTCCTGCTCGAAGGCGTCCGTGAACAGCACGTCGCCGGTCACCCGGGCCTCGGCCACCAGGGCGCAGGTCAGGCGGCTGGTTTGGAGGCCCCCCTGGCCGGGCGCGTACGTGTACGCCGAGCGGGTCACCCGCCAGGGCACCGCCGCCCCCGCGACCGTGAGGCGTTGCGCGGCGGCCAGGGCGGCGCAGCGGCGGGACGCGTACCCGGCGTTCACCTCAGGTTTGGCCTGGAGGGTCGGCAGCTCCGCCAGGTCCACCACGGCGGTGTTCGTGACGCTGGTGGCGGAGAGCCGCAGGCCGTTGTAGTGGTTCACGGTGAAGTTGCCCAGCGGGTGCGCCCGAGCGGTTCCGGCCAGGCGCGCGCCGTCGGCCACCAGCGAGGCCCGCGCGCCGACGGAGGCCACCAGTGAGGTCTGTGTGCCGGTGGTGGACGCCAGTGAGGTCTGCCCCTGGCTTGCTGCCAGCGAGGTCCGCGCGGAGGCGGCGGGTGCCGGCGAGGTTCGCGCGGAGGTGGCGGGTGTCAGCGGGGGCTGGGCGTGGGCGGCGGCGACGAGTAGGAGAGAAGCGCACGCCGACAGCACCAGGCCCGCGAGGACGGAGAGCAGGCCGAGCCGGATCAGTCTCATGAAAACCTCGCCAATGCGGGCAGTTGCGGATCGATGCGCGGGACCTCTCGCACGGGCTTGCCGAGTGCCCGCTCGATGACGGCTCGGTGGTGGGCGAGCAGCGGGTTGCGCCAGCCGGTCGCCGTCGCCCGCTTGGCGTACTTCAGGGCTTCTCGCGGTTTTCCTGACTTGTACAGGGCCCAGGAGAGGGCGTCGGCGGCGACGAGGTTGGGGTTGCGGGCGTACTCGGCTCTGGCGTGCCGTACCGCACGCGCGGGGTCGCCGTGGTCCGCTTCGAACTCGGCCCAGGTGAGGTCGTCGCGGACGCCGGCCGCCTGGAAGAGGCGGCGCTGGGCGCTGAGGAGGGTCCAGTCGGCGGGAAGCCCCGCCTTTATGTGGGTTTCGCCCTGTTCGACGAGGTACTGGGGGAGCGGCAGGCGGGCGACCACGCGCTCGTAGAGGGCCAGGGCCTCCTGTAGGCGTCCGCTGAGCGCGGCCACTCTGGCCTGGCCCGCCATGGCGGGCGTGAACGCCGGGTATGCCTCCAGGGCGGTGGCGTACCAGCGGTTCGCCGTGTCGAGCCGGCCCGCGTGGAGGGCGAGTTCGCCGAGGTAGTACCGGCTGTAGGCGATGTCGGACGGGGTGTTCGCGTCCTGGAGCGCGTCCTGCATGAACGCGCGGGCGGCCCGGACGTCTCCGCGTAGTTCGGCGGCGTAGGAGGCGCGGGCGAAGGCGGCGACCCCCGGGTGGAGGCTCAGCTGCTTGTCGATGGCCGCGCGCGCGTTGCGGAGGTCGCCGAGTTGCGTCCGGGCGTCGGCCAGCACGCCGTAGGCGGCGGCGCTGTACGGGTTGGCGGCGACGGCGCGGCCGGCGAGGCGTGCGGCCAGGGCGAAGTCGTGGCGTCCGGCGGCGAGCGCGGCCTGCCCGGTGAGGACGGCGTCGTCGTCGGGCGCCAGGCGGGCGGCGGTGGCCAGGGCGCCTTCGGCCCTGGAGTAGGAGGCCGGGTCGCCGGTGACCCTGGCCTGGTCGACGTACTCGACGCCGAGCCGCGCCCACGACCGGTAGTCGCCGGGGAGGCGCCGCAGGCGGGACTGCAGGGTTTCGGTGAAGGGCGCGACGGCGGCGGCCGGCTGCTGGTCGCGTCCGGGCGCGGACACCGCCACGGCGGTGAAGGCCAGCGCGCCGGCCAGGACCAGGCCGCCTGCCAGGGCGAGGGATCGCATCGTGGGCTCCGGAGTCGTGAGGGTGGCCGGCCGGCCGCGACGGGCGGCACGGCCGGCCGGCCGAGGGGGCGGCGGACGGATGTCCGCCGGGGGACCGACCGGCCGCGGAGATGACAGCCGGTCGGGGAGTGCCGCCGGGTCAGTGCTGGTTGACCGCGACGTTGCTCGGCAGGGGGATGTACGGGAACGCCTGCAGCAAGGGCTTGTCGTTCCTGTCCACCTTGTCCGTCAAGCCAGGGACGAGCTTGCCCGTCTGGGCCGCCCCCGCCACCGCCTGGAGGGCGATGTCCACCACGTCGTCCGAGAGCCGGCGGCCGTTCGGGAAGCCTTGGAGGTCGCCCGCGAGGACGCCGAGGCGGTTGGGGTCCTTCGCCGGTGGGATGGACATGTTCAGCCGCAGCATCTCCGACGGTCGCAGCTTGCCCGCGTCCTTGTTGAGGCTCTGGGAGTTGAGGTCGGCGGCGATCGGCCCGTTGCCCTTGGCGATGCCGGTGAGGAAGATCTCCACCAGGTCGTTGCGCGGGCTGGCGGGGGCCTTGATGCCGTAGACGGATTGGAGCAGCCTTGCCACCTCGGGGTCGGTGACCCGCTTGACGAATGCCGCCACGTCGGCGTCCTTGTGCGGGGGCAGCGCGTTGAACGCGTCCTTCAGGCCGGCGGGCGCGACGACCTCGTTGACCAGCGGGTTGCCCAGCCGCGAGACCTGGACGTAGCCGCGTGGGCTCCACTTGTCGGTGGTGGCCCAGACGCCGATGACGGGGTTGCGCTTGGTGTCGCCCTTGAGCGCCAGGTCCGCGGCGGGCACCTGGACGGCCAGGGTGTGCACGTTGTAGCCCTTGGTGGTGTCCTGGCCGACCTCTGACAGGTTGCCGCCGTAGAGCAGGTCGAACACGCGCAGGTCGAGGAAGAACGCCTCGTCCGACTGCCCGGCGAAGGTCCGGCCGCCGCCGGCGAGGCTCTTGATGGACTGGGCGCGCAGCGTCCCGTAGTCGGGCATGGAGGCCGGGCCGACGTTGCTGGGCGCGACGATGCCGTCGGGGACGAGCGTCCTGGTGCCGCCGTGGGTGATGCGCTTGAGCGTGTAGTGCTGGCGGTAGAGGAGGTTCTGGTCGTCCAGGGACGTGACGGGGCCGTTGTTGTAGAGGAAGGTGCCGGTGCCGCGCCGGTCCTCGTCACGGAAGGTCCACTGGTAGGTGATGTCGGGTTTGGCGTCCCCGTTGTTGTCGATCTTGATGTTGTAGCGGGACCTGGTGTCGAACGTGTAGAAGTTCGGCCCGCCGATGGGCTCCTCGAACGGGATCCAGTTGGCCAGCAGGGTCACCGTGCCGGCCTTGTCGGGGCTGACGAACGCGTAGACGTCCGTGTTGTCGTTGCGCGGGTCGCCGGCGATCATCGGGGCCTCGCGGTGCGAGGAAGCGGTGCCGGAGCCGGGGCGGAGCAGGGCGAACGAGGAGGCGGTCAGCGCCGCCGCGACGCCCAGTCCGATCAGGGCGCGCCGGTTGATCCGGAGCTCCATGTTCGGTCCTTTCGACGGGTCGATCGGGTGGGAGAGGTTCCGGCCGGGTTCCTCGACGCCTGATTCGTCGGAAGGCGCGCGGCGGATGTGTCATCTCCTCCTCAAGGAGGAGGTGTCAACGAAAGTTGACATACTAAGGTCGTCAATCTAAGTTGACCGGTGTCGAATCCGTGCCGCTGTTCGTTGGGGTTTCGGGGATTCGCCATGAGAGGAGACACGGTGATCAAGGAGCTGCTCGCCTACATCCGCCCGCACAGGGGGATCCTGATCGTGGGCGGGGTGCTGGGCCTGATCGGCTCGCTGGCGGGGCTCGCCATGCCGCTGCTGGCCAAGTACGTGGTGGACGCCTTCGGCGAGAACCGGTCGATGGCCGGGCCGTTACTCGGGCTGACCGTCGCGGTGCTGGTCGGAGCGGTGGTCTCGGCCGGGGGCATGTACCTGATGGAGCGCACGGGCGAGAGTGTCGTGCTCGGCGCCAGGCGCAAGCTGGTCGACCGGATGCTGCGGCTGAAGGTCGCGGACGTCGACCGCCTCAAGCCCGGCGACCTGCTGTCACGGGTGACCGGTGACACGACGTTGCTGCGTGCCGTGCTGACCAACGGGATCGTCAACTCGGTCGGCTCGGTGTTCATGCTGGTCGGGGCGATCGTCATGATGGCGACCATGGACGGCGTGCTGCTGCTGGTCACGCTGCTCGTGGTGGTCGTGATCGGTGGGCTGACCGGGCTGATCATGCCGAAGATCCAGCGGGCGCAGAAGGGCGCGCAGGAGGCCGTCGGCGAGATGGGCTCGGTGCTCGACCGGGCGTTGCAGGCGTACCGGACGGTCAAGGCCAGCGGCGCGGAGGAGCGCGAGATCGGCGTGGTCGCCGACGCGGCGGAGCGGGCCCGCGACCGGGGGCTGCAGGTGGCCGGGTGGACCTCGCTGGCCGGGGTGGCGACCTGGATGGCGGTGCAGATCGCGTTCCTGTGCGTGCTCGCGGTGGGCGGCTCCAGGGTCGCGTCGGGCGCGCTGGAGGTTTCGGCACTGATCGCGTTCCTGCTGTACCTGTTCTACCTGGTCGCGCCGATCGGGCAGCTCGTCGAGGGGGCCGTCCAGCTCCAGCAGGGCCTGGCCGCGATGAAGCGGATCAAGGAGATCGAGGACCTGCCCGCCGAGCCGGTCAGCGACCCCGCCCCGTCTGACTCGCGACCGCTCGGCGTCACGTTCAGCGATGTGGTGTTCCGCTACGGCGACGACCGGCCGCTCGTCCACGACGGCGTCAGCTTCGAGGTGCCGCCCGGAGGGCTCACCGCGCTGGTGGGGCCGTCGGGCGCGGGCAAGTCGACGGTGTTCGCCCTGCTCGAACGGTTCTACGAGCACCAGTCGGGAGCGATCGTGCTCGACGGGCGCGAGATCGGCGACTGGCCGCTCGGCGAGCTGCGCGCCGCGCTCGGCTACGTCGAGCAGGACGCCCCCGTGCTGGCCGGCACCCTCAGGGAGAACCTGCTCTTCGCCGCCCAGGACGCCACCGAGGACGAGCTGCGCCGCGCGATCACCCGCACCCGCCTGGACGACCTGGTGTCCAGGCTGCCCGACGGGCTCGACACCGCCGTCGGCCACCGGGGGGTGCTGCTGTCGGGCGGCGAGCGGCAGCGGGTCGCGATCGCCAGGGCCCTGCTGCGCAGGCCCAGGCTGCTCCTGCTGGACGAGGCCACCTCGCAGCTCGACGCGGTCAACGAGCTGCGGCTGCGGGAGGTGATCGCCGAGGTGGCCGCCGAGACGACCGTTCTGGTCATCGCGCACCGGCTGTCGACGGTGACCAACGCCGACCGGATCGTGGTCATGGAGGCGGGCGGCGTCCGCGCGGTCGGCACCCACGAGGAGCTGGTCGGGGAGGACGAGCTGTACCGCGAGCTGGCGGCCACGCAGTTCCTGGTGGGCTGACGGAAGCCTCGGCGTAAACTGCTGATCATCATCCGTTAACGATCTAGGCGGGTTCCGGCCATCCGGATCCCGCTTTTGATCCCTACGGTTTTTTGCTGACCAGTTTTCTGTTGTCAGCAAGGAGTGTTTGTGAAGCTCGCCACCGTTGGACTCGCAGCCGCCGCCCTGATCGGCGCCACGGTCGTCCCTCTCACCATCGCCGCGCCCGCCAGCGCCGCCTCCTGCAGTGGATCGCAGGTCGACTCGATCCCCGTGAAGCGGAGCGGCAAGACCTACGGCACGCTCAAGCTCTACTGGAACGGCTCGACGGGCACGAACTGCGCCCGCCTGGACCGGGTCGTCGACTACGGCACCAGGAGCGGGATGATCGTCCAGCTCTGGGCCTGTGCCAAGGGCACGTCGTCCGCTGCCACCTGCCGCCGGAGCTCGATCCACGACCAGGACAGCGGCCAGTACGGCCAGTACGCGGGCCCGATCTCCGTCAAGGGCAAGGGCAAGTGCATCACCGCCCAGGCCGGTGTGGCGGACAAGAACCACAACTGGGCCAACTACAACCCCTCGAAGACCTTCCACTGCGGCTGAGTCTTGAGGATGGAGCGTCGTGCACCCTCGCGCGGCGCTCCGCCGTACCGTACCCTTCGAGTGACATAGGTGAATATATTCATTCAGAAGGGGTACCGCATGAGCCGCATCGTGCGCGCGCCGCGAGGCACAACGATCACCGCCAAGGGGTGGCCGCAGGAAGCAGCCCTGCGCATGCTCCAGAACAACCTGGACCCGGAGGTCGCCGAGCACCCCGAGCAGCTCGTCGTGTACGGCGGCTCCGGCCGGGCGGCCCGCGACTGGCCGTCGTTCGACGCGATGGTGCGCACGCTGACCACGCTCGGCGGCGACGAGACCCTCCTCGTCCAGTCGGGGCGTCCTGTGGGCGTCTTCCGCACGCACGAGTGGGCGCCGCGGGTGCTGATCGCCAACTCCAACCTGGTGCCCGACTGGGCGAACTGGGAGGAGTTCCGGCGGCTGGAGGCGGCCGGGCTGACCATGTACGGCCAGATGACCGCCGGGTCCTGGATCTACATCGGCACCCAGGGCATCCTGCAGGGCACGTACGAGACGTTCGCGGCGGTGGCGGCCAAGCGGTTCGGCGGCTCGCTGGCCGGGACGATCACGCTGACGGCCGGGCTCGGCGGCATGGGCGGCGCGCAGCCGCTGTCCATCACGATGAACGGTGGCGTGGCCATCTGCATCGACTGCGACCCGCGCTCGGTCGCCCGCCGCATCGAGCACCGCTACCTGGACGTCGAGGCGGCCACCCTGGACGAGGCGCTGCGCCTGGCCTACGAGGCGCGCGACGCCCGCCGCCCGCTGTCGATCGGCGTGGTGGCCAACGCCGCCGAGGCCGTGCCCGAGCTGCTGGCCCGCGGCGCCGAGATCGACATCGTGACCGACCAGACCTCGGCCCACGACCCGCTGATGTACCTGCCGCTGGGCGTGGCCTTCGAGGACATGGCCGCCGAGCGCGACAAGGACCCGGCGGGCTTCACCCAGCGCGCCCGCGAGTCGATGGCCCGCCACGTCGAGGCGATGGTCGGCTTCAAGGACGCGGGGGCGGAGGTCTTCGACTACGGCAACTCCATCCGCGGCGAGGCGCAGCTCGCGGGCTACCAGCGCGCCTTCGACTTCCCCGGCTTCGTCCCCGCCTACATCAGGCCGCTGTTCTGCGAGGGCAAGGGCCCGTTCCGCTGGGCCGCGCTCTCCGGCGCCCCCGAGGACATCGCCGCCACCGACAGGGCCATCCTCGAGCTGTTCCCCGACAACGAGCCGCTGTCGCGGTGGATCCGCATGGCCGGGGAGAAGGTGCACTTCCAGGGCCTGCCCGCGCGCATCTGCTGGCTCGGGTACGGCGAGCGGAACGTCGCGGGCGAGCGCTTCAACGACATGGTCGCCTCCGGCGAGCTCCAGGCCCCCATCGTCATCGGCCGCGACCATCTGGACTCCGGCTCGGTCGCCTCGCCGTACCGCGAGACCGAGGGGATGGCCGACGGCTCGGACGCGATCGCCGACTGGCCCCTGCTCAACGCCATGCTGAACACGGCCTCGGGCGCCGCCTGGGTGTCGATCCACCACGGCGGCGGGGTCGGCATCGGCCGCTCCATCCACGCGGGGCAGGTCACCGTCGCCGACGGCACCGCCCTGGCGGGGGAGAAGCTGAACCGCGTCCTCACCAACGACCCGGGAACCGGCGTGATGCGCCACGTCGACGCGGGCTACGAAGAGGCGGCCACGGTCGCGCGGGAGCGCGGCGTGCGCGTCCCGATGAGCGAGTCCTGACCCGCGACGCTCCGGCGGGATGACAGGGAAGGCGGCCGGTGTTGGAAGTGGCGTGACGGGCGGATACCACGGCGGGCTGGAGAGGCTGCTGGGGGGCAGGCGACTGTCCCCGGTGCAGCGCAGGATCGCGCACTACCTGGCGGAGAACCTGGATGAGGCGATCTTCCTGTCCAGTGTCGAGCTGGCCGAGCGGGCCGGGGTGAGCCAGCCGTCCGTGACCCGGTTCGCCATGGTGCTGGGCTTCGCCGGGTATCCGGAGCTGCGGCAGGCCCTGCGCCCGCTGGTGCTGGGCGGCCCGCCCGAGGGCCCGCAGGAGACCCTGCTGCGCGGGGCCATCGACAGCGAGATCAGGAACCTGACCGCGGTGCGCGAGCGGCTGGCCGCCTTCCCCCTCAAGGAGCTGGGGGCGGCGCTGGCCGCGACCGAGCCGCTGCCCGTGCTGGGGCTCAGGGTCTCGTGCGGGCTCGCCACCACCCTGGCCTACTACGCCCGGCGCATCCATCCGGACGTGCGGCTGCTGACGCACGGCGGGTCCGAGCTGGTCGACGGGCTGCACGCGGCCCAGCGGGCGGGGGCCGAGTGGGTGGTGGCGGTCGTGCTGCCCCGATATCCGTCCGAAGCCGTCCAGGCGCTCGGGTACGCCGAGAAACTGGGGCTCAGGACGGCGGTGATCACCGACAAGCCGGGCTTCCCCGCCGAGGTCGTCCTGGACGCGCCCGTCGGCGACCGGCTCGTGTTCGACTCCCACGCGGCGCCGCTGGCTCTGGCCATGGCCCTGGTCGAGGCCATGGCCGACGCGGCGCCGCTGCGCACCCAGGCGCGGCTGGAGGAGTACGAGCGGATGACCGACGAGACCGGCACGTTCCTATCCGGCGATCCTGCGTAGCGAGCGCACCGACCAGGTCACGGTGAGCGCGGCCAGCGCCAGCATGATGCCGAAGGCCACCGGGATCGAGGCGTCGGTCAGGTCTCCCGCGAACAGGGCGCGCCCGGCGACGACCGGGTGGTACATCGGGTTGAACACGGCCACCTTCTGCATCCAGTCGGGGGCCAGCGTCATCGGCAGCAGCGCCCCCGACAGCAGCATGATCGGCAGCGCGAAGAACTGCATGATCTGCGCCATGCCGTTCTCGTCCCGCAGCGACAGCGCCAGGCCGTACCCGATGCCGGAGGAGAACAGGCCGGTCACCGCGATGAGCAGCACCATGACGGCCAGGCCCGGCAGGCTGGCCCGCATGCCCATCGCCAGCGCGATGAGGATCACCACGACCGACTGCAGCACCAGCACCACGCCGTCGCGCAGGGTGCGGCCCAGCACGATCGACGGGCGCCACGCCGGGCTGACCGCGATACGTTCCAGGACGCCGCTGCGCAGCTCGTAGATCATGCCGTAGCCGACCCCGATCGCGCCGAACAGCGCGGTGATCACCAGCATGCCGGGCGCGAAGCCGGTGAGCGCGGCCGAGGTGGGCTGGTTCATCGAGCCGGCCACCAGCGGCCCGAACAGCAGCAGGTAGACCACCGGCTGGACGATGCCGAACAGCGGCCAGATCGGGTTCCTGAACGTGTTGCGCAGCTCGTAGACCAGGAAGAGCAGGGTGTGGCGGATCATGCGGCGGCTCCCGCGTCGCGAAGGGACCGGCCGGTCTTGGCCAGGAAGACGTCGTCGAGGGTGGAGCGGTCGAGCGCGATCGAGCTGAGCGCGATGTCCTGCTCCTCCAGTGCCCGCAGCAGCACGGGCAGCGTGTGCTCGCCGTCGTCGACGTACACGCGCAGCAGGTCCCCGTCGGCGCGGATCTCGCGGGCGAGCGGCCCGAGCGTGCCGGTGGCCCGCTCGGGCTCGTCCAGCCTGAGCGTGACGACGTCGCCGGAGACCTCCCGCTTCAGCTCGCCCGGCGTGCCCTCGGCCACCACCTGGCCGTGGTCGACGATCACCAGCCGGTCGCACAGGGCGTCGGCCTCGTCGAGGTAGTGGGTGCTGAGCAGCACGCTGGTGCCCAGCTCGCGGAGCTGCCTGATGCGGTCCCACAGGTTGGCCCGGTTCTGCGGGTCCAGGCCGGTGGTGGGCTCGTCCAGGAAGAGCAGGAGCGGGCTGTGCACGAGGCCGAGCGCGATGGCGACCCGCCGCTTCTGCCCGCCCGACAGGGTCCGGCCGGGACGGTCGGCCATCTCGGTCAGGTCGAAGCGGTCGAGCACCTCGCCGGTGGCCCGCGCCGGGTCGGGGACGCCGTGGATCCGCGCGGCCATCATGACCTGCGTCCGGGGAGTGGTGTTCTCCTCGACCCCGCCCGCCTGGCTGACGTAGCCGAGCCTGCGCCGGACGGCGCCGGGCTCCTTGCGCAGGTCGTGCCCGGCGATGGTGGCCGTGCCCCCGTCGGGGACGATCAGCGTGGCGAGCATCCTGATCGTGGTGGTCTTGCCCGCGCCGTTGGGGCCGAGCACGCCGAAGATCTCGCCCTTCTTCACTTCGAGGTCGACGCCGCGGACGGCCTCGACGGTCTGGGTGCCCTTCCTGCCTCTGGTCGTGAACGTCTTGCGTAACTGGTGCGCGTCAATGATCATGGGGCTCCTTTTCAGGGAAGTTCGTCCGCCTCGACCTGCTTGACGGCCTTCTCCGCCCAGGCGAGCTGGGCGGAGTACATGGCGGAGGTGAGTCGGAGGTTCTCGTCCACGTGCCTGGGGGCGCCGTAGCGCTGCTTGGCGCCGATGACGTTCTCGATCATGCTGATCTGCATCTTGAGCTGGTGGATCCTGCTGTGCATGGCGTCGAGGACCTCCTCCTTGCTCAGGCGGTCCATGAACGTGAGCGCCACCTGGAAGGGGTCGACGATCGGCTTGATCTCGTGCCAGGAGGTCAGCAGCAGCCGGTGGAACTCCAGGCGGCCCGTCTCGGTGATCTCGTAGACGGTCTTGCCGCCCTTGCCGCTCTCGACGACCTCCAGCAACCCCTCGTCGGCCATCTTCGACAGCCCGTGATAAATCGAGCCGAACGCCACGTTGGCCCAGTTGTCGGCGCCCATCACCTCCAGCCGCCTGCGTACCTGATAGCCGTTCATCGGCCCGTCGAGCAGACTGCCGAGGATGAGGATGCGTGTCGAGGACATGCTCAAGCTTGTATTCAAATTTGAGTAACTGTCAAGCTCCCCTAGGCTTGCCCTCATGAACGAACGACCGACGGCGCTGATCACGGGCGCTTCCGGAGGTGTCGGCCAGGCCGTCGCCGAGGCCCTGGCGCCGACGCATCACGTCATCCTCGGCGGCCGCAACGAGCGGGCGCTGGCCGAACTGGCGGCCCGGCTGCCCGACGCGCGTCCCTGGCCCGTGGAGCTGACCGAGGTGACGCAGGCCGACGTCGCCGGCGTCGACCGGCTCGACGTGCTGGTGCACAGCGCGGGGATGAGCCCGCTCGGCAGGATCGAGGAGGTCCCCGCGAGCACGTGGCGCGCCACGATGGAGCTGAACGTGGTCGCGGTCGCCGAGCTCACCAGGCTCCTGCTGCCCGCGCTCAGGCGCGCGAACGGCCACGTCGTCTGCGTCAACTCGGGCGCCGGTCAGCGTGTCAGGGCGGGCTGGGGCTCGTACGCGGCCAGCAAGTTCGCGCTGCGCGCCTTCGCCGACGCGCTGCGCGAGGAAGAGCCCGAGCTCAGGGTCACCACCGTCTACCCGGGCCGGGTGGCCACCGAGATGCAGCGCGGCGTCCGGCAGCACGAGGGCGGCGCGTTCGAGCCCGACAAGTACCTCGCCCCGGCGACGGTGGCGCGGGCCGTCCTCGCCGCCGTCAACGCCGGCCCCGACGCCCACCTCACCGAACTGACCCTCCGCCCCAGCGCTGCGACCTGACGGACCCGTCAACCATGAGGCCCTACTGTGCTGAATGGAGTCATTCACTACAGTAGGTCCATGCTTGAGGAACTCGCGCGCATCGGACGTGATCCGGCCACCAACGGCTACGTCAGGGACTCCTGGTCCCCCGCCGACCTGGAACTGCGAGAGTGGTTCCGCGGCGAGGCCACGAAACGCGGGCTCGACCTGCGCGAGGACCGCAACGGCAACCTGTGGGCCTGGTGGGGAGACCCGTCCCGGCAGCCGGGCGTCGTCACCGGCAGCCACCTCGACTCCGTGCGGCAGGGCGGCGCCTTCGACGGCCCGCTCGGCGTCGTGTCGGCCTTCGCCGCGCTCGACGTCCTGAGAGGCCGGGGCTTCTCCCCGCGCACCCCGCTCGGCATCGCCTGCTTCACCGACGAGGAGGGCGCCAGGTTCGGCGTGCCCTGTGTGGGGTCGCGGCTGATGACCGGCGTGCTCGACCCCGGCAAGGCGCTCTCGCTGACCGACGACGACGGCGACACCCTGTCCGACGTCATGGCCAGGGCGGGGCGCGATCCGTACCGGATCGGGCGCGACGACGAGACCCTCGCCACCGTCGGCACGTTCGTCGAACTCCACGTGGAGCAGGGCCGCGGGCTCGTCGAGCAGGGCTGCCCGGTGGGCGTCGCCAGCGCGATCTGGCCGCACGGACGGTGGCGGTTCGACTTCCGCGGCCAGGCCAACCACGCGGGCACCACCAGGCTGGCCGACCGCGAGGACCCGATGCTGCCGTTCGCCCGGATGGTGCTCGCGGCGCGCGAGGTGGCCGAGCGCGAAGGCGTGGTGGCGACCGTCGGCAAGGTGCGGATCACCCCCAACAACGCCAACGCCGTGCCCGGCCTGGTCTCGGCCTGGCTCGACGCCAGGGGGGCGACGGAGGCGGGCGTCCGCGCCCTGGTCACGGAGCTGGCACGCGACGCCGACGTGGCCGAGGAGTCGTGGACCCCGGTCGTGGACTTCGAGCACTCGCTCAGAGACCGGCTGGCCCTCGTGGTCGGCAGCACGGTCGGCAGCGGGATCGGCGGTGGGGGCGGCGGCGACACGCCCGCGCCGGTGCTGCCCACGGGAGCCGGGCACGACGCCGGGATCCTCGCCACGGCGGGCGTTCCGAGCGCGATGCTGTTCGTGCGCAATCCCACGGGCGTGTCCCACTCGCCCGAGGAGCACGCCGAGCAGGCAGACTGCGAGGCGGGAGTGGTGGCGCTCGCGAACGTGCTGGAGGACCTGTGTCGCTGACCTACTGGTGCGAGCAGGCCTGGCTGCCCGACGGGGTCGCCGACAGCGTGCTCGTCGAGCTCGACGGCGACCGCATCGCCAGCGTGGAGCAGGGCGAGCCGGGCGGTGCGGAACGGCTGGCGGGCCTGACCATCCCCGGCCTGGCCAACGCGCACTCGCACGCCTTCCACCGGGCGCTGCGCGGCGTCACCCAGGAGGCCAAGGGCGACTTCTGGACGTGGCGCGAGGTGATGTACGAGGTGGCGGGCCGGCTCGACCCCGACAGCTACCTCGCGCTGGCCAGGGCCACCTACGCGGAGATGGCGCTGGCCGGCGTCACCTGCGTGGGCGAGTTCCACTACCTGCACCACGGTCCCGGCGGCAGGCCGTACGACGACCCGAACACGATGGGACACGCGCTCATCCAGGCCGCGCGCGACGCCGGGCTGCGCATCTCGCTGCTCGACACCTGCTACCTGACGGGCGGGTTCGGCACGGGCCTGTCGGGCCCGCAGGAGCGGTTCGGCGACGGCGACGCGGAGCTGTGGGCGGTCCGGGCACAGGAGCTGGCCGCCGCCTACGAGGGGCAGCCCGACGTGGAGATCGGCGCCGCCATCCACTCGGTCCGCGCGGTGCCGCCCGAGCAGATGCCGACGGTCGCCGAGTTCTCCCACCGGCACGCCGCGCCGCTGCACGCGCACGTGTCGGAGCAGCGCGCCGAGAACGCCGCCTGCGTCGAGATGTACGCGGCCACCCCCGTGCGGGTGCTGCACGAGGCCGGCGCGCTCGGGCCGCGCTCGACCGCCGTCCACGCCACCCACCTGGCCGACGTGGACATCGAGCTGCTCGCCCAGTCGAGCACCTACATCTGCATGTGCCCCACCACGGAACGCGACCTGGCCGACGGCATCGGCCCCGCCCGCACCCTGTTCGACCGCGGCGCGGCGATCACGCTCGGCTCCGACAGCCAGGCGATGATCGACCTGTTCGAGGAGGCCCGCGCGGTCGAGCTGGACGAGCGCCTGGCGTGCGAGCGCCGCGGCACCTGGCGGGCGGCCGAGTTGCTCGGCGCGGCCACCGCCGTCGGCCACACCTCGCTCGGCTTCCCCGACGCCGGGCTGCTGGTGGCGGGCGCCTGGGCCGACCTGGTCTCGGTGCGCACCGACACGGTCCGGACGGCGGGCACGTCCGGGCTGGAGGCCGTGGTGTTCGCGGCCACGGCGGCGGACGTCCACTCGGTGGTCTCCGGAGGCCGCCGGGTGGTCAGGGACGGCAGGCACGTGCTGGGCGACGTCGGGACCATGCTCACCGAGGCGATTGGACGACTGCGATGACATCCATAGTGATCTGCGGCATCGGGCTGCTCTACACCGGCGACCCGGAACGGGAGGAGATCGGCGACGCGGCGGTGGTGATCGAGGACGACCGGATCGCCTGGGTCGGCGAGGCCGGCCAGGCCCCCGACGCCGACGTGCGCGTCGACGCGGGCGGCCGGTGCGTGATCCCCGGCTTCGTCGACAGCCACGCCCACCTGGTCTTCGCCGGCGACAGGACCGCCGAGTTCGCGGCCCGCATGTCCGGTCAGAGCTACACCGCCGGCGGCATCCGCACCACGGTCGAGGCCACCAGGCAGGCCAGCGACGCCGCCCTCGCCACCCGCGCCGCCGCCCTGGTGGACGAGATGCTCGCGCAGGGCACGACCACCGTCGAGATCAAGAGCGGCTACGGGCTCACCGTCGAGGACGAGCGCCGCTCACTGGAGATCGCCGGCGGCTTCACCGACGAGACCACCTACCTGGGCGCGCACGTGGTGCCGGCCGGCATCGACGCCGACGACTACGTCCGGCTGGTCACGGGGGAGATGCTCGAAGCCTGCGCGCCGTACGCGAAGTGGGTGGACGTCTTCTGCGAGCGTGGCGCGTTCGACGGCGACCAGACCAGGGAGATCCTCACCGCGGGGATCAAGACCGGGTTGCAGACCAGGGTGCACGCCAACCAGCTCGGCGAGGGCCCCGGCGTGCGGATCGCGTGCGAGCTCGGCGCGGCCTCGGCCGACCACTGCACGCACCTGTCCGACGCCGACGTCCAGGCGCTGGCCTCGTCGGCGACGGTGGCGACGCTGCTGCCGGGGGCCGAGTTCTCCACCCGGTCGCCGTACCCCGACGCCCGGCGGCTGCTCGACGCGGGCGTGACCGTGGCGATCGCGACCGACTGCAACCCGGGCTCGTCGTTCACCTCGTCCATGCCGTTCTGTGTGGCGCTCGCCGTCCGGGAGATGCGGATGACGCCGCTGGAGGCGGTCAGGGCGGCGACGTACGGAGGGGCGCGCGCGCTGCGCCGTACGGACGTAGGCTGGCTGCGCCCGGGGGCCCGCGCGGACCTCGTCGTCCTCGACGCCCCTTCCTACGTGCACCTCGCTTACCGACCCGGTGTTCCCCTCGTTCGCCAGGTGTTTCACGACGGTCTCCTCCTCTAGGAGGACATCCAGAACCGTCCCTTGGTCGTAGTGCTTTAGGGAATCTTTGCATCTGGCCGGACGTTGCCACGGTATAGAACGCAGCTGCGGAACGAGGTGCCTGGGGATGGCAAGGCCTACGGGGAGTCGCACGCAGGAGCAGCACGTCGCCGAGCGCGATCTGCTGGGGACGTACCTGGCGGAGATCGGCAGGGTCCCGCTGCTCACGGCGGAGGAAGAGGTGGAGCTCGCCAAGCGGATCGAGGCGGGTCTCTTCGCCGAGCAGCTGCTCGACAGCGGCGGTTCGGAGCCGCGCGTCAGCGACGCGGCCGACGAGGAGCTGGAACGCCTGGCCGTCTCCGGCCAGCGGGCGAAGGACGAGTTCATCCAGGCCAACCTGCGCCTGGTGGTGGCGGTGGCCCGGAAGTACTCCGGGCGGGGGATGCCGCTGATCGACCTGGTCCAGGAGGGGAACCTGGGGCTGGTCAGGGCGGTGGAGAAGTTCGACTACAAGCGCGGGTACAAGTTCTCGACCTACGCCACGTGGTGGATCAGGCAGTCGGTGGGGCGCGCCATCCACGAGCAGGCCCGCCCGGTGCGGCTGCCGACGCACGCCGGGGAGCAGATGACCCGGCTGATGCGGGTGCGCCGCGACCTGCTCGCGGAGTTCGACACCGAGCCGACCGACGACGACCTCGCCGAGCTCCTCGACCTGCCGATCGAGCGGGTGCGCGAGCTGCGCCGCTGGGCGTCCGACCCGGTGTCGTTGCAGCTCGGCGTGGGCGACGAGGACGAGACCGAGCTGGGCGACATGATCGCCGACGAGACATGGGCCGACCCGGAGCAGCAGGCGATCGACATCCTGGAGCGGGAACGCCTCGACCAGTGGCTGACGGACCTCGAAGGCGACACCCGCGAGATGCTGCGCTGGCGCTACGGGCTGGTCGACGGTCGCGAGCACACGCTGACGGAGGTGGGCGAGCGCTACGGCATCGGCCGCGACCGCGCCCGCCGGATCGAGCGCGACGCCCTGGCCCGCCTCCGCAAGATGGCCAGCGCGGCCGCGTAACCGCCCCGCGCGCAAGGGCCGGCGCCACGCCGCACCCGGCATCGGCCGGAGGTCACGGCGTGGCGGCCGGCCGAGTCACGTCACCGGGCTCGATGTTGTGGTTGACGCGGAACAGGTTGCGCGGATCGTGCAGCTGCTTCAGCCGCGCCAGCCGCTCGTAGTCTGCCGGCGTGTAGGCCGCGCGGACCCGCTCGGGAGCGAGGTCGGAGCTGCTCATGAAGTTCGGCAGCATGCCGCCCGTGAGGTGCGGCTCGAGGGCGTCCATCAGGTTCTGTTGCAGCCCCTTCACCTCTCGGGCCTGATCGGCGGGCGCCGGGTTCGCCATGAAGAGCAGGAACCCGGCGTCTCTGTGGCCGATGGCGTTGGGCACCGCGGCCGGACGGGCGAGGGCGCCGCCCAACTGCCGGAGCTCGATCACGCCGGGGGGCAGCGTGGCGTCCGGGCCCGCCAGGGCTAGCAGCCGCTCGACGGCGGCGTCGTCCAGAGTGTGGAGCAGCCCGGTGCGCTCGTAGACGGGAAGGGGCGCGACGGGCGGGTCGTTGGCGATCGTGCCGATCTTCTCGTACGGCAGCGCGCCCATGGAGCCGAGCTTCGGCCCGGCGGCCAGCATCGGCGCGAGCAACCGCTCGCCCTCCTCTTCGCCGCCGAGGTACGCGGCGGTCAGGCGCACCGCCACCCGGCCCTGAAGGGGAGGAGGCACCGTGGGCGCCTCGGGCAGGCGCATGAACGCCAGCGTCGTCGTCATCTCCTCGGGTAGCTCGGCCGCCCAGGCGGGGTAGGCGCGCACCACCCGGTCGGCCGCCTCGCCGAGGAAGAACAGCGCCCCGCCGTACAGGGCCGCCATCGTGACCAGGCCGATCTCCATGCTGGTGACCACCCCGAAGTTGCTCTTACCGCCGCGAACCGCCCAGAACAGGTCCTCGTGCTGGTCCGGTGACAGGCGAAGCAGGCGGCCGCCCGGCGTGACCAGGTCGATGGCCCTGACATGGTCGGCGGCGTAGCCGTGCTTGCGGCCCAGCGGCCCGAGACCTCCGCCCAGCGTGTAGCCCACCGCGCCCACGTCGAGCGAGGCGCCGTTGATCGCCGCCAGACCGTGCGCCGCGGCGGCCTCGACGACCTCCCGCATCCTCGCGCCTGCCGCGACCCGGGCGACGCGCTCGACCGGGTCTATCGTCACCGAGCCCAGCCGCCGGGTGTTGATCAGGATCCCGCCGTCGGCGGCGGCGCTGATGCCGTGGCCGGTGGCCTGCACGGCGACGGGAAGCCCCAGAAGGCTCGCCAACCGGACGGTCGCGCGGATGTCGCCGGCGTCGTCGGGCACCACGATCGCCTCGGGCGTGTGCCGGACGGCGGGGTTGAAGCCGGCGTGCTCCGCCGTGAAGCCGGGGTCGCGAGGGAACAGTACGGCGCCCTTCACCGCGGATCTGAGCCTCGTCGCGAAGTGGTCGCCGGGATCGTCGGCGGCCTGGGCCGCTGACGCGCTCCCCTCGTTGATGCTGGATCGTCCGCTCAACGTCGTTTTCCTTTCGTGAAACCGGGTTGAGCCTGCCGGAGGGCGATTGACGTCCGATCACCAAGGGGTATTCGGGCCCTGTCAGGCGGCGCACTCGCCGCGCTCTGTCCTCAGGTGATGCCGAGACGACGGCGAACAGCGCGTCCCTCGGGCACGTCGTACGGGCCGAGGATCGCGTCGGCCTCCTTCCAGCAGCGCAGGGCGCGATCGGGGTCCCCGAGGTCGGTCCACGCCTGTCCGAGGCGGCTCAGGACGCAACCGAACAGCAGGGGGTCGTTCATCGACTGATAGAGCGGCAGCGCCTCCTCGCCGACCTGCACCGCTTCCTCGTGGCGCCCCAGAGCGCGGTAGGCGTCCATCAGGCGGTGTGCCGCCCACGCCGCCCTGAGCGGCAGCCCGCCGTCGCGGTAGGCCTGGGCGCTCCTGAGCAGGCTGTCGATGGCCTCCTCCATGTCGCCGGAACGGAACGCCGCCGCCGCCGCGCCCAGGAGGTTGACCCCGATCCCTTGGGCGTCATCGATCTCGTACGCCAGCCGGAGCCCCTGCGCCACGTGTGCCCTGGCTTCTCCGACGAAGCCGGCATCGCCCAGCGTCATGGCCAGGAGACCGTGGACACTGGCCGCCAGCCGAGGGCTGTCCTGGGCTTCGGCGACGGTCAGCGCCGCCGACAGCAGGCTGGTCGCCTCGTCGGGGCCGCGCACCCGGAGCGCGCCCAGCCCCAGCGCCATCAGCACGGCGCCGAGGATGATCCGGTCGTCGAGGTCGGAGAGACCTGTCACCTCTGTCAGCAGCGGCACCTCCTCCGCGAGGGCACGGGTTCCCGAACGTCCCGCCTGCTCGATCGCGGCGCTGACGTTGGCCTGCTCCGCGCGTACCCAGTCGCGGGCCGCGGGCGCGTCGGCGAAGGTCAGCTCGGGGGCCTGGTGCCCGGCCTGATGGACGAACCCGGGGAGCGAGACCCTGCACACTCCTCTGATTCCCGCGAGGTAGTGGTCGAGCAGTCTGTCGGACGCGGCCGTCCGTTCCTGCGCCGAGTCCACCCGCTCGGCCAGCCCTCTGGCGTACAGGCGCACCAGATCGTGGTAGCGGTAGCGGGCGAGCCCCCGCGACTGCAGCAGGCTCAGGTCGACGAGCGACTCGCAGAGGTCCTCGGCTTCGGCCTGGCTCACATCCAGGACGGCCGCCGCGGCGGCGACCGACAGGTCAGGCCCGTCCATCAGTGCCAGCAGCCTGAACGCCCTGGCGTGATCGGCGCCGAGTGGCGCATAGCCGAGCGCGAAGGACGACTCCACCGCGTCGCCGCCGATCTTGAGTTCCGCGAGCCTGCGCCGCTCGTCGAGGAGCCGGCTCGCCAGCACCTCCACGCTCATACCCGGCCGCGCGGCCAGCCGTGCCGCCACGATCCGCACGGCCAGTGGCAGCAGGCCGCAGGACTCGACCAGCTTGACCGCCTCCGCGGGCTGGGCCGCGACACGCTCCGCCCCCGCGACACGGGCCAGCAGCTCCAGCGCCTCTTCCCGGCTGAAGAGGTCGAGCCGCTCCGGGTGGGCGCCTGGCAGGTCGCCCAGCCACGCTCTGCTGGTCACCAGCACCGCGCAGGTGGCGGCTCCGGGTATCAGGGGCGCGACCTGGCTCGTGTCCATGGCGTCGTCGAGCACGATCAGCACCCGCCGTCCCGACAGCGCCGACCGCAGCCGCGCGGTCCGCGCGTGGATCCCCGAGGGGATCTCCCTGTCGCTGAGGCCGAGCGCCCGCAGGAAGTCGGCGAGCACGTCTGCGGGGCGCAGGGGCGCGGCTCCCGCTCCGCGCAGGCTCGCGTGGAGCTGCCCGTCGGGGAACGCGCCTCGTACGGCGTGCGCCACGTGCAGCGCCAGGGTGGTCTTGCCGATCCCGCCCGCCCCTGAGACGGCCACCACGGTCAGCGCGTTGCCTGCGGTGGTGGTGAGCCGCTCCGCCAGCTTGGCGATCACATGCTCTCTGCCGGTGAAGTCAGGGATGTCAGCCGGTAACTGCGCAGGCGGCAACGTACCGTAACTCACCCTTAACCCTCCGTCGCCATAACAATGCACTACAAATACCGGAATTCCCCCGCCAATCGCGTATACGTTATCCAACTCTGCCGCCGCCTGATCTACGGCCAAGCCCGCCGAACAGATCAAATGGCTATCATTCGTACGAATATTTCAAAGGCGGGGTATGGATCGATCTGATGGCTTGCGCTTCTCGGTACTCGGCCCCGTGCGGGCGTGGCAAGGCGACGAGGAGCTCAACCTCGGCTCGCCACAGCAGCGCGCCCTGCTCGGCGCCCTCCTTCTCCATGAGGGCCGGGCGATCACCAGCGACGCGCTCATCGCCGCGATCTGGGGACAGGACCCGCCATCGCGCGCCCTCAGTACCCTGCGGACCTACGCCTACCGGCTGCGGAAGGTGCTGGAAGCCGACCGGTCGAGGCCCGGCACGGTCGTCTCCGTGGGCACCGGCTACGCCATGTCCTTTCCCAGGGGCTCGCTGGACGCGCAGGTCTTCGAAGAGAGGTACGCCGAGGCCGAGAAGGCCCGGACCGAAGGCGACCCCGCTCGCGCCCGCACGCTGCTGACACAGGCCCTCGGCCTGTGGCAGGGCGACGCCTTGGACGGCACGGTCGGGCCGTACGCCGAGGCTCAGCGCGACCGGCTCGGCGACCGCCGCCTGAGCGCCCTGCAGGCCAAGCTCCAACTGGACATCGAGCTTGGACGGGCCACTGAGGCCGTGGCGGACCTGACCATGCTGAGCGCCGCACATCCCCTGCGGGAATCGCTGAGCGGTCTGCTGATGCTGGCTCTGTACCGGTGCGGACGGCAGGCCGAAGCGCTGGAGGTGTTCGACCGGACCAGGCGGTTGCTCGCCGAGGACCTGGGCATCGACCCAGGAGGCGAGCTCAGGGAGCTGCATCACCGCATCCTCACGTCGGACCCCGAACTGTTGCCCGCCCGGCCCGCCCCCGGGCCGTCGCCCGCCCCCCAAGAGGTCCCGACGGCCGGACTCCCGCCGGTGGCCCAGATACCCGCCGACCTGTCCGACTTCACCGGCAGGGAGGAGGAGGTCGCTCTCCTCACCGAGGTGCTGAAGTCCGGCTCCGGGCAGGCGACCACCGTGGTGAGTCTGTCCGGCAAGGGCGGGGTGGGCAAGACCGCTCTGGCGATCCATGTCGCGCACCTGCTCAGCGAGGCGTTCCCGGACGGTCAGCTCTACATCGACCTGTGCGGAGCAGGAGGCCTGCCCGTCGAGCCCACCGCGGCACTGCGCGAGTTCCTGTGCGCGCTCAGCCGTTCGGACGCGGACCTCCCCGATGACCTGACACAGCGGGCGGCGCTGTTCCGCAGCCTCATGGTCAACCGCAGGATGCTGGTCATCCTGGACAACGCCGTGGACGACACGCAGGTCAGGCCGCTCCTTCCCGGCACGGGAGGCTGCGCCGTACTGGTGACGAGCAGAGCCAAGCCCGCGGGCCTGCCGACGACCCGCAGAGTCGACCTCGACGTGCTCACGCCCCGCGACGCCGTGCAGCTGTTCACCAGGATCGTGGGGGAGGAGCGGGTCGCCACCGAGCCGGAGGCGGTGGAGGACGCGGTCGTCCTGTGCGGGTTCCTGCCGCTCGCGGTGCGCATCGCGGCGTCCCGGCTGGTCTCCAGGCCGCTATGGACGATCTCCTCCCTGGTCGAGAGGCTGGCCGACGAGCGACGACGGCTGTCCGAGCTGCGTCTCGGCACCATGACCGTGGAGGTCACCTTCCAGCTCGGTTACGAGCGACTCGGCGCGGAACAGGCACGGGCCTTCAGGCTGCTCGCGATCCCCGAGACCACCTCGTTCTCGCTGCCCGCCGCGGCGGCGATCCTCGGCCTTGAGCCGCTCGACGCGGAGGACATCGTGGAGAGCCTCGTCGACCTGGGCATGCTCGACTCGCCCACCCCGGGCCGCTATCGCTTCCACCAGTTGCTGCGCCTCTACGGGCGAAACCTCGCCGAGCAGTCGGAGCACCCGCACGAGCGCCGCGCCGCGCTCTTCAGGCTGCTGGACCACCTGCTCGCCACGCAGGCCGACGCTGTGCGGATGCTCAACTCCCGCGCGCTCGTCTCCGCTCCGGCCGCCGACGCGTCCCTCGCGTCCCTCGCGTCGTTCGCGTCGGCAGAGGAGGCTCGCGAGTGGATCGACGCCGAGGCCCTGGCGATGATCGGCCTGATCACGCAGTTGGTCGGGGTCCCCCACAGCCCGCTGTCCTCGGCCGCCGACCTGCTCTTCTCCCTCGGCATCCTGCGCGAGGACGGCCGCCACCGGGCCGAGCTGGAGGGCGCGGCCGTGGCCGTCCTCGACGAGTCGGTACGGCGGGGCCACCCCCGCGGCGAGGCCAGGGCCGCCTACACCCTCGGCTGGATCCTCGCCTCCACCGCCCGCGAAGAGGAAGCCCGCCCGCACATCGAGCGGGCGGTCACGCTCTGCCGGAACCTCTGCCGGGACGAGGACGACCGCGTCGTTCTGGCTGAGGCGCTCGGGCTGCTGGCCGACCTACCGGCCCGCGAGGGCTGAGCCGACGGCCCCGTCGGGACGGGGCGTCGGCAGTACAGACATCAGCTGTCTATCGCGGTGGCACAGGATCGGCGTCCATGAAGACACGACTCGCCGGCGCCGTCGCCGGCATCGCCACCGTATCGAGCCTCGTGCTCGTCCCGCCGCCCGCGCAGGCGGCCACCGTTGCGACCCAGTCCGTCTCCGCCCAGCAGCGGATGATCGTTCCCGTCCTCGCGAAGCGGGTGCTGAAGGAGGTGATCAAGGCGATCATCGACAAGTTCAAGCGGGACATCAAGAACCAGCAGGAGCTCACCGCCTTCGTCAACGACGCCCTCGCCAGCGAGTGGGCGCAGTTGACCAACGACGACATGCGCCTCATCAAGTACCACGCCATCCTGGTCCAGGAGAAACTCAACTACAACGCCGACGGTCTCGAATGCGATGACTGCGACCTCGACGGCGACGGCGACGCCGACGCGGCCGACGACGACGGGGTCAACGGTCCGTACGTGGACATCCCCGAGAGCGAGGTGGCCGACCGCGACGGCGCCGTCTTCAACGAGGACGGCACCCTGGTGTTCACCACCAGCTCGGGCGACAGGTTCGTCTACCGCCTCCTGATCGCCGAGCGGGGCGACCTCAAGGTCCCGATCCGGGAGAACTACAACCCCAACGCCATCCCGCCGAAGCCGCCGATGCGCCACGAGCTCGGCATCAAGACGGAGGGCGACTGGCGTCTCATCGAGGGCACGTGGGGCGGCAGCCACACCTATCGCTTCGCCGATTACAGCAAGCCGAACCCCCGGTGGAAGGGCGACCTCAAGCTGGATCCGCTCAACAGGTAGCGGCGCGGCCCCGGCCGTACCCGCCCGCGGGTGGGGCCGGGGCCCGGCGGAAAACTCCTCGTGCGCGTGGAATGTGGGCCGCTACGATCGGCGGACGCCTGATCACGGCGCCAGGAACACGAGGGCTCTTCGAGGGGGCGCACCCGATGACGCAGGCGCCGGAACGACGGGCCGAACATCCCGAGCCGCTGGAGCGCGGGCATCCGTTCCGGCAGTGGAAGACATGGCGGATACCCGGCGCCGAGCTGACCCTCACCGGCTACTCCCGCGCCAACGACAAGACCTTCTTCCACCTCCCCGAGCTGCGTTGCAGCCTCGACGCGGGGCTGTGCGAAGGGCGGCAGGTGGACACGGTCTTCCTGACCCACACCCACCACGACCACTCCAAGGACCTCGACTTCCTGGCCGCCCAGGGTGCGGACGTCTTCCTGCCCGCCGCGGCGGTGCCGTACGTGGAGTCCTACCTGCGCGCGTCCGCCGAGCTGAACCACGGGCCGGGGTTCGACCCCGCCCTCGCGGGCGGCTACCGCCTGCACGGCGTGCGACACGACGACGAGTTCGTCTTCGGACGTCGGGGACACCACGTGCGGGTGGTGGAGTGCGAGCACAAGGTGCCCTGCGTGGGGTACGCCTTCTCGGAGCGGCGCAAGGTCCTGCGGCCGGAGTTCGAGGAGCTACGCCGGTCCCTGGCGCGGGAGGGCCGGGGCGGGGAGTTCGGCCGGATCATGGCGCGGAAGCGCAAGGAGGGGGCCGAGGTCGACGACGCGGTCCGGCGGCCGCTGTTCGCCTTCCTCGGCGACACGCATGTCAACGTGTTCGAGCGGAACCCGTGGCTCTTCGAGTACCCGGTCGTCATCACCGAGTGCACCTTTCTCGACGACGCCGAGCTGGACCGCGCGGACCGGGTCGGGCACACGGTCTGGAGCAGGCTCAGGCCCGTGGTCGAGGCGCACCCGGAGACTCTCTTCGTCCTGACCCACTTCAGCCTGCGTCACTCGGATCGGGAGATCCTCGAGTTCTTCCGGCGGCTCGGGTCCGCACGGCCGGACAACATCCTGTTGTGGGTGCACCCGCAGAGCCGCCTGCCCGAGCAGCACCAGTCCGGCCGCTAGTCCTCCGAGAGCACGATCACCCGATCGCCCGGCCCGAATCGCAGCGACAGGGACTTGTCCGGGTTGAGCGCGACGCCGTAGCCGGGCGCCCGAGCGGAGCCGGCCGCCAGCCGGTAGCCGATGGCCGTCTCGCCGCGTCGCCTGGCCGCCTCCAGCACGGTCGCGAACGTCGCGGGAGCGCCGACCCGGATGTAGTCCTCGGCGGGTTTGAGGTAGATCTCCGACCCCTGGTGGGAGAACAGCTGGTCGAAGACCTGCGCGAGGTGCCTGTTCTCGGCCAGTTGGGTGAGCAGCAGGCTGACCAGCTTGCCGCCGACCACGAAATCGTCGGCCCTGGC
The DNA here is from genome assembly GCF_040300065.1 of Nonomuraea sp. NPDC000554. NCBI lineage: Bacteria > Bacillati > Actinomycetota > Actinomycetes > Streptosporangiales > Streptosporangiaceae > Nonomuraea > Nonomuraea sp. NPDC000554. The sequence goes on along the minus strand of NZ_JBEPDC010000001.1, from coordinate 221,666 downwards.
CACCTCGGCGAGGTGGCGGTTCCGCTCGTCGTTCATCTCGCTGACGATCGTGCCCCCTGAGCGCATGTCGCGCAGATGCAGCAGCGTCATGAGCGTGCGCGCGTCGGCCTTCTGCACGTCGTAGGCCTCGTCGGACAGGACGATCGTGTGGTCGTAACCGGACACGTCCAAGGCCTTGAGCGCGGCGCCGCTGGTGGTGTCGCACTCCTTGGCGCTGACGAGCACCCCGGCCGGAAGGGGAACCGCGTCGGCGGGCGCGCCCGCGAGATGGATCTCTGAGCCCGGCGGCAGGTAGGGGGCGAGCTCGCGCAGGATGCGATGCCTGCGGCTGTTGGTGCCGAGGATCAACGTCCTGGACGCCTGCCTCCGCGCGGCCCGCGGACCGCAGATCGCTTCCGGCACGACCGCGGGAGCGGCGCCGGCCAGCCTGATCATCGAGTCGTCCGGCGCGATGAGGATCAACAGATCGCCCTGCCGGATCACCGTGTCGCTCGGCGGGTTGACGATCACCTGGCCGTCGTTCGTTCGCAGCCCGATCAGCGTGGCGCTCTCGTAGGCGAACAGCGCTTCGCCGTACATCCTGCCGACGAGCACGGGCTCACTGCGCATGTAGATCTCGTCGCCGTCGAAGTCGAGCAGGTCGCTGTAGACCGCCGACAGCCCTGACTGGCGGCACGACTGCACGACGAGCCGTGCCGCGATGTCCTGAGAGTCGATCACCTCGGCGTGCGGGCCGCCCGCGAGGCGGGCGGCTGCCAGATTGTCGCTGTCCGAGACGGCGGCCACGACGGGAGGCCGCACGCCGCTCCATGTCCTGCTGCTGAGCGCCAGCATGATCCTGATGAGCTCGGCGTCATCGGTGGGCAACACCAGGACGGAGGCGGCGGCGTCCGGGCTGACCAGGTGCAGAGCGGATTGTTCCGCCGGGTCGCCGGAGCGGCAGACGACGCGTGCCCGGCCGGTGTCACCCAGTCTGGCGCGCAGTTGCTCCTCCATCTCGACCTTGTCCTTGTCGGCCAGCACGGCCACGACGGCGCGCCGCTCACTCTCCTTCGCCTTGATAAGCTCGGCGACGATGGCGAAGATCTCCTCGGACCAGCCGAGGATGATCGTGTGGCCCTGCTCGACCACCCGGGAGCGGCCCTTGCGCAGGTCTTCGAGCTTGCTGTCCAGACCGGCGCTGAGGACGCCGACCAGGGCGCTCACGACGAACAGGCCGCCGATCGTCACGACCAGCATCATGAGGACGAAGATCGGATTGCCGTCGTCGCCCCCCATCGTGCCTGGATCCAGGGTGCGCAGCAGGCTCATCCAGGCGACGCCCCACCAGGTGTGCCCGTCCGCGCCGGACTCGGCGAACGGCCACGCCATGGTGGTCACCACGAGGACCAGGATCAGCGAGACGACGGCGAGCCAGCCGATGAGGGCGGGTGTGCCCTTGGACATGGTGTTGTCGAACCAATAGCGCAAGCGCTCTCTGGTCATGGTTGCTCAGCCTCGTCCTCGTGGGGCTGCTCGGCCTCGGGCAGGGCGTAACCACATTTGACGGGCTTCTGCGTGCCGCCTTCGGTGAAGTCGGGGTCGAGCTCGATGGAGTTGAGCGTGGTGGCCTCGACGGGACGGCGGATCGTCTCCGCCATGCCGCAGTCGTAGAAGACGTAGGTTCCGTCCTCCTCGCCGAGCAGCATCATCCGGTCTCCTTCACGCTCCTTGTCGAGCGGCTTGCCGTCGCCGTCCTGCACGGTGGCCCACTGGTTCTTCACTCCGACGAGATCGAGCACGTAGTTGCCGTTGCCGTTCTCGTAGATGTCCAGCGCGCCCTGGACCATCTGACCGGCCAGCAGGAAGCCGAGGCCCAGGCCGACGAGCGCGCCGGTGAGCACCTTCATCCCCGCTCTGCCGGAGGGGCGTCGCCGCAGCAGCCGGTAGGGCACCAGCAGGCCGAAGACGACGACGCCCAGAGCCGTGAAGAGCGCGGCCCTGGCCGAGACGCCCTGGACGACCTTGAGATACCCCCAGTAGGCCAGGCTGGAGGCGAGAGCGCCGATCACGGCCGCGAGCCAGGGCTTCTCCCTGAGCCTGTCGACCGCGCGGCCGGCTCGGCCCCTCAGGACGAGGTTGACGAGCCAGCCGAAGCCCACGATCGCTCCCACGAGCGGGATCAGCCCGAGCAGGACCGTCACCAGGGTGCCGATGAGCCGGGCGAAGATCGTCGCCTGGTCGAGGCCCGCCTGCTCGGGCGTGATGCCGAAGACGTAGTAGACGTTCTGCAGACCGATGTAGAGGACCGCGTAGAGAGCGACGGCCAGCGGAAGGGCAACCGAGCCGATCTTCTCGAGGAGCTCCAGGACGCTGCCGCGGTCCGACTTCGCCTCCGTGGGCTCCGCGCTGGGAGGAGGGGCGAGGTGCTCGGTCGTGCCGGTTTGCTCGTGCGCTGGACGAGCATGGGGCCGCTGTTGCGGATAAGGCTGAGTGGTCATGACCGGAGAGCCTGGATCGTCGCCGTCGACACCCGATTGACAGGACATTAACGGATATAACCGCCCAGGCTCGCTCGCGTTCGGCGATCCGCTGGACGTGCCCGTCGTCGATCTCCGCCTGGCGGACCTCGGAGACCGTCCGTCCATCGATCATCAAGATCGTGACTTCAGGATCCAGGGGTCAGCAAATGTTCGACCTGGAGACCTCTGATGAAGTGGAATCGGCTCACGACGGGCGCCGGGGCACTGCTCCTCGCCACCACGCTGTCCGCTTGCGGAAGCGCGGACACGCCGGCACAGAAACCGGCCGCGGCCGCGTCGGACGCCCCCAAGGCCGCGGGGAAGTTCGTCGCCGAGTACGGGAAGGCGACGACCGACGTCGCCGCCGAGGGGCTGGAGCTGCTGCAGTCGGGCAAGGCCCTCGAAGGCTTCGCCAGCAGCCTCAACGAGATGCTCATCCTGCCGCACGACGTCACGCTGGCCGGTGAGCAGTGCGACCAGGTGAACGCCTACTACAGCCCGGACGACAAGAAGATCACCATGTGCTACGAGCTCGTGGTCGACGGCTTCACCCGCTACAAGGACAAGGCCGAGACCGAGGAGGAGAACACCCAGCACGGCCAGGCCAACCTCGTCGACACGCTGTTCCACGAGCTCGGCCACGCCGTGATCGACATCTACGACCTCCCCGCCCTGGGCAAGGAGGACGACGCGGCCGACCAGTTGTCGGCCTTCCTCATGGCCCAGGGCGAGGACGACTCCGCGAGCGTCCAGACGATCAACTACTACTTCGACTCGGCCAACGACCAGGACCGGGCCAAGCTCCCCTTCTATGACGAGCACTCGATGGACGAGCAGCGCGCGTTCAACTACATGTGCTGGATCTACGGCTCCGATCCCAAGGCCTACGCCGACTGGGTCGGGCCGGACGGGCTGCCGGAGGACCGGGCCGACAGGTGCCCCGGCGAGTACGAGAAGCTCTCCAACGCCTGGTCGAAGCTGCTGGAGCCGCACATCAAGGGCTGAGCCGTCGGCGACACCGTCGCGTCAGCCGCCGACCGGCCCCGGCACGCCCGAGCGCACCGGAGAGCCGGGAGGTTCCGGGGTGACGATCGAGGTCAGGGCGAACAGCGGGACACTGGCCGGCACCCCATCGAGCACGGCCTGCCGCACGACGGGCTGGGTGAACCGCAGCGGCGACCCGTCACGCAGGATCCCCATGCCGACCAGCGCCGACAGAGCGGCGGCCGCCTGGCTGTCCGCCAGTCCGGCCAGGTCGGCCACCACGTGGAACTCGGCCCCGTGGCCGAGCGTCGCGACCGCCCTGGCCAGCGTGGCGGCCCCGGGACCCGCGTGACGCAGGTGGCCGGCCACCCACCGCGCGATGGAGGTGGACCGCGTCCCCGTGGCCTGCGCCTTCACGTGCTCGGCCAGCAGAAACGTGTTGCCGCCCGTTTCGTGCAGGCAGGAGGCGAGGAACGCGGGCTCCGGTTCCGCGCCGAACACCTCGGCGGCGAGGGCCGAGGCCGCCTCGGCGGGCAGACCGCCCAGGCGCACCGGAGTGAAGAGCGAGCAGAGTGACTCAAGCAGCTGATCGTCGCCGGCCGGGACACCCGTCGCCCTGGTCGCGGCGACCACGAGGGGTACCTCCTCGATGCGCCTGGCCAGGTAGGCCAGCCAGCGCAACGAGCCGGGGTCGCACCACTGCAGATCGTCGATGGCGATCAGCAGCGGCGCGCGCTCCGCGAGTCGCACGGCGAGCCGGTAGAGCGCGTGCAGCCCGTCGGGACCGCCCGACGACGGCCGGTTGTGCCAGACGATGTCGGCCGCGGGCTCCACCGTCCCGCGGAGCAGTTCGTGTCGCTCCTTCTCCGGCATGGAGTACAGGATCGGTTCGAAGACCTGCCGGGCCACGCCGTAGTCGTACTCGCGCTCAAGCGGGTGCGCCTGCGCCCACGCCACCTGGAAGCCGCGCATGTCGGCCAGGGCCTCGACCCCTCGCAGCAACTGGGTCCTGCCGACGCCGGGCTCGCCGTCGAAGACCATGCTGCCGCCGCTGCCGGACTCCGCGGCGGCCATCGCCGCTCCGGCGGTCGCGAGCAGATCGTCCCGGCCGAGGCAGCGCAGGCGCGCGACCGGCTTCCTGATCGCCACCGGTGCCGCCGGCAGATCGAGCTCGGCGGTCTGCGAGAGGATGTCCGCCTCGAGTTTCCGCAGCTCGGAGCCGGGATCGACGCCCAGCTCCTCGGCAAGGTAGCGACGGGCGTCGCGCAGCGCGGCAAGGGCGTCGCCTTGCCTGGACGAGCGGTACAGGCCCAGAGCGAGCAGCCGCCAGCCCTCCTCACGGGTCGGATGGGCGCGCGCGTGCGCTTCCAGTTCGGGTACGGCTTCGCCGTGCCGCCCCAGCGTCAGCAGGGTGCCGAGTCTGTGCTCCGTCGCGCCGAGCTGCAGTTCCTGCAGTCTGGCCACCTCTCCCTTCGCCCACAGGGCGTGCGCGAACTCGGCGTAGGCAGGACCGCGCCACAGGCCGAGGGCTTCGTCGACCAGGCCGAGGACGGTACTCGGATCGGCGGCCTCCCTCGCCTGCCGCAGCAGCCGCTCGAACCGGGCCGAGTCGAGGGCCGCCTCGTCCACGCGCAGGACGTACCCGAGCGGCTCGGTGATCAGCACGGACGGCCGGCCGTGCTCATGGGCGGGTGGCTCGACCACGCGCCGTACCCGGCAGACGAACGTGCGTAACGACGACAGCGCCTGGGGCGGCGGGCAACCCTCCCAGAGATCGGCTATCAGCCGGTGGACGGGAATGACCCTCCCCGGCGACAGCAGCAGCCGCGCGAGCACCTCCCTGTTGCGTGGCGTGCCCACGTCCAGGCGATCATCCCCACGCCACACCTCAACAGTCCCTAACACGCCGAAACGTATCGGCCTCATCGTTGACCCCCCAACGGTTCCGATCTGAACGGAGGCCATGGTGATGGTGGCCGGTAGACATCTCATAGACGAAGCATCGACGCCCCGTCGACGCGCCCACGTGGCATCCGACCTGGCCGGTCGGGGCCGCCGCGTCAGCCCTGGCTGAGCAGGCGTCGCAGGAACTCCTCCATGGCCGCCTCCGCCGTGGCCTGGTCGCGGCCCCTGGCCACCAGCAGGGCGCTCTCGTTGATCGCGGCGAGCAGCATGTGCGCGTGGAGGTCCAGGTAGGCGGCGGGGATCGCGCCCGTCGCCTCCAGTGCTCCCTTGATCATGCCGAAGGAGTAGCGCTCCTCCAAGGCCCGCCAGCGCTCCCAGCCGATCACCGAGGGGGCGTCGATCAGCACGATGCGCTGGATCACCGGGTCTCCGGCCAGCCGTACCCAGGCCAGCGTGCCCGCCTTCAACATCTCCGCCGGCTCGCCGATGCCCTCGACCGCCTGCACGATCCGGGCCATGATCGCCGCCTCCGTGGCCTCAAGCACCGCCTCGAACAGGGCGTCCTTGCCCGCGTAGTGGTGGTAGAGGGCCCCTCGGCTGAGCCCCGACTCTTGCAGGACCGCCTCGATGGAGGTGCCCTCGTAGCCGTGCTCGGCGAACAGCCGCGTGGCGATCGCGAGGAGCTGGTCGCGGGTGGCCGCGCCGCGTTCCGCCTTGAGGTTCATGCGTCCACTGTAGACAAACCGACAGTCAGTCGGTAATTTCGTAGACCGACAGTCGGTTTGTAATTCTGGAGGCAAGCACCCATGGACGGCATCTCCTACGTGGACGTCGGCGACGGGCCCGTCAGCCTGTTCGTGCACGGCGTCGGCACCAGCTCGTACCTGTGGCGCAACGTCATCGCCGAGTTCCGGGACGAGCGCCGGTGCGTCGCCATCGACCTGCCCCTGCACGGCGGCAGCGCGTCGCGTGACGACCTGTCCATCCCCGCGCTCGCCGGGGCGGTCGAGGAGCTCTGCGCCGGGCTCGGCCTGGACCAGGTGGACCTCGTCGCCAACGACACCGGCGGCGCGGTCGCGCAGGTCTTCGCGGTGCGGCACCCGGAACGGCTGCGCTCGCTCACGCTCACCAACTGCGACGTGCACACCAACACCCCGCCCGACGCGTTCAAGCCCACGGTCGAGTTGGCGGCCGGCGGGGAGCTGGCCGCGCTGACGGCCGTCGCGCTCGAGCAGCCGGAACTGCTGGTCCACACCGCGTTCGGCGACGGCTACGAACGCATCGAGGACCCGGCGGACCTGGTGGACCACTACCTGCGGCCGATCCTGGACAAGCCCGGCGGCGGGCAGGCGTTCGAGCGCCTGCTGACCTCCATCGACGCCGAGGACATGGTCGCCATCGAGCCGCAGCTCGCCGAGCTGACCGTGCCGACCCTGGTCGTGTGGGGGACGGGCGACGTCTTCTTCGACGTCAGCTGGGCGTACTGGCTGCGCGACACGATCCCCGGTGTCAAGGAGGTGGTGGAGATCGAGGGGGGCAGGCTCTTCTTCCCCGACGAGCGCGCGGGCGAGCTGGTGCCGCACCTGCGCCGCTTCTGGGGCTGACCCGAGGGGTCAGACGAGCGGGGTGAGGTACCTGTCCAGGTCGTCGAGGATCTTGCCCGCGGCGGTGACCCCGATGCCCAGCATCCAGACCTCGTCGTCGACGTTGTGGACGTGACCCGCCTTGACCGCGGCGAGGTTCTTCCACAGCGGCCCGCCGGTCACCGCCGCCTGGCTCTTCGCCGCGGCCTCCCCGTACGCGGTGTAGAAGATCGCGTCACCGTCGGCCTGCGCGATGTTCTCCTGGCTCAGCTTGCCGAAGCGCTTGTCCTGCTGCGCGGCGAGCTGCTGCGCCTCAGGCCGGGGGATTCCCGCGTCGCCCACCACGATGCCGCTGAAGGACTCGGGCCCGTACATCCGGATCTCGGTCGGCATGAACCGCACGATGCTCACCTTCAGCGCGGAGAACCTGGCCCCTACCTCCTTGGCCCGCTTCTCGTAGGCAGAAAGGAGCTGGTCGGCCTGGTCCTTCTTGCCCAGCGCCGTCGCGTCCAGGAGGAAGTTCTCCTTCCAGGTGACGCCGACCTTCTCCGTGAACACCGTCGGCGCGATCTTGCTGAGCTTGTCGTAGAAGGCGGCCTGGCGGAACTTGGTGCCGAGGATCAGGTCCGGCTTGAGCGCCATGATCGCTTCGAGGTTGGGCTGCTGGAGGGTGCCCACCGCCTTCGTCGCTGACAGCGCGGAGCCCAGGTACTTGGGCCACGCCTGGCTCTCCGTCGCCTGCGCCGCGCCGACGGGGGCGAGGCCGAGGGAGACCATCGTGTCGAGCTTGTCGGTGTCGAGCACCACGACCCTCTTGGGGGACTCCGGCACCTTCGTCTCGCCCATGGCGTGCTTGACGGTCCGGGTGGGGCCTGCCTCCTGGGAGGAGGTGGAGGTGCCGCAGGCGGCGAGGGCGAGGAGGGGCAGCACGGCGGCGACGGCCAGGCGCAGGCGCATGAAACTTCCTTGATCTATTAGGTTAGGCAACCCTAAGCCTAGCGCCGCTCACGTCCGCAATGCGGGGTGTGAGTGGTCCGAAACACGGGCGAAACACCACTGTGGCGAGATTCACGCATGTGAAACACACCCGGTCGAGCCACGAAACCGCGGGCGAACACGCTGTGGCCACACGTCACATGTAAGGAGGGTCGCGTCGTGAAGATCGATAGCGGCACGACAGCCTGGATGCTTGCGGCAACCGCGTTGGTGCTGCTGATGACACCGGGACTCGCGTTCTTCTACGGGGGCATGACCAGGGCCAAGAGTGTCCTGAACATGATGATGATGTCGTTCGTCGCCATCATCACGGTCACCATCGCCTGGGTGCTCTTCGGGCACTCGCTGGCCTTCAGCGACAACGGCATGGCGTGGCTGAACAACTTCGTGGGCGGGCTCGACCACATCGGCCTGCAGAGCCTGGTGAACACCGCCACCAAGGACGACGGCACCGGGATGCCCAGCCTGGTCTTCTCGGCCTTCCAGCTGACGTTCGCCATCATCACCGTGGCCCTGATCAGCGGCGCGATCGCCGACCGGGCGAAGTTCGGCGCCTGGGTGCTGTTCACCTTCGTCTGGGCGACGATCGTCTACTTCCCCGTGGCGCACTGGGTGTGGGGCACCGGCTGGCTGAACGCCCTCGGCATCGAGGACTTCGCCGGAGGCACGGTGGTCCACATCAACGCCGGCGCCGCCGCGCTGGCCCTGGCCCTGGTGATCGGCAAGCGGCACGGCTGGCGCAAGGAGCCGATGCGTCCGCACAACCTGACGCTGGTCCTGCTCGGCGCGGGCCTGCTGTGGTTCGGCTGGTTCGGCTTCAACGCCGGCTCCGAGCTGGCGGTCGACGGCACGGCGGCGCTGGCGTTCATGAACACCCAGATCGCCACCGCGGTGGCCGCGGGCGCCTGGCTCGTGGTGGAGAAGCTGCGCGACGGGCACGCCACCAGCCTCGGCGTCGCCTCCGGCGCGGTCGCCGGCCTGGTCGCCATCACCCCCGCGTGTGGCTTCGTCGACCCGTGGGCCGCGATGCTGATCGGCCTGGTCGCGGGCGCGGTCTGCGCCTACGCCGTGGGCCTGAAGTACAAGCTGGGCTTCGACGACTCCCTCGACGTGGTCGGCGTCCACCTGGTCGGCGGCGTCATCGGCGCGGTCTCGCTCGGCTTCCTGGCCGTCTACCCCTTCCTGCCGCAGCAGAACAAGGGCCTGCTCTACGGCGGGGGCCTCACCCAGCTCGGCCTGCAGGTGCTCGGCCCGATCGCCGTCGGCGGCTACTCGTTCATCGTGACCTGGGTGATCGGCAAGGTCATCGACAAGACGATGGGCTTCCGCATCCCGGTCGAGGAAGAGGTCACCGGCATCGACGTCACCGCGCACGCCGAGACCGGCTACGACCTCGGCACGGTCTACGCTTCCGGCGTGACCTCCCCTAACGGTCCCCTCACTCCGGCCCAGAAGAAGGTGGAAGCATGAGGCTGATCACGGCCGTCATCAAGCCCTTCAAGCTCGATGACGTCAAGGCGGCCCTGGAGCAGTTCGGCGTCAAGGGCATGACGGTCAGCGAGGCGAGCGGCTACGGCCGCCAGCGCGGTCACACCGAGGTGTACCGCGGCGCGGAGTACCAGGTGGACCTGGTGCCCAAGGTTCGGCTGGAGGTCCTGGCCGAGGAGGACGACGCCGAGGACGTGATCGACGTCATCGTGAAGGCCGCCCAGACCGGGAAGATCGGTGATGGCAAGGTCTGGTCCGTCCCCGTCGACACGGTGATCCGGGTCCGTACGGGAGAGCGCGGTCCTGAGGCCCTGTGAGGGGAGAGGCGCGCTCCTTCGCCGCGGCCCGCAAGGAGCGGGCCGCGGACACCGACCGCTGGCTCAAGGATCTCTTCCGGACGGCGAACGACGGCGGCCAGGTCTCGCTGGTCGCCGTCGGCAGCCTCGGCCGGGGCGAACTGGCTCCGGGCAGCGACCTCGACCTGGTCCTGCTGCACAGCGGCCGCCGCGACGTGGCCAGGATCGCCGACCGTATCTGGTACCCGATCTGGGACTCCGCCGTCGGCCTCGACCACTCGGTGCGAACCGTGGAGGAGGCCGTGGCGGTGGCCCGCGACGACCTCAAGGCGGTGCTCGGCCTCATCCAGGCCAGGCACATCGCCGGTGACCCCGACCTGACCAGGAAGGCCAGGGAGGCGGTGCTCGCCGAGTGGCGGGCCGACTCCCGGCGCAGGCTGGGGGAGCTGCGCGAGGCGGCCGACCAGCGTGCCCAGGTCAGCGGCGAGCTGGCCTTCCTCCTGGAACCCGACCTCAAGGACGGCCGGGGCGGGCTGCGTGACGTCCAGGCCATGCAGGCGGTCGCGGCGGCGTGGGTGGCGTCCGCGCCGGGCCCGCGCGCCCGCGAGGCCCACGAGTTCGTCCTGGACGTGCGGCACGCCCTGCATGTCGTCACGGCCCGCGGCAGCGACAGGCTGGTGCTGCAGGAGCAGGACGCCGTCGCCGGGCTGCTCGGCCTGCTCGACGCCGAGGCGCTGATGCGCAGGCTCGCCGAGGCGGGCCGGACGATCTCACACGCCTTCGACGCGACCTGGCGCACGGTTGACAGGCTGGTGTCAGGCCCGGCTCCCCGGGGCCGCCGTCCGCTGGCCGACGGGGTGGTCGAGCACGGCGGGGAGGTGGTGCTCGCCAGGGGCGCGAACCCGCGCAAGGACCCGGTGCTGGTGCTGCGGGCGGCCGCCGCCGCGGCCGACTCCGGGCTGCCGCTCGCGCCCGCCACGGTGTCCGTCCTGGCTGCTCAGTCGCCTCCGATGCCGGTGCCGTGGCCGGAGGAGGCGCGCGACGCGCTGGTCTCCATCCTGGGCGCGGGACGGGCCGCCGTCCCGGTGTGGGAGGAGCTCGACCAGGCGGGCATCCTTGTCAAGCTGCTTCCTGACTGGGAGCGGGTGCGGCATCGTCCGCAGCGCAACCCGATCCACCGCTTCACCGTCGACAGGCACCTGATCGAGGCGGCGGCCAACGCCGCGAGCCACACCCGCGACGTGTCCCGCCCGGACCTGCTGTTGATCGCGGCGCTGCTGCACGACGTCGGCAAGGGCTGGCCCGGCGACCACTCGGCGACCGGCGAGGTCGTCGTCCGCGACATCGCCGCCCGCATCGGCCTGCCCCCGCAGGACGTCGACACGCTCGCCACCGTCGTCCGCCACCACCTGCTGCTGCCCGAGACCGCCACCCGTCGCGACCTCGACGACCCGGTCACCATCGAGAAGGTCGCGGGCACGGTCGGCTCCCGCGAGGTGCTCGACCTGCTCGCCCCGCTGGCCATCGCCGACGGCCACGCCACCGGGCCCGCCGCCTGGAACGCCTGGAAGGCCGGGCTGGTGGCCGACCTGGTGCGGCGGGTGCGCTCGGTGCTGTCGGGCTCACCGCCGCCCAAGGCGCCCCATCTGTCGGCCGAGCAGGCCGCGCTGGCCAGGCACGGCGGGGGCGCGATCCGGGTGAACGGGGGAGCGGTCACGGTCGTCGCGCACGACCGGGTGGGGCTGCTGTGGAGCGCGGCGGGCGTGCTGGCGGCGCACCGGCTCGTGGTCCGCTCCGCCTCGGCCGCCTCGGCCGGGTCCACGGCCGTGATCGAGTTCTCGGTGATCCCGGAGTACGGGTCGCCGCCCGACCCCGCGACCCTGGAGGCGGACCTCCGGCTCGTCCTTGCTGGACGCCTTGACATCGAGCAGCGGCTGGCCCGCCGTACCAGGTCGATGAGGCCTGCTCGGGTGCCCGTGGCGCCACCGCGTGTGACCTTGGTCGACGACGCTTCCGAGACGGCCACGGTGGTCGAAGTCAGGGCCCATGACAGGCCGGGACTCCTGTGGCGCATTGGACGCGCTTTCGGTGAGTGCGGTCTTGACGTACGAGCCGCCCGAGTGGAGACTCTCGGCGCGGAGGCGGTGGACGTCTTCTATGTGGTTGACCGCGCCGGACGCCCCCTCAGCGACGACGCTCAGCGGACCCAGGTCCGCGACGTGGTGCTTGCTGCACTGCGGTAACCAACGGCACACGACCAGCGGTCACATTTGTAACAATTGTGTCCGATTTGACCTGATACGTCGGATGCTGCGGATACCTTGTGGGACGGCTTGACAGCGGATTGAGGGGTAGCGGTAGCAGTGACAACGGGGAATTCCGACAGCGGCCATGCCGCGAGGCGGGACCGCCCAGTGCGGCCGCTGTCGCGGTACAGCCTGCGCAACTGGCGTGTCCGGTGGCGCCTCACCGCGCTCATCCTGGTTCCCACCGTCGTCGGCGTCGCGCTCGGGGGAGCGCGCGTGCTGGCCTCGGTCCAGAGCATCGGCGCCTACGACCGCACCTCCGCCGCCGCCGCCGAGGCAGGCCGGCTCCGCGACCTGGTCCAGGCGATCGGGCTGGAGCGTGACACCGGCGGCTGGATGGGCGCCAGCTCCGCGATGCGCAAGAAGCTCGGCGCGGTGTACAACGAGCGCAAGGCCGCCGTCGACCGGCTGGTCAAGACCGTCCTGGACGACATGGCGGCGATGGACGAGTCGTACGGCGAGCGCGTCCTGGAGGCCATCAAGCGCGCCCGCTCCGACCTCACCGTGGTGCTGCCCAGGGTCCGCAAGGAGGGCCAGAAGGACCCCTCGCGTTACGACTCCCCGGTCGACAGCCTCCTGCGCGTCCACGACGAGCTGAGCCTGCTCAGCGACGACCCGCAGATCATCGGCCAGTTCCGCGCGATGGGCGCGCTGGCGCGGGCCAAGGAGCAGGTCTCCCGCCAGCGCATCCAGCTGCTCATGAACGCCTACAACGCGTCCGGCGTGGACGCCAAGGAGGTCGAGCGGTTCATCGCCTCCAGCGCCGAGCAGCACTCCGAGATCGCCTCCGTCGGCCAGGAGGCCGGCGCGCAGGTCGGCATGGAGCTGTCCAAGGCGCTGACCCTGGACAAGTACTACCGCACCGAGCTGATGAAGTCCCGCGCCGTGACGCTGGCCAGCGGCAGGGCCCCGGGCGCCAGGCTCAGGGCGGACCTGATCCCCCGCCCCCAGGAGTGGTTCGACGACAACACCGCCACCATCGAGGCGCTGCGCTCGGTCGAGACCACGCTCAAGGACAAGGTGGACCTGCGCAGCCAGGAACTGCGTGACGCCGAGGTGCGCAACGCGGTCATCGCGGGCGTGCTGATCCTGGCGCTGCTGCTGCTCGTCCTGCTCCTCACCGTGGCCATCGCCCGCTCGATGGTCACCCCGCTGCGCCGCCTGCGCACGGAGGCCCTGGAGATCGCCGGATTCCGGCTGCCGGACGTGGTCCGCAAGCTGCGCGTGACCGGCGACGTCTCGACCGAGGTGCGTCCGATCGAGGTCGAGGGCGACGACGAGATCGGGGAGGTCGCCAAGGCGTTCGACCAGGTCCACCGCCAGGCCGTGCGGCTCGCCGGCGAGGAGGCCGAGCTCCGCAGCAACATCAGCGCGATGTTCGTCAACCTCTCCCGCCGCACGCAGACGCTGGTGGAGCGGCAGATCTCGCTGATCGACGGCCTGGAGAAGGGCGAGCAGGACGGCGGCCGGCTGTCCGACCTGTTCAAGCTCGACCACCTGGCCACCCGCATGCGGCGCAACTCCGAGAACCTCCTGGTCCTGGCCGGTCACGAGGCCACCCGCAGGCGCAGCCAGCCGGCCAAGCTGGTCGACGTGGTACGGGCCGCGCTGTCGGAGGTCGAGGGCTACGAGCGGGTCCAGGTCAAGGTGCACCGTTCCACATCCGTGCTCGGCAGCGCCGCCAACGACCTCGTCCACCTGGTGGCCGAGCTGGTCGAGAACGCCATCCAGTTCTCGCCGAGCAGCGCCCAGGTCGTCGTCTCCAGCAGCCTCGTCGAGGGCGGCGGCGCGCTGCTGTCGGTGGCCGACTCCGGCATCAGCATGACCGAGGAGGAGCTGGCCGAGGCCAACCGCCGCCTGGCCGAGCCGCCGGTCGTGGACGTGTCGGTCTCCCGCCGCATGGGCCTGTTCGTGGTCGGCCGGCTGGCGCTGCGCCACGGCATCCGGGTCCAGCTCCGCAAGGGCGACGGCGCCGGCCTGATCGCGATGGTGCTGCTGCCGACGTCGCTGCTCCCTCAGGCGGTACAGCAGCCCCTGCAGCCGCGCCAGGCCTACGGCGCCGGCGGCGGCATGGTCCCCGCGGGGCAGAACGGCAACGGCAACGGCTCGTTCCACTCCTTCGGCAGTTTCGACTCCTTCGACAGCACCGGCTCGGCGCCCAGGAGCCCGTTCACCGCCAACACGGACGGCGGCAGCATCAGGCAGCCGTCGTTCGACCCCGGCTCCTTCCCGTCGTACCCGAGCCCCACGTCCTACCCGAGCCCGCCCAGCGGCTCGTACCCGAGCCAGCCCACTTCCCAGAGCCCTCAGAGCCCCCCGCGCCCCCCGGGCGCCTCGTACCCGAGCACGGAGCGCACCGGCTCCTTCCCGTCCTTCCCGAGCAACGACTTCTCGCGGGGCCCGTTCCAGGCGCCGCCGCCCGCGCCCGCGTCCTCGCCGTACAACACGAACGAGGTGCGCAGGCCCGACCCGCACCCGTCGGTGGAGGTCTCGCCGATGGACGCGGAGCAGGAGGAGTACCTGCCGATCTTCGCCTCGGTCGAGTCGGCGTGGTTCCGTAGGCCGCAAGGCGAGCAGGGCTCGGATTCGTCCCATCGGGATGAGCAGGACTCCGCGCAAGCCGTACGCTCTGGGGAGGAAGCGTGGCGAACCGCCGCTGACGCCGGTTGGCAGGCGGCGGCCGCCGCGAGCGACCCGAGCCTCGGCGGCACCACCGCCGCCGGGCTCCCCAAACGCACGCCCAAAGCGAACCTGGTACCAGGTACAGCCAGCCAGCCCGCGCCGCAGCAGCAGCAACGGCAGGACCCGACGCCGCCGGTCTCCCCCGACCGGATGCGCCGCCGGATGGCCAGTTACCAGCAAGGCGTGCGGCGGGGTCGCGCGGAGGTACGTGAACAGGAGGAACAACAGTGAGCGAGCGGCCTGCGTGTCCCATCAAGGAGGACGCGTGACGACCCTTAGCCACGAGGCGCACCGGTTTGACTGGTTGATCACCGACTTCGTGCGGAACACCCCCGGCGTGGCGCATGCCGTCGTCGTCTCGGCCGACGGCCTCTGCCTGGCCGCTTCCGAGGGGTTCCCGCCGGACCGGGCCGACCAGCTCGCCGCGGTCTCCGCCGGGCTGCTGAGCCTGACCGTGGGCGCGTCCCGCGTGTTCGAAGGCGGCTCGGTGTCACAGACCGTGGTCGAGATGCAGCGCGGCCTGCTCATCGTGATGGCGATCAGCGACGGTTCCGTGCTCACCGTGCTGGCTGGGCCCGACTGCGACATGGGGCTGGTTGCGTACCAGATGACGCTGCTGGTCGACAGGGCCGGGCAGGCCCTCACGCCGGCTCTGCGCGCCGAGCTCCAGGCCGCCAGGACGCGGTGATGCAATGGTGGAACTGATGGAGGAGGGCCGTGTACGGCAGTAGCGGAACCGGGGACGACGAGCCCCTGTTCCGCCCGTACGCGGTGACCGGCGGCCGTTCGGAGCCGCGTTACCACCTGGCGATGGAGACGCTGATCTCGTCCATGTCCATACCGGACGACGAGATGGCCATGCTCACACCCGAGCAGGAGGCCATCATGCAGCTCTGCCGGACCTTCCGGTCGGTCGCCGAGATATCGGCCCTGCTCCGGGTCCCGCTGGGTGTGGCCAGGGTGCTTGTTGCGGACATGTCCGACGAAGGGCTCGTCCGCCTGCACCAGCCGCGCCTCAGCCAGGGACAGCCAGACCTCAACATGCTTGAAAGGGTGCTCAGTGGACTTCGCAGGCTCTAGCCCTGGCCTCACGTCGACGAAGATCGTCGTCGCGGGCGGGTTCGGCGTCGGTAAGACGACGTTCGTGGGGGCGGTGTCCGAGATCCTGCCGCTCACCACGGAAGCGGTGATGACGGACGCGTCCGCGGGCATCGACGACCTCGGTCTGACCCCCAACAAGCAGACGACGACGGTGGCGATGGACTTCGGCCGCCTCTCCCTCGACCGCGACCTGATCCTGTACCTGTTCGGCACGCCCGGACAGCACCGGTTCTGGTTCATGTGGGACGACCTGGTGCGTGGCGCCATCGGGGCCGTGGTGCTGCTCGACACCCGGCGGCTGGCCGACAGCTTCCCGGCCATCGACTACTTCGAGGAGGCGAAGCTGCCCTTCGTGATCGGCGTCAACGGCTGGGAGGGGCAGTTCCCGCACTCGGACAACGAGGTGCGTGAGGCGCTGGCGCTGGGGGCGCACGTCCCGATCGTGCGCACGGACGCGCGCAACCGCGATTCGGTCAAGGCGACGCTGATCTCGCTGGTGGAGCACGTGGTGCGGCTGCGGTCGGCTCCCGTCTCCTAGCGGCGGACCTCCCAGGGAACTCCGTCCAGCGAGTTGAGCACCGGGACGAGCTGCTTCTCCTCGTAGTCGAAGTGGGCTTCCAGTTCGGCGGAGAGGCGGTCCAGCTCGTCCCGGGTGCCGGCGTTGGCCAGCCGCTCGACCAGCCCGGCGACCACCACGTGCTCGGCGCGCAGCCGGTCGAGGGCGGCCTTCAGCTCGGGGAAGCGCTCCTCCAGGTGGGGGAAGGCCACCCGGTCCTCGCCCGAGTGGTGGAAGCTCAGCCGCTCGCAGAACGTCACGCAGTGGGCGCGTAGCTCGCCGCTGAGCGGCTCCCCGGTGCGGAGCCGGGCGAGCTCGGCGCGGAACCAGTCGTGCACGGCCACCAGCTCGTCCCCGAAGGCCCGGACCCGTTCCGCGTCGCCGGTGCCGTCCTGCTGGGCTTCCATCATGTTCACTATCCTTCGTCCAGGCGGGGCAAAATAGCTTTGTATGCATAGCTAATTGCTCATTAAAGGTATTGGGGTGCATGGCGGATGTCAACGGACGGCCTGAGCGTGGACGAGAGCATCCGCACGCTGCTGCTGCTGATGCCGCGCATGGTGGGCAGGGCCAAGCGGCTGGGAGTGCCCGAAGAGCTGCGGTCGCTCTCGCTCGCGCCCCGGCACCTGTCGCTGCTGGCCTACCTGCTGTTCGACGGGGCGATGACGGTCAACGAACTGGCGTCGCGGCTGGAGGTGGCGCCGGCGACGGTCAGCCTGATGGTCGGCGAACTGAGCCGCAAGGGCGTCCTCGACAGGCGCGAGGACGACGCCGACCGGCGGCGGACGATCGTCAGCATCGCCGAGGCGCGGCGCGACGCCATCTCGGAATGGCTCGGCCACGGGGCCGCCGCCTGGCGCGCGGCCCTGGAACCGCTCACTCCCGCCGAGCGGCGGCTGTTCGTGCGCACGCTGCTCGCCTACGAGCAGGCGCTGTCGGGCTGAGCTGAGCGCTGTCGGCCCCTCAGGTCGCGCGGCCGGCGATCAGGGCCCCGATGCCGTCGAGGACGCGTTCCAGGCCGAACTCGAAGGCGTGCTGCGCGCTGTAGGCGCTGCCCAGGGCCTCGGCGGCGGCCTCGCCGACCCGTGCGGCCGTCGGGTAGCGGCTGGTGTCGGCGATCCGGCTGAGGAAGGGCGCGTGCGCGGCCCACCACTGGTCGTCGGACATCCCCGTCTCACTCTCCGCCTGCGCGGCCTCGACCGCGCCCCTGGCCGTGCCGTGCACGAACCCGGTGATCAACGTGATCGCGGAGTCCATCTCCACGTCCGTCAGCCCGATGCCGGAGACGGCGCGGAGCTCGTAGTCGTACTTGGCGATGACGTTCGGCCCGAGCACCGGGCGGCTCGTCGCCACCTGGAGCAGCCAGGGGTGGCGCACGTACAGCGCCCAGTTCTCCCTGGCGATCAGCGCCAGGCGTTCCCGCCAGCCGCCGGGCACGTCCTCCGGCCTGGCCGTCTCGCCGTACACGGTGTCGAGCATGACGTCGAACAGTTCGGGCTTGCCCGGCACGTACGTGTAGAGCGACATCGTCCCGACGCCGAGCTTCTCGGCGACCCGGCGCATGGACAGGGCCTGCAGCCCCTCGGCGTCGGCCACCTCGATGGCGGCGCGCACGATCCTGTCGACGCTCAGGTCGGGCTTGCCCTTGCGGCTGGTGCGTTCGCTCGTGCGCCAGAGCAGCGCGAGGCTGCGCGCCGGGTCGCCCTTGCCGGAGTACTCGATCGTCACATCCGTACGGTACACCGTACGGTTGCGTGGCTTCAATCGTATGCTGTACGGTACGGCGTACGGAAATGGAGGTGCCATGTCAGCGGTACTGGCGCAGGGCCTGCGCAAGACCTACGGCAAGAAGACCGCGCTGGACGGGTTCGACCTGGAGGTGAGGGAGGGCACCGTCTGCGGGCTGCTCGGCCCCAACGGCGCGGGCAAGACCACGGCCGTCCGCATCCTCACCACGCTGCTGCGTCCCGACGGCGGTCACGCGTCGGTGGGGGGCTTCGACCTGGCCACGCGGCCCCACCAGGTGCGGCGCAGCATTGGCCTGGTCGGCCAGCACGCGGCCGTGGACGAGGTGCTGACCGGGCGGCAGAACCTGGAGTTGTTCGGACGCCTCTACCACCTCGACTCCCGCACGGCCCGCACCAGGGCCGCCGAGCTGCTCGACGCGTTCGGCCTGGAGCATCCGGGCCCGGTCAAGGAGTACTCGGGAGGCATGCGACGCCGCCTCGACCTGGCGGCCGGCATGATCCTCTCCCCGCCGGTGCTCTTCCTGGACGAGCCCACGACCGGCCTCGACCCGCGCAGCCGCGCCGAGGTGTGGCGGGCGGTGCGCGGGCTGGTCGCGGGCGGCACCACGGTCCTGCTCACCACCCAGTACCTGGAGGAGGCCGACCAGCTCGCCGACCGCGTCTCGGTGATCGACAGCGGCAGGGTGATCGCCGAGGGCACCCCTGACGAGCTGAAGTCCAGGCTGGGCGGCGACCGCGTGGACGTGGTCGTCAGGCACGCGGACCGGCTCGCGGAGGCCGTGGAGATCGTCGGGCGGGTGGCGTCCGCGCCGGCGGAGTGCGACGAGGACACCCGGCATGTCAGCGCTCCCGTGACGGAGCGGGTCCAGGCGCTGACGGAGGTGCTGGGCGCGCTCGCGGCGGCGGGCGTCGACGTGGAGGACGTCGGCCTGCGCAGGCCGACGCTGGACGAGGTCTTCCTGAGCCTCACGGAGAACGAGGAGCTGCCTCGATGACCACGAACCCGACACCCACGAACCCGACACCCACGAACCAGCGGCCCGCGAGCGCCGCGTTCGCGAACCCGACGGCCGCTCGCTCGACGGCGGCGAGTCAGGCGCTCGCGAACCAGAGGCCCGCCGTCGAGGACGGGCCGCTAGCCCGGCTGCGCTGGGCCCTGGCCGACGGTTGGACCGTCGCCAGGCGGGACCTGATCCACTGGACCGCCCAGCCCATGACGATCGTGTTCGGGGTGGTCTTCCCCGTCATGATCACCCTGGCGTTCGGCTACCTGTTCGGCGGTGCGGTGGACGTGCCCGACGGCGCCGACTACTTCGCCTTCCTCATGCCCGGCATGTACGGCATGACGATGCTGTTCGGCCTCGGCGCCACCATGGTCGCGGTCACCACGGACCTGTCGCGCGGCGTGACCGACAGGTTCCGCTCGATGCCGATGGCACCCTCGGCCGTCCTCCTCGGCCGGGCGGTCGCCGACCTGCTGACCTCGGTCCTGATGCTGGCGGGCATGCTCGCCTGCGGGCTGGCGGTCGGCTGGCGTCCTGATGACCCGTTGGGCGCCCTGGGCGCGGTAGGTCTGCTGCTCCTGCTCCGCTTCGCCCTGCTCTGGGCGGGGATCTACCTCGGACTGCTGACCAAGGAACCGGGTGCGATCACCGCCATCCAGACCCTGGAGTTCCCGATCGGCTTCCTCTCCAACGCCTTCGTCGCCCCCGGCACCATGCCGGGCTGGCTCGGCGCCATCGCCGAGTGGAACCCGCTCTCCTCGACGGTGGCCGCGGCCAGACAGCTGTTCGGCAACCCCGGCTGGGGCGGCGACTCCTGGGTGGCCCAGCATCCGGTGCAGATGGCCGTCGTCTGGCCACTGCTGATCACGGCCGTCTTCTTCACCCTCTCGGTCCGCCTCTACCAGCGCCTCGACCGCTGAGATCCACCGACCCAGGTCGTGAGATGTCGGTGCTGTGGTCGCACAATGTCGGTACGACGACCCGTGAAATGTCGGTTCACCTACCTGTGGAATGTCGATTCCACAGGTAGGAGGAGAGGTTCCTGCTTGCCTGGTCACGCAACCTGAACGCCCGCGCCATACGACGTCCCAAGTTGCACGTCACGGACACCGGACTCGCAGGTCGGGCACCGGACCGGAGCGCGATCGCTGGCCTTCGGTGATCGGCTGACCGCGCTGCCGATCAGCGCCCTATGGGATCGGTGACGCTCCGGGTGGGAGCGTGGTGCTGCGGCTCAGTGGGCTCGGCCCGGCTCCGTGAGCAGGGCGATCGACTGCTGGGCTGAGCGGATGCGCCGGGTGCGGGCCTCGTCGGCGACGCCGAGCTTGAGGCCCTCCTCGGCGATGGCGCCGAACGCGGCGAACGCCGCCAGGCGCTGGCGCACCACCTTCTCGAACGCGTCGTCCTCGATCCGGTAGTACGCGGTGCGCTCGCCGGCCCGGGTGTGCCGCCTGACCAGGCCGATGGACGTCAGCAGTCGCATGTTGGACGTCAGCGACGCCCTGCTGGCCCCGATCGCGTCGGCGATGTCGCCCGCCGACTGCTCGGGCGGGGCGCAGATCAGCAGCCAGCCGAGGATGCGGCCGGTGATCGGGGCGAGCCCCCACGCCTCGTTGCAGAACGTCGCCACGCGCTCGACCCATTCGAGCAACTGCTCGTGATCGGCGTCACCCGATGGTGCCATGTCGGCCACAGCCTTTCGTCGTCTGATGCTATTTCAGAATAGGCTGAAACTCCTGGACTAGGCGAATCGTCAGGGCGTGTGGCGGTAGAACTCGACGGGCTCCGGAGCCAGGGGGGTGTTGCCGAGGATGAGGTCGGCCGCCTTCTCGGCCAGCATCATCACGGGCGCGTAGATGTTGCCGTTCGTCACGTACGGCATGGCGGACGCGTCCACGACGCGCAGCCCGTCCAGGCCGTGCACCCGCATGGTCGCGGGGTCGACCACCGACATCTCGTCCACGCCCATCCTGCAGGTGCAGGACGGGTGCAGCGCGGTCTCGCCGTCACGCGCGACCCAGGCCAGGATCTCCTCGTCGGTCCGGACCTCGGGACCGGGCGAGAGCTCGCCGCCGTCCAGGTCCGCCCACGCGGGCTGCGACAGGATCTCCCTGGCGTGCCTGATCGCCTCCACCCACTCGCGGCGGTCCTGCTCGGTGGACAGGTAGTTGAACCGCAGCTCGGGCTTCTTCCCGGGGTCCGCCGAGGTGATCCGGACGTGGCCGCGGGCGTCGGAGTACATCGGCCCGACGTGCACCTGGTAGCCGTGCCCGCCCGCCGGGGCGGAGCCGTCGTAGCGGACCGCGATGGGCAGGAAGTGGAACATCAGGTTCGGGTAGGCCACGTCGTCGTTCGAGCGGATGAACCCGCCCGCCTCGAAGTGGTTCGTCGCCCCGGGCCCGCCGCGCAGGAACAGCCACTGCGCGCCGATGAACGGCCTGCGCCACATGGCCAGCGACGGCTGCTGCGACACCGGCCGGGTGCAGGCGTGCTGGACGTAGACCTCCAGGTGGTCCTGGAGGTTCTCCCCTACGCCCGGCAGGTCGTGCACCACCGGCACGCCGACCGGTTCGAGCACCCGCGCGGGCCCGACACCCGACAACTGCAGGAGCTGCGGCGAGTTGATCGCCCCGCCGCACAGGATCACCTCGCCGGCCGTGATCCGCTCGCCGCCGCAGACCACGCCGACCGCCCGCGTCCCCTCGAAGACGACCTTCTCCACGAGGGCACGCGTCCTGATCGTGAGGTTGCGGCGGTTTCGCACCGGATGCAGGTAGGCGCGCGCCGCGCTCAGCCGTCTGCCGCGGTGGATGTTGCGGTCGAAGGCCGCGAAGCCCTCCTGGCGCAGGCCGTTCACGTCGTCCGTGAGCGGGTGGCCCGCCTGCTGGACGGCCTCGAAGAACGCGTCGAACAGCGGGCCGCGGGCCGGGCCGCGCTCCAGCTTGAGCGGGCCGCCGTCGCCGCGGAGGGCCGAGCCGGGGTCCGCCAGGCAGTTCTCCATCCGTTTGAAGTACGGCAGGCAGTGCGCGTAGTCCCAGTGCTCCATGCCCGGGTCCGCGGCCCAGCGCTCGTAGTCGAGGGGGTTGCCGCGCTGGAAGATCATGCCGTTGATGCTGCTCGAACCGCCGAGGACCTTGCCGCGGGCGTGGTAGATGCGCCGTCCGCCCATGTGCGGCTCGGGCTCGGACTCGTACTTCCAGTCGTAGAAGCGGCTGCCGATGGGGAACATCAGCGCGGCCGGCATGTGGATGAACACGTCCCAGAGGTAGTCGGGCCTGCCCGCCTCCAGCAGCAGCACCGACACCGACGGGTCGGCGCTCAGCCGGTTGGCCAGGGCGCATCCGGCCGATCCGCCGCCCACGATGACGTAGTCGAAGCTCAACGCGGAATCCAGTCCTTCCACACGATCTTGTTCTCGTCCACCCACCGCTTGGCGGCCTGCTCGGCGGTCATCCTCTTGTTGACCATGTCGCTGGCGACCGCGTTCTGGTTGTCGTTGGTCCAGGTGAAGTTGCGCACCAGCTCGTAGGCCTTGCCGCCGTTCTGGGCGAACGACCTGCTCACGATCTTGTCGAGCAGGTACGGCGGGTAGTCGCAGGCGACCGTGGCGGCGTCGTCGTCGCAGCCGATGGCGTACGGCGGGAGGTTGATCTTGACGAGTTTGAGCTTGGTGAACAGCCATTGCGGCTCGTAGAAATACATGAGTAGTGGCGTCCGATTCTTGGTCGCCGACTCGGCCGCCTTGATGAGAGCGTCCTCGCTGCCGGAGTAGACGACCTTGTAATCGAGGTCGAGGTTGCGGATGAGCGCCTCGTCGTTGGTCACGAAGGACGGGTCGCCGTCGAGCACTTGACCGGCATTTCCCGATTTAGCGGTACGGAAGAGGCTTGCATACTTGTTCAGACGTCGCCAGTCGGTGATATCTGGGTATTTCCTGACCATCCACTCAGGGACATACCATCCGATCACGCCTTTGTTCCCGGTGAGACCGGCCGACAACGCGACCTTCCTGTCCTCGATGTACTCCTTCTTGAGATCGTTGTGGCCCCAGTTCTCAACGATCACGTCGACTTTGCCGCTCTGGAAGTCCTTCCAGGAATCCTCTTCCTTCATCTTCCTGGTCCGGACCTTGTACCCCAGTTCGTGCTCGAGCAG
Organism: Nonomuraea sp. NPDC000554; assembly: GCF_040300065.1. Taxonomy (NCBI): domain Bacteria; kingdom Bacillati; phylum Actinomycetota; class Actinomycetes; order Streptosporangiales; family Streptosporangiaceae; genus Nonomuraea; species Nonomuraea sp. NPDC000554. The sequence continues at coordinate 198,361 of NZ_JBEPDC010000001.1, read as the reverse complement.
ATAGCTCAGGACGGCCGCCTGGGCCTCGTACCCCAGCCAGCCGTGGATGTCGATGTCGACCGTCCCCTTCGCCCCGGCGGCCGGCGCGGGCTCCTCGCTGGAGCAGGCGGTCAGGAGCAGGGCCGCGACCAGCGGCCCCGCGAGCGTCTTGGTTCGCATCAGAGGTCTCCACGACGGTGGCCGCGGATGTCCGGGCCACCGTCACGAGCGGTCACGTGAGGGTCACTTGGGGATCCAGGCCTGCCACTTGGCGGTGTTGGCCTCGATCCACTTCTTGGCGGCCTGCTCGCCGGTCAGCCCGTTGTTGGTCATGTCGTTGGCGACGGCGTTCTGGTCCTCGTTGGTCCAGGTGAAGTTCTTGACCAGCTCGTACGCCTTGCCGCCGGTGTCGGCGAACTTCTTGCTGACGATCTTGTCCAGGTCCAGCTCGGCGTAGTCGCAGGCGACCTTCTTGGGGTCGGCGTCGCACCCTTCGGCGTAGGCGGGCAGGTTCACCCGGGTCAGCTCGACCTTGTCGAACAGCCAGTGCGGCGTCCAGAAGTAGAACAGCAGCGGCTTCTTCTGCTCCTGCGCCTGCGTGGCGGACTTGAGCAGGGCCGCCTCGCTGCCGCCCGTCACCACCTTGTAGTCGAGCTTGAGGTTCTTGACCAGGGCCTCGTCGTTGGTGACGTAGCTCGGGTCGCCGTCGAGGATCTGGCCCTTGTCGCCGGACTCGGAGGTCTTGAACAGGGAGGCGTACTTGTTCAGGTTCTTGTAGTCGGTGATGTCCGGGTACTTGTCGGCCATCCACTTGGGGACGTACCAGCCGATGATGCCCTTGTTGCCCGTCGACCCGGCCGACAGCGCGACCTTCTTCTCGTCGATGAACTTCTTCTTCAGATCCGGGTGGCCCCAGTTCTCGATGATGACGTCCACGTCGCCGGTCTCGAAGCCCTCCCAGGAGAGCTGCTCCTTGATCTCGGGCAGCTCCACGGTGTAGTGCAGCTCGTTCTTCAGCAGGTACGCGACGACGTTGGCGCTGGCCTCGTAGCCCACCCACGGGTTGATCGCGATCTTCACGGTGCCGGCGCTCGCGGCGCTGGCGCTGCCCTGCTGCGGAGCGGCGGCGCTGGGAGACTCTTCGACCTTGGCGCCACCGCACCCGGCGGCGGCGAGTCCGAGCGTGAGCAGGCCTGCGAGCAGGCGGATCTTCATGCGTTCTTCCTTTGTTGGGGGGACGGGCGCCTGTCGGCGCCCTGCGTGATGCGGTCGAGCATGATGCCGAGCAGGACCGTCGCGATGCCCGCGGCGAAGCCCATGCCGAAGTCCGTGCGCTGGGAGAAGCCGGTGACCACGTCGTAGCCGAGCGCCCCCGCCCCCACCAGCCCGCCGACGACCACCATGGCCAGGGTCAGCACGATGCCCTGGTTGGCGGCCAGCAGGATGGCCCGGCGCGCCATCGGGAGCTGCACCTTCCACAGCAGTTGCCCCGGGGTGGACCCGGCGGAGACGGCGGCCTCCACCACGGTGGCGGGGACCGCCCTGATGCCGTCCTCGACCAGGCGGACGACCGGCGGGACCGCGTAGATGACCGAGGCGAAGATCGCGGTGAACCTGGTGGTCTCGAACAGCGCGAGCGCGGGGAGCAGGTAGACGAAGGCGGGCATGGTCTGCGCGGCGTCGAGTATCGGACGCTGCACGGCCGAGTACCTCGGCGAGCGGGCCCCCGCCACGCCGAGCAGCAGGCCGATGACCAGGGTCACGAGCACCGCGACCGTCACCGTGGTGAGCGTCCGCATGGCGTGGTCCCAGGTGCCCAGCAGCGCGATCGCCAGCAGGCAGCCGAGCGCCGTCAGCGCGGCCCGCACACCGCTCACCCACCAGGCCAGCAGCAGCATGGCGGTGGCGACCAGCCACCACGGGGCCGAGGTGAGCACCTCCTCCAGCGGGTTGAGCAGGCCCGTGGAGGTGGCGTCCTTGACGAAGGTGGTGACGGCGTACCAGTTGCTCTCGGCCCAGTGGACGGCGTCGTTGACCGCGGCCACGAAGTTGACCGACCAGTTCTGCGGCCACTCGGCGGGCAGCAGCGGGGTCAGCGCGAGCCCGGCCACGACCAGCGCGGCGGCCCCCACCAGCCGGCCCCTGCCGAGCCTGCTGTGCGGGTCGCGCCTGGCGAGGGCCGTCATGGTCCGGTCGAGGACGACGGCCATGACCACGATCGCGATGCCCGCGGGCAGCATGATGCCGACCTGCGCCCGCGACAGCCCGCGGATGATGTCGCCGCCCAGCCCCGGCGCGGAGATCAGGTTGGCGATGACCACCATCGACAGCGCCATCATGATCGTCTGGTTGACGGCCAGCGCCATCGTGGACCTGGCGAGCGGCAGGTAGACCTTGAACAGCGTCTGCGCGCGGGTGGCGCCGAGCGACGCGGACGCCTCGACCGCGGTGGGGGAGACCTGCTGGATGGCCAGCGAGGTGATGCGGATCGCGGGCGGGATCGAGTAGATCATCGTCGCGATGGCCCCCGCGGCCGGGCCGATGTGGAAGAAGAGCACGAGCGGCGCCAGGTAGGCGAACGTCGGCATGATCTGCATGATGTCGAGCACCGGCGTGACCACCCCGCGCGCCCGGCGCGAGAGCCCCGCCCACACCCCGAGCGGGATCCCGACCGCCAGAGACAGCAGCACCGACGCGGCGACCAGCGCCAGCGTGTCGACGCTCGACTCCCACAGGCCCAGCACGCCGAACGAGCCGGTCCCGGCCACGGCCAGCAGCGCGATCCGCCAGCCGCCCGCCAGCCAGGCCAGCGCGCCGAGCACGCCGATCAGCCCCGGCCATCCCAGCACGTACAGGACGCTCTGGAAGAGCGTGTAGACGCCGCCGACGAACAGCCGGATGTAGTTGAGGAAGTACAGGAACAGCGGGCTGGAGTTCCTGTTGTCGTCGATCCACTCGCGCAGGTCGGTGATGGCGGTGAACTGCGGGGCGTCGTTGTCGTGGGGGAGGGTGCCCGTCCCGCGGAAGACCAGGTACGCCAGCGCGAGCAGGACCGTCACTCCCGCCGGGGCCGCCCACCGCGGCAGCTTCATCCTGGACGGGGTCGAGACGGCCGTGGTGCTCATGCGCCGGCCCGTGCGGCGTGCGCGTCGTGGACCGGCTGGTCCTGCCCGGACAGGAAGGTGAGCAGGTCGACCCGGTCCACGACGCCGACCAGCTCGTCGCCGTCGACCACCCTGATCGGCCGGGCCGAGCCGGACGCGACGGCGATGGCGTCCTTGATGATGGTGGTCGCGGGCAGCGCCGGGCCGTCGAGCGACTCGCCCGGCTCGGGCGGGCGGCACATCCAGCGCAGCGTGAGGACGTGACTCCTCGGCACGTCGCGGACGAAGTCGGCCACGTAGTCGTCGGCGGGGGCGCCCACCAGCTCCTCCGGCGTGCCGAGCTGCACGATCGAGCCCGCCCGCATGATCGCGATGCGCTCGCCCAGCTTGAGCGCCTCCGACAGGTCGTGCGTGATGAACACCATGGTCTTGCCGACTTCCCTGTGCAGGCGGATCACCTCGGCCTGCATGTCGCGGCGGATCAGCGGGTCGAGCGCGCTGAACGGCTCGTCGAACAGCATCACCTGGGGATCGACCGCCAGCGCGCGGGCCAGCCCGACCCGCTGCTGCATGCCGCCGGAGAGCTGGTCGGGGTAGGCGTCGGCGTGGCCGTCGAGGCCGACGAGGGAGAGGATCTCGCCGGCGCGGGCGCGCCTGGCGGCCTTGGCCAGGCCCTGGACCTCCAGCCCGTAGGCGACGTTGTCGATCACCCGCCGGTGCGGGAGCAGGCCGAAGTGCTGGAAGACCATGCTGACGTGATGGCGGCGCAGTTCGCGTAAGCGGGCGGGGGAGGCGCGGCCGACGTCCTCGCCGCCGATCCTGATCTCGCCCGCGCTCGGTTCGACGAGCCGGGTCAGGCAGCGGACGAGCGTCGACTTTCCGCTTCCCGACAGCCCCATGACCACGAAGACCTCACCGGGGCGTACGGCGAAACTGACGTCCCTGACGGCGGCGGTGCAGCCGGTCTTCTCCCTCAGCGCCGCCGGTTCGAGATTCCTGTCCTCGCTGCCCAGCACCTTTTCCGCCGTCGCACCGAAGATCTTCCACAGCCCTTCGACGTCAATGGCCGCACTGTCGGGAGAATCCCCCACGCTCGCCTCCTTGGCTATCGCGGGGCTCAACATATGGCTTCGTAAACGGAAATCTCAACGGCGTGACCTTGAAGAGACCGGGGTGCCTCTCCGGCGTTACCTCGTTGGAACGCGACAATCGCCCATAAGTGGACACCTATCAAGTCATAGGATTATTTTTCGCCCCATGGCTCCACGATAGGAGCACCAGCTTCTCTTCACTCCCGTCACATAGCTTGACTTTTGTCGCGTTATGTTCGATTGGCCGTCTCACTTGGGATGTGTTCCAATTACCCGGACTTGCTGGATTTCTCAGGGATCCCACAGGTCCCTCCAAATACGCCGATTCGGGCGAGAGGTTGCGTTCGGTGAGTACTGAGTTGGGCGAGAGGCAGCCAGACGAGGGAAACTGGCGCCTGCGCAATTGGCGCGTCCGGGCACGGCTGGTGGCCCTCATCCTGATCCCGACCGCCGCCGCCGTGCTGCTCGGCGGCGTGCAGGTGATCGCCTCGACGGGCGCCGCCGCCGACTACGCCCGCACCAACAAGCTCGCCCGTCTCTCCGAACAGGTCGGCGCGCTCACCCACCTGATCTCCGGCGAGCGCGCCAGGACCTCCTGGTACATCGCCAAGAGACGGCCCACCACCATGCTGTCGAGCGTGCGCAGCCAGATGGACCAGGTGAACGAGGGCGTCAAACAGGTACGCGCGAACGCCCAGCAACTCCTGGGCGAGGTGACGGGACGCACCGCCGACCAGATCGAGACCATGCTGAGCCGCCTCGACGACCTCGCCGGGCTGCGCCAGCAGGCACTCGACGCGGCCCTGCTGCCCTCGGCCGCCGTCGACCTCTACACCACCGTCATCGACGACCTGCTCTCCGTGCACAACGAGCTGATCAAGGGCAGCCAGGACGACGAACTGTTCCGCCAGTCGCGCATGCTCGACGCGCTCGCCCACGCCAAGGAGAGCATCTCCCACCAGCAGGCGCTGGTCACCACGGTCCTGGTCGAGGGCAGGTTCGACCAGGAACAACTCAAGCGCTTCCTCGGCGAGCTGTCGCGGGAGACCAACGAGCGCAGAAGCTTCGCCGCGGAGGCCACCTCCGGCGAACGGCGCTTCTTCGACGAGACCGTCAACGGCAGGTCCTCCGACCGCATGCTGTTCCTGCGCGAGCTGGTGCTGATCAGGGCCACCGCCGGGCTTCCGCTGCGCGGCCTGGACCTGGGCAGGGGCAGGCGCGACGACGCCAAGGAGTGGTTCGAGGCGAGCGACGTCGTCGCCGGGTCGATGCGCGAGGTCGAGCAGCGCCAGGCCGCCGGGATCGTCACCCGCAGTCAGGAGCTGAGCTCGGCCGAGCAGCAGCGCGCCTACGTCATCGCGGGTGCCGTGCTGGCGCTGCTGGTGGCCGTCCTGCTGATCACCACCGGGGTGGCCAGGTCGCTGGTCCGCCCGCTGCGCAAGCTGCGCACCGAGGCGCTGGAGATCGCGGGCAAGCGGCTGCCCGACTTCGTCCAGCACCTGCGCGAGACGCGGGACGGCGCCGCCAACGCGCAGGTGCCGCCCATCGGCATCTTCTCCAAGGACGAGGTCGGCGAGGTCGCCCGCGCCTTCGACGAGGTGCACCGGGAAGCGGTCCGGCTGGCGGGCGACGAGGCGCGGCTGCGCTCCAACGTCAACGCGATGTTCGTCAACCTCTCGCGACGCAGCCAGACGCTGGTCGAACGGCAGCTCACCCTGATCGAGCGGCTGGAGCGCGGTGAGCGCGACGACACCAGGCTGGGCGACCTGTTCAGACTCGACCACCTGGCCACCCGCATGCGCCGCAACAGCGAGAACCTGCTGGTCCTCGCCGGGCAGGAGGCGGCACGCAAGTGGAGCGAGCCGGTCGAGCTGATGGACATCGTGCGCGCCGCGCTCGGCGAGGTGGAGAGCTACGACCGGGTCAGCATCCAGGTGCAGTCGGAGGTCGCGGTCGCCGGGCAGGCCGTCAGCGACGTCGTGCACCTGCTCGCCGAGCTGGTCGAGAACGCCGTCTCGTTCTCCTCGGGCGACACCAAGGTCGTCATCTCCAGCAGCCGCATCGACGGCGGCGGGGTGATGGTGTCGGTCACCGACAACGGCATCGGGATGGGCCCGGAGGAGCTGACCCAGGCCAACTGGCGGCTGGCCAACCCGCCCGTCGTGGACGTGTCCGTCTCCCGCCGGATGGGCCTGTTCGTGGTCGGCCGCCTCGCGCTGCGGCACAGCATCAGGGTGCAGCTGCGCCGGCAGGACGTCGGCGGGCTGGCCGCCATGGTGCTGGTGCCGGAGACCCTGCTGACGCCGGTGCCCGGCGCGCTGCCGGACCCGGCGCCGTTCGTCTCTGTGCCGATGCAGGCCACACCGTCCATGCCCAGGCACGGCCACCCCTCGTTCGACAGCTCCTTCGGCAGCTCGTTCGACTCTCTGACCGAGTCGCCGTTCGACAGGGCCGTCCGCGCGCCCGAGCCGTCCTTCGACGGGCCCGTCTTCCCGTCCGCAGAGTCGGCCTACGAGTCGGCCACCGGTTCGGCTTACGACACGGTGCCGCCGCCCGAGCCGTCGTCCTGGTTCGTCTCTCAGCGCACCCACTCGGCGGAGACGCCGCCGCCCGCGCCCGAACCGCCGCAGCCCTCGCCGTCGGGCGAGGAGTTCCTGCCCATCTTCTCCTCCGTCGAGTCGAGCAGCGTCGAGTCGAGCGCCGTCGAGTCGAGCAGCTGGTTCAGCAAGGCCGCGCCGACACCGGACCGGCGCGAGCCCTCCTGGGACTCGCCCGCTGACGACGGGTGGCAGGCCGCGGGGGCGGCCAGCGAGCCCGCCGACAGCGGGACGACGGCCTCCGGGCTGCCCAGGCGGACGCCGAGGGCGAACCTGGTGCCCGGCTCCGCGTCGTCCGCCCTGCAGCAGGGCCCGCCGCCGGCACTGCCGGTCTCGCCCGACCGGCTGCGTCACAGGCTTGCCAGCTACCAGCAGGGTGTGCGGAAAGGCCGCGCCGAGCTAGAGGAGGACGAGTGAAGGATCTGAGCCCGGAGGCCAGGGATGTGAACTGGCTGGTCACCGGCTTCGTCGAGCAGGTGCCCGGAGTCGCCCACGCGGTGGTCGTCTCCGCGGACGGCCTGCCGATGGCCTTCTCCCGCGGCTTTCCCCGAGACCGCGCCGACCAGCTGGCGGCCATCGCGGCCGGGCTGGTCAGCCTCACCGAGGGCGCGGCGCGCGTGTTCGAGGGTGGAGGAGTCACCCAGACCCTGATCGAGATGGATCTCGGGCTGCTGTTGGTGATGTCCATCAGTGATGGATCGTCGCTTGCCGTGTTGGCCGCACCCGACTGTGACATGGGCTTGGTGGCGTACCAGATGACGATCCTGGTCGAACGCGCGGGGCAGGTGCTCACACCTGCCGTCCGCGCGGAGCTGTCGGCCGCACGCCCCTGGTGATCGGAGTGGATCTTGGCATCGTGGCATGACGGCGGGCCGGAGCCGGAGCGCAGCTCGCTGGTCCGGATGTATGCGGTCACCGGCGGCCGTACGGCCCCGCGGAGCGGGCTGGCCATGGAGGCGCTGGTGTCCTCGGCGACGTCCGCTCAGCTGGGCATGGCGTTCACGAGGGAGTACCGTGCGATAAGCGAACTGTGCCGTCAGGTACGGTCGGTGGCGGAGATCTCCGCGTTGCTCGCGATCCCGCTCGGCGTCGCCCGGGTGCTGGTGGCGGACATGGAGGCGGAAGGGCTGGTACGGGTCTACCAGCCGCAGTTGGAAGCGGGCCTGCCCGACAGGAGCCTGCTCGAAAGGGTGCTCAGTGGACTTCGGAGGCTCTAGTGGGCTCGCCTCGACGAAGATCGTCGTCGCCGGCGGGTTCGGCGTCGGCAAGACCACGTTCGTCGGCTCGGTGTCGGAGATCATGCCGTTGACCACCGAGGCGCTGATGACCGACGCCTCGGCCGGCATCGACGACCTGGCGCGCACGCCGGGCAAGACCACCACCACCGTGGCCATGGACTTCGGCCGCCTCTCCCTCGACCACGACCTGATCCTCTACCTGTTCGGCACCCCAGGTCAGCACCGGTTCTGGTTCATGTGGGACGACCTGGTGCGCGGGGCCGTCGGCGCGGTCGTCCTGGTCGACTCGCGGCGGCTGGCCGACAGCTTCCCCGCCGTCGACTACTTCGAGAACGCCAAGGTGCCGTTCGTCGTCGGGCTGAACGGCTGGAACGGGGAGTTCCCGCACGGCGAGCACGACGTGCGGGAGGCGCTCACGCTCTCGCCGCACGTCCCGATCGTCCGCACGGACGCGCGCGCCCGCCAGGCCGTCAAGAGCACGCTCATCTCGCTGGTCGAGCACGCCCTCATGGCCAGGACACACCCCTGACGGTTACCGGCTCCACCAGTGGGCGGCCACCAGCTCTGCCACCAGCGTCTCCGTCAGCAGGGCCACGTCGGCGTCCTCCTCGTGCCGGTAGTGGACCGCGGCGGCCGCGTCCTTGACGTCCGCGCCCACGGTCAGGACGGTCGAGCCGCGCTGGCGGACCCAGTCCATGGCCTGCTCGTCGTAGCGCGAACCGGGGTAGAGGATGGCCCGGTAGTCGAGGGTCTTGGTGAGGTAGACGTCCACGTGCGACCAGTCGCCCGCCTCGCAGGCGTCGGCCGGGCGGCGCGGGCCCTCGCGGAACATCAGGGCCGACTGCTGGGCCGACGACAGGCGCTCGGCGGGGGCGATCGCGTAGACGCCGTGCGGGCCGTCGAGCAGTTCCAGCGCCGTCGGGAGCCACTGGTCCCGGCGGTCGAGGAGGTCGGCGGTGGCCTCGGCGCTCCGCCGCACCAGGGCGGCCACGTCGCGCCGGGACCCGGTCAGGCGCGACTCCAGCGCGAGCAGGAGGGCGAGCGTGTGCTGGAACGTCCGGCAGGCCACGCCGCCGCGCTCCTGGCCCGCGAGCATCGGGACCACCAGGTCGGCGTCCTGCGCGATCGGTGAGTCGGGGTCGTTGGTGAGCGCCGCCACGAACGACTCGCGGCCCGTGTAGCGTGCCACGGCGTCCAGCGTCTCCCGGCTGCCGCCGGTCGCCGAGATGGGCACGACCAGCGTCTCCGGCCCCGGCGGGAAGGTCGCCGAGGCGGACGCGTACTCGGCGTACGCGTCCACGCCCGCGGCACGCAGCCGCAGCGCGGCCACACCAGCGGCGTAACGCGAGCTGCCCATGCCGAGGAAGAGCACCCGGCGGACGCCCTCCGGGAGCGCGTCGAACGGGTCGGCCGCGTCCAGCGCGTCGGCCAGCGCGGCCAGGGCGGCGGGCTTGGCCTCCAGATCGGCCAGGTAGAGCTCGGGGTTCATGGGGTCTCCTCTTGGTGTCCGGCCTGGTCGAGGGCGGGGTTCATCGGGTGTCGTCCTGGTACCAGGCGCGCAGCACGCCCATGGGGGCGTAGCGCCAGCGAGGCAGGTGGCGGGCCGCGTAGATCAGCTCGCGGCACTCCTGCTCGATCTCGAACGGGCGCAGCAGCGACTCGTCCAGCAACTCCGGCCTGCCGCGCTCGGCCAGGCGTGCCCGGTAGGCGTCCAGCGTCACCGCGCGTGCCTCCCGCGCCCAGGCGGCGGCCTGGTCCGCCGGGACGCCTCGCCGTTTGACGGCCACCTGTGCCACGTGCTCCAGGCTCGTGGTCAGCTGGGCCACGTCCCGGGCGGCCGGCTGGTACGGCTCCGCGTCGGTGACGGTCGGGTTGCCGTCGAAGTCGATCACGGCGTAGCCGTCGCGCCACTGGAGGATCTGGCCCACGTGCAGGTCGCCGTGGATGCGGATGAGGGGAGTGGTGACGCCGTCCCGCAGCGGGGCCAGCCCGCGCCTCAGCTCCGCGGCCTTCGACGCCAGCCACCGGCCGTCCTCGCCGTCGGTGAGGGCCAGCGCCTCGTCAACGGCCCGCGCCGCACGATCGGCGACGCCGCCCGCCGCCCGGCCTGCTGCGCTGTTCGCCGTGCCGCCCATGTCGGTGGAGGGGCGCAGGGTGGACAGGGCGAGGTGGAGGTCGGCGGCGAGGCGGCCGAGTTCGGCGGCGAAGGCGGTGCGGGCGGCCTCCGCCTCGTCCACGCACCACTCCCAGCCGTCCCTGGCGCCGGGGAGGTAGCCCGTGGCGAGCGCCAGGAGGGTCTCCTGATCTCCGTCCACGCAGGTGAGGGCGGCGTAGGGCGGAGCGGTGTCGTTGAAGCCGACCTCAACGAGATGGGCGAGGATTTCCGGGGCCGGATGGGGCATCGCCACCGGCGGTGTGAGCCATTTGACCACCACCTGCTCGCCCACCACGACGGAGTAGTTCGTCTGGTCCACGTGTTCACCGAAATCTCGTTCAGCGGGGGCCCCAGTGTGGAGTTCGCGACCTTCGTACGAGAAGGTTGGCAGGGCACGGAACCGGCGGACGGCGAACGGCGGCGGCACCTCGGTGCCGGAACGTGCCAGACCGGTGAGGAGCGCGGTGGTCAGCCCGCGGTCCCGGGCGGTGAGGGGGGTCTCACCGAGAGAGGTCAGCCGCTTCCATATTGAATCCGGATTCAACACTGTGATCAAACTTCCTGGTGACAATGTCCGGAAAAGTCTTGCCCATGTTGATTTCTGCTGCAACACTCCTGGTCTGGTCTGCCGTGCCCGGTTGATCGCGCCCTCTCGTCCATCGCAATTCAGAAGGAGTAGCGGACGTGTTCCGTACCCGGATCACCCGTCGTCTGCCGGCCGTCGTCGCGGTGGCCGGCCTCGCGCTCGCCGCAGCGGCGTGCGGCGGTGAGTCGTCAAACAGCGCGGAGAGCGCGCCCCAGGCGACGGCTGACCAGCTCAACCCGAACGCCGACCTGTCGAAGCAGTCGCTGAGCATCACGGTGTGGGACGGCTACACGCCCAAGGAGCTTCCTGAGAAGGTCAAGGAGAAGCTCAAGGTCTCCGACATGAAGATCGCTCTGCACGCCACCAACGAAGAGGCGATGACCAAGCTGACCGCCAACGGCGACAGCGGCATCGACGTGGCGTTCGTGTCGGGTCAGTACGCGCAGGCGCTGAACGCGCAGGGCCTGCTGGAGCCGATCCACCCGGAGCTGATCCCCAACCTGGCCAACCTCTACCCCGAGGCCACCCAGCTCTCCTACGACAAGGGCAACAAGTACTCCGTCCCCTACACCTGGGGCACGACGGGCATCTGCTACCGCAGCGACCTGGTGAAGTCGCCGCCGACGAGCTGGAACGACATCCTCAAGCCGCCGTCCTGGGCCGAGAAGAAGGTCACGATGATGACCACGGAGCGCTGGCTGGCCCTGCCCGCGCTCAAGGCGCTCCACTACTCGGTCAACACCGACAAGGACGACGAGATCGCCAAGGCCAAGCAGCTCCTGATGGACGCCAAGCCGCACCTGCTCGGCTACGACGACACCACCTTCGGCGACAAGCTGAAGTCGGGCGAGGCCATGATGGTCGAGGCGTGGGACGGCTGGTGCCCCACCACCGACGAGAAGCAGAACATCAAGTTCGTGGTGCCGAAGGAGGGCAGCGACCTCTGGGTGGACACCATGGTGATCATGAAGTCCTCCAAGAACAAGGAGGCGGCGCACGCCCTGATCAACTACATCCTCGACCCCGCGATCCACAGCTGGGCGGCCGAGAACATCAACTACAAGGTCCCGAACAAGGCGGCCATGGACCAGGTGAAGATCGCCAAGGGTTCGCTGCTGGGGATCAAGCCGGCCGAGCTGCTCAACGGCGAGTCGATCATCGACCTGGGGCAGGCGTCAACGAAGTTCACCCGCCTCCAGACCGAGGTCGGGGCGAAGTAGAAGTAGTGCAGTGAAGGCAGAAACCGAGGCCAGGCCGGCGTCCCCCTCGGGGGACGCCAGGCCCGCGCGCGGGAAGCGTGGCCGGAAGGCGGGCCGGCCTGGCGGCCCCCTCGCCGCGGTCACCTTCCTGGCGCCCGGCCTGACATACCTGATCGTGCTCCTGCTGGTGCCGCTGGCGCTGGTGCTCAGCTACACGGTCTTCCAGCGCGGACGTTTCGGTGGCGTCGTCTACGAGTTCACCACCGAGAACTTCACCCGCCTGTTCGACCCGCTCTACCTGGACGTCGTCGGCAGCTCGCTGAAGATCGCCGGTCTCACCACGCTGATCGCGCTGGCGCTCGGCTACCCGACGGCCTACCTGATCGCCCAGCTGCCGCAGAAGTGGAAGACGATCGCGCTGATCGCGATCGTGCTGCCGTTCTGGACGAACTTCATCATCCGCGTCTACGCCTGGATCATCCTGCTCAGCGGGCCCGGCCTGGTGAACTCCGGGCTCAAGGCGTTGGGCCTGGGCCCGTTCGAGCTGCTGTACAACCAGGGGACCATCGTCACCGGACTGCTCTACTCCTACCTGCCGCTGATGGTGCTGCCGCTGTACGCGACGATCGAGAAGCTCGACCCGCAGCTGCGCGAGGCGTCCGCGAACCTGGGCGCGTCGGCGTTCACCACGTTCCGCAAGGTGACGCTGCCGCTGACCGTGCCGGGCGTGCTGACCGGCTGCCTGTTCGTGTTCGTGCCCAGCTTCGGCAACTTCGTCATTCCGGAGATGCTCGGCGGAGGCAAGACGGTGATGGTGGGCAACCTGATCCGCACCGAGTTCCTCAAGGCGCGCGACTGGCCGTTCGGCTCCACGCTGGCGCTGGCGCTCGTGGCGGTGCTGATCGTGCTGCTCGTCGTGCAGGCATGGGCGGCCCGTCGTGCGTAGGTTCAAACTGCTCCAGATCCCGTTCTGGCTGACGTACGCCTTCCTGTACCTGCCGATCGCGGTGCTGGTCGTGATGTCGTTCAACTCCGGCAAGTCGGCGTACACCTACGAGGGGTTCAGCCTCAAGTGGTACGGCGAGCTGGCCCAGGACGAGCGCGTCAGGGACGGACTGGTCAACACGCTGATCGTGGCGGCCGGCTCGACGGTGATCGCGACCGTCCTCGGCACGCTGCTGGCGGTCGGCCTGGCCAGGCACACCCGGTCGCGCGCGCTCGACGCGTTCGCGCTGATGCCCGCCGTGCTGCCCGACCTGGTGATCGCGATCGGCCTGCTGATCTTCTACGGCACGATCAAGCTGACGCTCGGCCTCTACTCGGTGGTCCTGTCGCACGCGCTGTTCTCGATGGCGTTCGTCGCCGCCGTGGTGCGCACCAGGCTGACGAACACCGACACCTCGCTGGAGGAGGCCTCCCGCGACCTCGGCGCGGGACCCGTCACCACCTTCATGAGGGTCACGCTCCCGCAGCTCGTGCCGGGCATCGTGGCGGGCGCGCTGCTGGCGTTCACGCTCTCGCTGGACGAGTTCGTCATCGCCTTCTTCACGATCGGCAACACCGAACAGACGCTGCCGATCGTCATCTACTCAATGATTCGTTTCGGGGTGACCCCGAAGATCAACGCGCTGGCCGCGATCCTGCTCCTGGTGAGCTTCACGGCGGTGATCGCCGGGCAGCGGATGACCAAGATCGGGGAGTCACGTGCTCAAGATTGACGGGATCACCCGCCGGTTCGGCGACGTCACCGCGCTCGACGGCGTCTCACTGGAGATCGGGCAGGGCGAGTTCTTCGCCCTGCTCGGCCCCTCGGGCTGCGGCAAGACCACCCTGCTCCGCATCCTGGCGGGCTTCGAGACGCCCGACAGCGGCACGGTGACGCTCGACGGCGACGACCTGCTCGCCACGCCGCCGAACCGGCGGCCGATCAGCCTGATGTTCCAGTCGTACGCGCTGTTCCCGCACATGACCGTGGCCAGGAACGTCGCCTACGGCCTGGAGCAGGAGAAGCTGCCACGCCAGGAGATCAAGCAGCGCGTCGGCGAGGTGCTGGAGACCGTGGGCCTGTCGGCGCACGGCGACAGGAAGCCCGCGCAGTTGTCCGGCGGCCAGCGCCAGCGGGTCGCGCTGGCCCGCTCGATCGTCAAGCGGCCCCGGCTGCTCCTGCTGGACGAGCCGCTGTCGGCGCTCGACAAGAAGGTCCGCGCCGACATGCAGCTGGAGCTCAAGCGGCTGCAGCACGAGGTCGGCATCACCTTCGTGGTCGTCACCCACGACCAGGAGGAGGCCATGTCGCTCGCCGACCGCATCGCGGTCTTCGACACCGGCCAGGTCCGCCAGGTGGACGAGCCCGTCGCCCTGTACGAGCGGCCCCGCACCCGGTTCGTGGCCGACTTCGTCGGCGCCAACAACCTCTTCGAGGGTACGGCGGGCGGCGCCGACGCCCTCCAGACGCCGGACTTCGGCTCGCTCCCCGGCACTCCGCTGGAGGGCCTGGAGGACGGCGTCAAGGCGCTGCTGGGCGTCCGCCCGGAGAAGATCAGGCTGGGCGACGCGGAGGCCGCGGACGGCCTCGACGGCAGCGTCCTGGACGTGAGCTTTTACGGCGGCGTCTCGCACCTGTCGATCGACGTGCCAGGACACGTCAAGCCCGTCCTGGTGGCCGTCCAGGGGGCGAGCACCGTGCAGCCGGGGGCCCAGGTCAAGCTCCAGTGGGAGGCCAGGGACGCGGTCATCATCCCGGTGGGTCAATGATCGAGGGCGTGGCCCGTCGCCGTGCGCGCGTAGGAGAGGATCAGCTCTGCCGCCTCCTCCGGGCCGATGACCGGGTGCCTGGCGGTGATGCGGTAGCCGTAGGCGTCCTCCAGCGCCACCAGGTTGCGCGCGATCGTCAGCGAGTCGCCGCGCAGCGTGAACACCCCCAGCGCGGCCCCCGTGTCGAGGATCGACTGGTACATCGACACCTGGCGGTCGTACAGGGACGTGAGCAGCACGCCGTACACCCTGTTGCGGCCCGCCGCCCCGCCGAGCTCGTTGAGCAGCCGCACGTCGGGGTCGAGCGAGCCGGTGGGCAGCCCCGACCTGATCGTCTTGGCCAGCTTCTCCGCCGGGTCGGTGAGCGTCGAGAGCTGGCGCAGCCGCTGCTCGTAGAAGCGCTCCATCCCGGAGTGCTGCGCCTCGACCAGCAGCTCGCTCAGGTCGGGGTAGTGGTAGAGCACGGCGCCGGAGGTCAGCCCGGCCTCCTCGGCCACGTGCGAGAGCTGCACGCCGTCGATGCCGTGGCGGATGATGGCCCTGCGTGCGGCCTCGATGAGGTCGAGGCGCCGGTCCGTACGGCTCTTGCGCTGGGCCATGCTCACCACCTTGTTTGTGCGTCGTTCAGGAAGCCGTGACCATAGTGCCTTGAAGTTGACCTTCCCGCTAGACAAGTATTTGAATTCCCCTTCAAAGCTGACGTCCCCCCCGGAGTTGCTCGATGTCTCTCACCATCCTGTTCATGCCTGAAAGCGCCTACGGACCGACGAACAACAGCATCGGCATCGGCGACATCCTGCGCCGCCGGGGTCACCGCGTCGTCTTCGCGGCGGAGGCGTCGTGGAAGGGCAAGCTGGAAGCGCTCGGCTTCGAGGAGGACCTGGTCGACCTCGCCCCTCCGGCCGAGGACGCCGAGGAGCAGGACCCCGGGCAGTTCTGGAAGGACTTCATCCGCGAGACCGCGCCCGAGTACCGCAAGAGCACGCTCGAGCAGCTGGAGACCGTGACGAAGCCGATCTGGGAGTCGCTGATCGACGGCGTCAAGTACTGCGAGCCGCAGCTCAAGGCGATCATCGAGCGGGTCCAGCCGGACGTCATCGTCGAGGACAACGTGATCACGTTCCCGGCGCTGCTCACGACGGGCAAGAAGTTCGTCCGCATCGTCTCCTGCAACCCGCTGGAGGTGCGCGGCGAGAACGTCGCGCCGGTCTTCTCCGGGCTGCCAGCCGACCACCGCGGCGAGTGGGCGGCCTTCCGCGCCGAGTACGAGCGCACCCACCGCGAGCTGTGGAACGCCTTCAACGAGTGGTGCGTCGAGCAGGGCGCCGAGCCGCTGCCCGACCTCGACTTCATCCACGAGGGCGACCTGAACCTCTACGTGTACCCGGAGATCCTCGACTACACCGACGCCCGCCCCCTGGGCGAGAGCTGGCACCGGCTCGACTCGTCGGTGCGCGAGACCGAGGAGCCGTTCGAGCTGCCGTTCACCCGCGGCGAGGGCGCGCTGGTCTACTTCTCCCTCGGCTCGCTCGGCTCGTCGGACGTGGAGCTGATGCAGCGGGTGATCGACGTGCTCGCCGGCACCCCGCACCAGTACATCGTCTCCAAGGGCCCGCTGCACGAGGAGATCAAGCTGGCCGACAACATGTGGGGCGCCGAGTTCCTCCCGCAGACCAAGATCATTCCGATGTGTGACCTGGTCATCACGCACGGAGGCAACAACACCACCACGGAGGCGGCGCACTTCGGCAAGCCGATGATCCTGCTGCCGCTCTTCTGGGACCAGTACGACAACGCCCAGCGGGTGGACGAACTGGGCTATGGTGTCAGACTCTCGACCTACGGCTTCACCGACGAGGAGCTGACGGGCGCGCTCGACCGCCTGCTCGGCGACGCCGAGATGCGGTCCCGGTTGGCCGCCGCGGGCGAGGAGATCCGCCGCCGCGACGGCCTGCGCAAGGCCGCCGACCTGATCGAGCAGCTCGGCCAGTAGGAGCCGGGGCCGACCTGAGGAAAGAACCCCCATGCGTGTAGTGATCAACCCCGCCACCGGCCTTCCGTGCGCCGAAGTCCCCGACACCCCGGTCGCGGCCGTGGAGCCGGTCGTGCAGAAGGCGCGCGAGGCGTTCGGCGAGTGGTCGGAGGCTACGCCCGCCGAGCGGGCCCGGCTGCTGCTGCGGCTGGCCGACCTGGTCGAGGCCGACGCCGAGGAGCTGACCCGGCTGGAGGTCGAGGAGACGGGCAAGCCCGCCGCCGTCTTCAGGGACGGCGAGCTGCCCTTCGCCGTCGACAACCTGCGCTTCTTCGCGGGCGCCGCGCGCTCGCTGGAGGGCTCGGGGGCCGGGGTGTTCAGCCGTGGCTACACCTCGGTCATGCTGCGCCGCCCGGTCGGCGTGGTGGGGTCGATCGCGCCGTGGAACTTCCCGTTCGTCATGGCCGTCTGGAAGGTCGGCCCGGCGGTGGCCGCGGGCAACGCGGTGGTCATCAAGCCGGCGCCGCAGACGCCGCGCACCACGCTCCGGCTGGCGGAGCTGTTCGCCAAGGCGGGCGCCCCCGCTGGGCTGGTGCAGGCCGTCACCGGCGACGCCGAGGTGGGCGAGGCGCTGGTCACCGACCCGGGCGTGGACATGGTCAGCGTCACGGGTTCGACGGAGACCGGCAGGGCCGTGATGACGGGCGCGGCGAAGACGCTCAAGCGCGTCCACCTGGAACTGGGCGGCAAGGCTCCTGCGCTGGTCTTCGAGGACGCCGACCTGGCGGAGATGGCCCACGGCGTCGCCATGGGCGCCACCTACAACACCGGCCAGGACTGCACCGCCGCCACCCGGGTCTACGTGGCCCGCCAGGTGTACGACGAGGCGGTGGAGGCGATCAGGGAGACGCTCGCCGGCATCACCGTCGGCGACCCGCGGGACCCGTCCACCGACATCGGCCCGCTGATCTCGGCTGCGCACCGCGACCGGGTGCACGGCTTCGTCTCCCGCTCGGGCGGGCGTGTGGTGCACGGTGGCGCGCCGCTCGACGGGCCGGGCTTCTTCTACCCGCCGACACTCGTGGCGGACGTCGCGCAGGCCAGCGAGATCGTCCAAGGTGAACTTTTCGGACCGGTCCTAGTGGCCCTGCCGTTCGACGGCGAGGACGAGGCCGTCCGGCTCGCCAACGACACGCGCTACGGGCTGGCGTCCTCGGTCTGGTCGCGTGACGTGGCCAGGGCGATGCGCGTCTCGCACCGCCTGGATGTGGGCGTGACCTGGGTGAACGACCACCTGCCCATCGCGAGTGAGGCCCCGCACGGCGGTGTCAAGGGCAGCGGGTTCGGCAAGGACATGAGCCAGGAAGCGGTGCAGGAGTACTCGGTCACCCGGCATCTGATGGTCAAGCACGCGGCGCCGGCGGAGCGGGACTCCTTCCGGCCGGCCTGAAATTACGCGCGGCGAAATGCGACGTCCATGGCACATTGGTCGCATTTGATGGGGTATGTCCGGTTGGCCGATCTGGTACGGGTTGTGTTCCAATTACCCGGCCCGACATAATCCCATGCGCCCCAAGCGTGTCAGATTTTTCGAGCACGTACCGGCGAGAGGTTGCGAGACTCAGTGAGGACGGAAAACCCCAGGCATACCAGGTCGGGGGAGTACACAGGCGGACTGTTCCGGCTGGGCAACTGGCGTGTGCGCTCCAGGCTGGTGGCGCTGATCCTCATCCCCACCGTCGTGGGTGTGCTGCTCGCCGGTGTCCAGTTGGCCAACGCGATCGGCACCAGCGCCGAGTACCGACGGCTCACCCAGGTGGCCGAGCTGGTCCAGCGCGTCGGCGCGCTGTCGCACGAGCTCGGCAAGGAGCGCACGCTCACCGCGTGGTTCCTCGCCGACAACCGGCGAGGCGCCCGCATGGGCCCGCTCCGCACCCAGCGCGAGGCCGTCAACAGCGCCAAGAAGCGGGTACTCGACTCGGCCGCCTTCATCGACGCCTCCCACTCCAGCCGAGTGCGCGAGAGCGTCGACAACATGCGGCGCTGGCTGAACGGCCTCGACGGCCTGCGTGACTCGATCTCGGCCCCGAGCGTCCCGCCCCGAGCCTCCGTCCGCACCTACTCGACGATGATCGAGGTTCTCGCGGGCCTGCAGAAGGACCTGGGCGCCGGCGTCAGCGACGACGGCCTCCAGGGCGACGTGGCCGCCCTCGTCGCGCTCTCGCGCGCGAAGGAGGAGGTCTCGCGCCAGCAGGTCATCCTGATCGTCGCCCTGATCGAGCGCGACCTCGACTACGACGACCTGTCGGACTTCCTCGGCTCGTGGAACAGGCAGCAGGCCGAGCAGGACGTCTTCACCCAGGAAGCCTCCGCCGCGGACCTCAAGACCTACCGCAACGCCGTCAGGGGCCCGGAGATCGACCGCGCCGACGCCATGCGCCAGCGCGCCCTGGCCCAGCAGCGCGAGTACCACCGCATCAGGGACCTGGACATCACCACGCCCGGCCGCGACATCAACGCCTGGTTCGACAGCACCTCGCAGACCACCAACGCGATGCGCAAGGTCGAGGACGGCCTGGCCACCGGCATCGTGGCCACGACGCGTGAGCTGAGCGACACCGAGCAGCGCAACGCCATCGTCTCCGGCGCCACCATCCTGGTCCTGCTGCTCCTCGTCCTGGTGTTCACCACGCGGGTCGCCGGCTCGCTGGTCCGCCCGCTGCGCAGGCTGCGGGCCGAGGCGCTCCAGGTGGCCACCGCCCGGCTGCCCGAGACGGTCCGCGTGCTGCGCGAGTCCGGAGACGGCGCCCAGGTGCCGGACGTCCCCTCGATCGGCATCAACACCCGCGACGAGATCGGGGAAGTGGCCCGGGCCTTCGACGAGGTCCACCGCGAGGCGATCAGGCTGGCCGGCGACGAGGCCAAGCTGCGCACCAACGTCAACTCGATGTTCGTCAACCTCTCCCGCCGCAGCCAGACTCTGGTCGAGCGGCAGCTGCAGCTGATCGAGGGTCTGGAGCAGGGCGAGGAGGACGAGGACCGGCTCGCCAACCTGTTCCGCCTCGACCACCTGGCCACCCGCATGCGCCGCAACAGCGAGAACCTGCTGGTCCTCGCCGGCCAGGAGGCCGCGCGCAAGTGGAGCGAGCCGGTGCCGCTGGTCGACATCGCCCGCGCCTCGCTGTCGGAGGTCGAGAACTACGAGCGGGTCCAGATCCAGATCCCGTCGAACATCTCGATCGTCGGCCCCGCCGTCACCGACGCCGTGCACCTGCTCGCCGAGCTGATCGAGAACGCCATCTCCTTCTCGCCGCGCGAGAGCAAGGTGCAGGTCAGCAGCACGCCCACCGAGGGCGGAGTGCTGGTGTCGATCAACGACCTGGGCATCGGCATGGGCCCGGAGGAACTCGCCGAGGCCAACTGGCGGCTGGCCAACCCGCCCGTCGTGGACGTGGCCGTCTCGCGTCGCATGGGCCTGTTCGTGGTCGGCCGCCTGGCCCTGCGCCACGGTGTCAGGGTCCAGCTCAGGATGCGCGAGACCGGCGGTCTGAGCGCCCTGGTCGTGCTGCCCGACATGCTGATCGCCGGCTCGCAGCCGGACGTGCCGCACCAGCGCAGCCAGTACGACGCCTTCACCACGTTCGACCCGAGCAGCCTGTTCGACCAGCCGGCGCAGAACAACTCCGGCGTCTTCGCCGCGCCGCCCGCCGTCGACACGCCGGACATCCGCAGCCAGGACGACATGCCCGTCGACACCCAGTGGCCGGGCACGCTGCCCGCCCCGGGAAGCACGGGCTGGTCGTTCGGCGACTCGCCCGCGCAGCAGGAGGAGCCGCGCTGGTCGTCCTTCGCGGACGAGCCGCCCAGGCAGCAGGACGAGCCCAGGTGGCCGTCGTTCGCCGAGCAGCCGCCTCCGCTGGACGAGCCGCGCTGGCCGTCCTTCGCGACCGAGCCGCCTCCGATGAAGGAGGAGCCGCGCTGGCCGTCCTTCGGCGACCTCCACCGTCCGGCGTTCGGCGAGGATCAGCCCCGCCCGGCGTTCGGTGAGGATCAGGGTCGTCCGGCGTTCGGTGAGGAGCCTCGCAGGTCGCCGTTCGCGGGCGAGGAGCCGCGCTGGCCGTCGTTCGGCGACGCGCCCAGGCCCGCTGCGGAGCCGCAGGCACAGCAGAACGGGAACTCCGCGTACAGCCCGTTCGGCCCCGGCGACTACTCCTCGCAGGACCTGACCGGCCCGCTCCCCGTGGTGCGCAGCTCGCCGATCGAGGAGCAGAGCGACGAGTTCCTGCCGATCTTCTCCTCCGTCGGCTCCGACTGGTTCCGCCGGCCCGACCCGGAGGAGCTCAGGCCGCGTCCCGAACCGGAGCCGGAAGCGGTGCCCGAGCTTTCCGCGCCGCCGGAGGCGCCGGCCGCGCAACGACCGGCGCTGCCGCAGCGCAAGCCCGGGCAGTCGGGTGCGGGCGCGTCGTGGTCGTCGCCCGCCGACAGCGGCTGGCAGGCGGCGCAGGCCGCCGCCGAGCCCGCCCAGGGCGGCACCACCGCCTCAGGTCTGCCGAGGCGCGTGCCGAAGGCGAACCTGGTGCCGGGCACGGCCAGTCCGGCCGAGCCCGAGGCGACGTCTCCTGCGCCGCCGGTCTCTCCCGAGCGGCTGCGGAGCCGGCTCTCCAGCTTCCAGCAGGGCGTTCGCCAAGGCCGAGCGTTCACCCGCGGAGAAGAGAATGAGGAGGACAAATGAGAGAACTGAGCCAGGGAGCACGTGGCATCAGTTGGCTGATCACTGACTTCGTCAACAATGTGCCCGGCGTCGCGCACACCGTCGTGGTGTCGTCGGACGGCCTGCCGTTGGCTTTCTCCGAGGGTTTCCCCAAGGACCGGGCCGACCAGCTCGCCGCGGTGGCCTCCGGTGTGGTCAGCCTGACCCAGGGCGCCGCCCGGGTCTTCGAGGGCGGCATGGTGACGCAGACCGTCATCGAGATGCAGCGTGGGCTCCTGATGATCATGTCGATCAGCGATGGGTCCTGCTTGGCGGTCCTTGCCGCGCCCGACTGTGACATGGGGTTGGTGGCCTATCAGATGACGCTGCTGGTCGATCGCGCCGGTCAGGTGCTCACCCCGGCCGTCCGCGCCGAGCTGCAAGCGGCCCGCCCCCGCTAGCCGGGCGGTGACAGGAGATCATGGTGTCAGGTCAAGGTCGGGCTGGTGATAACACTCCGCCGCATCCGGCGGCTCCACGTCCGCAGAAGCCGAGCAGCCTGGTACGGCCCTACGCCGTGACCGGTGGCCGCACGGCCCCACGGATGAAGTTCGCCATGGAGGCGCTGGTGTCCTCCGTGACGTCGGAATATCAAGACATTTCACTACTTAGTCCGGAGTATCAGGCGATCATCCAGCTGACCCGGAACGTCAGATCGGTTGCTGAGATCTCCGCCCTTTTGCGCCAGCCTCTCGGCGTGGTCCGGGTGCTGATCGCCGATATGGCGTCCGAGGGCCTGATCCGCGTGCACCAGCCTGCGCTGGACGCGGGAAAGCCGGACCTCAACTTGCTCGAAAGGGTGCTCAGTGGACTTCGCAGGCTCTAGCCCCGGCCTCACCTCGACGAAGATCGTCGTGGCCGGCGGCTTCGGCGTGGGAAAGACGACGTTCGTGGGTGCGGTCTCGGAGATCCTGCCGCTCACCACGGAAGCGGTGATGACGGACGCGTCGGCGGGCGTCGACGACGTCTCGCTCACGCCGAACAAGACGACGACGACCGTGGCGATGGACTTCGGCCGCGTCTCGCTGGATCGTGACCTGATCCTGTACCTGTTCGGCACGCCCGGACAGCACCGGTTCTGGTTCATGTGGGACGACCTGGTACGCGGCGCCATCGGCGCGGTCGTCCTGGTCGACACCCGTCGTCTGGCTGACAGCTTCCCCGCCATCGACTACTTCGAAGAGGCCAAGCTGCCCTTCGTGATCGGCATCAACGGCTGGGACGGCACATTCGCCCACCAGGAGGAGGAGATCCGGGAAGCGCTGTCACTGGGCTCACACACGCCCATCGTGCGGCTGGACGCCCGAGCACGCGACTCGGTGAAGTCCACCCTGATCACGCTCGTGGAGCACGCGCTGACGCGCCACATGCACACGCCTGCCTGACACGAGCCGAGAAGACTTTCGCCGAGTGCCGCCGGACCGGAGTCCGGCGGCACTCGCCGTTCGTCAGGCGGGACCTCAGGCGGGACCTCAGCCGGGACCTCAGGCGGGAGTGGTCTCCGACTCGACGCCGCGCACCAGCCGCCCGACCTCGGCGCGCAGATGCACGAAGTCGGGATGCTCCCTGGTGGTGATCTGGTCACGCGGCGCGGGGAGGTCCACCTTCAGGTCGCCCACCACGCGCGCCGGGGCCTTGGACAGGACCACCACCCGGTCGCCCACGTACACGCTCTCGTCGATGTCGTGGGTGATGAGCACGATCGTCATCTTGTGGTGGCCGCGCACCTGCAGCACGAGGTCCTCGAGGTCCTCGCGGGTCTGCGCGTCGACCGAGCCGAACGGCTCGTCCATGAGCATGAGCGTCGGACGGTAGGCCAGCGCCCTGGCGATCGCCACCCGCTGCTGCATGCCGCCGGAGAGCTGGAACGGGTACTTGCGCCCGGCCTCCGCCAGGCCCACCGACTCCAGCGCCTCGCCGGCCGCCTCGCGACGGCCCTTCTTGTCCATCCCCTTGCGCCGCAGCGGCAGCGCCACGTTGTCGGCCACCGACATCCAGGGGAACAGCGAGCGGCTGTAGTCCTGGAAGACGACCGCGAGGTTGTCGGGCGTCTGGCTGACCAGCGTGCCCTCGACCCGGATCTCGCCGCCCGTCGGCTTGATCAGCCCGGCGATCGAGCGCAGCAGTGTGGACTTCCCGCTCCCCGACGGCCCGACGATGCACAGCAGCTCGCCTTCGGCGACGCTCAGGCTCAGCCCGTCGATGGCGCGGTGGGCGCCGGGGCCGCTGCCGTACACGTGCGTGAGGTTGTCTATCTCGAGCAAGGGATGTCCTTAGGGGGAATCCGGAGACAACACGGCGACTCTACCGAAGCGGCGAAATGTTGCCTACGAAGCGGTTGATTCTGGTATCGGCTCAGACCAGCGGCCTGGACAGGTACCGTCCCACCGGGCGGCCGACGATCTTGCCGGAGTCCAGCACGTGGTTGCCCCGCACGAACGTGTCGGTCACCTTGGCCGTGAGCTTGAAGCCCTCGAACGGCGTGTACTCCTGCGTCGACTCCGACTCGGCCGCGCGCACCGTCCACGCCTGGTCGGGGTCGACCAGGCTGATGTCGGCGTCGAACCCGGGCGCGATCGTGCCCTTGGTCCGCAGGCCGAACCGGCGGGCCGGGTTCCACGCGGTCAGCGCGGCGATCCGGCCGTACGACAGGTCACGGCGGCCGCCCTCGGTGACCAGGCCGGGCAGCAGGTACTCGGCGCCGCCGAAACCGGCCTTGGCCAGGAACACGTCGTCGGCCGGCTCGCCGAACTTCAGCTCCTCCCGGCAGCAGGCGTGGTCGCTGACCACCCAGTCGACGTTGCCGTTCAGGACGTGCTGCCACAGCGCTTCGACGTCCTCGCGCGGCCTGATCGGCGGGTTCACCTTGGCGCCGAGCCCGCTGGCCGTGTCGATGTCGGCGAGCAGATGCCCGATCGTGACCTCGCGACGGAAGTTGATGTGCGGGAAGGCCTTGGCCATCAGCATGGCCGCGTCCAGCGCCTTGCGCGACGACAGGTGCAGCAGGTTGACGTTGCCCAGCCCGGTCTCGTGCGCCAGGTAGGAGGCGATGAAGACGGCCAGACCCTCGGAGTGCGGCGGCCGCGAGGCGCTGTAGGCGGCCAGCCCGGACAGCTCGCCCGCCTCCTCCACCAGCTTGGTGTAGGCCGTCATGATCTCGGCGGTCTCGCAGTGCAGCGACAGCGAGATCTCGTCGGCCAGCTTGGGGAAGCGCTCCCTGGCGGCCTGCACGCCGCGCATCACGAACTCGAAGTGCGCGTAGTCGTAGCGCTCGCCCTCGGGCAGCATGAGGAACCTGCTCTGGTCGGCCGAGCGGCCGTGCAGCCCGTGCCCGCCGTAGAACATGAAGATCTTGAAGGACGGCACGCCGAACCGCTCGACCAGGTCGGGCAGCTCGCCGATGTGCCCGCTGGACATCGGCGCGAGGTGGAAGCCGTAGTCGATGTAGGCCTGCCCCTCGGCCTGCGCCAGCACCTCGGGGAAGAAGTCGGCGTAGGCGCCGCCCTTGTTCAGGTAGTACTGGCCGGTGCGCATGTAGGTGAGCGCGGTCGTGACGCCGCCCTGGGCGCTCGCCATGCTCTCCGAGGACGAGTCCTCCGGCAGCGGGTTGTAGATGCCCCAGTGCTGGTGGGCGTCCACGACGCCGGGGAAGGCGAGCCTGCCGTCGCCGTCGATCACCTCGTCGACGCCGTCGGTGGGCAGGCCGGGGCCGACCCGGTCGATCCGCCCGCCGGTCACGGCGATGTCCGCGGGCACGGGCTCGTCCCGATCGTGCGTGACCACGCGCACGTTCTTCAGCAACAGATCCGTCACATTGGCCTCCTACGCGGTACGCCGGGCGCCGCGGTGCCACCTGAGCATGCGGCGCTCGGCCATGAGGAACAGGGAGTTGAGTACGTAGCCGAGCACCCCGAGCACCACCACGCCGCCCCAGATGGCGGAGAAGTCGACGTTGTCGCTGGCCAGGCTGAGCAGGTAGCCGATGCCCTCGGTGCTGGCCTTGAGCTCGGAGACCACCATGAGGATCAGGGCGAGCGACACGCTCAGCCGCAGCCCGGCGAAGATCTTCGGTGAAGCGGCGGGCAGGATGATCCGGAAGAAGCGCAGGCTCGCGGAGACCCCGAAGACGGTGGCGGTCTCGATCTGCAGACGGTCCACGCTGCGCGCGCCGTCGATGGAGTTCAGCAGGATCGGCCAGATGATGCCGAAGATGATGGTCGCCACCTGCACCTGCGTGCCCATGGTGAACAGCACCAGGAAGACCGGGAGCATCGCGGGCGGCGGCACGGCGCGGCCGAACTCCACCAGGGGGTCGATGTAGTCGGCCAGTTGCCCGATCCTGCCGATCGCGACGCCGAGCGCGACGCCGATGACCACGGCCGCGCTCCACGAGCCGATCACCCGGACGAGGCTGGGAACCCAGTTGCGGACCGCCTCATCGGTGAGGACGTACGGGCCGGAGAACCACAGCTCGTACATGTGGGACGCGATCTGCGTGGGCGGGGGAAAGTACGGGTTGGCGGCCGATTTGGTGACGAGCTCCCAGGCGACGAGGACCACCGGTATCAGCCAGAAGCGCTTGACGAGGGTCATGATCATGCGTTCCGCCACCTGAACAGGCGCCGCTCGGCACGCAGCAGCAGGGTGTTGACGACCAGCCCGATGGCCCCGGCCCACACCAGGGTCGCGATCACGTCGATCATCGCGTCGGCGCCGATGCCGGTGCTCGCCTGGATGAGGAAGGCCCCGAGCCCGCCGGCGCCGCCGACGACGTACTCCACGCTGATGGCCAGGATGAGCGTGATCGAGGCGGCCAGCCGGATGCCGGTGAAGATGAACGGCGCGGCGCTCGGCAGCGAAACCCGCCAGACCACGGCCCCCGAGCCGAAGCCGAACGAGCGCAGCGTGTCGGTGGCCACCGGGTCGACGTCGCGCACGCCGTACAGAGTGTTGATCAGGATCGGCCAGGAGGAGGCGTAGACGATGAGCGCGACCTTGGCGTTGATCTCGGGCTGGAAGATGAACAGCGCGAGCGGGATCAGCGCGATCGAGGGGATGGGCCGCAGGAACTCGACGATCGCCCGGGTCATCTCCTCCACGACCGGCACGGTGCCGAGCAGCAGGCCCACCGGCACGGCGACGACCACGGCGAGCGGGAGGCCGATCGCGGCGGCGGTCAGCGTGGAGACCAGGTCGCCGAGGAACTCCGGCTCGAACGCCAGGCCGATCGCCCTGGCCAGCGAGTCCGACGCGGTGGGCAGCCACTTGACCAGGCCGGTCCTGCCGACGACTTCCCAGACGAGCAGAAAAGCCGCCACGCCGATGGCGTGGCGGGCGAGCTTGGCCAGCCTGGCGCGGGCGAGCGAGGACCGCTCACCGCGCGCCAGAGTTGTCGCCGTCGTCATCCCTGCGAGGCGACGATCATCGAGTTGACGTCGATCTTCTGCTTGATGAAGCCGTACTCGAGCATCAGGTCCGCGACCCGCTGGATGCGCTGGGGGCTCAGCGTGGTCGGGTAGTTGCCCAGGTTGATCGTGGCGGCGGTCGCCGCCGGGATCTGGGTGAAGGTCGGCAGGATCTTCGTCACGGCGCTGCGGTCGGTGGCGGCGATGTTCTGCGCCTTGGCCATGGCCCGTTGGAAGGCGGCCAGCGTCTTGGGGTTGCCGGACACCCACTTCTCGGTGGCGGCCCATCCGGTGATCGGCAGGCTCTCGGTCGGACCGGACATGGTGTCGAGGAGCATGGTCGCGCCGAGCTTGTTCTTGGCCTCGCTGACGTACGGGTCGGTCATCCAGACCGCGTCCACGTCACCCTTCTCCAGCGACTGCAGCTGGTTCGTGGTCGGTACCACAACGTATTGGACGTCCGTCTTCGGGTCGAGACCGGCGATCTTGAGGTGGGGGTTCATGGTGAGAACTCCCAGACCGGTGGTGGCGTTAACACCGATCTTCTTGCCCTTCAGGTCCGCGACCTTCTTGATCGGCGAGTTCTTCGGCACCATCACGCCGAAGGCCCCGGCCGCACCCTGGTAGGAGTCGGCGATGTACTTGAACTTCTCCTGACCGGAGCCCTGGATGAACAGGATGGTCGGGTAGCTGCCCAGCACCACGTCCATGCTGCCGTTGGCCAGCTTGGGCAGGACCGCCTGCGGGGCCTGGATGGCCTCGGTCTTGACGTTGAGGCCCTGCTCCTTGAAGAAGCCGCGCTCGATGGCGATGAACAGCGGAGCGGCGTCGGCTCCGGGGTACTCGCCGATCAGAAGGTCCGTCTTCTCAAGACCATTGGCATTGGTGGCGCCTCCGGTCTTGCTATCTGAGCTGGAACACCCCGTAATGACAAGGGTGGCCACAAGTCCAATCAGGGCGGTGCGCCCTAGTGCACCGAACCGCATGTCGCGTCTCCTTCGAACGGGGGGTGATCGACGACGGTCGCACCCTAGCGCAGCTAACTCTTGCGCATGGCCCCCCGATTCTGGAAATTAAACAATATATATCAGGAAAAGGTGATCAAGGTGAGCATCTGGGCGATATGTCCTGGTTTAGGAGGTGAGATATCGGCCTCTACCAGAGCCGAGTGGTAATGTCGGATTTGTCCCTATATGTATGGATACGGATCGGCTGCGACTTATGCGGTATTGGCCGATCTCCTGCTGTTGTGCTCAAATAAGCTCTCGCCCCATGGGTGCGTCGGCGTCACACGGCAAAACATGCATGACGTGATCCTCTTGCACCAGACCAGTCGAGGAGAGGTTGCGGAGGCCAGTGAGGAACGCATTCCCCCCAGCAGGCGGGGATCCCGGCTTAACGGCTGAGGCGTCCGCCCCCGTGGCGCTTCACGTCAAGTCCAAGGCCGCGGCACGGGCCGGGCGTGCGAAGAAGACGGGTGGTTTCGCGCTTCGTAACTGGCGGGTGCGCTCGAAGCTGCTGGTACTGGTCGTCATTCCCACCCTGGCGGCCCTGGTCCTCGGCGGCTTCCGCGTCGCGACCTCGATCAGCAGCGCCAGCGAGTACGAGCGGGTCAACGACACCGCGATCCTGGCCAGCAAGCTCACCGCGCTCGCCCATGAGGTCGAACTGGAACGCGACCTCACCGCCAGCTTCGTCGCGCAAGGGCGCAGGGAATCCGGCCAGGCCGACGTCACCGCCCAGTACAGCGTGGTCAACAAGCTCGTCGACGACGTGCGCGGCGGCATCGACGCCCTCGCCGGCTCCGACAGCCCCCAGCGCGCGCAGGCCGTTCGCATCAAGAACCGCTTCGACGAACTCGAGCAGTCCCGCAAGACCGCGGTCGACTCCCAGCTGAACGTCGGCTCCGTGATCGAGCTCTACGACCGGAGCATCTCCGACTTCATCGCACTCAACGACAGCATCGACCAAGGTGCCGTCGACAAGGAACTGGCCGACAGCGTCTCCGGCTTCGCCGCGCTGTCCAGGGCCAAACAGTACGTCTCCCGCCAGCGCGCGCTCCTCGTCGCCGCGCTGGCCGCCAGGCAGTTCGGCAAGGAAGAGCTCGACGCCTTCATCGCCGCCCGCGCCCAGCGCAACAGCGAGCTGGCCACCTTCCGGGCCCAGGTCCCGCTGAACCTGCGCCAGGCGTACGACGACATCGTCAGCGGCCAGGCCGTCGACCAGGCCGAGCTGATCCAGGCCCGCGCGCTGTTCCTGCAGGACTCCGGCCGGCCGCTGGCCGACAGGAACCTCGGGGTCGAGCGCGACGGCAAGGCGTGGTTCGACGCCGTCAGCAAGACCATCGACGGCATGCGCAAGGTCGAGCAGCAGGTCGCCGACTCGATCCTGCTGCGCAGCCGCACCCTGCAGGGCGCGGAGCAGCAGAGCGCGTGGATCATCGCGATCGCGATCGCGATCCTGCTCATCCTCGTGCTGGTCGTCACCACGCTCATGGCGCGCTCGCTGAGCGGCCCGCTGCGCAGGCTGCGCAGGGAGGCGCTGTTCATCGCGGGCCGCCGCCTGCCGGAGACGGTCCAGCAGCTGCGCGAGTCCGAGTCGACCGCCCTGCCGGAGGTCGAGCCGATCGGCGTCGCGTCCGTCGACGAGATCGGTGAAGTCGCCCGGGCCTTCGACGAGGTGCACCGCGAGGCCGTCCGGCTGGCAGGCGAGGAGTCCAGGCTCCGCAGCAACGTCAACGCGATGTTCGTCAACCTGTCCCGCAGAAGCCAGACCCTGGTCGAGCGGCAGATCACCCTCATCGACGGCCTGGAACAGGGCGAGCAGGACGAGAGCCGGCTCGCGAACCTGTTCAAGCTCGACCACCTGGCCACCCGCATGCGCCGCAACAGCGAGAACCTGCTGGTCCTCGCCGGACAGGACCCGCCACGCCGCTGGAGCCAGCCGGTCAAGCTGGTCGACGTGGCCCGCGCCTCGCTGTCGGAGGTCGAGAACTACGAGCGGGTCGTCCTACAGGTGCCCGACGGGGTGTCCGTCGCCGGGCAGGCCGTCAACGACGTCATCCACCTGATCGCCGAGCTGGTCGAGAACGCGCTGTCGTTCTCGCCGCGCGAGACCCGGGTGACGGTCTCCGGCAGCAGGATCGACGGCGGCGGCGTCATGCTGTCGATCACCGACGCCGGCATCGGCATGACCGGCGAGGAGCTGACCCAGGCCAACGAGCGGCTCACGGACGCCCCGACCGTCGACGTCTCGGTCTCGCGCCGCATGGGCCTGTTCGTGGTCGCGAGGCTGGCGCACCGGCACGGCGTCCGCGTCCAGCTGCGCCCGCACGGTTCCGGAGGGCTCACCGCCATGGTGCTGCTGCCCGAGGCGCTGCTCGGCAACCAGGCGCCCCCCTCCTACGCCGGCTCGCCGGGCGGCGGCGCGCGCGAGGAGACCTACGCGGCCCCCGCGATGCCCGCGCCTCCGGCGCCCCCCGCGCCTCCCGCGCCGCAGTGGCAGGGGGGCGGCTACCAGATGGGTCCCGGACACCCGTCGTACCCGTCCAATCCGCAGCCGGCCAACGCCTGGCCGTCGATGCCCCAGTGGCCGTCCGAGGTCAACGGCTGGCCCTCCGAGCCGGGCGCACGCAGCGGCGGTTACGACACCGCCGACGTCTGGGTGCCGTCGCGGGGCACGGGCGACAACGGCCTGCCCAAGCGTCCCACCGCCGAGCCGCCGCCGAACTGGAGCAGCTTCGCCGACCGGATGGAGACGAGCCCGCCGCCCCGGCAGCAGTTCGACTTCCCGGAGACGGAGGCGGCGGCCACCGGCCCCATTCCGGCGGTGACCCCGCCGTCGGCCGGTGACGAGTTCCTGCCGATCTTCGCCTCGGTGGAGTCGGCCTGGTTCGAGCACAGCGACAACGCCGCCGACTGGGGCTCGTCCCAGGCCGACGTCGGCTGGCACGCCGCGGAAGCTGTGATCGAGCCGGTGCGCGACGGTTCGACCGCCGCCGGGCTGCCCAAACGGGTGCCCAAGGCGAACCTCGTGCCAGGCTCCGCGGACACTGCCTCGGCGCCGAAGGGCGTCACGCCGATGCCGTCGGTCTCACCCGACCAGGTACGCAGCCGCCTGTCCAGCTTCCAGCAGGGCTTCAGAGCGGCACGCGAAGACATCAGTGAGGGCAGGGCGAACACCAACGGCCCGAGACCCATCGATAGCAGGGAGGAGGGCGTATGAACGACCTGAGCCACGCGGCACGCGGAGTCGACTGGCTGATCACCGACTTCGTCAGCACCGTTCCAGGAGTCGCCCACGCGGTCGTCGTGTCATCCGACGGCCTTCCGCTGGCCGCCTCGTCGGGGTTTCCCCCCGACCGGGCGGATCAGCTGGCGGCCATCGCGTCCGGGCTCGTGAGCCTGACGCAGGGAGCGGCCAGGGTCTTCGAGGGTGGCGCTGTCAACCAGACCATCGTCGAGATGCAGCGGGGGCTGATGCTGATCATGTCGATCAGTGACGGCTCCTGCCTGGCCGTTCTGGCCGCACCCGACTGCGACATGGGGCTGGTGGCGTACCAGATGACGCTCATGGTGGATCGCGCCGGACAGGTGCTCACTCCGGCGGTGCGCGCAGAGTTGCGCGCAAGCCAGACCAGGTGATGTAGGTGACGGACCCCAGGTGGAACAGCGGCGGTTGGGAACCCCAGCCCCAGCCGCAGCTGCATTCTGATCCCGCGTCGCCGGTCCGTCCCTACGCAGTGACGGGGGGACGGACCGCGCCGCGGGTCAAGCTGGCCATGGAGGCCTTGGTATCGTCCGCGACGGCCGAGTACCGGGAGTTCTCCCATATCACGCCGGAGTATCAGGCGATCAGCCAGCTGTGCCGGCAGGTCCGGTCGGTGGCCGAGGTGTCGGCCCTGCTCCGGATCCCGCTCGGTGTGGTGCGCGTGCTGATCGCCGACATGGCGGCCGAAGGTCTGGTACGCGTGCATCAGCCGGAGCTGGATGCCGGAAGGCCAGACGTCAACCTGCTCGAAAGGGTGCTCAGTGGACTTCGCAGGCTCTAGCCCCGGCCTCACCTCGACCAAGATCGTGGTGGCCGGCGGTTTCGGGGTGGGCAAGACGACGTTCGTCGGTGCGGTGTCGGAGATCATGCCGCTGACCACCGAAGCCGTCATGACGGACGCCTCCGCCGGGATCGACGACCTCGGCATGACGCCGCTGAAGTCCACCACCACCGTGGCCATGGACTTCGGGCGGGTCTCACTCGACCGTGACCTGATCCTGTACCTGTTCGGCACGCCCGGACAGCACCGGTTCTGGTTCATGTGGGACGACCTGGTACGCGGCGCCATCGGCGCGGTCGTCCTGGTCGACACCCGTCGTCTGGCCGACAGCTTCCCCGCCATCGACTACTTCGAAGAGGCCCAGCTGCCCTTCATCGTGGGCGTGAACGGCTGGGACGGCCAGTACGGGCACAGTGACGCGGAGGTGCGCGACGCTCTCACGTTGGCGCCGCACATCCCGCTGATCCGACTGGACGCCCGGTCCAAGGACTCCGTCAAGAGCGCCCTGATCAATCTCGTCGAGCACGCGCTGACAGTCCGGATGGCCGTGCCAGGCTGGAGCGGCTAACAGAGCGGCTAGGCTGAGTCCAGACCCACTTTCGCTTCGAGGACTGGCCAACCACGTGTTCGAGACCCTTTCCGACCGGCTGACATCGGTCTTCTCCTCCCTCCGTTCCAAGGGTCGGCTGTCCGACGCCGACATCGACGCGACCACCCGCGAGATCCGCATCGCGCTGCTCGAGGCCGATGTCGCGCTCCCGGTGGTGAAGGCGTTCGTCGCCCGTGTCAAGGAGCGCGCCCGCGGCTCCGAGGTCTCCCAGGCGCTCAACCCGGCGCAGCAGGTCGTCAAGATCGTCAATGACGAGCTGATCGAGATCCTCGGCGGTGAGACCCGCAGGCTCCGCTACGCCAAGACGCCGCCGACCGTCATCATGCTCGCCGGTCTTCAGGGCGCCGGTAAGACCACCCTGGCGGGCAAGCTCGCCAGGTGGCTGCGCGAGCAGGGCCACGCGCCCATGCTGGTCGCCGCCGACCTGCAGCGGCCCAACGCCGTGCAGCAGCTCCAGGTCGTGGGCGAGCGGGCGCAGGTCGCCGTGTACGCTCCCGAGGCCGGCAACGGCTCCGGCGACCCGATCGCGGTCGCCCGCCAGTCGATCGACGAGGCCAAGCGGCAGCAGCACGACATCGTCATCATCGACACCGCCGGCCGCCTGGGCATCGACCAGGAGATGATGCGGCAGGCCGCCGACATCCGCGACGTCGTGCGTCCCGACGAGGTCCTGTTCGTGGTCGACGCCATGATCGGCCAGGACGCCGTCACCACCGCGCAGGCGTTCATGGACGGCGTCGGCTTCGACGGCGTCGTCCTCACCAAGCTCGACGGCGACGCCCGGGGCGGCGCCGCGCTGTCGGTCAGGCACATCACCGGCAAGCCGATCATGTTCGCCTCCACCGGTGAGAAGCTGGAAGACTTCGACGCCTTCCACCCCGACCGGATGGCCTCCCGCATCCTCGACATGGGTGACATCCTCACCCTGATCGAGCAGGCGCAGAAGACGTTCGACGAGGAACAGGCCGCCAAGATGGCGGGCAAGCTGACCTCGGGCGAGAGCTTCACGCTCGAAGACTTCCTCGAGCAGATGATGATGGTCCAGAAGATGGGGCCGATCAAGAACCTGCTCGGCATGATGCCCGGCATGGGGCAGATGCGCGACCAGCTCAACTCCATCGACGACCGCGACCTCGACCGCATCGCCGCCATCATCCGGTCGATGACCCCTGCGGAGCGGCAGGACCCGAAGATCATCAACGGCTCCCGCCGCGCGCGGATCGCGGCCGGTTCCGGCGTCACGGTGACCGCCGTGAACAACCTCGTCACCCGCTTCTTCGACGCGCAGAAGATGATGAAGCGCATGGCCGGCGGGATGGGCATCCCCGGCATGCCGGGCGGCGGCCGGGGCAAGGCGGCCAAGGCGCAGAAGAAGACGAAGAAGGGGCGTCGCGTCAGCGGCGACCCGCGTAAGGCGGCGCTCGAGAAGTCGTCCTCGTCCTCGGGAGAGGCTCCCGCGGCGCCCACGCAGGGCGGAGTGCTGGGCAACCTGGGCGGCAAGCTCCCGCCGGGCATGGAGCTCCCGCCCGGCTTCGACCCGAGCAAGCTGCGCCTCCCCGGCCAGAAGTAACCCAACCCGGGCGAGCCGCTCCGCTCGCCCGGCCGTCCTCCGCCTACCTCATCGTCGGCGCGCTGCTGATCAAGGCGGCTCCGCGCCGGACCTGACGGCGGGACGACACGCGACGCTTGCCGACCCTTTGCGTCGGCATGTGCCTTCCAGGCGTAGGCAGTGCCGTGGATCTGGCACAATGACATGTTGGAACATCGCGACCAGGCGGGTGCCCTCTCACCTCCCGCCAGTTGTGCCTGTCCCTTGAACGCCACCCCATCGTGCCCCACTCGATGCGGTGCCGTTCGCCCACGCTCGAATGCAGGAGAGACCACACCCGTGGCAGTCAAGATCAAGCTCAAGCGGCTCGGCATGATCCGCAACGCTCAGTACCGAATCGTCGTCGCCGACAGCCGCACCAAGCGTGACGGCCGGGCGATCGAGGAGATCGGCCTGTACCACCCGAAGGACAACCCTTCGCGCATCGAGGTCAACGCCGAGCGCGCTGCCTACTGGCTGGGTGTCGGCGCGCAGCCGACCGAGCCGGTTCTCAAGCTGCTCAAGTTGACCGGCGACTGGCAGAAGTTCAAGGGCGAGCCCGCCCCCGCGCCGATGAAGGTCGCCGAGCCGGCGGCCGACCGTCACGCTCTCTACGAGGCCGCGGCCAAGGAGGCGCTGTCCGGTGGCGACACCGGCACGGCCGCCACCACGCCGAAGAAGGCCAAGAAGAAGGACGAGGCTGAGGCCCCCGCCGAGACCCCGACCGAGGGCGAGGGCTGAGGTGCTCGAGGAGGCCCTCGAGCACCTCGTGAAGGGCATCGTCGAACATCCCGACGATGTCCGGGTCCGCGCACGCCGCATTCGCAGCGGGCGCGTCCTGGAGGTCCGGGTGCACCCCGAGGACCTGGGCAAGGTCATCGGACGCGGCGGGCGCACCGCCAAGGCGCTGCGCACGGTCGTGAACGCCCTGGCCGACGGGAAGTTCGTCCGGGTCGATCTCCTCGACCTGCACGAAGCAGTCCGTTAGCGTCAGGTTTGTGCGCCCTCATCGGTTTCCTCCGATGAGGGCGCTCGCGTAAGAAGAGGTAGGTTTCACGTGCAGTTGGTCGTCGGCCGGATAGGCCGCCCGCACGGCGTACGCGGTGACGTGACCGTCGAGGTGCGCACCGACGATCCAGAGCTGCGCTTCGCCGTCGGCGCGTCGATCGTCACCGACCCCGCCGACAGGGGGCCGCTCGTCATCGAGAGCTGCCGCTGGCACAAGGGCACGCTCCTGGTCACCTTCCAGGGGGTCGCCGACCGCAACGTGGCGGAGGAACTGCGCGGCACGATGCTGGTCATCGACTCCGCGGACGTGCGGCCGTCCGACGATCCCGACGAGTTCCACGACCACCAGCTCATCGGGCTCGCGGTCGTGACCACGTCCGGCGAGCAGGTCGGCGAGGTCACCGACGTCCTGCACCACGGTCAGGATCTGCTGGTGGTACGGCGGAGCGGGCGCGACGAGGCGCTCATCCCGTTCGTCAGGGCCCTGGTGCCCGAGGTCGACCTGGAGGCGGGGCGCCTGGTGGTCGATCCGCCAGAGGGCCTGCTGTGACGGGTGGGCCGGAGGGCACGATGCGGCTCGACATCATCTCGATCTTCCCCGAGTACTTCACCCCGCTCGACGTCTCGCTGATCGGCAAGGCGCGCGAGCGCGGCATCCTCGACGTGCGGGTGCACCAGCTCCGCGACTGGGCGCACGACGTGCACAAGACCGTCGACGACACCCCGTACGGCGGCGGCCCCGGCATGGTCATGAAGCCCGAGGTGTGGGGTGAGGCCATCGACACGGTCATCGAGGGCGGCTCGCCGCGGATGATCGTCCCGACGCCGAGCGGCAGGCCGTTCACGCAGGAGCTCGCCCAGGAACTGGCGGCCGAGCCGTGGCTGCTGTTCGCGTGCGGCCGGTACGAGGGCATCGACTCGCGCGTCATGGCCGAGTACGGCGCCCGCCTGCGCGTCGACGAGGTCAGCATCGGCGACTACGTCCTGGCCGGGGGAGAGGTGGCGGTGCTGGTGATGGTCGAGGCCGTCGGCAGGCTGCTGCCGGGGGTGCTCGGCAACGTCCACTCGGTCGTCGACGACTCCTTCGCGCCCGGAGCCATGCGGAACCTGCTCGAAGGCCCCGTCTACACCAAACCGCCCGTCTGGCGGGGGCGTGAGGTGCCCCCGGTGCTGCTGTCCGGGCATCACGGGAACGTGGCCAGGTGGCGGCGTGACCAGGCGCTGCGCCGCACTGTCGCGAACCGTCCCGAGCTGGCGGCGGCGATCGATCCGGCGACGCTCGACAAGCACGATCGCAGGCTGCTCGAAGAGCTGTCGTTTCGCGTCGGGCCGGAAGATATGGCAAACTGAAGCGCTGCCAACTGCCATGCGGTTGGTCCGTCATGCCCGGGAATGATCCCGGGTTCATCAATCAGCAGGCGCGTCCGCCGCGAGCTCTCGCCGGGTGGACCTCCGCGTGCTCGCGAGGACTTGAGGAACAGCTCTCATGCACACGAAGATCCAGGAGCTCGAGAAGTCGACCCTGCGCAGCGACGTCCCCGACTTCCGTCCGGGTGACACGCTCGAGGTTCACGTCCGAGTCGTCGAAGGTAACCGCTCCCGCGTCCAGGTCTTCAAGGGCTTTGTGCTGCGCCGGCAGGGCAGCGGCGCCCGCGAGACCTTCACGGTCCGCAAGGTCAGCTACAGCGTCGGCGTCGAGCGGACCTTCCCCGTGCACAGCCCGGTCATCGAGAAGATCGTGCTCGTGACCCGCGGCGACGTGCGCCGCGCCAAGCTCTACTACATGCGCGACCTGCGCGGCAAGGCCGCTCGCATCCGCGAGAAGCGCGAAGCCACGCCCGCCAAGTAGCCCAGACCTTTCCGAATGGCCCGCGTGGTTCGCGGGCCATTCGGCTTTGCGGTGAGTTTCCTTTATGTGGAGCGACTCGTGCGCGGGTGTAACGTCGGTCGAGGCTTGTCGAGCCGAAGCATCATCTAGGCTCGTCAGCGATGACTAACGAAAGCCAGGAGCCCGGCGCGCCGCGCCGCCCTGTCGAGGACGAGGTGGACGTGGTCGCCGAAGAGACTCAAAAGCCAGCGAAGGACGAAAAGAAGGACAAGAAAGGGTCGTTCTGGAAGGAACTGCCCGTCCTCGTCGTCGTGGCGCTGGTGCTGGCCCTGATCATCAAGACCTTCGTGATCCAGGCCTTCTACATCCCGTCCGAGTCGATGGAGAACACTCTCCTGAAGAACGACCGGGTTCTGGTGAACAAGCTCGTCTACCACACGCGCGACATCGAGCGCGGTGACGTGGTGGTGTTCTCCGGAGTCGACTCGTGGGATGGCGAGTTCCAGATGGAGGAGCCGTCCAACCCGGTCGCCGCGTTCTTCCGCTGGGTCGGCACCGCGTTCGGCGTGGTGCCCGGCGAGAAGGACTACATCAAGCGGGTCATCGGCGTGGGCGGCGACCACGTGAAGTGCTGCGATCCCCAAGGGCGCATCACGGTCAACGGTGTGGCCATCGACGAGCAAAGCTATCTTTATCCGGGCAACGTGCCGTCCGACAAGTTCTTCGACATCAAGGTGCCGGAGGGGCGGCTCTGGGTGATGGGCGACCACCGCCTCGTCTCGCTCGACTCGCGCTCGCACCAGGGCGATCCAGGTGGCGGCTCGATCCCCGAAGGCCAGGTCGTCGGCCGGGCGTTCGTCATCGTGTGGCCGTTCTCCAGAGCGACGACGCTGTCCATCCCCGACACGTTCGCGCAGCCCGCGCTGGCGCTCGGTGGCGCCACCCCGATGCTCGCCGGATTCGCCGGAGCCGTACCCTTGGTTCTGCTGCGTCGGCGGCTGGTCAGGAAGAAGCGTTGATGGCCGTCACCAAGAAGGCGGAGGCGGTGGAGAAGAAGAAAAAGGGCGGCTTCCGCGAGACGGTCTTACTGCTCGTGCTGGGCGTCGGCATCGCGCTGCTGCTCCAGGCGTTCGTGGTCGGATCGTTCTACATCCCTTCCGAATCGATGGAGAACACCCTGCTGATCAACGACCGGGTGTTCGTCAACAAGCTCGCGGGCAAGCCCGAGCGCGGCGACATCATCGTGTTCAAGGGCTGGAACGGCGAGGACACGATCAAGCGGGTCATCGGCGTCGGCGGCGACAAGGTGGCCTGCTGCGACTCCAAGAAGCGGGTCACGGTCAACGGCACGCCGCTCGACGAGTCGTCCTACCTGTACCCCGACGACTTCCCGTCCAAGGAGCGTTTCTCGTACACGGTCCCTCAGGGCAAGCTCTGGCTGATGGGCGACCATCGCAGCGCCTCCGCCGACTCGCGCTCCCACGTCCAGGAGCCGGGAGGCGGCTTCATCTCCGAAGACGCGGTGATCGGCACGGCCGTCGTGCGCTACTGGCCGCTGTCGCGGGCGCTGATCTTCCAGAAGCCCGAGACCTTCGACAAGGTCAAGTAGGGCAGGCTTTCGGTCGCGGTTTGCGGCGATTGAGGCGTACCCTTCCTGTGTCATGACAGTTGCGTTCCGCCCTCGACCGAGCGTCGTCAGGCGCGATTCCGGTCTCTACGCCTACGAGAGGGCGCTGGCCCGCCGCGGCCTCACCCCGATCGCAGGCGTGGACGAGGCAGGCCGCGGCGCGTGCGCCGGACCCCTGGTGGTCGCGGCGGTCGTGCTGCGCAAGCAGATCGACGGCCTGGGCGACTCGAAGCTGCTCTCACCAGCGGTGCGCGAGCGTCTCTACGCCCGGATCGTCGACACGGCGTACGTGAGCGTGGTCACGATCCCCCCGGAGGAGATCGACGCCAGGGGCCTGCACCGGTGCAACGTCTCAGGAATGAGGCGGGCGGTGGCGCGGCTGTCCTGCCACCCGGCGTACATCCTCACGGACGGCTTCCCGGTGCCGGGCCTTCCGGCGCCGTCGCTGGCCGTGTGGAAGGGTGACCAGGTGGCGGCGTGCGTGGCCGCCGCGTCGATCGTGGCCAAGGTGACGAGGGACCGGATGATGGTTTCGCTCGACGCGGAATACCCCTCGTACGGCTTCGCCGATCACAAGGGGTATGTGACGCCAGGACACAGATTGGCACTGGAGACCCACGGCCCGTGCCCGCACCACCGGTACTCCTTCGTCACGGTGGCCAGGGAGATGGGTGAAAATGAAATGGGGGCCGGGGTTGCCTGAGCAGGCTAACCGGGGGACCGGTACGACAGGAGGACCGCGATGAGCGCAGAAGATCTCGAAAAGTATGAAACCGAGATGGAGCTGCAGCTTTACCGCGAATACCGCGATGTCGTGGGTCTGTTCACGTACGTCGTGGAGACGGAGCGGCGGTTCTACCTGACCAACTCGGTCGACCTCGACGTCCGCACCGCCGAGAACGGCGACGTGTTCTTCGACGTGAAGATGCAGGACGCCTGGGTGTGGGACATGTACCGGCCGGCGCGGTTCGTCAAGAACGTCCGCGTGGTCACGTTCAAGGACGTCAACGTGGAGGAACTGGCCAAGGCCGACCTGGAGATGCCGAAGGAGGGCTTCTCCGGGTAGCCGCTGGGGCTCGCTCGTGAAGGAGGCGCGTTCCGCAGCCGGGACGCCGCCTCACGCTTGAACGCCGTCGGGATCCCGCCCGTTCGCGGCGTCTTGAGAGCATGCACGTTGCCGCCACCGGAGCGTTGCAGGGGCGGACGCGGTCCCTGGAGTGTCATCGTCCGCCACCGTTCAGTGACTGTCCCTCTCACGCCGGGCAGAGCAGAGGGTCCCCGGCCCCTCACGAACGAGGAGAACGGGGGCTCTTCGGGGCTGCGGCGGGGTTGGCAGCCGCTCTGGTGATCGGGAGGATTCCGGTCGGCATGTAGAGAACGGGTGGACGGTTCCGACCTCCTCGTGAAGGCGGCGTCAGACGGGCGCCGGGAACGCAGGAGGCAGTGAGATGAGCAAGGTCACTTGTGACATGGCGATGTCCCTCGACGGCTTCGTGGCAGGGCCGCACCAGAGCCTCGAGAACCCGTTCGGCGAGGGCGTGAGCGGGCGCCTGCACCGGTGGATGTTCGATGAGCCCGAGCAGCACGCCGCGGTGATCGAGAGCATCACCGCGGCCGGCGCCTTCATCATGGGCCGCAACATGTTCGGCCCCGGCCGCGGCACCTGGGACCTGGACTGGAGCGGCTGGTGGGGCGACGAGCCGCCGTACCACGCGCCGGTCTTCGTCCTCACCCACCACCCGCGCGAGCAGGTGACGATGAAGGGTGGCACGACGTTCACCTTCGTCACCGACGGGATCGGGGCGGCCATGGCTCAGGCCCGCGAGGCCGCGGGCGACCGCGACGTCGCCATCGCCGGCGGAGCCGAGACGGTGAACCAGTACCTGGCGGCAGGGCTCATCGACGAGCTGCGCCTGCACGTCGCGCCCGTGATCCTCGGCAACGGAGAGCGGCTGCTCGACAACGTCGGGGACATCAACCTGCAACCCCTCGGCGTCCCCTCGGGCACCAGCCTCGTCACCCACCTGACGTACCGGGTGATCCGATAGCAGGCTGCGGATTCGGCACGAGTCTGGAGTTCCGGCCCAGCTTGCTCCCGCAAGCCAGCGCGCTGGAGCGCCGGGGAGTGAGGTACGGGATCCGCGCGTCCGCGATCTTCGCCTTGGCCCGGGTCGGCCCGGCTGATCACCGCCGCCGGGCCGGGTCTGCCGGGTCCGCTGGGTGGAGCGGCACAGGGCGGTCAGGGTGCGGCTGATCCCCCAGCGCAGCACGCGCGCCAGGTCGGCGGCGGAGCGGCGAAGTAGGACCCCGCCGAGGGCTGTCACCGCCGGCTCCTCCCGAGGTCACCCCGCAGATCGTGTGCCCGCTCGTCCACAGATCTTTGCGTCCGCGCACCCGTCATCCACAGAATCCCGTTCGGGCCCAAGACGTCCACCCCGCATAGGCGAACGTCATCGGCGGGAGGTGGCACATGTCCGCGAAGAACGAACTCGGCAAGCACGGCGAGCAACTGGCCGTCGACTATCTCGAAGCCGAGGGCTTGCACATCATCGAGCGCAACTGGCGCTGTCGCCACGGCGAGATCGACATCATCGCCGAAGACGGCCCCAACCTGGTCGTCGTGGAGGTCAAGACCCGGTCCGGCAGATCCCACGGCACCGCCCTGGAGTCGGTACGTCCGGCCAAGCTGGCCAGGCTCCGCATGCTGGCCGCCACGTGGCTCGCCGGCCAGCCCCGCACCTTCGCCACCGTCAGGGTCGACGTGATCGCCTTGGAGCGCTTCGCCGGCGACTTCGCCCTGCGTCACGTCAGGGGGGCGATCTAGATGACGGTGGCCAGAACCCGCAGCGTGGCGCTGGTCGGCGTCACAGGCCGCAGCGTCGAGGTGGAGGCGGATGTCGGCAACGGCCTGGCCGGCATTCATCTCATCGGCCTCCCCGACACGGCCCTGAGCGAGGCCCGCGAACGCGTCAGATCAGCCATGGTCAACAGCCGCTACGCCTGGCCCGACGCTCGCATCACCGTGAGCCTCTTCCCTGCCAGCCTCCCCAAGCGCGGCAGCCAGTTCGACCTGGCCATAGCCGTGGCGGTCCTCGGCGCCGCCGGTGTGGTGCCCGCCGAGCGCATCGCCGAGCCGTTCTTCCTGGGCGAGCTGGGCCTCGACGGCCGGCTTCGACCCGTACGCGGCATCCTTCCCTCGGTGCTGGGCGCCGCGAAGCACGGCGACGTCACGGTGGTGGTCCCGGCCGCGAACTCGGCGGAAGCGGCCCTGGTGCCGGATGTCAGAGTCGTCCCCGTCACCGATCTACGCCAGCTGGTGGAGTGGCTGCGCAGGGGAGACAGCCCACCTCAGCTGAGTGTCGGCGCCCTCCCGGATCCGCCCCAGCCGTCCGCCCGCCCGGCCGTCGATCTGGCGGACGTGGTCGGCCAGCCCATGGCCCGCCGAGCACTGGAGGTCTGCGCCGCCGGCGGCCACAATCTCTGGATGCTGGGCCCACCCGGCACGGGAAAGACCCTGCTGGCCGAGCGGCTCCCCACGCTCCTGCCCGACCTCGAGTTGGACCACGCTCTCGAAGTGACGGCCATCCATTCAGTGGCAGGCGTCCTGCCGCCCGACTGCCCCATGATGAGCAGGCCCCCGTTCGTCAGCCCCCACCACACCGCAACAGCGGCCTCGATCATCGGCGGTGGCAGCACGGTCGTACGCCCGGGTGCCGTCTCCCTGGCCCACAGGGGCGTGCTCTTCATGGACGAGGCTCCCGAGTTTCCGCGCCACGTCCTCGACTCCCTCCGCCAGCCCCTGGAGTCCGGCCGGGTCACGGTCGCCAGATCGGTCGGTTCGGTCACCTTTCCGGCGAAGTTCATGCTGGTTCTCGCAGCCAACCCATGCCCCTGCGCGCAA
Organism: Nonomuraea sp. NPDC000554; assembly: GCF_040300065.1. Classification (NCBI taxonomy): domain Bacteria; kingdom Bacillati; phylum Actinomycetota; class Actinomycetes; order Streptosporangiales; family Streptosporangiaceae; genus Nonomuraea; species Nonomuraea sp. NPDC000554. Next base: position 155,919 of record NZ_JBEPDC010000001.1, on the reverse strand, counting down.
CCCCAGGGCAAGGGCGAACCGTGCCAGTGCACGCCCACAGCCAAGCGACGCTACATCGGCAAGCTCTCAGGCCCTCTCCTCGACCGCATCGACATGAAGGTCACCGTCGCCCGCTCTTCCAGGCGTGAACTCATGGCCGACCGCCAGTTCGTGGAGCCCAGCAAGACCGTGGCGGAACGAGTCCTGGCAGCCCGCCAGCGAGCCGCGAATCGCCTGGCAAGCACTCCCTGGCGTACGAACGCCGAGATCCCCTCGTCCACCCTCCACGCCGAGCTTCGCCCGCCGGAATCCGCCATGAAACCGATGACAGCCTGCCTCGACTCCGGCTCCCTCAGCGCCCGAGGTCTCGACCGCGTCATCAGAGTCGCCTGGACTCTCGCGGACCTTGCCGAAAAGGACCGCCCCGATCACGAGGAAACCACCACAGCCCTCACTCTGTGGCTAGGAGCCAGCCTCTAGCGGTCCTGCTCATTCCCCTCGATGCCAAGGCACCAGAACGCCCCACGACGCGAGACGCGTGCGCCAACCGCCTCGCGACGCCCCGCCTTGCCTGAAGAGGGCACGTCCCAACAATCCAGCCATCACCAAATCTCAGGAGTCAGATGAACACCCCGGAGCACGAGGCAAGGGCCGCCCTCATGCGTGCCGCCGACGTGGGCGACACCTCCATGGGCCGCCTCGTGGCCCACTGCGGCGCGGCTGGAGCAGTCGAGGCAGTCCTCGCGAACAGGCTCCCACCCTCCTTCCTCAGCCAGGAGTCACAGCACCAACGCGAGTCAGAACTAGACAAACGCCTTAGAACCTGGCAGGCCCGCCTGGCAACGGCAGACCCCGCAGCCGACCTTGCCGCAGGAGCGCAAGCCGGAGCCAGGCTCGTCATCCCCGGCGCCTCGGAGTGGCCCACCCAGCTCGACCAACTGGGCGCAGGGCGACCCCTCGGCCTGTGGCTCCACGGCACCGCCGACCTGCGCTTCTCCTGCCTGCGCTCCGTCGCCGTAGTCGGCGCTCGAGCCGCCACGGCGTACGGCATGCACATCGCGGCCGAGTTCGGTGTGGGCCTCAGCGAAGCAGGCTGGACGGTCGTGTCTAGTGGTGTTTCAATTTGATACATGACCCCCACCCCTCGATCCCGATGCGTGATCTACGTCCGTATCTCGCGAGACAAAGAAGGCGCCGGCCTCGGCGTCAAACGCCAAGAAGCCGACTGCAGGGATCTGGCCCAGCGCATGGGCTGGGAAGTGCTGGAGCTGTACGTCGACAACGACATCTCCGCCTACACCGGCAAGCCCCGGCCCGACTACCTGCGCATGCTGGACGACCTCAAGCAGGGCCGCGCTGACGTCGTCGTCGCCTGGCACACTGACCGCCTCCATCGCAGCATGACCGAGCTGGAGGAGTACATCGCCGCCTGCGCCCCACACGAGGTGGTCACGCACACGGTGAAAGCCGGGCTCGTGGATCTGTCCACGCCAAGCGGCAAGATGGTGGCCCGCCAGCTCGGAGCCGTCGCGGTGTACGAGTCGGAGCACAAGGCCGAACGCATCAAGGCCAAGCATCTGGAACTGGCCAAGAGCGGCAAGCCCACGGGCGGCGGATACCGGCCGTACGGGTACCGCCGTATATACGACCAGCCGGACCCGCCGCGGCGGATCGTCCGCATCGAGATCGTGCCGGAAGAGGCCGACGTCATCCGCGAGTGCGCCCGTCGCGTGCTCGCCGGGGAGGCGCTCGCCGGCCTCTGCCGTGACCTGAACAAGCGCGGAATCCCGACCACGTCCACCGGCATCTGGACGGCTCGGCAGGTGCGCTCCATCGCCGAGAACCAGATCGGGGACTTCGCCGACTCCGTCCGGGCACGGCTTGAAGCCGACGAGTCCCCGGCAGCCGTCGCCCGGTCTCTCCAGGAGCAAGGCGTCCCCAGCCCAGCTCAAGGGCTGTGGTCGACGCCGACGCTTGCGCGCATTCTGGTGTCCGGCCGGATCGCGGGCTTGAGGGAGCACATCCCGCGGTCGAGGCATGAGACGCGACGTGTCCGAACTGGCGAGATCATGGGGCAAGGGGAGTGGCCCGCGATCATCTCGCCCGCCGACTCTGCGAGACTCCGCACCCTGCTCACGGACCCCTCCAGGCGGGTATCCCCTGGGGCGACAGGCCGGTACTTGCTGACCGGGCTCATCTACTGCGACGTGTGCAAACACCGCATGGTCGGCCGTACGCGACAGAAGGGCGTCCGCAGCTACGTGTGCGACGGACAGCCGGGCCGCCCAGGGTGCGGGCGCATCAGCGTCCGAACCGACTACACCGACGACGTCATAGCGGCCGGCGCGGCGAAGATCCTCACGTCGGAAGGGTTCGCTGCCGCCCTGAAGGATGCGGAGAGCGGGCCTGACGAGGGTGACGTGTTGGCCGAGATCGCCGCCTGCGAGCACGAGCTGGAGCAGCTGGCGGCCGACCACGGTTCGGGCGTGATCTCAAGAATCGAGTGGATGGCGGCGCGCAAGCCGCTCCAGGCGCGTCTGGAGGCGGCGAAGTCAGCGCTGGGACGAGCGGACGTGGACCGGGTGCTGGCCGGACTGCCCGCTGATCGCGACGGCCTTGAACGCTTCCTCCTTGACGGCGAGGTCGAGGCGTCCCGGCGGCGGTCTGTCATCGCGGTGGTGTTGGAGCGTGTATGGGCACGCCCTGTGGCCGTCCGCGGGAGGAAGACGTTCGATCCGGACCGCCTCGACCCGGTGTGGCGGTTCTAGCCGACGCACGCGTCGAGCAGCGGTTCAAGATCGAGCCGCAGGAGACAATCGCGATCGGGCGCTGCCACCGAAACCGACTCGGGCGCCGGCGTTATCGCCGGCGGAGAGACGATCTCGGTTGGTAGGGCGGTGGCCGCCTGGGTGGGATTCAGAGGCGCAACAGACGCGAAGATCTCTACGATCTCCGTTGAAGGACTGGTCTTGATCGGGGGCCTGTTCGTTGGCGGAATGCTCCCGGTCGGAGTCGGCATCGGCGTCGGCTGCGGCGTGGATGCCGGTTTGACGTCATCGGGGGCGGGTGTGGTGTTGACGCGCGGGCTCGTGACCGTCGCCTTGGGGGTGGGCTTTCTGCCCGATGGGGTAGTGGTGGGCACCGCGGTCACGGTGGCGACCACGGTGTGGGTTGGGGCGGCGACAACGGGTGCGGCGCTGCCGTCATCGTGAAGGGTGGGCAAGGCGATCGCCGCACCGATCACGACCACTCCCGCAGCTGTCGCTGCTGTTGCAGCTGCCGGATGGTTACGGGCCGCGGCCTTGACTGGTTCCCACGCGTACACCATGAGGGGCAGGACCACGACAGATCCCAGGCCACGCTCGTGGGCGCGTATGGCGTCCATAATCGCCGATGCCCGCTTCCTGCCTGTGAGTTTTTCGTCTACTTCGACAACTATCTCGCCGTCCTCCTCGTAGACGACGACGGGAAGGAGCGCGTCCTTCACGGAGATGATTTTGGGGAATCTCATCGGCGACCTTCCCCATACCGCTCTTGGAGTCGCCGCCAGAGGCGGGCTTCGGCGATGGGATCGTCCTCACCGTGCGGGGGGACGAGAACCGTCCGCTGGATTCCGCCGAGCTGTAGGCACACCGGCTGCGCCTTGCCGCCGCGGCTCCTCATCGCGTGCCGAAGCTCGGTGGGGACAGGGTTTTCCTCGCTGCCGTAGAGCAGGTCGGTCAGCTCTGCGATGGTGTCGTGGGCCAGTTCGAGATCACCTATCACTTCGTTGAAGCGCAGCTGCATGAAGGTGGGGTCATGGAACGAGGCTTCGCTGAGAATTTTCGCGGCGGCTAGCCGCTCCTCGATCACGGCGAGGACGTGTTGAATGAGTTTCTGTTCTGATGCCCCATTGTTCATCGGTGATGTCACGTTCGTTCCTCTTGGTGCGCGGCGTCCCCAATAGGCGCCGGAGATCCCCCTCGCCCCGAATGTTTCATTCGACATTCGACGCTTAAGAGCGCAAATAAGTCCACAGGGCGCAAGGTGTCGTAACCTGATCGTGACGTGACGTCACCAGGGCACATCCAGTGACGCCACCGGGGCATGCTCTGGCGCTGTGGGCCTGCGTCGTGCAGGGGGATGGACTACTGGCCGCGCCGGCGGAACTCTCGAACCTCCGCCTGGGGGCGCTCGCGCCCGGGGGATTCCTCTGCCCGACGCATCGCCTGCACAACAAAGATCAACTGTTGGCGTTGAGCCTCGCTCAAGTCAGGCGTCTCCCAGAGGTGCTGCTCGGCTGCGTCTTCGTACTGGTGCTTGGAGGGCTCGACGGGCTGCGGAGGGGTCGAGGGCTCGACTGTTTCCCCGTCAAGTGGGAGCAGGTGGCCTCCACTGAGCAGGTCATCGATGCTGCCGGCCTGGAGCCTGTAGGCGCGTTCAACAGCGCGAAGCGTGGAACTGGAGTAGTTGGTTCGCCTGCCGCTTTCGATGTCGTAGAGGACTCGGTAGTCCAGCCCTACTGCGGATGCGAAGGTTCGGCGGTTGCGGTAGCGGAGGTCGAGTTCGACGCGTCGCGCTAGAAGCGACTTCCCGAGGCTCTTCCACCTCTGTGGTTCAGGCGTGCTCACGTCTGACACCTCTCGTCATTTGTCGCTACGTAGAGCGTGGCCGACTCAATAGGACTAGTCAACCCTCTCATGTAATCGAGGGTTACCGCAGGTCAACACGTGGATGTAACACCAGCATCATGAGTCCATCTGAGTCACATTCGGAGGCTGTTGAAGTCCGACTGAGTCATAGATGCCTCTTGCGCTGTGCGTAACTGAGTCATAGTGTGTCCATGTGCCACCAACCAAGAACACGCCGCAGCACGGCCCGGCTATCCGAGCCCTCCGCGAGAAGGACGGCCTCAGCATCGAGGAGCTCGCCGCCCGCATCGACATGCACCCGCAGTCCCTGCGGAACATCGAACTGGAGCGGCGCCCCATCTCCCACCTGAAGCTCAACCTGATCGCCCGCGCCCTGCACGTGGACACCGCTGCAATAGCGCGGTCCGACGCCGGAGGGACGCTCTGATGGCCGCCTGCCAGGTCGACCGCGACCGCATCGATGCCTGGGTGGCTCGCACCCGTACCGAGCAGGGCCTGCCTCCCGTGGTTGAGGACCCCGTCGCGTTAGCCACCATCGCAGCGCTGGTCCTGCCCTACTTCAAGGAGAAGGGCCTGCTCGGCAAGCCCGCTCCGGTGAGGCGGTCGGCGTGAACGAGCTCGCTCTCACCGAGTCGAGCGTCCTCCGCCAGGAGTACGTGAACCAGACCGACGCTCTCGACAAGGTCAAGGCCCTCCGGACGCTTCCCGACGACTTCCACGTGACCACCGAGTTGGTCGCGAGCTACTTCGAGGTCGGCGTGGAGGCGATCAAGAGCCTGGTGAAGGACAACCGAGCCGAGCTGGAAGGCAACGAGTACCGCGTCCTGACCGGTCGCGAGCGAGCCGAGTTCGTAAGGTCCCTCGGGGACCTTACGCTCCCGCCCGCCCGCCACCTGGCGCTCTTCACGCGGCGCACCGTCCTCAACGTCGGCATGCTGTTGCGCGACTCGGAGGTGGCGCGGAACGTCCGCACCTACCTCCTGAACGCCGAACGGCAGCAGGTCGCGATCCCGCAGGACTACCCGTCCGCTCTCCGAGCCCTCGCCACAGAAGTCGAGGCGCACAACGAGACGAGGGAAGAACTCGCCCACGAGAAGCCACTGGCGGAGGCGTATCGCGACCTGATGGACGCGGACGGCACCTTCGACTGGGCTGCCGTGGCGCAGATCTTCAGCCGGATCACGGGCGGGCTGGGCCGTAACAACTTCCTCGACCTGCTGCGCGGCGACGACCTGAAGATCCTGAAGTCGAACAACACGCCCTACCAGTTCAAGGGCATGGAGCGGTTCTTCAAGGTCAACCCGGTGAAGGGCGGCAGCAAGGCGTGGCCGACGACCCGAGTCACACCTGAGGGCCTGGACTGGCTGCGAAAGCGGCTGAACAAGCAGTTCAACAGGCAGGACGGCCTGTTCGCGATCGGAGAGATCGCATGACCGCCGCTGAGCGTCTCGGCGCCGCCTACATGACGGTGGGCCTGTCGCAGCGCGTCTCGCTGCTGGCCGAGCTGGACCGCGCCGACGACGAGTGGAACGCGTTCGTCCCTCGGCAGCGCGTCGCCACCCCCTGAACTGCTGCGGGCCCTGACCGAGCCACCGGCCAGAGCCCAGACCCACCCGCTCACGAGAGCAACACGAGTAGAGAGCAGGCAAGTCATGAACAGCGTAATCCCTGAGCCGCACGACGTGGCCGGACAGACGCAGGTCTGGGAGGACCTGAAGAGGCTGTCGCCCAAGGCGTACGTGCAGGCCGTCATCAACATCGAGAACCGGGTGGGTGAGGCCCGATGAGCGCCCTGGAGACCGGCGTGACGCCGGACGTTGAGCAGCCCGAGTCCGTCACGGAGGCGCTGGAGTACGCCCGCGCCTACGAGCAGGTGGCCGCGTTTCTGGCGGCGAACCCGGATCTCGCCAAGCACGCCAACGTCCACATCGCCCGGTACACGCTCGTGGCGGTGCCCACGGACAGGGACGCGGTTGCGTTCATCGTGGACGCGGCACGGCGCGGGCGTGAGCACGGTGCGCCGGTCGAGGAGTGGGCCGACGGCAAGCACGGCGGAGTGAAGATCCACTTCGGCCCGCTGTACGTGAACGTGTACGCCGGAGCCGACCGGGTGTGCAGCAAGGTCGTCGTCGGCATGGTCGAGGACGTCCAGTACGCGCTCGCCGTGGACCTGGACGGCACCCCGCGCAAAACGGCGGAGGTGTCCGCGTGAGCGCCCTGATCGACGCGAGGCCGCAGCCCAACGAGGTCGTCATCGTCCCCATCCAGCCCGGCGAGGCGGTCGTGGTGTACCGCCCGGAGGGGCAGCGTCTGTACCGGCCTGCCGTGGACGGCGCTTACGTGGCCGTCATCCCCGCCGACCGGAAGGTGATCGGCTGGGGCTGGTCGGAGGGCTGGTACGGCTCCCTGACGGGGGTTCGTAACGGTCACCACCGGCTGGACCGGGACGCCTGGCACGCGGCGGCGAGCGCCCTCAAGCGGGGCGGTGTCGCCTACGTGCAGTACGTGCAGCGCGACTACTACGGGAAGCCGCGCTGGACCGCGAACGGCTACCGGTGGGAGCCCGCCGAGCAGGCAGCGGCGGTGACGGCATGAGCTACCTGCCTGGAGAGACCATCCGCGTCACCTTGCTGGGCAAGGTCGCCAAGGTCGTCGACGATCAGGATTCCTGGCCCGAGGTCCACGTGGACGTCGAGGACGACTGCGGCGGTGTGACCCTGCACATCCCGCTCTGCTGGCGCGACGTGCAGATCGAGCGGATCACGCCCGCTGACGGGCGCCCCAAGGTCAACGAGGTCTGGCAGGACCGCAACGGACGTCTCCTCCACGTTGTGGACGAGGGCGTGGGCCGCCTGCGGTTCATCGCAGGTGACGGAACCTCTTACGACATTGAGCGCGTGAACCGCGAGCGTGGACCGCTCGTCCGGGTGTGGCAGCCCTCCGTGGATGAGGAGGTGCCGTGGTGATGGGCCTGCTCCCTCCGCTCCCGGCGGATGCGCCTGAGGTGTGCGGTGTCGCCTACCTGTCCCGCAAGTGGAAGGTCGACTACCGCACCATCTCCCGATGGGTCGGCTACGGGTGGATTCCCTGCAAGCGAGTCGCCGGCCGTCCCCGGTTCGCCCGCGCTGACGCTGAGACGTTCGCCCGTCAGGCGATCAACGTGCGCCTTCTCAGCAGAGGCATGGTCGCCCGCTGTCCGGCATGGAACGGGGGCCAGCCGGTTCGGATCGTCGAGGCGCGACTGGTGGGCGCGATGTGGCACATCCGCTGGCAGGACGTGAACGCCCACGGCCACGCGGTGGACGCCGAGCCGTGTCGGGGCGACCGGATCGTCCTGTGCCTGTCGACGCCCTTCAGGCCGCTGATCCCTCGCGACCCTGCCAACCCGGCAGAGGCAGAGATGACCGACGCCGACAACCTCGAGTACGACAGGGAGCGCGACACGTGAGCATCACGGAGGCGGAGCGGAGCAAGCTGCTCGAGCTGATGGCGCCGTTCAAGCCCTCGCAGATCGGCAAGCTGCCCCGCGTCACCTGCAAGGACTGCTCTGACCGGCGGGTCAACTGCAAGCAGCACAAGGAGGAGCGCTGCGCCGAGTGTCAGGCGTATGTGTCGACCAGGCACATTCACATCGACTACGTCGGCCATGCCCATGTCACCGAGCGGCTTCTCCAGGTGGACCCGGAGTACACGTGGGAGCCGTTCGCGCTGGACGATAACGGCCTGCCGCTGATGGACGTCGACGACTTCGGCAACCCGGTCGGCCTGTGGATCAAGCTGACGATCTGCGGTGTCACCCGCCCCGGCTACGGGTCGTGCCCGTCGAAGCAGTCGGACGCGGTCAAGGTCCTGATCGGCGACGCGCTGCGTAACGCGGCCCAGCGGTTCGGGGTTGCGCTCGAGCAGTGGATGAAGGGCGACCGCGCCAACCCGGCTGCGGAGAACGCGGTGGCCGACGCCGGCCAGCGGGCGGTGCCTGCCCGGCAGCGTGCTGCGGACGCCCAGGTGGTCGTGGACGCCGACTGGGTCGAGGTGTTCGAGAAGCGCCTGGCTGAGACCGACCTGGATCACGTCAACGGGTTCCGGCAGGACGTCATCGACGCCAAGCGGGCCGACCGGATCAACGCCGAGACGGCGAACAGGCTCCTCGAGGCCGTGGGGCAGCGCCGCAAGGTCCTCGAGCTCCCTGCGGACGGCCTGCCCCGCAACAAGGACGGCACCATCTCGAGGTCGAAGGTGACGGACGAGCAGCTCGCCGCCGTGGGCACCATGACCGGTCCGGAGAAGAAGGCGCACAACAAGATGGTCAAGGACACCATCGCCAACCCGAAGGCCGCCGACCGCTCCAACGGAGTGGACGCGACCGACGAGTTGTGGATGAACGGCGGTGAGTCCAAGTGACGGAGATGCTCACGATCGTCAAGCAGCTCGGGCAGCTCTCCCGCGACCTGGACGACGCGGTCAAGGAACTCGGCAGGGTCGAAGAGGTCGCCGTGGACGCCGAGGCCGAGTTCAAGGTCGCCTTCTCGAAGGTGTTCCGCAGCGCGCCCGGCTCGGTGGAGGACCGTAAGCAGATCGCCACCGAGGAGACGGTCGAGCTGTGGCGGGTGTGGGGCAAGGCCGCCGCGCTCGTGCGCCTTCAGAAGGAGCACGTGAAGGCGCTGCACGCCCGTATCGACGTCGGCCGGACGATCCAGTCGACGGCCCGCGCGGAGATGCAGTTGGCGGGTGGTCAGCTGTGAAGCGAGGCAACCCGCTCCGCCGCAGGACGGAGTTGAAGCCGGGCAAGCCGCTCGAGCGTAAGACGCCGCTCCGGTCGGCCGGCAACCTCGAGCGCGCCACTCCGTTGCGCAAGCAGTCGAAGAAGCGGCAGCAGGAGAACCGCGAACGCCGCCGCGTGGTGGACGCCAAGTACGGCACCGGCCTGGTCCGGTGCGAGGTGCCCGGCTGTACGAGCCTCGCCGACGACGCCCACGAGGTGCTCACGAGGGCTCGCGGAGGGTCGATCACCGACCCGGACAACATCCGGGCCGTCTGCCGGCCGCACCACGACGAGATCGGCACTGAGCCCGTCTGGGCGTACGAGCTGGGCTTCCTCCGGCACTCGTGGGAGGTGGCGTGATGCAGCACCCCCTCTACTGCCCTGACTGCGACACGACCGGCTTGCACACCATCGAGGGGTCGGAGGCGACCTGCCAGGCGTGCGGCAGCGTCCGCGAGGTCGAGCCTGACGCGCTGGCTGGCGTGGTGGCTGTGGAGCGCTGCGCCTACTGCCGGATGACGCATCCCGTGGACAGCGAGTGCTGCACCGACACGACGCCCTGCCTGCGCAAGACCGGGCTGTGGCCGTGCGGCACATGCGAGGCGTGCATCGCCGCCCAGAGGGCCGACCTCGTCAAGCACGGCTCCCCGGAAGACCTGCACATCCCCTGACCCACCGATCTTCCGCGCCTGCTCGGGGGCGGGCGCGGCCTTCCCAGACCACTTCTGACTCAGGAGAACCACCGTGACTCAGCAGCACACGCACATCCTCGACTTCCCGGTGCAGCGCTTGACGGAAAGCTCAGCCAAGTTCCTGCGCGGCACCGTTCTGCCGCAGGTGGACGTGGAGATCGCCCGCGTAAAGGACGCGGCAGCGATCTACGAGCAGGAGTTGGCGTCGTGCCATGTCCTGCTCGACCAGCTGGCCGACACCCGCGACCGGTACCAGCGGATGCTCGACAGCCCGCCCGTTCCGGCGCCCGAAGCGCAGCAGCCGCCGGTGCGCGCGGAAGAGCCCGTGGAGCAGCCCACCCAGACACCTCAGGACCACACGTCGGTGATGCCGCCGGTCGAGATCGGGGGCGAGTCGTGAGCCGCCTGTTCGCCCGCCACGAGGGCCGTCACTGCCGTCACGGCTCCTACACCGGATGGGCGGCGCACGCCTCGCTGATCCGCTCCGCGCCCGCCGACGACTTCACGGTCTGCCGCACCCGTCCCGCCCTGATCCACCCGTACGAGAGGACCCCCGCCCGATGAGCGAGATCACTCCCGAGAAGGTCGCCGCCGCCGTCTGCGAACGCAGAGACGGGTGGCGGGAAAGTCTGGAGAGTGCGCTGTCCCTGACCGCAGAGGGCCACGTCCTGAGCCTGACGCTCACCAGATGGGACGGCGAAGGTGACGCCGAGACGGTTCGCCACTTCCGTGCGGTCGTCGTCGAGGGCACGGAGGCCCCGATCGTGCTGGAGCCGCCCGCCGAGCTCGGCATCCAGTGGCACGACGGCGGCGACCTCCTGGCCCTCACCCGCGACGGCATCACCATCTTCCCGCACGGCGCGGACGAGTGGTCGATGAGCCCGGACAACGCTCGGGAACTCGCCGCTCACCTCGCCGCGATGGCCGACGCCTACGAGGCCGCTCAGGCGCAGCGGAACGGCGGTGCCTCGTGAACCCCTCGGAGAACCTAATCGGCACCGTCCGCCGCAAGCCCAACGGCTGCGTGCTCGCCGTTCTGTGGCCGTCCCCTCCTTCCCCGAACCGGTGGATGACGACCGACGCGTGGGGCTCGTGCGGCTACGAAACCGACGAGAAGGTGGCCGACTGGCCTGTGGTCGGTGCTGTCCCGTTCAGTCCTGCGGCGGGATTCCCGCTGCCCGAGCCCGAGCAGAAGGGCGGCCAGCAGTGAGCCCCCTCGACCAGATCGCCCCGTACCCCAAGAGCGAGGAAGAGGCCACCGCTGAGGCGATGGCCAAGCACTACGCCGCGTTCGTCCAAATGCACTACCACCGCGCCATGAACCTGCTCCACCACAAGGAGCAGCCGGAGAAGTACCGGTTGTCCCTCAACCAGGTCACCCAGGGGTACGGCGTGCTGTACCTGCTGCGCGAGCTGGAGGAGCGCGCCGGAACGAAGCAGGCCGACGAGGTGGCCCGGCTGCTGTGGCAGGAGTGGGACTCCGGCGCGGGCATCGGCTACGACCTGTGGGCCTGGCTGAAGGAGTACGGCATCGACCCGGAGGCGGTGAACAAGGTCGCCGTCGAGGCCACGGCCAAGGAAGTCAAGACGCCCGTCCGCTACACGGCCACCGGGATCGGCGCGACCACGACGAAGGCGACCGGGCAGGTCGTCCTCAACGTGGACACCGCCGCCGGACGTGTGGACATCGACCTCGGGACCGAGTTCGCCGAGCCGATGGGGCTGCTGCTCCTCGACGACCCCGAGCACAGCGACGGAGCGTTCTGCCCGGACGACGAGCCTGAGGGCGGTGAGACCCCGTGATGGGCGCTCTCATCGTCTACGCCCTGGTCGCCATCGCCGCCGCGAACGCCGCCTGGTGGTGGTACGTGGGTCGCGTACAGGGAGCGAAGCTCCGCTTCTTCTACGCCCGCACGGTCCACCTCACAGCTCAGGTGGACCAGTGGCGCACGCGAGCGGTCACCGCAGAGTCGGCGCAAGCGACCGTCGAGAACGAGGTCGCCTCCCTGCGCGAGCGCAATCAGCTGCTGTGCGACCTGGGCGGAGGTGACCAGCCGTGACCCTCTGGGACCTGCTGGTCGCCTGGAACACCGCCTCGCAGGGGACGCTGCTCGGTCTGCTGATCGTGGTCGCCACCGTCGTCTGCATCGGCACGGCCATGGTCTCTCACGAGCGGCACCGAGCCTCCCGTGCCCGCCGCGCCGCGAACGTCGCCTGGCGGGCCGAGCAGGAGCATCTGGCCTCCATTGGGCGCCAGGCGCTCCGCCTGGACGACTGGGAGCCGGACCGGGTCGAGCGGATCGTCCGCGACGCCCTCGCCGAGGAGGCCACCCAGCAGACGCTGCGCGCCGGCGACTGCCCGACCGACGACCTCGACGGGCTGGTCCTCGACTGGGACGACGAGATGCGCAGGAGGGGACAGTGAGCCTGTCCGTTTTCAGCTTCGGCGGTGGCCGCCAGTCGGTGGCCGCCCTGGTGCTCGCCGCTCAGGGCAAGCTGCCCGTGCACTTCGACCACTGGGTGTTCTCCAACGTCGGAGACGACTCCGAGCACCCGGGGACGATCGCGTACTTCCACAATGTGGTGCTGCCGTTCGCCGACAAGCACCACCTGGACGTGCGGATGATCCGCAAGGTCGGCCGGGATGGCGAGGTGAAAACCCTGTATGGGCAGCTCACTCGTGAGGGGTCGCGTTCGATCGAGATCCCAGTGCGCATGGAGGGCAGCGCCGCCCCAGGCAACCGTTCCTGCACAGGCACGTTCAAGATCGACGAGATCGCCAAGTGGCTGAAGCAGAATGGCGCCACCGCAGACAACCCTGCCACGGTCGGCGTCGGGATCAGCCTCGACGAGATCGAACGTATCAACTCCCGAAAGGCCGCACCCTACGAGAAGCTCGTCTACCCACTCGTTGACATGCGGTTACGGGTGTCGGACTGCATCCGCACCATCCGTGACGCTGGCCTGCCGATCCCGCCGAAGTCGTCCTGCTGGTTCTGCCCTCTCCACACGCCGGAGAACTGGGCCGACCTGAGGCGTGACGAGCCCGACCTGTTCGAGGCCGCCGCCGGCCTTGAGGACACCCTGAACGAGCGCCGCGCCAAGCTCGGCAAGGACCGCATCTACCTGACCCGATATGGCGCCACACACGGCCAGTCGCTGCGCCAGGTCATCCCCGCGGGCCGCGAACTCCTCCCCTTCCTGAACGACGAGCAGGACGCCTCCTGCGACAACGGGTGGTGCATGACATGACGAGAGGTAGACCACGCCTGCGCCCCGATCAGGTCCAGCACGGCACCTACGCGGGTTACTCCTATCACCGCGTCCACGGCACCGTTCCGTGCGCCGCCTGCTGCCGTGCGCGGGCCGACTACGAAGCTGCCCGGCGACGTGCCCGCCGAGCCCCGGCGTCAGCCGTACAGGAGCCCGTGGAGGCCGCCGATGTCTGACCTTGTCCGTGTAGACGCCGCCGCCCGCCAGGCGTACGACGAGCTGAGACAGCACGTCTGGCAGGTCACGTTCATGCCCAGTCGTAAGCCGATCATCACGACCATGCTAGGTCTGCGCCGCGCGCTCGGCGACTCCTCACCGTTCCGCTACGTGAAGGCGATCGCGGGGGTCGGCTACAGGTTCGAAGCCTGCATGCGGGCGCCATCGAACACCAGCCGAGTCGAGATCGACGGGGCCGCGTTCGACGTCCTGCACTGGGACAAGCGCGGCCTCCACGAGGACGGCCGAACCCACATGGTCGTCGGCTACCTGCGGGAGGTGCCCGTCGATGGCTCTTGACCTGACCGCTGACCTTGAGCGGATCTCCCGCCACATCCCGTGCCTGGAGCGTGCCGCCGCTGACGAGTCCGCTACGCCTGCCCAGCGTGCCGCTGTAGCGGTCGAGCTGGCCGCCTGGCGGATGGCGCGGGACCTCGCCGAACAGGCCCGGATGACACCGGACGACCCCGAACATCCCCGAACGGAGGCGAACCATGGCGAAGCCTGATTGGAAGTGGCAGGACGACGCGCAATGCCGCGGCGAGGACCTGATCCTCTTCTTCGGCCCTGACGCAGAGCGGCAGCCCGAGCGTGACGTGCGCGAGCGGAAGGCGAAGGCCCTCTGCGCCCAGTGCCCCGTCCGCAACGAATGCCTCAACTACGCCCTGGACCGCCCGGAGAAGTACGGCACGTGGGGCGGTCGCAACCCCGACGAACGAGAGACAGACCGGCGCCGCATCAGCCGGCGAGCCTCCTACCACCGGGCCAAGCCCGAGCCGGAGCAGCCGGTGACCGAGAAGCGGTGCACCCGCTGCTACATGGTCAAACCGCTGTCGGCCTTCCGCAATGACAAGTCGCACCGAGATGGCCTGCACTCGGCGTGCAAGACGTGCAGCAACGGGGCGCAGCGGCGCCGCCGGGCGAGGGCCGCGTGATGGCCGAGACGAAAGCCGTTCACGGCTCCTACACGCGGTACACGACCGGTGGTTGCCGGTGCGAGCTGTGCCACGCGGCGATGCTCCGCTACAACAAGCGGCGCCTGACGTTGATCGAACGCGGCGAATGGCGGCCGTGGGCGGACGCACAACCAGTTCGCGACCATGTGGCTCGCCTGCGGGCGGCCGGGCTGAGCATCGAATCGATCGGTGAGCTGGCCGGGGTCGCCTACGGCAACATCCAGCTTCTCCTGTCGTCCGACCGGACCAGGGTGCGGGCGAACTTCGCGGCCAAGCTGCTGGCGGTCCGCGTCGACCTCGGCGAACTTCCGCCTTGGGCGCGCGTGGACGCTACCGGTACCCGCCGGCGCCTCCAGGCGCTGATCGTCCTCGGCTGGTCGGCCACCTGCCTGGCGGAGCGGATGGGGTTGGAGCGCCAGTCCATCCGCAAGGTGATGTCAAGGCCGCGGGTCCGGGTCTCCACAGCCAGCGCCGTACGGGAGATCTACGCCGAACTGTCGATCCGGACACCTCCGAACACCACCCGCTACGAGCGAGCCATGGTGACCCGGACGCGACGGTATGCCGCCTCTCAGGGGTGGGTTTCGGCGATGGCGTGGGACGACATCGACGACCCGAAGGAGAAGCCGAAGGGTGCGCGGCGTGACCTGGCCGAGCTGGGGGAGGCGTCATGACCTCAGGAGTCGGAAGAGCGCTTGCGCGCGTCGACGACCTTGCGACGCACCCACTCGCGGGTGAAGCCGATCTCTCGGACGATGTCGACCTGCTGCTCGCCGTCGTCGAGGGCGGCAAGGACCTCGGCCACCAGCTCATCGTGAGCTGCTTCGGCGGCCTCGGTGCGGCGTTTGTAGGCGGCTGCGAGGCGGCGAAGTCGCTGCTGGCGGTCCTTTTCCACAGGCACATGCTCGCACATGGGGCGAGGCATCAAGGCATGGCTATGACCCATGGTCTCAGTATAGCCAAGCCTATTGGCCATTAGTCAATGCCATGGGTAGTGGCATAGAATGAGAGGCGGAACCACAGTAAGGCGGGGGATTGAAGGCCCCCGCGAGTCCCACCAGCCCCACCAGTACGGAAGGTCCTCCCGCACTTGAACATCCGCGCTGTCCCGTTGACCTACAACGGGACCACCTACCGCTCAACGCTCGAAGCGGACTGGGCGGCCACGTTCGACAGTCTCGGCTGGTACTACGAGTACGAGCCTGAAGCGGTCGACCTCGGCGACGGCGAGAAGCACCTCACCGACTTCCGGCTCTCGGGCCAGAACGTGTGGTGCGAAGTGAAAGGCGCTCACGACGAGCGGCTGAACAAGACGCGCCGACTCCACCGGGCTATCGCGGACCCGGACCAGCCTGGCGGTGAGTTGGTGGTGGTCCTGCGGGCGGCCGGCGAGCCCGCGCGATCGGCTAACTGGCACTGCGCCACGGGCGACTACCGGATCACCATCAACCAGTGCCGTTTCTGCGCACAGTGGTGCTTCACGCAGACCAACGTGGACCGGCTGTACTGCCGCCACTGCGACGCTCCGGAAGGGCTGATGCCGGAGCACCAGTACATCTCGGCGGTCTCGGCTCACGGTCTCCAGCAGCGCATCGCGTCCCGCCCGGGCGCCGATCCCGATGTCGACTACGTCGGAGAGATGTTTGCGCAGCACGGCTACGGTCGGCTGCCCTTCGCCAAAGCTCCGCGGCCTGGTCGTATGGCGGGTGCCCGATGACGCGCCGTCTGGGGCCGTACGCGCCCCTGTCTGCCACGTACGCCACCGACGACGCCGTCATCGAGGCGGGCGAGAATGCCGAGCTGCTGTACGTGCGCGGCCTGGCGTTCTGCGCCGCGTCGGAGTCGGACGGGTTCATCACCCGCGCCCAGCTCAAGCGGTTCGTGGGCGCCGGGATGGACGACGTGATGGACCGCGCGGACCGGCTGGTCGAGGTCGGCCTGTGGGAGGAAGAGGAGGGCGGGTACTTCGTCCGGGCGTGGTTGAAGTGGAACGCGTCCGCAGAGGAGCTGGGGCGGGCTCGGCGTAAGGACCGGGAGCGCAAGGCCGCGAAGAAGGCCCCGCCGGTCCTGGAGGAAGCGGGTTCGGAGCAGCCTGCGGAAGGCGTGACGGAATCCAGTGACCATTCCGAGCGGAATCCGGACGGAATCCAGTCGGAAGGCGTGGCGGAATCCGTGGACCATTCCGCCGGGAGTCCGGATGGATTCCAGCCTCGCGCGGGCGCGCGCGTAGAGGCGCGCGCGGGCGATTCACTCCACTCCACTCCACATAACTCTTTCCCCCCCGACCCCCCAAGGGGAGGACGCGGCTTGAGCCGCGCCGAGAGCGAGCGAATGTTCGACGCCTTCTGGAAGATCTACCCGCGCAAGGTCGGCAAGACCGAAGCCCGCAAGTCGTGGGACAAGGCGGTCAAGAAGGGCGCTGACCCGGATCGCGTCATCGAAGGCGCACGCAGCTACGCCCGCGACCCGCACCGCATGGCCAACGACATCCAGTACACCGCCCACCCGTCCACCTGGCTCAACCACGGCCGGTGGGACGACGAAGCGGCACCAGCAGGCAACAACAACGGCGGAGGGTGGTGGAACAACTGATGGACGTCCTCACCGACCTCGTACTCCCCAAGCTGGACGGAGTCCGCTCCCAGTACGGCAGCTTCATGGCCCGCTGCCCGGCCCACGACGACGGCAAGGCAAGCCTGTCGATCAGCCGCGGTAAAGAGCATCCGGTCGTCTTCCACTGCCACGCAGGCTGCGAACGAGATGACATCCTCGCCGCGATCGGCCTCACCTGGGACGCCCTGTGCAAGCCACGGGACCAGCGGCAAGAGCGCGGCGAGTGGACGCCCCGCGGCGTAGCGACCGCCGTCTACGACTACGTCGACGAGCAGGGCGACCTGCTGTTCCAGGTGATGCGCACCCCCGACAAGCAGTTCCCCTGCCGCGTCCCTGACCCGAGCAGGCCCAAGGGCTGGAACTGGCGGCTCGGCGACACCCGCCGCGTCCTGTACCGGCTGCCCCGCGTCATCGAAGGTGTCCGCGACGGGCACGTGATCTTCACCGTCGAAGGGGAGAAGGACGTCCACACCCTCGAAGCGCAGGGCCTCATCGCCACCTGCAACCCCGGCGGCGCTGGCAAGTGGCGGCCGGAGTACTGCGAGTTCCTGCGCGAGGCCGACGTGACGATCGTGTGCGACCGCGACGACCCCGGCCACGCCCACGCCCGCCAGGTCCGCGACATGCTCACAGGCATCGCCCGGTCCATCCGCATCGTCGAACCCGCGGCCGGCAAGGACGCCACCGACCACTTCAACGCAGGCAAGAAGCTGCCCGACCTGGTCGAGATCTGGACCAGCGAGCAGGAGGCCAAGCCAGACCTGGCGCCGGACCTGTGGGAGTTCATCTCCACTGAGGACCCGCCCTACGACTGGGTGATCCCCGACCTGATCGAGCGCGGCGACCGGCTCGTCTGGACCGGATTCGAGGGGCTCGGCAAGTCGATGGCCATCCGGCAGATGGCCGTCATGGTGGCCGCGGGCATGCACCCGTTCACGTGGAAGGACATCCCGGCCATGCGAGTGCTGCTCATCGACTGTGAGAACTCGGAGCAGCAGTCCCGCCGCAAGTTCCGGCCGCTCGCCGCCTCGTCCATCAAGTTCGGCCACCGTGTCCCGGATGGCGCGCTGCGTCTGATCCACAAGCCGGAAGGCATCGACGTGTCCCGGCCCAGCGATGCGGCCTGGCTCCTCGAACGCGTCACCGCGCACAAGCCCGACCTGCTGTTCATCGGCCCCTTCTACCGGCTGCACGCCGGGAACATCAACGAGGAAGGAGCCGCCCGGCTGACGGTGAGCGTCCTGGACCAGGCGCGGACCGCGGCCAACTGCGCCATGGTCATCGAAGCCCACGCAGGCCACGGTGAGCAGGGCAAGAACCGCTCCGTCCGCCCGGTCGGCTCCAGCCTCCTGCTCCGTTGGCCCGAGTTCGGGTTCGGCATCGCTCCCGCCTACGAGCCTGAGCCTGGCGAGCCCTGCAAGACCGTCGACGTCAAGCCGTGGCGAGGTGCCCGTGACCAGCGCGACTGGCCCACCCGCCTGACGTGGGGCGGCGAAGGCGAATGGCCTTGGAAGGCCGTCACCCGCTTCACCCCTGCTCCCGGCTGGGAGCCCGTCGCCGGAAAGGACACCTGACCATGTCCGCCAGTGGAGGCACCCCCGATGCTCCGCCGCGCTGACCACGCCCACCCATGCCCGAGCTGCGGCGGCTGCATGCCGTACGAGGGCCCGCCCTCGCGCGTGTGCCGCTGCGGCTCGGATTGGGGCGACCTGAACGAGCTGATCCGCCTACTGGACGAGCTGCTGTCGGATCCGCCGCCGGCCGATTCCGAAGTGACCGCCCTGCCCCCTGGACCACCCGACACGAAGGCGGCGCGGTGATGGCCTCCGACATGGGCGTGTACGTGGTGCAGCGCGAGCCCGACCGCGTGTGGGTGGCGGACTGCATCAACCCGCACTGCGGGAACGGCTCGCACGGCGTGGCCGAGTCGAAGAGGCAGAGCCAGGCCGAGGCAGCTGCCAAGCGCCACCGCTCGGAGATCCGCGCCGAGCTGGCCGAGGTCGAGGAGCGGGCCGTCCGGAAGGCGTCCACCGACTGGCAGCGGCTCGCCGAGGACCGTGAGCGGCGCCTGGATCGGGCGACCCGCAAGCTGTTCGCGCTGCGCCGGTACGTCCGGCACGAGAAGGGCTGCCGCCGCTACTGGCAGCAGCCGTGCACCTGCGGCCTGGACGGGGTCCTCTCGCCAGGCATGACCCCGAAGGAGACCCCCAGTCATGGCTGACACCAAGATCCTCGCCACTCCGCTGGAGTCTGCGGTGGCGTTCCTGCGCGGCAAGGTCGCTGCCGCCGAGCGGGACATGGCCGAGAGCGCCTACTACGACGGCGGCTTCTATCAGGGCATCGACAACGCCGTGGGTGGTGCGGCGGGTGAACTCGCGGCCCTGTTCTCGCCAGAGGTGGCGGGCATGGTCGCCGACCTGCTGGAAGAGGTCGAACGGCAGCAGAACCAGCGTCCCTGTGATGCGCCGGGAGGGGCGTGCAACGCCTGCTCGTGGCGCCCCGACTTCGTCGTTGCTGAAGTCCTGGCCGAACTCGTCAAGGGAGTCCACTGTGGCTGACATCAAGACCGAGAAGACCGTCGCCGAAGAGCTGCGCGAAGCGGCCCGCCACATCCGCGAGAACGCGCGAGGAACCGCTGCCGGGCCGTGGAAGGCCGCCCCCGTCTGGTCGCCCGACTCCGCCTCGACCAGCGCCGTCTATTCCCACGCCTACCCGACTGGGACCGTCGAGTCTGAGGTGGTCGCATCTGGCCAGAAGCGTTACCGCAAGGGCGGCCTACGGAACCCGTGCAACGCGCGGTGGATCGCGCTGATGAACCCCGACCTGGCTGAGCCTCTCGCCGCCCTGCTGGAGCACATGGCGGACATCGCCGAGTTCGCTGCCAAGCGTGGTCTTCGGACAGCGGCAGCGGGACAGGTCGAGCACGCGCTGGCTGTGGCTCGGGTCCTGAACGGGACTGCCGTGCCCGCTCCGTCCGGAGATGCCCCGTCCGGCCCCCAGCTTCGCCGCTGAGCCTCCCGTAGGCGGGTTCTGGTCCCGTAAGACACCCGTGGGTCTCAGGGGGCTCCTGTGGCCTTCTGAGACGCACACCAGTTTGAGATCAAGATCCACATACGAACTCAAGATCGACAAGAGAGGCAGTCATGACCTACTTCACCGCCAACCTCACCGAGGAAGAGCGGGAAGTCCGCGACGAACTCGCCCGCCAGAACGCCAAGTTCGGCGAGCAGAACCACCCCGACGGCACTTCCCCTTCGGGGTGGCGCGAAGACGCCATAGAGGCCCGCAAGTACTGCCAGGAGGCTGCCGTCAACGGCAATCTCACCTGGTCAGACATCCTCCTGGAGGAGGTCTACGAGGCGTTCGCCGAGGCCGACCCTGACGCCCTGCTCGCCGAGCTGCTTCAGGTGGAGGCGGTCGCCCGTCAGTGGCGGATGGCGATCCGCCGCCGTCTCGCGGCCGACCAGTCCGGGGAGGCGTCCCGGTGAAGCTACTGAGGCTGTGGCGAGCCCGCCGGGCTGTGGTCCTCGCCGCCAAGTGTGTCGAGTCCAGCTATGTGGCTGGACTGCCCAACGAATACGACCCGGACGACCTGCATGACCTTCGGCGTGCTGTGAGAGTGCTCCGCGAGCTGGAGTCCGGGGAGGCGTCCCGGTGATGGTCCGCAAGGTTTCGCTCGCGTGCGACACCCCGGACTGTGGGGCGTACTGCCAGATCAGCGGCCACGACGTTGAGGCTGCCGTCCGGGTCGCCGCCGAGCAGTACGGCTGGAGCGCTCGCGATGGCGAGGACTTCTGTGGTCCGTGCACGCGTGCGGCGTCGGGGGAGTCCGGGTGAACGGCTACTCCTTGGCCGGTGGCGTCTTGCGGGGTCGGCCTCCCTTGCGGGAGCGGCGCTCGGCAAGCTCGGCGTCGCCTTGGGCCAACGCGCGCAGGTCTTCCTCGTCGCCGTGCTGCTCGATGTCGGCGCGGATGAGGGCGAGGAGTCGGGCGGTCCGGTTCGTTCCGAGTCGTTCCGTGACGCGGGCGTACGTCTGCCACCAGACGAGGGGCAGCCGAAACCGCTGCTGGTGAGTGTGGTCGCTGTCGTCGGCCATGCGAGTCCCTTCGTGGTCCCACAAAGTTTCTCACAGAAAACCTTGAACCCCCATAGTTCGGTGATACTGTGAACCCACAAAGTTAATCCGCAAGGGAGACGAGATGACGCTCATGACCACCGAGAAGCCCACCGACGAGATCGCGCCGAGTGGTGGAATTTGCGCCTACCACTACCCGTCTGGGGCGGCGGACTGTGCCGGGTGCGCGAGCACGCCCCCGCGCTCCTGGCCCTACTGGATTGGCGACAGGGTCATGTACAACAACGCGCCGTACGTGATCATCCGCAGTCACGTCGCGGTCGCGGGTGACTTCTACGAGCTGGCCCCAGGAGATGACCCGACGGCGCTCGTAGCGGATGCGGACAGGCGCTGGGTGCGGGTCGCGCACGTGTCGGCCCGCTGACTGACCTCCCTTGGCCCGGCTCTCCCGCCGGGCCCCGCTCCACTCCCTGACCCGCCCACGTAGGAGACGAGATGGCACGCAGAAGCTCCACCGAAGACAGCAACGCCACCGCCGACGTCCTGAGCGAGGGGCTCGGACGCTACAAGGCCGCATGGGATCCCAAAGTCAAGGCCAGGGGGCACAGCCCCATCTGGGAGAAGACCAACCGCATCACGGTCGAGGCCACCTGCCAGACCTGTGGCGGGCACATGGCGGTCGGACCGTGGGGCTCCACCACCGCCAGCGAGGTCGACCTTCGCAAGCGTGACTGCGCCTGACCCCTCTGGCCCGGTACTCCCTACCGGGCCACCATCCAAGATCCACAACCCCTCGCGGAGGACACGATGACCGGACCCGAGCACTACGCCAAGGCGGAGGCTCTGACCAAGCAGGCTGAAGGTCAGGAACTGGAATGGGCGATGTTCACCATGGCCCAGGCCCAGATGCACGCGACCTTGGCCCTGGCCGCCGCCACGGCGCTGGGACAGCGCAAGGACCCGCGCGCTTTGGACACCAACGCCTGGGAGGGCGTGGCCAGCGAGTGGAAGAACGGCTGACCCCGAGCGCGAACAAGGCCCAGCTCCTACCGGGCCACCCCGACCCCCTGAGGAGAACCGAGATGCGCCGCCCTACAGCCTTCAACATGCTCGTGTTCGCGCTGGCCTACACGCTCGCCGTTGTCGGCCTCATCGCGATCGGCTATGCGCTGCTCAAGTAGGCCGCGCAGCAACCGCTTTCCCGCGCCCTCTCCCGTGCTCACGACCGGGGGAGGGCGCTCAGACCAGACACCCAAGCGATCAAGGAGAACCGTCCAATGACCAACACCACACCCGAGGTTCCCGCCGATCTGCTCGACCAGGTGCTCGCTGGTTGGTCACTGCTCATGGCCGCTCACCCGAGCGGCGTCCCACAGGTGAAGTGCGCCGAGGCGGCGATCCGGGAAGCACTCACCTACGCTCGCGAGCAGGCCAAGACGATCGTCACGATCAACGGCAACCGGTACAAGGTCGGCGAGTGGGACCTACGTGAGCCCGGCCTCGAACCGGGCGACGACTGGACGTGGACGCTGTACGCCACCCGCGTCGCCGACTCCCCCGAGGAGGGCTGACCCGTGGCAAGCAAGATGGTCGGTCGAACCTACCTCGACCCTGGAGACCGCCTTTCCGGCCGCCGCACCCCGCCCGAGCTTGTGACTGTCCTGGTCGGGTGGGGGCGTGGTGGCGGACCCCGCAACGTCCTCGTCCAGCGGCCCGATGGCACACGCGACGTGATCCCGTTCATGCGACGCCTGAGGAGACTTCCCGATGCCTGATCCCATCCCAGCGGAAGCCGCCCAGTGCAGGTTCAGCGGCATGCGCTACGACGGGACGTGCGGCAAGCACGCGGTCATCACTGCCACGGCTGGCTGCGTCCACGAGCATGTTCACGCCGATGTCCCCGTCTGCCAGTACCACGTCGAGGAGGTCGCGGCGGGAGACTCATACTGCTTCGCCTGCGGCGCTCACGACGGGCATGACTGCCCGCTGATGTTCGACCTGCGCAGTGTCCATGATTTGGAGACCGCCCGCCCTGAGATCTTCCGACAGGTGGCCCATGCCTGAGATCCCCGAGGAAGCCGTACAAGCCGCTACCGCTGCGATGGTCGGCGTCTACCGGGGAGCCGTTGCCGAGTCGTGGACCGTTCACGACGAGGAAGCCGGCCGCGCTGCTGTGGAGGCTGCTGCTCCCATCCTCGCCGCCCAGGTACGGCGAGAGGTAGCCGCCGAACTCCAGCGTGCGGCTCAGGGCCGCCGCGAGTACGACAAAGGGGAGCCGTCTACCCCCATGCACGAAGCGCTGGTCACGGAGGCCGCCACCTTCGAGACGGCTGCCCGACTGGTTGAGGACCCGATGGTCATGCTCGGTCTGATTCCGTTGTGGATGTGGACCGCCGAAGAGGAAGCGCGACTCGACAGCGAGCCGCCCGCCCGCCAGATCGGAGAAGCCCGTGCCTGATCGAACCGAAGAGGCCGAGAGGCTGCTTGCTCAGGTGGCTCAGGACGCGCTCGGAGCCCGCGATGAGGGAGACGCTGAAGGCTTCTGGGCTGCGGTGAACCAAGCGCTTCAGATCATGGACAACCCTCTCAGCTACCAGGAGGGCTCTCATGGCTGACGACCTCCGCCACCGCTACGCCGAAGCGATCCGTACGGCTGCTGACTTCTCCATCGTGGGCGAGTGGATCTGCTGCGAGCCGGTCAACCCGGAGCATGACCTGTGCGTGAAGGGCGACATCGCACGCCAGATGCTTGCCGCTGTCCTCGCCGACGACTGTGAGACGCTGTTCGTGCCATCCAAGCTCGTAGACGCTGTGAAGGCCGTACGAGACGAGGAACTCCAGGCGTTGCGGGAACGCGCCGAGAAGGCCGAGAAGGAGCGCGCTCAGTGGCGTCAGCGGGCCACCGAAGCGGAGAAGCAGTTCGGCGCCCAGGCCCTGCTGCAACGCGACGAGTGGATGCAGCGCGCCGAGCATGCCGAAGCCGCCATCGCCCGCGTCCGCGCGCAAGCCATGGAGTGGGTGGAACTCGCCGAGCGTGGAGACGCGTGCGCGGAGCGGGTGGACCTGGCGATCGCCGACTGTGGGCGCGACGTCCTCGCCGCTCTCGACGACACCAAGGAGGAGACGCCGTGACCGTGGTTGAGATCGTGATGTTGGCCGCTGTCGTACTCATGATGGGTCTCCTGGTTGCCATGCTGGTGATTAGTCAGGGGACCGCCCGCAAGTGGCAGGAGACAGCCCGGACGTGGCAGGACACCGCGAGCAAGTGGCAGGCGACCTCGGCAAAGTGGCAGACGACCTCCCAGAAGTGGCAGGCCACCGCCGAGGGGTGGAAGGGGCTCGCTGAGAGCAGACGGCGGTGAACCTCCTCGACCTCGACGACCAGGCCACCCGAGAGCACGTCACCCAGTGCAGGGCGTGCAAGCACGCGCTCAAGACACCCGAGTCCCGCGCTCTCGGGCTCGGCCCTGACTGCGCGTCCAAACTCGGCCTCACCCCGCGCCGGCCACTCCGCATCACCGGCCTGCGCTGGTGGGACTGCGACGGGCAAACCGATCTGTTTGAGGACGATCCATAACCTGGAGCCATATTCGCCCGATCATGGATATGGGATGACAAAGTGAGTTAATGCACCATCCGCACGCCCAGGACCGGTGGATTAAATCCCTCCAACAGCACGCCGCCGCGCTGGCCTTCCCCGACTGGCAGCCAGGCCCGGACGACTGGACCAGCCTGCACACCTCGTTCACCCCGGACGGTAAGCCGATCACCGAGGTGGCCGTCTACCGAGGTCGCGAGCGCGTCCACTACGCGCGCATCAGCGGCGAGGACCTGATGCGCTTCTGGACCGGTCTCCTGAAAGAGGTGCCCGAGTAAGCGCAGGTCGCTCGGATGCCACCTGCGGAAACGTGGCACTAAGCTGATCAAAACGGAAGCGGCTCCCCGCGCCCACGGGAAGCCGCCTCAACCCCACAACCCTCACCGACCCAAACCGCCCCAGGTCTCCCAAAAGCGTACTTCAGCTCTCAGGGGGACATCGTGGCTCTGGACTGCCCTGTCGCGATTTGCGACCGCATCATGCCCGGTTCGGCCCGCATCTGCGGCGCATGCACCGCTGAACTTCACCGAGAACTCGAAGCCGTTCCAGGACTTGCCGAAGACCTGGACCTGGCAATCAGCCGACAGACCCGCCTCACCAGCGGAAGCGTCGGCGGACGCAGCCCCGAGAAGCCTCTCCCGTGGAACGAACGCGCCTCCGAGGCCGCCGACCATCTGGCCGCGATCCTGCTCGGCTGGGCGCGCGTCCTGGTCGCCTCCGTCCACGTGCTGCACGGGCCTACCTGCGGCACGTGCTCCCACCCGTCCTGCATGTACGTGGATCTCGGCCGCGAACCCCACCACCACCCCGCACACGTAGCCGCCTGGCTGCACCGGCACGCCGGCGCCCTCATCGCCCACCCGGCCGGACCAGACGCGGTCGAGGAGATCCTGACCGCCGCACGCAACGCCCGCTACGCCACCGACACGCCCCCACGGGACCTCATCTACGCCGGAGCCTGCGACGTGTGCGACGCCGACCTGTACGCCCGCCCCGACGCCGCCCGAGTCACGTGCCGCTGGTGCCGGGACGAGGACGGCGACCGGCTCGTGTACGAGGTGCAGGGCCGCCGGGACTGGATGCTCCAGGCGTTGGAGGAACGCGAGCTGCCCGCCCCAGCCATCGCTCGCGCCCTCACCTCACTGATCCGGCCGATCAAGCCCGCCCTGCTGCACACGTGGGTGGCCAGGCGCAAACTCCAGCCCTCGGGCCTCGACGACCTGGACCGGATGCTGTTCCGTGTCGGCGACGTGATCGACCTGATGACGCCGGTCAGCGACACGAAGAGGGGCGAACGCGTGCCAGTAGTTGCGTGAGCAACGACTAGGTGACATGATCCATCCTGATAGCTTCGGCGAGAGCCGTCGAGAAGCCCCTTTCCGTCACCCCGAACGGAGAGGGGCTTCTCACATGTCCGGCCCTATACGCCGCTAGAGATCCCCATAGACGCGCTACTCCCACTCGCGGGGGAGCAGCGCCCCGGCCCCGGCAGCTTCTTCCCCGATTGCTGCTGGAGCCCCCTGGTGTCGGCCTGGCTTGTGGGACTGAGGGGTCCACGGGCGCAGGCCAGGCCGACGCCCTCCCGAAACACCCTCAAGGAGTTCCCGCATGCAGCGGCACAAGGTGACGATCACCCCGAACGCTAACGGCTTCGGCGCCCACCAGCTCCATGTGGACGGCCAAGACCTCTCACGAGGCGTCCGCTCCCTCCAGATGTCTCTCGACCCCGGCGACGCTCCACGTATCGAGTTGGAGATGGGCATCGTCGAAGTGGAGCAGATGGAGTTTGAGACGCCTCACCTGTACATCTCGGACGCCACCAGAGACGCCCTGGTCGCTCTCGGCTGGACTCCGCCCGCTGTCGATGCTGATCCCGTCGCGGTCGTGCTACCTGCGCGCCCCGAGATGGAGTCGATCGTCACCATGTTCGACAAGCGCTACCAGATCGTCGGCTGGGACGCCTACGGCCGCGATGTCGATGGCGTCTCGTCCATCACGTTGAGGCTTGCCCCGGCTAGCGATCGGACCTCGTAGACCTCCGGGCTGGACGGTTCCTAGCCGCACGCCGCATGCTTGGCCGTCCGCCCGGACCACTCTCGAATACCCGTTCGACCCCTGGGTATCCTCGCCTACATGGACCGCCCGCCTGTCGTACGCCTTCCCGGCCACCCCTCCAGGGCTGGTGGTCTCCTGGAGTGGCGGCGACTCCGGAACGGCCAGTGGGAAGCGCTCGTCGAGATCGTTGAGATCGCCCCCGGCTACTCGGGCGGTTTGCAAGAACCCCGCCCTGCGTGGTTCCGCGCCCACGAGGTTGAGCCCGTTGAGGGCGAGGACTACAGCCAGGTACCACGCACCCGAGCCGATAACGCAGAGTGAGAATCTAGGCCGAAAGGCTTCCGATCACCGGGCGCTATACCTACCGAACGTAATCAACGCAGGAACGGAGAACCACTATGAACGTCCTGCTCATCCTCGCCCTCGCAGCACTCCTCGCCAGCCTCATCCTCGCCGCCACCCAGAAGGCATGGCCCATAGCGCTGCTGAGCGCCGGCCTGTTCCTCGCCGTCCTCAACGACGCCGGCATCATCCACACCTAGCCCATGCCAGCGTTGAAGGTATGCAGCACGCCTGGCTGTCCAGCCCTGTGCGCACGTGGCAGGTGCGATGACTGCAAGCGCGAGGCCGAGCAGAAGCGAGGCAGCGCCTCATCCCGTGGCTACGACAGGGCATGGGCACGCACACGCAAGGCGTACCTACGCACACACCCACGCTGTGAGTGCGACACCTGCATGGCCCTACCTGTAGAGCACAGGCCCATGGCCACAGACGTAGACCACATAGACGGGCTCGGACCCAAGGGCCCACGTGGTCACGACCCATCGAACCTCAGAGCTTTAACGCATGCCCACCACTCCAAGCGCACGGCACGAGACCAGCCAGGAGGATGGGCTGCCGGCAACGGTGCGTGAAGGGGTGGGGGGAAACCCCCTCAAGATCCACATTTGAGGACCGCGGGGGAGGTCTCTGCCATGTGCGGAGGGTTCAAACGTTACGGCCTGTCACGCAAGGTGACTGGCTGGCCTGATGCCGCGCAACGCGGTGAGGGAGTAGTGATCGATCATGGCGCGTGGAGGTGCCCGGAACAGGTCTGGTCCGCAGCCTGACGAGTCGTCGGGGCGTTCGGAGCAGCGCGGGGTGGTGTTCACTGCCCTGCCGGCCGAAGGCTACGACGGCGAGCCGCCAGAGTTCCCGCTGCCGCTGGCGACCGGACGCGAGCTCGAGGTATGGGCGGAAGCCTGGTCGACGCCTCAGGCCGCGGCGTGGTCGGTTCAGGCCTGGCGGTGGCGAGCAGTCGCCATGTGGGTGCGCTGGTCGGTCCGGATGGAAGCCGAGGACGCCTCAGCGGCGCTCGGGAACGTCGTCATCCGGTACGCCGACCAGATCGGGCTGACGCCAGCCGGGCTGAAGGAGAACGGCTGGAAGATCGCCGAAGATGACCTAGCGGCCAAGCGTCGAGAGAAGGACGACGACCTCGACGATGACGCCGAGGATGTGCGGTCCCGGTTCGCGGTCGTGACCAATGGCGGCGGCTGACGAGTACGTCGTCGACTTCCCGACCCTGTTCATCGTTCCGGCGTGGATTCAGCGGCACTGCATCGTCCCGGACGGGTTCAGCAAGGGCCGCGCGTTCCGCATGTACGACTGGCAGCTCTGGTGCACGCTCAACCACTACCGGATCAAGCCGAACGCGAGGGCGTACGGCAAGAACGGCGTGCCCACCCGCGGTGCGGCGTTCTTCTACCGCCGTTCGCAGATCATCGCCCCGCAGAAGACCGGCAAGGGTCCATGGTCGGCGACGATCGTCTCTGCTGAGGCGGTTGGCCCGGTCGTGTTCGCCGGGTGGGCGCAAGGTGGAGAGGTCTACCGGTGCGCTGATCACGGGTGCGGGTGCGGGTGGACCTACCGGTATCAGCCAGGCGAGCCGATGGGCATGCCGTGGCCGACTCCGCTGATCCAGCTGCTGGCCACGTCCGAGGACCAGGTCGACAACGTGTATCGGCCCTTGCAGGCGATGGCGAGAGGGCCGCGACTGTCGGAGCAGATGAAGGTCCGCGAGGGCTTCATCCGGCTGCCGAACGACGGAATCATCGAGGTCGTCACGTCCAGCGCCATGTCTCGGCTGGGCAACCCGCTGATCTTTTGCCTTCAGGACGAGTCGCAGCTATACAACGTGACTAACAAGCTGGTGAAGGTCGCTGAGACGATGCGGCGCGGCGCCGCGGGCATGGGCGGCCGGTCGATGGAGACGACGAACTGCTTCAACCCGGCTGAGCAGTCGACGGCGCAGCGCACGTTCGAGGGCCAGGCGAAGGACGTCTTCAAGTTCTACAAGCCGCCGCCGGCGAACCTGTCGTTCGGCAACAAGGCCGAGCGGCGGAAGATCCTGCGGTTGAACTACGCGCACTCGCCTCACGCCAGCGTCGACATGATCGAGGCTGAGTGTGCCGAGTTGGCTGAGACTGATCCCGCCCAGGCGGAGCGGTTCTTCGGCAACAGGATCGTGTACGGTTCCGGTGCTTGGCTGGACGGCGAGCGCTGGGACGAGCGGGCCGATGTCCGGACGGTGCCTGACGGCGTGCCGGTCGTGCTCGGTTTCGACGGCTCGGACAGTGACGACTGGACGGGCCTGCGGGCGGAGACCGCAGAGGGCTTCCAGTTCACGCCCACCTACGGACCCGATCAGCGTCCGACCATCTGGAACCCGGCGGAGTTCGGCGGCCAGGTGCCGCGGCTCGAAGTGGCCGCGGCCGTCGACGAGCTCATGACGCGGTACAAGGTGGTGCGGATGTACGCTGACCCGCCCGGCTGGGCGTCGGAGATCGACGCCTGGGTGGAGCGGTACGGCGACAAGGTTGTGGTGCGGTGGGCCACCTATCGGCCGGCTCAGATGCACGCAGCCACGGAGAGGCTGCTGACGGACGTTGTGAAGGCCGAATCGAGCTTTGCTCACGACGGGTGCCAGCAGACGGCCATCCACGTCAAGAACGCCCGCAAGGCGCCCAGGCCGGGCCAACGCTACGTCCTTGAGAAGCCCAACCAGACGCAGAAGATCGACCTCGCCGTCTGCTCCGTGCTCGCGCACGAGGCCGCAGGCGACGCCCAGGCCGCTGGCCTGTTCCGGAAGAGACGCCCCTCTAAGGTGATCGTGATGAGGTGACATGGCTCGCACCGAGAAGCAGTGGCTCATGCACCTGATCAAGTGCCACGACAGGGAACTGCCCGAGCTGAAGAAGTGGGACGCCTACTATGAAGGGCGGCAGCCGCTCAGCTACATGGCTCCGGAGCTGATCCAAGAGCTGGACGAGCGAGTTCGGCAGGTCGTGGTCGAGTGGCCGCGGCTCGTCGTGGACAGCCTCGAAGAGAGGCTCGACGTAGAGGGGTTCAGGTTCGGCCGGCAGGCCGAGGCCGACGTTGAGCTGTGGCGGATCTGGCAGGCCAACGACCTCGACGAGCAGTCCCAGCAGGCGCACGTGGATGCCCTGGTGATGGGCCGGTCCTACGTGATCGTGGGCACGAACGAGGACGACAAGGCGACCCCGATCGTCACGGTGGAGTCGCCGCTGGAGGTGTTCGCCGAGCACGACCCGCGCACGCGGCAGGTGACGGCGGCGGTCAAGCGGTGGACCGAGGAAGACGAAGACGGGAAGGTTGAGCACGCCACCCTCTACCTGCCCGACGTCACCGTGTGGTGGGTGAAGCGGGACAACGACTGGGCCGAGGACTCCGAGCACGAGCGGGACACACACGATCTCGGCGAAGTCCCAGTCGTGCCGATCGTGAACCGGGCCCGCACCAAGTGCCCCCTCGGCGTGTCCGAGCTGAAGCCGATCGTCCCCATCTCGGATGCGGCCTGCAAGATGGCCACCGACATGATGGTGTCCGGCGAATTCCACGCCGTCCCTCGCCGTTACGCGATCGGCGTGGGCGAGGAGGACTTCGAGGACGAGCAGGGCCGCAAGATCTCCGCCCTGAAGCGGATCATCGGCCGAATCTGGGCCATCCCGAAGCACAAGACCGATGACGGTGTCGAGGTCGGTCAGTTCCCCGAAGCCAACCTCTCCAACTTCCACGAGACCTTGAAGCTGCTGGCGATGATGGTCGCCTCCCTCGGAGGGCTGCCGTCGCGCTTCCTCGGCCACGCCACCGACAACCCGGCCTCCGCGGATGCGATCCGGTCGGATGAATCGCGTCTGATCAAGCGGGCTGAGCGCAAGCACAGAGGCTTCGGCGGCTCGTGGGAGAGGGTGCAGCGCCTTGTCCTGGCGGTGCGCGGCGACGAGTCGGACGATGATGCCAAGAGCCTGGAGACGCTGTGGCGGGACGCATCCACTCCGACGATCGCGCAGAAGGCCGACGCCGCGGTGAAGCTGTACACGGCGAAGATCGTGCCGCTCCGTCAGACGCGCGAGGATCTCGGTTACACGCAGGTCCAGATCGAACGCATGGAGGAAGAGGACGAGAAGGCCGCCGAGAACGCATTCCAGCGGGTCATGGCTGGCGACCTTGCCGCATTGACCGGTCCGAAGCCGCCCCAGGAGCAGCAGGAGCCCGAACCTGAACCGGTGGCGTGATGGCTGTCGAGCAGGTCGCGCAAGCCCACTACCAAGCTCAGCAGACGGTCGTGCGGGCCACGGTCGAGGAAGGGCAGGCCCTGTGGGGGAGCGTCCAGGCGGGGTCCGTGCTGGAGTCCTGGCTGGCCGTCCTGGAGGCGATAGTCCAGGTGCTCACCCTCGGGCAGAGGACCTCGGCGGCGCTCGCCCAGCCGTACCTGTCGGCTCTCGCTCGCGAACAGGGCATCTCCCCACTCGCGGCTGGCGTCGTGAATCCCGCAGCGTTCGCCGGCGTGGCCGCGGATGGCCGGGATCTCCGCTCGCTGCTGATGCAGCCCATCCTGCGCGTCCTGGGACTGCTTGCTGCCGGCGCCGACGACACGTTGGCGCTCAATTCTGGGCTGGCGTCGCTGGTGCGGATCCTTGACACGGAGACCGTCGACGCGGGCCGTACCGCTGTCGGGGTCGGCGTGGTCGCCAACCGCCGCTACGTCTCTTACGTCCGCATGCTGACCCCTCCCTCTTGCGGGCGCTGCATCGTCTTGGCAGGCCGGCAGTACGCCTGGAGCAAAGGGTTTGCCCGCCATCCGGGTTGCGACTGCTACCACCTGCCGATCACCGCAGACAGCCCAGAACGGCTGCTGGTCCAGTCGCCGCGCGAGGCGTTCGACGCGATGTCACGCGAGCAGCAGGACCGGTCCTTCGGTAAGGCCGCCGCGGAGGCGATCCGCGACGGCGCCGACATCGGCCAGGTGGTGAACGCCCGCCGCAAGGGCGCCACATACGTTGCAGGCGGGCGCCAGTACACGCGGGAGGGCACGAGCCGCCGGGGCCATTACGGCGCCGGCCGCGATGCCCGCCCGACCTCTGAGCAGATCTACCGAGATGCCGCGGGCGACCGTGAGCAGGCCATCAGCCTGCTGCGCCGCTACCGCTACCTCATCTAGACGTTCCCGCGCCGCAAGGGTGTGGGGCTGATCCCGCAACGGGAGACCGATCAATGTTCCATGACCGACCCTGGCTGTTCGACCTCGCCCGTTTCGATGAGGACCCGCAGCCGCCGGACGACGACCCGGGCAACCTGGATCCAGAGCCGGACCCCGAACCCGAGACGGACGACACGCCCGAGCTCGGCGACAAGGGCAAGCAGGCGCTCGACCGGATGAAGGCCGATCGCGCCAAGGCTCGCAAGGAAGCCGCCGAGGCGAAGAGGCGGGCCGACGAGCTGGCGGCGAAGGTTGCCGAGTTCGAGGACCGCGACAAGAGCGAGACCGAGAAGCTCGCCAAGCGCACCGAGCAGGCTGAGGCGCGAGCCCGGCAGGCCACGGAGCGTGCGGTGCGCGCGGAGGTGAAGGCGCTCGCGGCCGATGTGTTCGCTGACCCTGAGGACGCGCACGCGTTCCTCGACCTGGCGACGTACGCGGGCGATGGCGGCGAGATCGACGTCGAGTCAATCCGCGCCGACCTGGACGACCTGCTGGAGCGCAAGCCTCACCTGCGCAAGCAGGCTGCGGTGCCGCTGAAGAAGACGCCCAAGCCGGACCCGTCGCAGGGTCCGCGCAAGGAGCCCGAACCGACCGACTATCGCACCGCGGACAAGGCAGCGTTCGTGGCCGAGCTGCAGAAACTCGGCGTACGCCCAACACGATGATCCGTATCCGCGCCCACCTGGGGCCGGGACACACCTCGATTGAGGTGGACGGGCACGAGGGCCACGCCGAACAAGGCCGCGTGTGCGCCGCGGTGTCGGCCATCGCACAGACCGCGCTGCTCGGGCTGCAGGAGATTGCCCGGCAGCACCCGGACCTCGTGTCCATTCAGATCACTGAGGAGTGATTCATGAACAAGACCGCCCGTTGGGCGTTCCAGCTCGACCGCCACGACGTGCGGTCCACACTGATCCCGCAGATCCGCGAGATCATGCAGAACGGTCTGCTCTACCGGACCTTCGAGGAGGCGCTCCTTCCGGAGTTCCTCTACCCGATGATCGCCAATCAGCGGCCGTGGAACGCCAACCTGGGCGACACCGGAACGTTCACCCGGACCGGCCTGCTCAACCCGGTCACCACGCCTATCACCGGTAACGATCCGGCGACCCAGTCCTACGGTATCGAGCAGTACAGCGTGACCATGGACCAGTACGGCATCGCCATGGACACCAATCTGCTCCAGTCGAGCATGTCCCTGGCGTCCAAGTACCTGGAGGACGTGCAGAAGCTCGCCATCTCGGCTGGGCAGTCGCTCAACCGGATCGCCCGCGACAAGCTGTACAACGCCTACATGGGCGGTCGCACCTGGGCGACCACGGCAGGTGCCTCTGACACCTCGATCATCGTTCAGTCGGTGAAGGGTTTCGAGACGGTCCTGGTCAACGGCAAGCCCACCCCCGTGTCGGGTGCCAATCCGTTGAATGTCACGATCGCGGGGGTCGCCAACACGGTGACCGGCGTCAACGCTGGCACCAGCACGCTGACGCTGGGCACTGCTCGCGCGGATGTGGTGGGCGACTCCGTTGTGGCTGCGAACGCGCCGTTCAGCGTCCGTCCCGGCACTGCTGCGACTGCGTTCAACCTCTCCAACAACTCCTCCGACTTCGCCACGTTCAAGCTGTTCCGCGCGGCCGTCGCGCGGCTGCGCAAGATGAATGTGCCGACCAACGGCGGCTACTACACCGCCCACATCGACCCCGACACCGAAACGCAGCTTTTCGACGACGCCGACTTCAAGCAGGCCCTGACCGGCCGCGTCGATAGCCCGATCTACCGCGACCTGTCCATCGGCCGGTTCGGCGGCATCGACTGGGTGCGCGACAACGAAACGCCGACCGTGGCTGGCGGTTCGGGCGGAACCGTTACCGTGCACCGGCCAATCGTGTTCGGTGGAGACGCGTTCATTGCCGCTCCGTTCGAGCGCATGGGTTCGCTGCTGGCGGAGACTGACGTGTCCGACTTCCCGGCGATTCAGATGATCGGCCCGGCCAACGGCGTCCAGGTCGCGATGATCACCCGCCCGCCGCAGGACCGTCTCCAGCAGATCATCGGCTCAGCCTGGAGCTGGGTGGGCGACTTCGGCGTCCCGTCCGACTCCACCACCGGCGACGCGGCGCTGTTCAAGCGTGCGGTCGTGGTCGAGCACGGTGCCGCCTGATGTGGTGGAAATGCAACGCTGGCTACATCAACAGCCAGTTGATAGGCGTGCTGGAGGTCCGGCTTACCGGATCCCAGTACTCCATCGCAGTGAAGGGCGACAACGTCATCCTGAACGCGGGGCCGTATTCAACGGCAGCCGAACCGGAGACGGCGTTGCGCAAACTCGTCCAGGGCGTCGACCCAGCGACGATCGTCTGACAGGAGCGTGACGATGCTGGTAACGGCAACAGAGGACTTCACGTTCTTCTACAACCTGGTGCCGGTGCGGGTTGCGAAGGGCGAGGAAATCTCCAGCGACATTGCCGCCTATCTGCTGCGCATCCGCGCGGCCGTCGAGCCCGCCGACGATGAGGCGCGATCGGTAGTCGGCCCGTTCGAACCGGAACCGGTGCAGGAGTCGCCACCCGCTGATGAAGACGTTCTGAACATCGACGGCACGATAAGCGCCATCCTCATCTGGGTCGGCGACGACCAGGAGCGGGCGGCGCAGGCGCGCGAGGCCGAGTCCGCAAGGGATAAGCCTCGCTCCACGCTGATCAGCCAGCTCGACGAAATCCTCGGACGCTGACGGGAGGCCACCGTGTCTCTGCCTCCGCTTGCCACGGTGGCCGACCTCAACACCCACCTGCAAACCACACTCCCAACTCCCCAGGCCGAACTCGCCCTCAAACGAGCGTCGGCCCGGGTGCGGTCCTACACCCGCCAGCAGATCACCTTCACCGCAGGCGACACCATCGACGTGGACGGCGGAGACCGTGTCCTGAGGGTGCCGCAACGGCCTCTCGTGGTGGACGGCTCCAACCCGCTCACCGTCGTCGAACTCGGCGACTTCGGCGGCTTGGACCTGACCCTCACCGAGGGGACCGACTACACCCGGCTCGGCGACGAACTCACCCGCGGTTACCCGTACTACTGGACCAACCGGCTGATGGGCTGGCCCTACAACCGGATCCGGGGAGTCTGGGCGCCACGAGTGCGGCTCATCTGCAGCCACGGCTACCAAGAGACACCTGACGACGTCATGGACGTCGTGCTCGCGCTGGCCACCACCAACGTGAGCAACCTCCTCGGCCTCCGGTCGGAGTCGATCGACGACTACTCAGTGACCTACGCCACCGAGACAGTCGGCGATGCCCGGCTGAACAAGGACCAGAAGGACGAACTCCGCGGCTACCGCAAGGGCGCGTTCAGCGTGACGCTGTCATGAGCGTCGAATCCGTTCTGGCCGCCGGCCGCGCCGCGGCGCTCCGCCTGATGCGGGACACCTGCACGGTAGACCGCAAGGACGGCGATCCGGTGCTCAACGAGGAGACCGGCGAGCTCGTGCAGCCGTACCTCACCGTGTACAGCGGGAAGTGCCGGATCAAGCCCCGCTCCAGCTCGGAGACGGAGTGGGGTGAGCACGAGGTCACCTTGGGCCAGTACGTGGCCGTGCTGCCGTGGGACGCCGACGGGCAGATCCAGCGCGAGGACCGGCTGACTGTCACAACCTCTGATGACGCGTGGCTGATCGGCCGGCAGCTCGAAGTCATCGGCATCTCCCTCGCAGGCACGTCGACCGCGCGGCGGATCCTCGTTGAGGACAAGGAGGGCTGATGGCCGATCTGGACTCCAGCGACCTTGAAGCCCTTATCCAGGTGTTCGATGGCGCCGAGCAGGAGGCTGCTCGTCGCGCGTACCCGGTGGTGAAAGAGCACGCTGAAGCGCTCCGCGATCAGTGGCGGGACAATGCCAAACAGAGCGCTGGACGTCACGGCAAGCACTACCCGAAGAGCATCACCGCCGAGCAGGTTCCCGCTGCGGACGCGGCCGAGTGGGAGGTCGGGCCGGAAACCCGTCTCCCGCAAGGTTCGATGGGCCGCGGGTTTGAGTACGGGTCGCGTAACCAACCGCCGCACCTGGACGGCTGGCAGGCGGTCATCGGGCAGGAGCCCAAGTTCCTCAAGAGCTTGGACGAGATCGCAAAGGGCCTGCTGTGACCGCGGTCCCGTCGCTGGCGTTGATGAACGGTCTGCTGGCGATGCTTCGGGCAGCGGTGCCGACGTGCTCGTTCTACTGGGCTGGGGCCGCTGCGGGCGCGGAGGGGCCGTATGCGGTGCTCTACCCGACGCAGGGGCTCAAGTCGGCCTTCCACCGTAGCCTTACGAACGACGCTCCCACCGAGGTTCGCTACCAGGTGACCGCGGTTGGTAAGACGCCTGATCAGGCGGCGTGGGTGGCCGACAAGGTCACGGCCGCGCTGTTCGCCGGGGTTCCGACCGTTGCCGGGCAGCGAGTGTGGCCTGCTGTGCAGGAATCCGCGCAGCCCGTTCGGCGCGACGACGAGTCTCTGACCGTGTTCATTGCCACGTCGCAGTGGCTGACTCGGAGCGATCCCGCCTAACTTCCCACGTTTCCCCAGCCCGCTATCGTGCGGGCCTTTTTCATGCCCTGAGGAGAGCCCGTATGGCTACCTACACAGCAGAGGCGATCACGTTCGCGGGGACGGTCCCGACCTCCCGCACCGCAGCTGCCGGAGACAAGCTCACGCCTGACGACAACGCCTTCATCCGGGTCACCAACGGCGGCGCCTCGCCGGTGGACGTGACCTTCGCCGTGCCTGGCAACAACGAGGACGGTGAGCCCAACCCGGACCCCAAGCGCAGCATCGCCACGGGTGCCACGAAGGCGATCCGCGTCAACCGGAGGTGGGCTGACCCGGCCGATGGACTGATCGCTCTCACCTGGTCGGCTACGACCTCGGTGACCTTCACCTACGAGCGGGTGTAGCCGATGGCCACGCTGACGATCCGCGACCCGTACGGCAACACCTTCGAGATCGACGCCTCCGCGCGCTCCTTCTGGGAGCACCGCGACGGCTACACGATCCTGCCCGGCGACGAGCCCGAAGCGCCCGCCGAGCCCACCCAGACCGGCAAGAAGGCGGCGTCTCGGCCTGCCTCGGAAGACAAGGAGTAGGCCGTGTCCAAGCGCCTCACTGACGGCAACACGAAGGCGACGTTCGTCCCGGTGATCGGCAGCATCTCCGCGCCGACCGTGGCCGAGCTGACGGACGCCGCGATCGTCGCGCTGGAGAACACCGTCACCGACGACGGCCTCGACATCTCGTTCGACGAGGGCACCGTCGAGGGCAACGTCCTCGCGAGCACACAGGACTTCGAGAGCCCCGGCCGCACCAAGGCCCAGATCGAGCTCACCTACTACCGCGACTCCTCCGCCGCCGCGGACCGCATGTGGTCGGTCATGACGCGCGGCACCGCCGGATGCCTGGTGGTGCGCCGCGGTGTCGCCGCCGCGACCCCGTACGCCAGCGCGCAGAAGGTCGAGGTGTACACCGTGACGTGCGGCGAGCGCCGGCCGATGGCGCCCGAGCGCGAGTCGTATGAGAAGGTGCAGCTCAAGCTGTACGCGTCCGGCACGTACACGACTGAGGCGACGGTGGCCTGATGGCCGCAGCCCAGGCCGCGAGCGTCGCGGACATCATCAGCCAGGTTAAGCGGCCCGAGAAGACAGTGCCGATCTGCCTCGCCGGTGACCTTCAGGCCGAGTTTGAGGACCTGGAGCGGGACCTGGCGATTGCCCGCGACCAGCCCGCCGAGGGGACGCTGGCGGGCGGCGCCAACCCAATGGCGACGCAGATAGCTCAGCAGATCATGGAGCTGCGGGAGCGGATGCGTGAGCACACCCGCGTGTTCAGGTTCCGCGGCAAGCCTCGCAAGGAGTACTCCGATCTGGTGGCCTCATGTCCGCCGAATGAGGAGGACAGGGAGAAGGGTGCGGAGGTCGACTGGGAAACCTTCTCGGTCGCTTTGGTGTCTGCCTGCGCTGTCGAGCCCAAGATGAGCGTGGAAGAGGCGGAGCAGCTCGCCGACGTGCTCACGCAGGCGCAATGGGACAGTCTCGTCACCGCGGCCTTCTCGGTGAACAAGCGGGATGTGGATGTCCCTTTCTCCTTCGCCGCCTCCGCGATTCTCCAGAGCTCCAGGAAGAACTCGAAGTAGCCGCGATGTGGGGCGTCCCACGCAGTGAACTGCTGGGACGCCAAGCACAGGCGACCACCGAGTTCGTGTACGAGGACGATCGCCTTGTCCGCACTGTCACGACATGGGAGCCTCGCTGGCTCCCTGAGGACGTGTCGTGGGCGCAGGCGTGGCGGCGGTGGGTGGCGGGCAAATGCCCCGGGTGCGGCCTCCAGTTGGAGGAGACCACCGCCATGAAGGATGGCGAACCCGTCCACGCCTACCACGTGCCAGACCCGGCACGCTGCTACGGATGCGACGCGAAACTCAAGGATGATGAGCAGCGCGCCAAGATGCCGACCGTCCGTCCCGGGGCGCTGCTGCGGTACGTCGAGCAGGTCAGCTGAAGATCGCGGCAATGAGCAAGATGAAGCCGATAAAGATCAGTAGCGGCACGATGGTGTTCTTGCCGCCGGCCTTCCACCACTCGCTGACGTCGCGGGGGTCGTCGGCGCCGCCTTCCATGTCTTCGACACGTCGGAACATGGTCGCTTCTCCATTCGGCTGAGATCCCCCGATCCGTCGCGATGATGACACGTTCCAACGCCCCATCTGCCTCGAACGGCTCAATTTGTGACCAGATGGGCGGTGAGTCGTGGCCGACCGCAGTGTCTCGATCAACCTTCGGGCAAGAGTTTCCGGGTTCGTCGCCGGCATGCGGGAGGCCAAGGGGGAGACGCAGAACCTGTCTCGTCAAATGACGGAGACGGGCGCGTCCGCGGACAGGATGCGGCAGCGCTTGGAGGCGGCTACCCGCGCGCTGCCGAAGATCCAGATTGACGCGGATAGCACCGCGGCTGAGGTGAAGTTCGCGCAGCTTCGCTCGCAGATGGACTCCCTTGCCGACAAGAAGATCGGCATTGACGTGTCCGCAGCGGACGCGATGGCGCAGATCCGTGAGATCGAGCGCGAGCTGGAGCAGCTTCAGCGCAACGAAGCGGACATCAACGTCAAGGCCGACATCGGCGCCGCGCTGGCAGAGCTGCGCGCGGTCGATGCTGAGGTGTCCAGGGTTAATGGCAAGGACGCCAATGTGCAGGTCAACGCGGACGTGCGCGGCGCTCTAACCAGCATTGCCCTCGTAGGCGCAGCCCTGGCCTCTCTGCCGGCCGTGACCACGATCGCGGTCGGCGTGACCGCACTCGGGTCGGCGTTCGCCGCGGCTGGCGTCGGTGCCGCAGCATTCTCGGCGGTTGCTGTGCCGGGTTTCAAGCGGGTCAGCGAGGCGCTCAAGGCCCAGGAGAGCGCGGCCCAGTCCGCGGGAAGTGCGACGGGTGGCGCTGGCCGGTCCGCCGCAGATGCGGCGCAGCAGGCGGCGGCGCTTGAGCAGGCTGAGAAGCGGCTGAAAGACGCTCACCTGGAGGAGAAGCAGGCCCAGGAGGATCTGACGCGCGCCCGCGAGGCCGGGCGTCGGGCTCTGGAGGACATGAACTTCTCGATGGAGCGCAGCATCCTCAGTCAGAAGGATGCCGCTCTCGCGGCGCGTGAGGCTGAGGCGCGGCTGGCCGATCTTCAGAGAGACCCGAAGGCGACCGCTTTGGAGATCGAGCGGGCTCAGCTGAGCCTGGAGCAGGCTCAGCAGAGGAGCCGCGAGCAGGAGGTCAAGACCCAGCGGGCCCGCAAGGACACGGCCGAGGCCAACCGCGAAGGCGTGAAGGGCACCAAGGAGTACCAGCAGGCCCTCGACCGGTTGAAGCAGGCACAGGACAAGGTCTCGCAGGCCGAGCAGCAGCTTAAGCAGCTACACCAGCAGCAGGCGCAGGCCATGTCTGGCGGCGGCGGTGTGGCGAACAAGGTCAAGGACGCCTTCGCCGGCCTGTCGAAGCAGGAACGGGAGCTGGCGAAGGATCTGAAGTCGTTCCAGGACGCGTACGTTGCTTGGCAGCGGTCCCTGGAGCCTCAGGTGTTCGGCGTCATCTCCCAAGGGCTTGGGCTGATGCAGTCCAGCCTGCCGAAGCTGACTCCGCTGGTGCAGTCGTCGTCGGCGGCATTCCAGGTGCTATTGCGTGATGCTGAGAAGGCTCTCGCGGGGCCGTTCTGGAACACCTTCCTCTACAACGTCAACACCCAAATTCCCGGCGCGATCGTCGGCCTGGGGCGCTCCTTCGGCAACATCGCCACAGGGGTCGCCGGGATCTTGGACGCCTTCCTGCCGTTCACGCCGACCATCGTCGGTGGCGTGGAGAAGGCGTCGAAGGCGTTCTCCGAGTGGGGCCAGAACCTGAAGAACTCGCCGGAGTTCCACGAGTTCATCGCCTACGTGAAGGAGAATGCCCCCCAAGTTTGGGATCTGATCAAGAACGTCGCGAGCGCGCTCGGCAACATCGCCAAGGCCGCAGCTCCGCTCGGCGTCGGCGCGTTCTCCGGGCTCAACCTGCTCGCCCAGATCGTCTCAGGGATGGACCCGGAACACATTCGGGGCATCGCTCTGGCCATCGGCGCTATCAAGCTCGCCACCCTCGGCATGGGAGCGGTCAAGTCGTGGCAGAACTTCGCGGGCGGGATCGAGCTTGCGGGAGCGTCGGCGGGCAAGGCCAGTGGCAAGATGGCTGCCCTCGGCAAGGCCGCCA
Organism: Nonomuraea sp. NPDC000554; assembly: GCF_040300065.1. Classification (NCBI taxonomy): domain Bacteria; kingdom Bacillati; phylum Actinomycetota; class Actinomycetes; order Streptosporangiales; family Streptosporangiaceae; genus Nonomuraea; species Nonomuraea sp. NPDC000554. Next base: position 114,775 of record NZ_JBEPDC010000001.1, on the reverse strand, counting down.
TCGGCGTGTCAGCTGCGGTCGTCGGTTTCGAGGCGACCGGCTCCATCCTGTCCGAACTCGGCGGCCAGTCTGAGGGCGTCGACAAGCTCACGCTCGCGCTGACCGAGCTGGGTCAGTCCGGCAAGTGGGCTGGAGACCTCGGCAACCAGTGGGGTGGCGCGTTCGATGATGCCTCAAAGGCGGCACGCCTGTTCGGTGACGGCTTGAGGGAACTGCAAGACCCGTCGTTCGGTGAAATGTACTGGCTCCACCCCTTGTCGGAGATACTCGCGATCCTGCCCGGCATCGACTCCGAAGTGGACCGGCTGGAGCAGAAGTTCACCGACCTGGACACCGCGCTGGCTGGGATGGTGCAGTCCGGCAACGCGGACATGGCCGCGAAGGCGTTCGACCAGCTCGCGCAGCAGGCAGCCAAGCAGGGCATCCCTGTCGAGAAGCTCAAGGAGCTTCTGCCGACCTACAGTCAGGCCGTCCGGGTGGCCGGCACCGCCTCGGCCGAGGCGGCGGCCGGAGTCGATCAGGCCAAGCAGCAGATGGACGGCTTCAACCAGTCGCTGTCCACGTTCGCCGGCCGGACCGACGCCTTGCAGGCGCTCCAGAGCATGAAGTCCGCCTACAACGAGGCTGAGAAGGCGATCGAGGCGGCGAGCGGGAAGTTGGACGTCAACGCCCGCATGACCGACAAGCAGCGCGATGCCGTCATTCAGGCGCGCGAAAAGTTTGGTGCCTACATCGAGAGCGTACGGAGTGCTGCCGATGGGGCGAAGACGCTGGGAGACAACACGCTCGCAGGGACGCGGGCAGTCCTCGAGCAGCTGCCTCAGCTTGGCGCGCTGGCCGGGAAGAACAAGGAAGCCCGCGAGCAGATCATCCTGCTGGCGCAGGCGTACGGCATCAGCCGCGAGGACGCGATCAAGGCCATGAACGGGGCCAAGGACTTCAAGGAGGTCTTGGACAAGCTGAAGTCCAAGGAAGTCGAGATCAAGCTGAAGACCGAGGAAGCGCGCAAGCAGTTCCACGATCTCGTTCAGGAGTGGCTCAACATCAAGCCGGTGGAGATCCCGGTCGGGATCAAGGCTCCTACGAAGTCGCCGAAGCCGAAGGCCGCGGGCGGCATCCAGACGACGTCAGGCGTGGACCTGATGGCGGCCGGCGGGGTGCGCGGCTCGTCTTCGATGTCGCCTCCGCCGAACATCACCGACAAGGCGACGCTGATCGCGGGCAGCAACACGGTGTACGCGGAGGCCGGTCGCGAGGCGTACATCCCGTACGCGTCCCAGTACCGGGGTAGGGCGATCGGCATCATGTCGCAGGTCGCGGACGACTTCGGCCTGCAACTGGGCGGCAAGACGTCGTCGCCGATGATGACGTCCGGTCCGGTCAACTCCAGCCGGGTGTCTGCTCCTCAGCAGGTGTCCGCGCCTCGCATGGTGACCTCTGCGCCTTCGGCGTCGGGCGGCGGGTCGGTGCCTGGAAGCGGTTCGGCTGGCCGGTCGGGCGGCGGTCTGGTGACGATCCAGGGTGACCTGGTGGTCCGGGAGCGTGCTGACGCCGATCTGGTGGCGTCGTACCTGAGCGCCCGGATCGATTCCAAGGGGTTCTAGCCGGGGGCTCCGGGCGGTATGCCTGGGGCCTTCCTCACATCGGTAGGGAGGCGGTTTCGGCATGCCCGAGATCATCGCCGCTCAGGCGGCGGACCTGGCCCGGCTGCGGTCGGTCCAGCACATTCGTGGCGGTCGCACGGCCGCCACCCAAGACCAGGTGCGCGAGTACCGGGACGGTGACGGCAGGTGGGTAAAGGTGATCGAAGACCAGCTTCGTAACCGGGTCCGGATGCGGCACAACGGGCAGGACGTGAAGATCCTGAACGCGCCGCTGGTGGTCGGCCGCTACGAGAACGGCCGCTTCGTCAACGTGGGGGCGCTGTGACGAGCGCGAGGCTCGCCGCCATGCAGGCGCGGCGTGAGGCGGAGTTCCTGGACGTGTGCGCCGAGTATCAGGACCGTCTGGCGGAAGCGAAGGACGCGGTGCGGGCGGCGCGGGAGTCCGGCGACGACGAGGCGGCGGCGCAGGCGTACCAGCGCATGAAGGAAGTCGGGCGTGAAGTGCACGAGTTCCGCGCGTGGGCCAAGACGATGGGCAGCCCGCCCGAGGGCAGGCCGGGCCGTGATGCTGTGATCCGGATGGGGGGCTGACATGGCGTGGGGCGGTTCAGGCTGGTACGGGGACACGATCTCCGACGCGCTCGGCACGACCCAGCTCGGCATCGATCTCGAACTCGACACGGCCAAGCTGGCGTTGTACGACAACACGATCACGCCGGACTTCAACGCGGGCAACCCGGCGTACTCCACCACGGGCGAGATCGTCGGCACCGGGTACACGGCGGCCGGCAAGCTGGTCACCGGGACCGTCCTGTTGGCCTCGGGCGGGTACATCATCTGGAGCGGCGACAACGTCCAGTGGACGTCCAGCACGCTGACCGGCGTGCGTGGCGGCATCATCCTCGCCGACTACCTGTCGCCGGCGGCGAGGCGGCTGATCATCGGCATCGACTGGGGCACTGCCTACGCCACCGCTGACGGCACCCTGTTGGTGTCGTGGCATGCCAACGGCATCGGCCGGTTCGACTACATCCCGTAACAGCTGCACGGTTCTCCGCTTCGTCCATTCGCCGCCCTCGTGGCGGCTTTCCTGCTTCCTAGGGGGTGGACGTGGCGGTCGCCTACCGGTCCTCCAGTTCTGCCAGCGGATCTTCTGCCGGGTCGTTCACCTGCCCTAAGCCGACCGGCGTCGTCGCGGGCGATGTGCTGATTGCGTTCCAGGCCGGGTACGTCAACGACGACACCAGCATGACGACCCCGACCGGTGGGGCGGCGTGGGCGCAGCTCGGCTCGACGGTGGTCGGCGGCGAAGGGCTCAGCGTCAAGACGTGGTGGAAGGCCGCCGGAGCGTCCGAACCCGCAACGTACAGCTTCGCCCACGACAACCAGTGCGTGGCGATCATCGTCGCGGCATCAGGCGGCGCCACCTCGACGCCGGTCGTCGCAGGCTCCTTCGCGGGAACCGGCACCGCCGTGACCACCCCTTCGGTGACGCCTGCGGGTAGCGCCGATCTGGAGATCCGGTGCGCGGCTGTTGCGGCGGCCAGCGCGGCAACGTTCACGCCTCCAGGCGGGCTCACCGAGCAGCAAGACCGCAACGTGCCGGGCAAGAACCTGGGCGCGTCGGCGGCGACTCGGATCCTGACCGGTGGCGGGGCGACGGGGACGGCTGACTTCACCTCTTCGGTGACTCCCGATATGCGGGCCGGTGTCACGGTCGCCATCACCACCGGGTCAGTCGGCGCGACGATCAACCCGTCAACCGTGGACGCGGTCACCGACATCCCCGCGCCTTCGGTGTCCGCGGGCCAGTCCGTCCGCCCGGCCACGGTCGACGCGGTCGCCGACATACCGACACCTGGGGTGTCGGCCGGGCAGACCATCCGCCCGAACACTGTGACCGCTGTGGCGGTCATTCCGACGCCCTCGGTGACAGCGGGAGCAGCCGAGGTGGTCGAGGCAGCCACCGTCACCGCGACGGCGGACATCCCCACCCCGGCGATCATGGCGATCCGGAACGCCACCGTCAGCGCCGCGACCGTCGACGCGGTCGCGGACATTCCAACACCGGCGGTCACGGCCACGTTCAACACCACCATCAACGCCACGACGGTGGACGCGGTCGCAGTCATCCCGACGCCTGGGGTGTCGGTGCCGGTCCTGCCTGGTGACAGCATCACCGGCGACGGGCAGGTGGAATGGAACGGTCGGCTGTGGGGCGACGGGACGTTGTTCCGGGTGCGGGAGATCTCCGGGTGGGAGTCGCTGCCGCAGATCGACGACCTGTCGGTGGAGGAGCCCGCCAGGCATGGCGCGTTCGCCGGTAGGAGTTTGGCGCAGCGGAGGATCGTGCAGATCCGGCTCCAGGTGGACTCGATCTCCGACCCGACGCAGGTGTCGGCGCTGCTGAGGCAGTTACGCCACGACACGCGCATCCTGCGCGACAACAGCCTGTGGCCGCTCGTCGTCCGCGGCTACACCGAGACTCTGCTGGCGTTCGGGAAGGTCATTGACCGGACCGGGGTGATGGACGGCTCCTACTCGGTGGGCGCCCCCGAACCCGTCATCACGATCATGTGCCCGGACCCGCGCCGCTACAGCCTGGAACAGCAGTCCGTCGTCATCGCGGCCAACGACTCCGCCCCCACAGCGCTGGTCAACGACGGCGACGTCTACACCAACCCGCTGCTCCGCTTCCCCGGACCGGCGATGAACCCGCTCGTCGTCAACGAGACCTTGGATCGGATCCTCGCCTTCGACCTCACCATCGGCGCGGGCGAACTCCTGGTCGTCGACACTCAGCGCGGCACCGTGAAGATCGGCGACGCCGACCACACCGCCGACATCACCGACACCCTGTCGGTCCCGATCAAGGAATTCTTCCTCGACGTCGGCCCCTCCCAACTCTCCTACGAGACCGATGGCGGCGGCGCCGGCGGCCTCGAAGCCCTGTGGCGTTCCGCCCACCTGTGACCGGCATCTGACCTGAACGGAGGTGGGGCATGGCCACGCTGCGTTCGGTGTCGTCCATTGTCGGCGCGACCCCGGTTTTCACCTGCCCCCGCCCGGCCGGAGCCGTCCAAGGCGACGTGCTGGTCGCGTTCCAAGCTGTTGGTGACGACGAGCCTGGAGGCATGGCCACCCCCACCGGCGGTTCGGCGTGGCTGCCGCTCGGGCAGCGGTCCGCGAACGAGTGGGCGGGCGGCAGGGTGTGGTGGAAGGTCGCCGGCCAGTCCGAGCCAGCGAGCTACAGCTTCCGCGGGGAGCGGGCGGGCAGCATCGTCGCGATCGTGTGCGTGTCCGACAGTGACGGCACCGCACCGCTGATCGCGTCCGTGCAAGAGGATGGCGGCGACCGGATCGTCTGCCCCACGGTGTCGCCTTCGACCACGACTGGGGTGACGATCCGCTGGGCGGCTGCTGTCCGCTCCGGCGCGACCTCCTGGTCGCCGCCTCCGGGGCACACCGAGCAGATGGACCGCGACGGCAACGGCATCGCGGCGGCGCTGGCCACCAGGGCGCGCACCATCGCAGGATCGACCGGGTCAGCCGCGTTCACCGTCGTGGGCGACCTGTTCGAGCCGTACGTGATCGCGTTCACCGTGGACGTGGGCGGAACGGGCAGCCCGCCCGTCCCGGATCCTGATCCGATCCCGCCGTCGCCGGACGTCCACTACAAGTACAACTTCTGCGACTTGAAGACCGACGACTTCATCACGAACCTGGACCTGGACAACGTCTCCTACACCCGTCTGATCGGCGAGCCGGGCAGTTTCACTGCGACCGTGGACGTGACCAGTCCCGAGATCGCTGACGCGGTGGCCCGCGTCGTCCCCCGCTGGGTAGAGCACCCCTCCGAACCCGACAGCCTCTCGACGGGGCCGGGCAGAAGCGTGGTGCATGTCTACCGCAACGGCGTCGTCTGGGGCACCTACGCCATCTGGAAGGCCGTCGTCCAAGGCGACGGGCGCGGCGCGCTCAAGGTCACACTGACCGGGGCGTCACTGGAGTCGTACCTGAACGCGGTCGAGATCCGCTCCACCCTCACCTACTCAGACACCGACCAGCTGGACATCGCCCGCGACCTGATCGCCTCCATGCAGGAACTCACCCACGCCAACATCGGGCTCACCGTGCAGGCAGGGGCCTCCGGCGTCCTCCGCGACAGGACGTACGCCGCAGGCGAGGGCGGCACATTCGGCCAACGGCTGAAGGAACTCGGCGACGTCGAGAACGGCTTCGAGTGGATGATCCACACCTCGGACCCCGGTACCGGGGCCCGCGTGCGAGAAGTCCGGTTCGGCTACCCGCGCCTTGGCGTCGCCGCCGACCACGTGTTCCAGCAGCCCGGCAACGTCCTGTCCTTCTCACAGGAGATCGACGCCTTGCGCGGCGCCACCTCCTACCGGGCGCGCGGAGAGTCGGTCAGCAGTGACGCCTCCACCGCGAGCACGCCACTCATGTCTGCCGAGGCCAACGCCGACCAGCACCTGAGCGCAGGCTGGCCGCGCATCGACCGGACGCTCGACTACTCCACCGTCAAAGAGGTCGACACCCTCAACGCCTACGCCCAGCGGTACGCCACCGAACGGCCGGGAGCGGTCCGCGTCCACCAGATCAGCGTGCGTCTGGACGACACCGAATGGACGCCCGCCAACCTGGGCGACACCGTCCGCATCATGCTCGCCAACGACTGGTGGCCCATCACAGGCGGCGGCGCGTCCTTCGATCACCGCTGGCGCGTCATCGGCGTTCAGGTGCGCGCCACCTCCCGCAACTCTGCGGAGGTTGCCACGTTCACGTTCCAGGAGGAGGTGGATCCCTGATGCCGCTGCCACAAAGTGAGGGATTCGAGGATCGGTTCCGCGCGTTGGAGCGCAAGGTCAACGACCTGTTCACCTCCATCCAAAACCAGTCCGGGCGCACCGTCGCATCCCAAGGTTGGCTACTCAGGTCGATGCCCGGCCCGGCCGCCCCGCCATCCGGAGACGTCTACATCTACGCCAACGGCGGCAGGTTGTGGGCCCGCTCCAGCTTCGGCTCGACCGCCCTCGTCGATCCGCCGCAGGCCAGCTCCGTAACCTCGCTGATCCGGACCATCGGCACCGTGGACGACACCATCTCCAGCGTCGGCAGCACCTACAACGCGGGCGAGCTCGACAACAACTTCCGAGACCTCGCAGCAAAGATCAACGAGATCATCTCCGTCCTGAAATCCGCCGGCCTGATGCTGCCCTGAACTTGGCCGCCCGTGCGGGCTTGTGCTGTGCCCCTGAGGGATGCGCGGGCGGCCACCAATCGACACCGTCAACCAAGGGATCCCAGCATGCGCCGATTCGTTCCGCTAGCCGAGCATCCCTTCGAGATCCTGTTCGCCCTGCTCGCCTTCCTGAACGGCCTGGCGCTGACCCTCGGTGGCAGCCGACCCGCCAGCCTGAACGCCACCCTCCCCGGGGTGGTGGTGTGGGCGTGGGGTGCGATCCAGGTGTTCGCGGGGGCGTTCATCGTGGCCGGGATCGTGCTGCGCTACGTCCGACCCGCATTCTTGATGATCGGACTGCGGCTGGAACGAGCTGGCCTGTGGCCGCTGTCGGCGGCTGCTGCCGTGTACAGCGTGGTGGCACTCGGCTACGCCGGACTCCGTGTTCTTTACCCGGTCAGTGTGCTCGTCGCGGTTGCTGTCGCCTGCATCGCGCGAGCGCGGGCCGTTGCCGGAATTGAGAAGACCGTTTTGAAACACACCCGAGGGGGTTCGGTTGGCGACTGAGTGGCTGACGCCAGCGGTTATCACCTTGCTGGCCGGGGGGTTTATGTCGGCTCTCGGGGTGCTGGTCAAGGTCCGCGTAGACCTGCGCAAGGCCCGGCTGGACGAGGAGCGTCAGCCGATCGAGATGGAGAACGTCTTCATCGGGGGCGCCGAGAAGGCCGTTGCAGCACTCCAGGTGGCATTAGACCGGGCCGAGACGACAATCGGCCGTTTGGAGAAGTCGCTGTCCGACCGTGACGAGAAGTTGCAGGAACGCGACCGGAAGATCGCTGAATTGGAGCAGGAGCTGACGAGGACCCTCGCCCGCCTGGCCCGCCTGCAAGAGCGATGCGAACAGCTGACTACGCGGCTGGCAGAGCTGCGCACTGATGAACGCCAGGAGGGGCGATGAAGACAGTGAAGGCGCGATGGTTCCACTCGGGACGCCTGTCACCGATCCGTCTCGTGGTCATCCACAGCATGGAGTGGGCGGAGAAGCCGACCACGGCGGAGGACTGCGCCCGCATGTTCGCGACCATGGGCAGGCAGGCGTCGGCTCATGTGTGCGTGGACAACGACTCCGTGGTGCGGTGCGTCGCGGACAAGGACACGGCCTGGGCGGCTCCTGGAGCCAACGCTGACGGGTTGCAGATGGAGTTGGCGGGGTTCGCCCGCCAGACGCGTGGCGACTGGCTGGACGCCTATTCCAAGGCGATGCTCAAGCAGGCCGCCGCTGTTGCTGCCGGGTGGGCGAGGCTGTACAAGATCCCCGTCCGGAAGCTGTCCCAGGCGCAGCTGCGTGCCGGCCTGAAGGGTTTCACGACTCACGCTGACGTCAGCGACGTCTACAAGCGCAGCGACCATCACGACCCCGGCGCCGGCTTCCCCTGGGACGTGTTCCTCGACCTCGTTCGCGAGGCCATGGCGGGCGAGGACGACGGCGACGACGAGGTTGCCATCCCGGAGTGGAAGCGTCCGCTGACGTGGCCTCCCACGACCAAGGGCGACGACGTCAAGGTGTGGCAGCGGCAGATGCGCAAGCGCGGCTGGAAGCTCGACGTTGACGGTTGGTACTCCCAGGCCGACGAGGACATCTGCAAGGCGTTCCAGCGGGAGAAGGGCCTGCCGGCGACCGGCAACGTGGACCGCCCGACGTGGGAAGCCGCTTGGACCGCCCCGATTACGTGATCGACGACTTGGCCCGGCTGTACCTGATGCGACGGCACGGGCTCCCACTACTCCCTCCCGCCGTGGTGGCGGGCGTCCCTGAGGAGGGGCATGTGAACAACGAACTCACGGGCGAGCCTGCGCTGTACGCGTCGCTGGTCGCGTCTGCGGTGCAGCTGGCGGCGGCGTTCTGGTTGCCGTGGTCGGACGCTCAAGTCGCCGTGGTTAACGCTGTGGTGATGGCCGCTGCGGGCGTGTGGGTGGCGTTCGCTACCAAGAGCGTCGACCGTGGCGGCAGTATCAAGGCGGCCATCCTCGGTTTCGTCCAGGCGGGCATGTCGCTGGCGGTGACGTTCGGCTGGCAGGTCAGCCCGGAACAGACCGCGGGCGTGATGACGTTCGTCGGCCTGCTGGTCGCGGTGTTCATCCGGCAGACGAGCACGCCGAAGAGCAGCCTTGACCTGGCAGCCTGACCTTCTACGAGGACGGCACGTTCCAAGCTTCGAGCGGGTGGTCAGTCCGAGAAACACAACCTGCGGCGTCGCCCACTGGGACTGGCGCGGCAAGCCTGCCTCCTTTGACGGGCGCGGCGACATCCTCGACTGGCAGACCGACATCGGGTAGGAGGCGGCGGCGATGGTCCGCATGCTTGGCCGCAAGGTCTGGTACGGCGTCTTCTGTGCGTGCTGCAACGGCCCTAGGACGGTGAAGGTTGAGCGGGCCAGGGAGAAGCGCGAGTTCGCCCGCGAGCTACGCCCTGAGGGGCTCCTGCCAACAGCCGAGCCGGACGACGGCCACTGTCTCCACGCCTGCCATGGCGAGTGCCTGACGGGCGGCTCAGTCTCGTGCTCGTTCTCCTGTCACCTTGACGGACCCGTCACCGAAGAGCAGTACTGGGCCGCGCAGGCCCTACCCCACTGATCCCTTCGCCTGCTTCGGTGGGCGAATGCCACCCTCCCCGGGTGATGCGAAAGCCCCCGCTCTCTTCGGAGAGCGGGGGCTGCTTCGTGCTGTCTGGGGTCAGGCGCGTCGCCAGCGCCAATAGGGGTCACTGGACTTGTAAATGCACTTGTACTTGCGGTTGGTCACCTTCGCGTAGCCGTACCGCTGGTGCGCCGCTTTCGGGCAGAACGCGCCAGGAGTGATGCAAACCCAGTGGGTGCCCTGCTGCTTGTAGCAGGACGCCGCCGTGCTGGCGTGCCCCTGGACTGACGCGGACGCAGGCAGGGAGACCGCCACAGGGATGGCCAGAGCCGATCCGACCAGCGCGGCGGAGACGAGGAGACGTCTGAGCAACGAGGGCTCCAGAGGTCGAAGGAGTGGAACGTGACAACGGTGAGACGGTGGATGAGCCGATCTGGTTGTCGATCGACTATGACCGGATGCGGACAGCCCGGTCCTGTAACGCATGGCGCCCGCTCTCCCGGATGGGAGGGCGGGCGCGGGCAGGGGCGATTACGCGGTCAGGTCGAGGAAGCCCCGCACGATCGGCACGTCCTTGTGATCGGCCAGGCCGCCGCGCAGCTCGTCCAAGGCGCTGCTACCCCGCGCCGACTCAACGCCGCCCATCAACCGGAGGACCTGTTCGGCCACCTCTACGGCCGCGTCGAGGTCGCCGAGGGCCAGGTGCGCCTCAGCATGGCGCGCCAGGTAGATCGCGGTGCCGCGCGCCTCTTGCTGGCTGTCGTACGGGTCATGCCCGTTGAGGGCGAGGTCGAAGAACTCCAGGGCTCGGCGGGGCTCCCCGAGGCTGAGTGAAGTGCTCGCGGCGAACATGTGCAGCTCACCTGCGGTGACCCAGTACATCGACGGCAGGTCGCCGCTGGCCGCGCCGGCATGGTCGTACGCCGCGAACGCGGCGTCTACCGCCTGGTAGGCCGCTTGCGCCTCGCCCGCGAGCGAGTGGGCGCGAGCCCGGCGCGCGTGCAGTAGCGCCTTGACTCTGGGCGAGTTGATGCGGCGCGAGGACTTGAGCGCTCCGTCAATCAGGTCCAGGGCTCCTCTAGGGTCGCCGCCCGCGTAGCGGAGGTTGGCCCAGAACGCGAGCGTGCTGGCGCCCACGGTGTCGTTGCCAGCGCTCGCGGCGGCGCGCAGCGCGGCGACGTAGTGGCGTTCCGCGTCAGCATTGTGCCCGGTGTCGTAGGCGCACCAGCCCGCCAGGCGGGACGCCTCGGCCGCGCCGGCGTACAGGCGGCGGCCGACTTGCTCAGTGTGGGTCGTGTCCTTGAGCAGGCTGGCGATCAGCCGGAGTTCGGCGGTGGCGGCGTCGTACACCTGCGCGGAGCCGATCTGGTCGTCGAGGTGCCGCAGGGCGTCCAGGCGTAAGTCGAGCTGGTCGGCGACCTCGTGTCCGATGCGGCGACGGCCCGCGAGGCTGGCCTGAGCGCTCTGGGCGGTTGCCCATTGCGCGACGATGCCAGCGAGCGCGCTGGTCGATGCAATCAAGAAGGCGCGACGGTCCACTGGCCCTCCAACGTCGTCCAGTACCTTGACGCTACCCGCGGGAGTCCAGGGCGACTCCAAAACGGTGCGATCGTCGTCAAATGCCGCAAGCAGCCAGTCGGGCCAGCCGCGGGCGTATACGTCGCACTCCTGTACGCCGAGCACGTCTGCCATGGCCAGTTGTGTGTGGATCCTCGGGGCGGTGCCAGCGACCCACCGGGATACTTTCTCCTTGCGGGCGGCCATTCCCCCGAAGCCGCGGGCGCGTTGCCGGACGGCGACCTTGCCTAAGAACGCTTCTGCAGTCCAGCAGCGGCGGGCGAGCAGCACCGTGAGCGGGTGACGTTCTACGGCGATGTCCACAGGCGTCCCCTTGGTTGAGGGTCGCCCTTCAGTGTGTTCCTGTCCTGGCCTGCCTGTGAAGGGCTTCCAGCGAAAAGGCAACCATAGGCAACCGGTCAGCAACCTAAGGCAACGCCACACCTCTTCACCTGCGCCGATCCGCCGCTCACTCTGGGCGCAAGCCGGTCCATCCGGAGGAACACGCCGAGGTGGACTGGCGGCCACGAGCCCGCCAACAGGCGAGCCCAACCCAGAGGAGGTCTCCATGACCGCGACCACCAACAACCTGTACGAGCGGCCCGTCGAAGGCCCGTTCAAGGCGCTGTGCGGCGGCGGCGACAACTCGGACGGCACGATGGAGGACTGCCTGTCCATCGCTCCGCTGAGCGGCGGCGGCTACGCGCTGGGCGACACCAAGGCGGCCGGCGCCGGCCGAGAGCTGCGCATGTCCAGGTCGGAGCTGGTCAACGCCGCCAGGGCGATCCTGAACGACCTGGCCTAGCCTTCCCCGATCTCGGAACCTGTGGGCGCTCAGAACTGGCTTTCCGCTCTGAGCGCCCACCCCCGCCCACCTCCGCACCGCAGACCGGAGACCACGATGCTGGAATCCCTGAAGTCCCTGATCGACGACCCCGACGAGGCCATCAAGGCGTGGCCGCAGGAGCCGCGGCTGTACCGCCGCGACCCGGCGTCCTTCCGCCACCTGCTGACGCTGGAGGAGGTGGAGCAGCTCGTGGACGCCGAATGCCTCGCCCTGCGCAACGTCGTCCTGCTCAAGGACTCCGTCATCAGCGACCCGTGCCGCTACGGCGACGAGGACCTGCCGGGCATGCCGCAGCGAGGAGCGATCCGCGCGCACCTCAACGACGGCGGGACGATCTCCCTGCGTGGCCTGGAGCGGCTCAAACCGGCGATCGCGAAGCTGCACGCCGGCCTGACGGATGAGACCGGCTACCGCGTCCACGCCAATGCCTATCTGACGCCGGCGGGCGCCCAGGGCATCAAGTACCACTTCGACCCGTATCTGACGTTGATCGTCCAACTTCATGGGCGGAAGGCGTGGCCGGTGCACGAGCCGTTCGTCGTCAATCCCGTTCGCGAGTACGGGTCCTTCCACCTCACGGGGTTCACTCCGGAGCAGCGGCATTTCCTGGAGCACACCCCTCCGGAGCGCATCTACACCTTGGAGCCGGGGGACGTGTTCTGGCTGCCGCGCGGCTGGCTGCACTCCCCGTACACGGTCGGCGATCAGCCCAGCCTGCACATCACGATCGCGTTCAAAGAACGCACTCCACACTGGGCGGCGCAGCAGCTCATCACCGAAGTCCTGGCACTGGCGCTACAGGACGAGCAGATGCGGGCCACGCTCCCGCCCGCCGCGGTTGTCGGCGACCCGAGGGCGGCCGTGCAGGAGGCGCGCGAGTACCTGATCGGGTCGCTGATGACGGCGGACGTCGAGGAGATGGCCGAGTTGCTGCGGGTCGCGGCACGCCGTGGCGATTGACCCCCGAACCCGGTGTGGCCGCCGCTAGGGTGAGCCACCGGAGACGAGGGAGACGCCTGTGCCCGACGCGAATTTCGTGCATCTGCACGTCCACACCGAGTACAGCATGCTGGACGGGGCGGCCAAAATGAAGCCGCTGTTCGCCGAGGCCGAGCGGCTGGGCATGCCGGCGATCGCGATGTCGGATCACGGAAACGTGTTCGGGGCGTACGAGTTCCAGAAGGTCGCGGCTGGCTTCCCGGTCAAGCCGATCATCGGCATTGAGGCGTACGTGGCGCCCGAATCCCGCTTCCACAAGAAGCCCGTGTTCTGGGCGCCAGGCGGCAAACGACCCGCCGGCGGAGATGACGACAGCGGCGGCAAGGACGTGTCCGGCGGCGGCCGGTACACGCACATGACCATGTGGGCGAAGGACGCCGATGGGCTGCGCAACCTGTTCCGGCTATCGAGCCTGGCCTACTACGAGGGCATCATCTCCAAGTGGCCGCGCATGGACCGCGAGCTGATCGCCGAGCACGGGAAGGGCATCATCGCCACGACCGGCTGCCCGTCAGGGGAGGTGCAGACGCGGCTGCGCCTCGGGCAGTACGACGAGGCGGTCAAGGCCGCCGCCGCCTACCAGGACATCCTCGGGAAGGAGAACTACTTCCTGGAGTTGATGGACCACGGCATCGACATCGAGCGTGAAGTGCGGCAGGACCTGCTGCGCCTTGCCAAGCAGCTCGACATGCCGTTGCTGGCGACCAACGACTCCCACTACGTGACCGAGGACCAGGCCGACGCGCATGACAGCCTCCTGTGTATCGGCACCGCCAACAACAAGGACGACCCCACCCGGTGGCGGTTCAGCGGATCGGGCTACTACGTCAAGACCGCCGCCGAGATGCGGGAGCTGTTCGCCGAACTGCCGCAGGCGTGCGACAACACCCTGCTCGTGGCTGAGATGGTCGGCGACTACGGCGACGTGTTCGCCCACGTGGACCGGATGCCGGACTACCCGGATGTGCCCGAGGGCGAGACGCAGGAGTCCTGGCTGCGCAAGGAGTGCGAGCGCGGCCTGGTGATGCGGTACGGCGACCCCGTCCCGGACGAGGTGATGGAGCGGTACGAGACCGAGATGAAGGTCATCGGTCCGATGGGGTTCTCCTCCTACTTCCTCGTCGTGGCCGACATCTGCAAGTACGCACGTGACAACGGCATCGCGGTCGGGCCTGGCCGTGGTAGCGCGACCGGTTCGATCGTCGCCTACGCGACCCGCATCACCGAGTTGGATCCGCTGGAGCATGGCCTGCTGTTCGAGCGGTTCCTCAACCCTGAGCGGATCAACCCGCCAGACGTTGACCTCGACTTCGACGACCGCCAGCGCGACCGCATGGTGGCCTACGTCACCGAAAAGTACGGCAGCGGGTACACCGCACAGGTCAACACGTTCGGCACTATCAAGGCCAAGGCCGCCGTCAAGGACGCCTCGCGCATTCTCGGCTACCCGTTCGCCATGGGCGACAAGATCACTAAGGCGATGCCGCCGGACGTCATGGGCAAGGGCGTCCCCCTGGCCGACATCTTCAATCCGGACCACCCCCGCTACAACGAGGGCTCCGAGCTGCGCGCCCTGTACGAGAACGATCCCGACGTCAAGAAGGTCATCGACACCGGCCGCGGCGTCGAGGGCCTGATCCGCGGCACCGGCGTCCACGCCGCCGCCGTCATCCTGTCCTCGACGCCGTTGCTGGACTTGATCCCGATGCACATGCGGGCCAAGGACGGCGTGGTCATCACTGGGTTCGACTACCCGTCGTGTGAGGACATGGGCCTGGTCAAGATGGACTTCCTGGGGCTTCGGAACCTGGGCATCATCGACCACGCCATCAAGATCATCGAGCAGAACCGGGGCGTCGCACTGGACACCCTGGTCCTTCCCCTCGATGACGAGCCCACGTACAAGCTGCTGGCCCGCGGCGACACCCTGGGCGTCTTCCAGCTCGACGGCGGCCCCATGAGGTCGCTGCTGAAGCTGATGGAACCGACCCGGTTCGAGGACATCGCCGCCGTGCTCGCCCTGTACCGGCCGGGCCCGATGGCGGCCAACGCGCACACCAACTACGCGCACCGCAAGAACGGCCGCCAGGACATCGAACCCATCCATCCCGAACTGAAGGATGCCCTGGAGCCGATCCTCGGGCCGACGTTCCATCTGCTCGTCTACCAAGAGCAGATCATGGCCGTAGCCCGCGAACTGGCGGGCTACACCCTCGGCGGCGCCGACCTGCTGCGCCGCGCCATGGGCAAGAAGAAGAAGGAGATCCTGGACGCCGAGTTCGCTAACTTCCAGGCGGGCATGCGCGGCAACAACTACTCGGACGAGGCGATCCAGGCGCTGTGGGACGTCATGCTGCCGTTCTCCGGGTACGCCTTCAACAAGTCCCACACCGCCGGGTACGGCCTGGTCGCCTACTGGACCGCCTACCTGAAGGCCAACTACCCCGCCGAGTACATGGCCGCGCTGCTCACCTCCGTGGGCGACGACAAGGACAAGGCCGCCGTCTACCTCGCCGAGTGCCGCAAGATGGGCATCGAGGTCCTGCCGCCGGACGTGAACGACTCCCAGCTCGACTTCGTCGCGGTCGGCGACGACAAGGTCCGCTTCGGTCTGGGCGCGGTCCGCAACGTCGGAGAGAACGTCGTCGAGGGCATCATCAAGGCCCGCAGGGAGAAGAGCCAGTACAAGGACTTCAACGACTTCCTGTCCAAGGTGCCGCTGACGGCCTGCAACAAGCGAGTCATCGAGTCGTTGATCAAAGCCGGGGCGTTCGACTCGCTGAACCACCCGCGCAAGGCGCTGCTCATGGTGCACGAGCAGGCCGTGGAGTCTGTCATCGACATCAAGAAGAACGAGGCCCACGGCCAGGACTCGCTGTTCGGCGGTATCGACGGCGACGACGACGGTGCGGCGTTCTCCGTCGCCGTCCCCGACATGGAGTGGGACAAGAAGACGCGGCTCGACTTCGAGCGGGAGATGCTCGGCCTGTACGTGTCGGACCACCCGCTGGCCGGCGCCGAGCGGCTGCTGGCCCGCAACCGGGACACCACGATCGCGGACCTGCTCGAATCCGGCCGCGAGGACCGCGGCGACATCAGCGTGTGCGGCATGATCACGAAGGTGGACAAGCGGGTCAACAAGGCCGGCAAGCTCTGGGCGATCGCCACCGTCGAGGACATGGACGCCGCCGTCGAATGCCTGTTCTTCCCCAAGAGCTACGAGCTCTACGGGCCAGAGCTGCGGGAAGACGTGGTGGTGGCGGTGCGTGGGCAGATCAACAACCGTGACGGCGCCATCTCCATCTTCGCGACGGACCTGGCCGTGATCGACGTGTCCGGCATCACCAGTGAGTCCGGCGCCCCGATCACGCTGCTCCTACGGGAGGAACGCATCACGCCCATCCTGCTGGACGAGCTGCGTCAGGTGCTAAAGATGCACCAGGGCAAGGTGCCGCTGCACATCAACCTGCGGCGGCCAACGGGCAAGGTCATAGTGATGGCGCTGCCGGATTTCCCCGTCAACGCCGAGCCCAGCTTCGCCGCTGATGTCAAGGCGCTGCTCGGGCCGGAAGCGATCGCCCTGTGACAGGCGGCAAGCGGCAGATCGACGTGCTGGTCACCGAAGCTCCTGCCTGCGCTCCTGCTCGGCGCGGGCCTCAGGATGCGGCGTAGCTACTTGCGGAGAGGGATCACGCGGGATCCCTGCGGGAGGCCGAACCCCCACAGAGACGGCTCGCAGGGGGCGCCCAGGAGTACCCCCACACCCCCACAGCTGACGTCTTCTCGCAGGTAGACCCCCCGTGGGACCCCACACCCCCACACGTGGGAGTGTGGGACCCCCACGGGCGGCCGTGTGGGGGCCTACGCGGCGCTCCACGCCGCCACCTCGGGCGGCACCTCTATCTCCCCGCGCCGGATCGCGGCGGCCGTATCGACGAGGTCCTGGCGCTCGTAGCCGCGGCGGCGCACTCCGCCCCGCTCGAAGGCGTTCGGCAGCGGGTTTATCCCGATCGCGCTCAGCAGGCCGGCGAGTTCGTGTTCGGTCATGCTGAGCTGGTTGGCGAGCCGTTCGCTGTGCATCCGCCCCTGATCCCAGCGCAACTCCAGGGCACGCTCCAGCAACTCGGGGACCGGGTGGCCGCCCTCGTCGAGTTCGTGCACCTGCTCGGCGCGCACGGTGCCCGCTTGCGGTGCTGACGGGCGGCGGGCCGGGCGGGTGTCGAGGTCGCCCCATCCGGAGGTGACGCCATCGGTGGGCAGCAGTCGCAGATGCGAGCGGCGCTCGACCGTCCCCGGGCGGCGGCGGATCGGCAGCCGCTCGTCGTCCTGGTCGACGTCGTCGTCGGGGACGTTGCCCGCCGGGTACCACGGCTCGCGGTCCAGGCCCGGCAGGTCGATCGGCTCAGGCGGCGTCATCGTGGCCTGCTGGGCGGGCGTGGCGAACAGGTAGCGCATCCTCTCCAGCCTGGTGGCGTACGCCTGCCCTGCTGCGCGGACCGCCGCCTCGTCGAGGTCGGGGCGGTGCTCGGCGATCGCCACCGCCGCGGCGTCGATGTCGGACGGCTTCATGTAGTACGCCTTGAAGGCGCGCGGGTTCCCTGCCCCGGACGCCAAGAACCCAGAGCCCTGCTCGGGTGCGTCCTGCGGGGTGATGCCCTTGTGGTAGCCGAACAGGTAGTCCAGTTCTGACTGGTCGAAGACGCGCATGGTGGCCCGCGTGGAGCACTGCTTGAGAATCTCTGTGGACAAGGTATTCGACGTGGAGCGCAAGACGCTCAGCACGGCGTTGCACGCCTCGTTGCCGCCGATGTCGACCAGCGTTTCCAGCAGCTTGCGGATCTGCCGGACGATCGGATCGGTCACCTTCTGCCCGAGCACCTCCTTGCCCTCGTCCAGGATCAGCAGGACCGCCGGCACGTCGCGGGAGACGGGCAGCAACTGCACGTCATGCTCGGCCTTGAGGTCGGCGTGCGCGCTTTTGCGGTCCTTAGCGATGGCCACCAGGGCGTACGCCATCAGCAGCGCCTCTTCGGGACAGGAGGCCGCCCAGTCGACCGCGGGCCGCTCGGTGCGGCCTTGCAGCCACGGCCGAAGCCACGCCCTGGAGACGCCGCCTCCGTTGAGGTCCATCTGGAAGACCAGGGTGTCGTCGAGGGCGCCGGCGTCGGCGGTGATGTCGTGCAACGTCCCGGTCTTGCCGGACCGCTTCTGACCGGCGAGCACCATCGTGGACTCGCGCAGCGCCACGCTGGCCGTCTTCCCGTCCCGGTGGCCGCCCAGCCGGATCGCGTCGGGGTCGTTGATGCTGCCGCCGAGGCGGATGCCGGGGTGCGGGATTGTCTCGGCCAGGCCGTTGACCGTGGAGACGTGCATCCACAGCGTGCCGCGGCGCGGGCCTGGGGTGAACTCGACGCCGCACCCGTGATCGAGGCCCTTGTCCTCAGCCAGGCCGACAGCGGCCTGCGCCAGCCGGGTCGTGGTCGACGTCCCCAGCGGCTGCTGAAGCAGCAGGGAGAAGCCGTACCGGTTGGGCCACTCCTTGAACTCGAGCACCTGGACGCGGATCTTCGCCACGCGGCGGATGCGGGCCACCCACTCCTCGGCCTGGACGACGTGCCTGCGTACGACCACGCTGCGGCCGACCGGCCGATCGTGGTCCAGGGCGCCGGTGACGCTCGGGCGCGGCTTTGGCGGCCGGTTGGCGACCGGCGCGAGCACCGCGGCGGCCAGCGCGCCCAGCCCGAGCGACCCCATCGTGGCCGCGTCCGTCACCCCATGCGAAAGCCCCCACGTCAGCCAGCCCGCCCCGCCGATGCAGCACGCCAGCCGGTACCACAGCGGCGCCGGACCGGCGTGCAGGTGCGTCGCCAGGGTGCCCAGCGTGCTGATCGCGCCCGCGCCGACCGCCCACAGCGGATCGGCGCCGAACTCGTGCCCGACACCGGCCGCCACCGCCAGGGCCAGCCCGCTCAGGATCGCGGCGCTGAACGGGCCGCGAGGCCGCAGCGACCAGTCCGCCCGAGGTGCCGTCATCCCCACCTGTCTGCTCCCTCCCCTTGGCTGGTCACCTATCGGCGCACGTTCCACTTGTCCTCACCGGTCCGCGGCTGCAAGTGCCGGAGGATGTCGCCTTCGTGGCTGCCGGCGAACACCGCCGACGCCTCGTCGCATGCCTCCACGGCGCTGCCGAACGCCTCGTAGATGCGTTGCAGCGCCTCGATGGCGTCGCCGTTCATCGGGTAGTCGGCGGCGAGCCGTTCGGCCAGGATGCGGACCGCCGTGCCTGCGGCAAGCGGCAGCTCGCGCAGCAGCTCCAGGTGGCCTTTGACGTCCATCATGTCCTCGCTCTCGTAGGTCGAGGCGATGGTGGGCAGCTCGGTCGCGTGAGTGACCAGCGCGAAGTCGGTCATGACAGTTCCTCCCGATCGGGCCGCACGGCCCGCGTGTGTCGTCGTGTTGAGGTGCGAAGCGTCTGCGGGGTTCGGGCGTTCTTCGCTCGCCTCGGTCTCCGCCTGGGGCGAGTTGTCTCCCTTGCGCTGCCACCAGCCGTGCAAGGTCGAGGCGAGCGCACCAGTCAGCCACTGGTCGTGGTCACGCAACCGCCGATGCCTGCTGCGCAGGGCGGCCAGCGATCGGCTGAGGACGCTGTCGCCGCCGCTCTTGGCCGCCTTCTTGACCGTGCTCTGGCCTGCCGGGGCTGTTTTCCTGCCCGTGGCCGGGGCGCGGCCAGCCAGCCGGGCAACACCGCCCCCGACCGCCCTGGCCAGCCGCGACAGCGCGCGAGCAGGCCGCGACTGGCCGAGGCTGCGCGAGGCTGCGCCCGCCGGACGGCCGCCCGCGGAGCGGGTACGGCCGAGCAGCGAACCGAGCCGGTGCCCAGACGATCTCAACGCCCGCCCCGCTCGCCCGCTCCACGGCCGCGCGAACCGCAGCACGGCGCCCAGCACGGCCAGTACGACGAGCGCGCCCACCGCGACCGCGACCCACAGCCACCCGCCCGCCCGATACAGCAGCCAGCCGCCGAGAGCGGCCACCAGGACGGCGCCCGCGGCCAACTGCCCAACAGGCGTACCGAGGTCGAGCGGCGCGGACGGTGCGACCGGGTCCGGCTCGGCGGGTTCAGTCGCAGGCTCGTCCCGCTCCGGCTCCTCCTGAAGCTCCGAGACCGGCTCCTCCGGCAGCTGCTCGGGTTCCGCAGGCTTGCCCGCCGGCGCAGTCATACGCCGCCGCCCAGGTCGGTGCGGACCAGAGTCGAGCCGGGCGGGGGAGTCCCATTGACGGGCTTGATCGCCTCCGCGTCCCGCAGGCTCGCGATCACGTCGTCGGCGTCGCCGTCGCGGTACGGATCCGGCTCCCGGGTCTCCTTCGGAAGGGGATCTTTCTCCCCGGCGGGGGAGCGGACATCGTCGATCTCGTTCTGGATCGTTTCGGCTTCCCGCTCGCTGATTCCCCAGTGGGACGCCAGCGACCGGCGACCGGCCCGACGCCTGCCGTCTTGGAGGCTGTCCTCGTACTCCCACGCCGCTGCCTCGTACCGGTCCTTCGGCAGCATCCGCTCGACGCGTACCACCTCGACGGGCACCTCGATCTCGCGGTACACGACCCGCTCCACCGGCTCCGCTTCGGCCGTCTCCTGGGTCGAGCGGATCAGCCACATGAGCAACTCGTACGCGCCCACGAACGCGACCGGCGCAAGGGCGCTGAGCAGGCGCGATCCCGTCCCGCCGTCCCAGCCCTGGGCGACGTTAGCGGCCAGCGTGACCACCCCGCCGAGCGCCAGAGCGACCCACGCGAGGACCGGTACGCGGAGCTTTCGGCGCGAGCAGTACACCATCACGAGCGAGGCCATGACGATCACGCCGTCGGACATGGCCGGGTAGAGCACGGCCATGTCGTGCCGCTCGCCTAACTCCAGCGCGAGGTTGAAGAAGTGGTGGTACGACACGTACGCCGCAGCTCCGGCAACGCCGAGCAGAACGAGCACCGCGAAGCCGCGGATGAACCGGTCCCCGCGCGTGCTCGTACCGGTCGTGCGCGGTGCGGTAGGAGGCGGGACGGACCGGCGTCGGCGGCGCTCGTTCATGCGCGTGTACCACTCGTTGATCCGCCGCTTCGGCACGGCCGGGGGAGCCGTGTCGGTGGTCTCCATATCGGGGTTCCTCTCGTTGCGTGAGGTATGTCTACACCTTAGGCTCGGTATGTCTACACCCGCAAGGAGGAGGAGTGCACGTTGCTAGCTACCGACACGTACGGTTACCGTGATCCCGTGCCGAATCAGCCCAAGTACCCGGGCCGCCACGTGCGGATGGACGCTCCCCGATGGGAGGGCTTCGGCATTCACAGCGCCGAAAGCGCGGGCGACCGCACCAAAGAACTCATCAAGGTCCTCGACTACCTTCTGTGGGTGCCCGGCGCGCAACTCCCCGAACGCGTGCCGCCGGCCGTGCTGATCTCTGGATTGCACGCCGCTGCGGTCGAGACCGAGAAGGCAGCTGACGCGGAAGCGTCCGCGAAGAGGCGTGAGTCGCTGAGGGAGAAGGCGGAAGCGCAGCGAGAGATGGCGCGGTTGCTCCAAGAGCGGGCGCGCGCCTTGGGGCTTCCCGAGTCATAGCCCGAACACGCGAATGAGGCCCCCGCCCGATATGGGCGGGGGCCTGCGTCGTTGGTGGCCCAGCTCTCTCCGTCCCCTCCAGTGCGAGGAGAGCGGAGGCCACCAGTCCCCGATGTCCGCGCTGACAGCACCGGGGGTCTTGCGGGCCCGACCTCCGCGACCGCGATTAGCTCCTCAGCAGATTCGGAAGCGGAAGCCGGGCTGCCTGTGGGTCTTACATGGTGGGGTCCTTGCGGAGCGTCGTGGTCGCGAGGACTTCGACGTCGTCCAGCAGGAACGCGCGGGCGTGCAGCAACTTCTTTCCGGGGCCGAGCAGGACATCGTCGAAGCGCTCCAGGGCGAGCTGGTCAACCACGTCCGCGAATGTCCGCTCGATCTCCGCCCAGGCACGCAGGTGCGGGGCGACGTGGCAGGTGAGGCATCCCGGTTGGATCGTCCACTCGATGCGTGCCGCCCGCAGGTCGGGATGGTCGTCGAGGATCTTGCCGAGCAGGGCGTACGTTTCGCTCATCAAGATCGCTCGCTCTCGATCATTGAGGCCCATGGGACGTCGTCTCGGTCACGCCAGGGCGGGCTGGCCAGCGGGAGAACGTGCCTTCGCCTCGCAGCATGCGGAGCCAGAGGCTGAACCCATGGATCCGCAGCTTCGTGCGCAGGAGGGCGTCGTCGATCTCCAGCCTGACCGCTTCCGCCTTGAGCGGTCCCGGCAGCGTGTAGTGGTCCACCGTGCCGTTCCACATGGCGAGCGCCATCCCGAGGCAGGCCCAGTCCCAATCGGTGTCCGGCTTGAAGGCCGACGCGGTGCGGCGCAGGCTTCCTTCGACCACGTGGTAGCCGCCGTCGTCCTGCCGCTCCAGCTTGAAGCGGCCTTCCTGGCTCACCTCAGGTCTCCCGTCCGGAATGCGGCGGCGACCCTGAGGATCACGCCCTTGATGACGGCCTGCTCTTCGGTCTCGGCCAGCTCGGCGTCACCCGTCGGCCGGTGCGTGATGCGCAGCCGGCCGTCAGCGGTGAGCTCCACGTCGCATTCGGGGATCTGAGGGAGGGACATGCTTCGAAGGTACTCGCGCTTGCCTTGTCTGGTCTAGTGGTTGATATATCTCAGGCAAGAGTCGATAGAGATCAACAGAAAGAACGTAGTGGTTCAATAGAGCACGACTTAGCTCACCTAGCGTGCGAGCGTGATCAACCGTGAGGGGCCTGTGCCGATTTATCAGCAGGTCGCCGCTGAAATCAGGCGACGCATCGCCAGCGGCGCGATCCCGCCTGGCCACGCCATCCCGAGCGAGCACCAGCTGGTGGCCGAGTTCGCGGTGTCGCGCATCACCGCGACGAAGGCGATAAGGGTCCTGCGCGACGAGGGCCTCGTCTACACCGTCCGCGGTCAGGGTACGTTCGTCGGCCCGGAGGGGGCGCCGCGCGCTTCGCAGGCGTCCACCCTCTATCACCGCATCGCAGGCGAGATCGTCGAGCGGATCCGCGGGGGAGAACTGCGCCCGGATCTGCCGATCCCGAGCGAGACGACGCTGATGCAGCAGTACGAGGTCGCGAAGGGAACTGTGCGCCAGGCCGTCGCGCTCCTTCGCGAGCAGGGGTGGGTGTTCACCGTGCCGATGCGCGGCACCTACGTGTCGAACCCCAAGGACTGGCCGGACGCCTGAGCGCGGGGGAGAGGTGCTTCCCGCCGACCAGGTAGCGGGGCTGAGTCATGTCTGGGGGTCGTGAAGTCTCACAAGGGCATGCCAGGGCATGCCCGGTCACGCCCTGTCTCGCCTGAGTAGGCGAGGGCATGCCCTCATACGGTCTGCTTCATGATCGATTGGGCGCCGGATGAGACCGTGTGGGAGCAGATGTATGCGATTCTTCGCGAGCGGATTGAAACGGGCATCTACAGGCCGCGCATGCCAATTCCGAGCATCACTCACCTTGAACAGGAGTTTGGTGTTGCAAGGGGAACGGTTCGCAAGGTTTTGGGCAAGTTGAAGGAAGATGGGCTTTTGAGGGCGATTCCAGGCAAAGGGACCTATGTCGCGCCACGCGACTGAACGCGCTTACGTAGAGTGCGCTGATAGTTGCGCCTTGTGCTCGCCGATTCTGTTAATGACCGCTAACCAACTTCTGGTACATACACCACTACACGGTGGTGTTCGTACCTTCATAACGACTCCACATCGTCATGTCACAATTTGAGACACCGCCCTCGGGCGGCGCCTACGGCATCGACGGCGCAGCCCACAGGGGAGCCCTGGTAGGAGACTCCCCGACGGTTGTCGTCCTGGCCTGCGGCGTCGACATCTCCTACCCGATCGGACACCACAAACTGTTCGGTGAAGTCCATGACCAGGGCGTGGTGATCAGCGAATGCCCGCCTGGTGTCCACCCCACCCGGGCTCGCTTCCTCATCAGAAACCGCCTGATCGCCGCCCTGTCCAGGGGCACGGTCGTCGTCGAGGCGGCGCTGCGCAGCGGCGCACTCAACACGGCCGGGCACGCCCTGTCGCTCGAACGTCACCTGGCCGCGGTTCCGGGCCCTGTCACGTCGAGCATGTCGGCCGGCTGCCACCGTCTCCTGCGCGAACGCAAGGCCATCTGCGTCACCTCGCCCGAGGAAATGATCGAGCTGGTGGGCGTGATGGGCGACGATCTCGCCCCCCACCCCCGAGCCCCCGCAGTGCCCCGCGACAGGCTCAACGAGACGACCAGAAAGGTACTGGACGCCGTCCCCAGCAGAGGCGGCGCGGGCCCGGCCTCGATCGCGGTGGCGGCCGGAGTAGACCTCGACAGCGCCCTCAGCGCACTGGGAGGCCTTGCGGCGGCCGGCTACATCGAGCGAGCCCCCAAGGGCTGGCGCATCTGCAGACCAGTCACGGCCACCTACCAAAAAGCCGAAGGACTCCCGGACCCCATATCCCCGCCACCCGACGACCCACCCCCACCGGAAGACGCACTTCCCCTCCATGCCCCACACCTGCAGAACGCCCCACTCCCGAACGACGCGAATCCACCCACGAGCAACCCGATCCACCTCCCCGACGAGCCCCCCATCTACCGATGAAGCCTCTCGACCACACCGCGTCCACCGAGACGCACGCACGCTCAGCCACCGGTCCGGGTCCTCATGCGAGTCAGGCGTGCATGCGCGGCCATCCAGCGGTTGGGATGCTCATGTGAGCCACACGCGCAGGCGCACTGAGCCGGCGGTCGGGGTCCTCATGTGAGTGAGCCACGTGTGTACGCATACTCAGCAGATGACCGACTGTCCGATGCTGTGTCAGCTATGGCTCCCACGTTCGCCGGGCACGATGCGGCCACCATCAGGTCCCTTGCTATCTGCCGACCGCCTCTCAGCTGCTTCGGCATGCGGATGCTGCCTCACTGATGCCACCGGCTCACCCCAGAGGATCGCAGTCGCGTCCAACAGTCCCAATCTCATCGGCGTCGGATCGAGGCACGGCAGGGCTGGTGGTGTTGGATCGAAGACATCGGATAGGTCATGGTCAACAAGTGAGCCAAGGTCACAGCGCATCGGGCGACGACGGAACGGGCGGTGTCGGACGGGATGACGACAGGGGAACGAGCGAGGGCCGAGCGGTCGATGCCCGAATCGGCGGCGATGACAACAGCAGCAAGCGAGCACCCACCGCTGGTACCTTCAGTCAACCAATCTGCGATCCCAGCGAACCTTGCACTGGGCGCGACCAATGGCACGCTCTTGGAGAAGCCTGTAGGCGACGACCTGGCGCTCGCGGCTGATGGAACTATGCCACGCCAGGCGCCCGGGGCAGGCAAAACTCTGGCGGATGATGAACTTTCAGCGGATGAATTCACTGACCATGGTGTGCTTTCTGATTCGCCCGGAGACGGTATCCCGGCCACCGAAGTGTTAGTGGAATTCGCGAAGTACCTGCAATTCGAGCGGGACCTTTCTCCGCACACCCAGCGGGCCTATCTGTCCGACATCTCGGCCCTCCTGGAGCATCTGGATTCACGACTCGAGGCGATCGATATCGCGGCACTGCGGGAGTGGCTGGCAGAACAGCACGCGGAAGGTAAGGCGAGGGCCACGTTGGCACGCAGGACTGCCTGCGTGCGCACGTTCACGGCCTACTGCCACCGCCGCGGCTGGCTGCCGGACGATCCGGGCCTGCTTCTCAGCAGCGCCAAGTCCCAGCGCCCGCTGCCTTCCGTCCTGGACCAGGGGCAGGCCCAGGCTGTCCTCGACGCGCCATTGACGGCAGAGCCCAAGGATCTTCGGGACCAAGCGCTCCTGGAGCTCCTCTACGCGACGGGCGTCCGAGTCAGTGAGCTGTGCGCGCTGGACGTCGACGACGTTGACCGGGATCGACACGTCATCAGAGTCCTGGGCAAGGGCCGCAAGGAACGATCGGTGCCGTTCGGCCTCCCCGCGTTGCAGGCGCTGGACAGGTGGTGTGTCCACGGCCGCCCCCTGTGGATCCGCGACGGCTCAGGCCCAGCTCTCTTTCTAGGCGTACGAGGCGGACGAATCGACGCGGGTACGGTCCGCCGAGTCGTGCACGCCCGGTTGGCGCAGGTGGAGGGCGTCCCGGACATGGGCCCACACGGGCTGCGTCACACCGCGGCGACCCACCTCCTGGAGGGCGGAGCCGATCTGCGAAGCGTCCAGGAACTCCTCGGCCACGCCTCCCTCAACACCACACAGATCTACACCCACGTCTCGATCGAGCGCCTGAGATCCGCATACCGCCAAGCCCACCCCAGGGCTTGACCGGGCCTCGGCATTGATCGGAGGGCAACCATCCGCGCCGTTCGGCGGTGACTGGGAGTTGTCTGCTGACGGACGGCCAGTTCGCCGGGAAGGATGTTCTCCCAGGCGCCGAACTGCGCGTCCGCCGGCACTTTTCGCCGCGGGAGAAGGAGCTCTCGGTAAGAAGGCGCTCTCAATTTCATGGCGCCGTACGGTCCCCTGAAGCTCCCTTACGAGAAGCTCTCGGACACCGGGATGCTGGACGGCGGCAGGTCGCGACCCGACGCAACCGGAGAGCGTCATTGGTGTCTCACTCTGCCGCACGTCCAATCGCGCTCCGATCTGCCTGGCCGACATGATCTACGCGCAACGACGGGCGGTGTCGATGGCGCTGCCGGCGCACGGACGCGGCTCGGCAGGGGCCGTCACACGGTCGCATAGCGCCCCTTCCCGCTGATCAACTCCTGGTGCGTAGTGTCCTCAATGGCGGTTTTGACAGCACCCATGGCCTGTGCGGGCAGGAAATGTGCCCATGGCTTGTGCGGACAGGAAATTCGGCCATGGTCAAGGGGGACAGGAAATACGGCCGTGGTCAAGGGGACAGGAAATGCGGCCATGGACACACGGGCAGGAAATTCGGTGGGAAGTAGCTGCGGCAGCTGATCAGGAGAAGCTCCAGGGCCGATGAGCCGGCCGAGCCTTAGCGGTAGCCAGTCGTGTCGGCGGGTCTGCCGGCGTCTTGGACCTCGATCATGTAGCGCCAGGCGTCGGGTTGGCTGCCGTCCAGGTCGGTGAAGCCGTAGACCTGGGCGAGTTGTCCGCTGGACAGCGACTGGCCGTTCCAGCGTGCGACCTCGGGGTCGCCCGCGAGCCCTGCGACCGCACGGCCGACGAAGTGAGGGGTCTCGGAGATGGCGAAGTGCGGCTGCTCCTCCAGCGCATCACGCCAGTTGGCCTCGGTGACGCCGAACACGTCCAGCATGATTTCCGAACGCATCCAGCCAGGTGTCAGCGACACGGCTGTCGCCCCGCGCGGGCCGAGTTCCTTGGCCTGGGCGAAAGCCATCCGAATAACCGATGCCTTGGCCAAGTCGTAGAAGAAGGAGTTGCGGTAGTTGTCGGCGTTGTACTCGGCGGTGCCATCGGTCATTTCGACGACCAGGCCGCCTGGGTTCTTCAGCAGCAGCGGCAGGGCGTGGTGGCTGGTGATGATGTGGGTGTCGATGGCCAAGCGGAGGATCCGCAGGCCCTTGTCCAGCGAGTGCTCCCACAGGGGTTGATCCCAGCTGAACAGCAGTTCGCCGCCCCAGATGTTGTTGACCAGGACATCCAGGCGTCCCTGTTCCCGTTCGATGCGCTCGACGAGCGCGCGCACCTGGTCGGGCTCCAGATGGTCCACCTGGACTGCGATGCCGTGACCGCCGGCCGCTGTGACGAGTTCGGCGGTCTGCTCGATGGTTTCGGCCCGGTCGATCTCCGAGCGCTGTTCTCCTGTGCTGCGTCCCGTGACATAGACCGTGGCCCCCGCCGCGCCCAGTTCCACCGCGATACCTCGTCCGGCACCTCGCGTACCCCCGGCGACCAGCGCAATCTTGCCCTTCAATGTGTTATCCATGCGCCGAAGCTAACAGCGATACCCGACAAGGGCTGTCATCTTTTACGGGACCTCGGCGCGGAGGATCGCTGGGTGACGGGGATGCCATCGGAGGCTGCCGTCACTTGGCGACGTGGGAAGCCGAACCGAGCGTGTGGATTGAGGGTTCTTGTGTCCTCCCTGCTGGGCTCGCAGGTACGTGGCGTCCATCGCCCCTGTCGCCGATCACTTGGCCGACCGGAGTTGTGCTCTGCGTGGTCATGTCTCCGGGTGACGCCGGGCGGCGATCACGGCACGGTTTGCGTCAGCGCCGTTCCCTGCGATGGCGTCCCCTGGCTTTCGTGCGTGTGTGGGGTGAGTCGTCCTGGGGCGGGGTGCCGTCTTGTGTTGCCCGGTTGCGCGGGTCAGGTTGGTGGTGGTGCCTGTGGGGTGGCGTGGCGGTCACATCCGCCAGGGGGTTTGCGCCGGTTTCTGGGGCTTCGTTGGCTCGGGTGATCTGAGTGGCCTGGAGGTTCGCCTCGGCTGCTGGCAGGTTGCTGAGTCTCTTGTTCGATGCGGGTTTCGGGTTCCTCGGGGGTCCTGTCTTCCAGGCGGTTCCCGTGTCGCGGTAGGGGTGAGTTTCTGAGGCGGCGCTGTTCGCGGGTGGTTGCTTGGGGCTTGTGCGAGCTTCGGCATCCGGACTCGTTCGAGGGGCTGGGATGGTTGGGGTGCGGCCGCGGGTGCGGGTGTGCCTGCGCGTCGGGGTACGCCTGCGTGACAGGAGAGCGATCAGGAAGAGGACGCCCAGGAGGGTGGCCACGCTGGCGGCCGGCACCAGGGATGTCGATGCGGAGCGCATCAGGAACTGAAGTGATGGTTCCGTTGGCGGTGTGCCTGAGGGCGTGGCTCGGGCCGGGGGCCGGGCGGCGGAGGTCAGCTGGTTGGCGCGGGTTGATGGGGGCTCGGGGAAGGAGGGGGCGGACGGTTGTGTGGTGAGGGTCCGCATGCTGGATGGCGACGGCTGCGCGGGACGGGGTGGAGCGCTCGTCATGCCCCAGTACGGCAGCAGACGGATGTGGGCTTGGCCGAGCAGGAGCAGAGGGTCGAGGTAGCGCGGGCCGCGAAGGAGACCCCAGTGCAGGCAGGATTCCCGACAGTGGCCGGGCGTGTTCTCGACGACCCCCAGCACGCCTCCTAGTGTGATCGGTTGGCCACGCCGTACCGAGGGGTTGACGGGCAGGTACGTGGTGCGCAGACCGCCCGCGTGATCGACCGTCACCACGCCCCGGCCTCCCACGGGACCCGCGTAGCGGACCACGCCGGGCCCGGCCGAGAGGACCGGGGTGGCGGGTGCGGCCGCGAGGTCCAGGCCGCGGTGCCCGGAGAGCCACGGCTCGGGTGGCGGCGTGAAGTGGCGCAGGATCCGTGGACGCCCGTCGAGCGGCCAGCGCCAGGCCGGGCGCGCTGCGGCCGGGGTGGCGGCGATGACCAGCAGGACGATGACGAGGGTGAGGGAGGCCAAGGCTCCGTAGGTGGTGGTCAGCAGTGTGGCCGGCACAGCGGGATGGCGCTTCGTCGGCGACAGGGGGAGTGGGGGACGTGTCGGCGAGGTCGGGACGGAGTCTCGTGGTGGATGGCGTGAGTTGGGTGGGTCGGAGGATGACAGGACGGCGTGCTGAGGTGTGCGGGTGCCGCGCGCCTGTGCGGGCCTTCGCGCCAGAGGTGGGGGAGTGACGTGGACCGCTGGGTGGCGTTGGCAGTGGTGATTCATGCGGACAGTTTGTGAGCGCCGCGAGGGCGGTGTGTCGTGCGAACGTCATTCTGTGGACAACGGCGGGCTATCCACAATCGGGCGGTTGATTTATGGGCTGCCACGGGCGTTCCGTCATCCGGGCAAGCAGTTTTCGGGGCGTTCTGTCTTGGAGCATTCCGTCTTGTGGGCGTTCTGTCTTCCGGGCGTTCTGTCTCACGGGCTTTCCGTCTTACGGGCGGGCAGACCACGGTGGAAGGCATCGAAGTCGAAGTATCACCATGGCCGTGACAGCAAGGTCCAAGACGCCCAAGCCGCTGGCTGAACCGCGTACCTGTCGTCGATCTGCGACCAGGCGCCGGTCCCGGTTCTCCCGGAAGGCGTCAGTGACGGGTGGTCGTAGGCGCGTCCGGCCACTGCGATACCGCGATGGCCGTCCACGCGCCGCGACGCCTCACCTGTCTGATCGCCGGCGCCTGCGCCCCTGTGCCAGGCGGCGCTCGACCAGTCGCTGCGGCAACTTGGCCTGCCCGCCGGCACCGACAGCTGATTTCATCCGGGTGCCAGACGAGAACTGGGAGTCACTGGTCGCAGCCGAGGCGGCCACGGCCCACCCTCAAGCTCCTGACCGGGAGCGCCTGTAGACGCGCCGACGCCGACGCCGACGCCGACTGCGACTGTCGCGGTCGCCCGGCGTGGTGGTGACCAAGGCCTCGCACAGGGATCGGAAGCTGAGCGGCGACGGAGGTCTAATCCCTGGCTATGCGCCCTGTCGGGGGTGTGGTGCGGTGTAGCTCGAGGGCGGCGTCGACCAGGTCGACCCGGTTCAGGCTCGTCACCTCGTCCAGGTCGAACCAGGCGGCCTGATCCGTCGTCCCGCCGACCTCGTGCCGGAGGTCGCCGCCCACTATCCGGACGGCATAGACCACCCGCAGCGCGTGGAAGTCGATCCTGGCTCCCGGTTCGCGGAGGGAGCGTCGTCGGGAGTCGATGCCCAGCAGGCGTTCGGCCTCGACCTGGTAGCCGGTTTCCTCCTCCACTTCCCGGGCCATCGCGTCAAGGGGGTCCTCGCCGTGCTCCAGCCCGCCGCCGGGCATGGTCCACAGACGTTCACCGCCGTCGGGTGAAGTCACCCGCGCCAGCAGCACCTGACCGTCCCGCACGCACATCCCGTACGCGGCGACGCGCCGCCTCCGTAGCAGCGGTAACTCGTCGGCTGTCTCCACCACGCCAAGCCCTCCTCCAGGACGTTTCATGGAGAACGATCCTCGCAGGAGAAGGCCGTCATGTGGTGGTGGTCGGCCCGTCGTGGGAACGCAGGGGGGAGGTCCAGATCCAGATGCTGCTCAGCGCGATGCCTGCCGCGCAGATCAGGATGACCGGACGCAGTCCGAGGAACTCGGCCATCACGCCGCCCGTCAGGCCGCCCAGCGCCAGGACGCCCTGCACCGCGAAGGTCGTCGTGGCGTTGACCCGGCCGCGGAGTTCGGGGGTGGTGTCGCGCAGGATGATCGCGCTCATGCAGGTGGCGAACGCGACCACGATGCCGCCCGTGATCGTGCCGGTGACGGCGAGGAGGCCGAGCTTCCACCAGAGGGGGCCGTCCAGCAGGCCGACCGCCAGGATCTCCAGCGGGAAGCACAGGACCGACCAGAGCAGGATGCGGCTCTCGCCGTAACGGCGTGACAGGCGGGCGGTGATCCAGGCGCCGAGCAGGCCGCCGACGCCGCTGAGCGTGATGAGCAGGCCGATCAGGCCCTTGGGGATGCCGAGGGTGTTCACCATGTAGAGCATGTAGACGGCTGTGTAGGCCATGGCGAAGAAGTTGATGGTGACGCCTGCTCCGAGCAGCGCGCGGAGGACGGGGGTGGTGACGCTGACGCGCAGGCCCTCCACGACGTCCCGCCACATGCCTCGGGACGGGGCCGGCTGGTGTCGCTCCGGGGCGCGGATGGCGCGCAGCAGCAGGGCCGAGCCCAGGAACGACACGGCTTCCGCCAGTACGGCGAAGGGGGCTGTCAGGAGTTGCACCAGGAGTCCCGCCAGGCTGGGGCCGCTGACCGAGGCCACCGAGTAGGAGGCGTTGAAGCTGGCGATGGCCTGCGTGCGCTGCTCCTCGGGGATGATCGCGGCGATGTGCGGGAAGTTCGCCGCCCGGAACAGGACTCCGGCCGAGCCGATCACCAGCGCGACGACGATCAGCCAGGGGACGCTGAGCAGCCCGGCGAGCAACGCCAGGGGGACCGTCGCGGCGGCGGCGCAGGAGACCAGTTCGCAGGCGATCATCAGGGGGCGGTGGCGGGTCAGCCGGTCGGCGAGCGCGCCCGACTGCAGGCCGAACAGCAGGGCGGGCACCGAGGTCGCCGCCGTGAGCAGGCCCATCTGCGCCGGGGAGGCGCTCAGGAGGGTGACCGCCGTCAGGGGGACGGCCAGCTTCGACACCTCGGAGCCGGTGACCGAGATCGTCCGGGCGGTCCACAGCAACCGGTAGTCGCGTTGCTTGCGGAGGGGCGGCGGCTCCGTCTCGTCACGGGAGGACGTTCGACGGGGCGGCGGCTCTGTCCCGTCTTGGGAGGACGTCCGGACGGGCGTCGGGTCGGTCATGTAAGGCACTCCAAATCGTGAAGGATTTGCTTCACGACTGTGAAAGTATCCCTTCAGAGTTGTGAAGGCAATGCTTCACGACTGATCCGGGTACCTTTGACCGCATGACGCGGGACATCGAGTCGCTCAGTGATCCCAAGGCGATGCGAGCTCTGGCCCATCCGGCGCGTTTGACGATCCTGAACCAGCTCGGCGTCGTGGGCAGCGCCACCGCCACCGAGGTCGCCGAGATCGCCGGCATCACGCCCAGCGCGGCCAGCTACCACCTGCGGATGCTGGCCAAGTACGGATTCGTGGAGGACGCGCCGCCACGCGGGGACGGCCGGGAACGGGTGTGGAGATCGGTGGCCAAGTCGCTGTCGATCGCGTCCCGCTCGGGTGATCAGCAGGACGTGCGCGAGGCCAAGGACCTGCTGATCCGGGCGTTCCGCCGGGACGCCAACGAGGCGGTGGAACGCGCCCTCGCCGGCGGTGACCGGGAGCCCGACGAGTGGAAGGACGCCACCCGCCTCAGCCGCACCCTGCTCAGGCTCGACGCCGCCGAGATGAAGCGGCTCGGCGAGGAGATCGACAAGCTGCTCCAGCCGTACGTCGCCCGTCACCGGAGCCCGGAGGACGCGCCCGAGGGCGCCAGGGTCGCCGAGGCGCAGGTGAGCCTGTTCCTGTACGCGCAGCGCCCGGCGCCCGGCCTGCCCACCGAGGACCACGACGCGAGCTGACGGCCCCCGGCGCAAGTCAGGAGCCGGCGGCGGCCACGCGCTGGGCGATGTCGGCCGGCTGGGCGTCGATGGACGTCGAGACGCCGCAGGTGGAACCGTCGAAACCGGCTGGCGAGGAACGCGTCGAGGATGGCGTCCCTGATCTGGTCGGCGAGCTTGTCGGGATGCCCGGGCCGCCGGAGCCGGCGACTCCGATCATCTGGTGGGGCGCGTGGTCGAGGGCCGGGTCGGAGGCGGCGATGGCCCGCATCAGCTGCTGGGTCCTGCCGGACGGTTCCACCCGCAGCTCCCGCCGCAGGACGGTGTGCAGCCGCCGGTAGGCGTCGAGCGCCTGCCACTGCCGTCCGGCGCGGTAGAGGGCGAGCATGTATCCGGTCTGGAGGGTCTCGTTCAGCGGATGCCGCGCGCACAGGACGGCCAGCTCGCTGAGGAGGCCGTGGTGGCGTCCGAGGCGCAGCTCGGCTTCGATCCACCTCTCGACGGCCGACAGGTGGAGCTGTTCGAGCCGCATCACCTCCAGTTCGAGCTGGGGGCCGATGGGCACGTCGACCAGGGGTGTGCCGCGCCACAGGCTGAGCGCCTGGGCGAGCAGCGTGGAGGCGCGGGCGTCGTCGTGTGCCTCGACGGCCTGGGCGCCTGCCCTGATCAGCCGCTCGTGCTCGCTCGTGTCGAGTTCGTCGTCGCGGAGCTGGAGCTGGTAGCCGCTGTGCCGGGTGACGAGCAGGTCCTTGCCGGTGCGCTTGCCGGTGCGGCCGCGCGCGGTGTCGAGCTTCCTGCGCAGCTGCAGGATGTACGTCTGGAGGGTGGTGTTGACGCTGCGCGGGACCTTGTCATGCCACAGCTCCTCGGCCAGGGTCGCCGAGGTCACGAGCCGGCCGTGGTTGAGCGCGAGCAGGGCGAGGAGCTGCCGCGGCTTGCCGGCGGACGGCAGTACGGAGACACCTGAGTCCCATGCCTCCAGGGGGCCGAGGATTTCGATGCGCATGCTGGCTTTCCTTGCTGTCTGGGAGGAAACGAGTGCGCGGGTGTCAGGGAAGGCGCGGGACGTCCGGCGGGCACGGCCAGGTCTCGTAGTCGAGGAGGCCCACCGAGTGGACGTGCCAGCCGTCGAGGTAGGACGAGGTGGCGAGGACGCGGTGGCACAGCAGCCGGGCGGCGGCGAGTGCGGCGTCACCGCTGGCCACCTTGAGGAAGACGACCAGCTCGACGCTCGTGTCGGCGACGATGCGTACGTGCTGGAGCCCGTCCTCGGGGGTGGTCAGCGTCCAGAAGATGTCGGTGAGAACCGACTGATCTGGCACTTCGCAGTGGCCCGAGGGGACCAGCGTGGCTGCGATCATGTACATGAGGTGTCCAGCGGATCTCGTGCGAGGCCGGGTGGCCCCAGTTGAAGCCGCAGTCGGGCCCGTCCGTCACGAGCGTCGCGGGGACGCCGTCGGGGGCGGCGCTGTCGGCCGCGGCGCGCAGCGCCTGGGCGCCGGCGATGACCCCCTGCGCGGACGCCGGCCGCGAGGAGGGCGCTGATGCTCTTGAAGGTGATGCGGCTGAAGGTGTTCATCGTGCCGCTCCCGGCTAATTGGCGGTTTCCTGTGGCGCCGGACCGGACGCCTTGGTGAGCTGATTATCGGAGCCTGGTCCGAGGGGTGGCCATTGTTTTGGCGTTGCACCAACCGGCCGGGCACGATGGTGATGCGCCGAAAACGGATATGACGCCGCTGGCCAGGGGAGATTTGCTCGTGTCACCATCTGTCCTGGCACCTTCCGGCCATCTGGGAAAGCGATCTCCGAGCGCTTTCCGGGCTGGAAGGATTTCCGTCCTGAATACGCACGGCTGGCTCACTGCGACGCGAGGTGACCGCGCGGGAAGTTGACGGCAGAGCGTTCTGTTGCCGACAAAGGATTGTCGTTGCCCGGTCGCTTTGGCCCGATTATTGTTGCGGGGGCTTGGCACGGCTGCGCCACACGGGGTGAGGGAGCTCGTACATGCTGGAAGCGCTGGGCTTGAGGTCGCAGACACAGACCGTCTACCTGCTCATGCTGGACCACCCGGAGTGGGGGCCGGAGCAGCTCGCCGCGCATCTGGGCCTGTCCGAGGCCGACATTCGCGCCGCACTGGACGATCTCGCCGACAGGCACCTGCTCCGTCCCGACCGGCTGGAGCAGGGGCGGCTGCGTCCCGTCAGCCCGGAGGTGGGCCTGTCGGCGCTGCTGGCGCGCAGCGAGCTGGAGCTGGCCGCGAGGCAGCGGCAGATCGAGGCGACCCGCACCGCGGTCGCCGCCCTGGCCTCGCGCTACAGCGGCAAGGGCGCGTACGCGCCCGAGCTCGTCCACCAGCTCGTCGGGCTTGACGCGGTGCGCAACCGGCTGGAGGAGCTGGCGGCGTGCGCCCGGCACGAGTGCCTGTCGTTCCTGCCGGGAGGGGCGCAGCTGCCCGACAGCATCGAGGCGGGCAAACCGCTGAACCACCAGGCGCTGGAGCGCGGTGTCATCCTGCGCACCATCTACCAGGAGAGCTTCCGCAACGACCCGGGAACCCTGCAGTACGTGCGGTGGCTCACGTCCATGGGCGCGGAGACGCGGACCGTGCCCTCGCTGCCCATGCTGATGATCATCGTGGACGCGGAGGTGGCGCTGGTCCCGCTCGACCCCGACAACGGCCGCCGTGGCGCGCTCGAACTGCGCAGCCAGGGCGCCGTCGCGGCGATGCGGGTGCTGTTCCAGCAGTTCTGGAGCGTCGCCACCCCGTGGGACGAGAGGCCGGCGGCCGACAGCAGGGGGCTGTCCAGCAGGGACAGGGAGATCCTGCTGCTGCTCGCCGACGGTCACACCGACGAGTCGATCAGCCGCAAGCTGGGGTTGTCGCTGCGCACCATCAGGCGGCTGGTGTCGGAGCTGATGAGGCGGCTGAACGCGCGCAGCCGCTTCGAGGCGGGCATCCTGGCCGCGCGCAACGGCTGGCTGTGATCCCGGGCCGCGATCCCAGGTTGCGATCCCGGGCCGCGCGACGAACGCCCGCGGTCCCCGGCACGCCGAGCCGCGCGCAGGTCGCGGTTCCGGCACGCCGAGCCGTGCGCAGGTCGCGGTTCCCGGGGTGCAAGGCCGCGCGCAGGTCGCGGTTCCCGGGGTGCCGGGCCGCGGCCGGACGGGGTCATCCGGAGGTCGCCAGAGAGCGCTCGCGCAGCCTCTCCCACCAGGCCCGGTTGTCGCGGTACCAGGCGGCGGTCTCGGCCAGCCCCTGCTCGAACCCGATCCGCGGCTCCCAGCCGAGCTGCGCCCGGATCTTGCCGTCGTCCAGGCTGTAGCGCAGGTCGTGCCCCGGCCGGTCGGCCACGTGCTGGACCATGTCCCAGTCGGCGCCGCACAGCTCCAGCAGGGACGAGGTCAGCTCCAGGTTGGTCAGCTCGTGCCCGCCGCCGATGTTGTAGATCTCGCCCGCCCGGCCGTCGGTCAGCACGAGCTGGACGGCCCGGCAGTGGTCGTCCACGTGCAGCCACTCGCGGACGTTCCTCCCGTGGCCGTACAGCGGCACCTGCTCGCCCGACAGCAGGTTCGTCAGGAAGCGCGGGATCAGCTTCTCCACATGCTGGTAGGGGCCGTAGTTGTTGCAGCAGCGGGTGATGCGCACATCCAGGCCGTAGGTGCGGAAGAACGAGCGGGCGATCAGGTCCGCGCCGGCCTTGCTGGCGGCGTACGGCGAGTTCGGCAGCAGCGGGAAGTCCTCGGTCCACGAGCCGGTGGCGATCGACCCGTACACCTCGTCGGTGGAGACGCACACCACCTTCGGCACGCCGGACAGCCGCGCGGCCTCCAGCACGCTGTGGGTGCCGCCCACGTTGGTGCGGACGAACTCGGCGGCGCCGTCCACCGAGCGGTCCACGTGCGACTCGGCGGCGAAGTGCACGACCGCGTCGTGACCGGGCAGCACGTCCAGCATCAGCTGCTGGTCGCAGATGTCGCCCTCGACGAACGTCAGCCGCGGGTGCTGCGCGGGCAGGCTGCCGCGGTCGCCGGCGTAGGTGAGCGCGTCGACGACGGTGACGTCGGCGTCGGCGAAACCGGGATAGCCGCCGGACAGCAGCGTGCGGACGTAGTGGGAGCCGATGAAGCCGGCTCCGCCGGTTACCAGGATTCTCATGCCACCTCCACTGTGGCGTGGTCGCCGATGACCAGGCGACGGTGATCGTCGTCGGCGGCCGAGCACACGACCGCCTCCCGGAGCGAACTGTAGATGCCTCAAGCGCTTCTCGAGTGACGCTCGAGTGCGACCTGTTGAGGTGCTGTGACCGGCGTTTGCCGACAGGAGAGCTGGACGTGAACTACGGAGTGGCGTCGTCCGAGATCGGGCTGGGCCGCACGGCCGCCGTGCT
This sequence comes from Nonomuraea sp. NPDC000554, assembly GCF_040300065.1. Classification (NCBI taxonomy): domain Bacteria; kingdom Bacillati; phylum Actinomycetota; class Actinomycetes; order Streptosporangiales; family Streptosporangiaceae; genus Nonomuraea; species Nonomuraea sp. NPDC000554. The sequence goes on along the minus strand of NZ_JBEPDC010000001.1, from coordinate 77,581 downwards.
GGGGCCGGGTTCCCGGTGCCCGACGAGCCATCAGCCGCTCCCTGCGGGGCGCGGAGACCATGTTCGGCGCCCGCACCCAGAACACGGAAGGGGTCAGCGCATGACCAACGGACCAGGTTCGAGGATCCGCCCGCTGCTGCCGCTGATCATCGACGTGGCGGTGCCCGTCGTGCTCTACCTGCTGCTCAAGCAGGTCGGGCTGGACGACTTCTGGGCGCTCACCGTGGCGGGCCTGGCTACCGGCGTGGCCGTCACCGTCAACACCGTCCGCCGCCGGAAGATGGACCTGATCGGCGTGCTGGTCGTCCTGGAGATCGTGCTGTCGATCGTGCTGCTGTTCGTCACCGACGACCCCCGGATCGTCGCGATCAAGCCGTCGTTCTACACGGCGCTCGCCGGCGTGTTCCTCGGCGCCACCTGCTTCGTCGGCAGGCCGGTGATCTACCTGACCGCGCGGCCCCTGGCCACGCGCGGCGACCCCGAGCGCGAGGCCGCCTACGAGAAGGCGTGGCGGACCTCGGCCCCCTTCCGCTTCCGTCAGCGGCTGATGACCGCCACCTTCGCGCTGTTCCTGCTGGTGGAGTCGGTGCTGCGGGTGATCGTGGTGTACCGGTTCACCGCCGCCGAGATCGCGGAGTCGTTCCTGCTGTCGCAGCTCCCGGGCATCGTCTTGTTCGCGGCCGTGCTGCTCTCCTTCCGGCTGCAGGTGCCCGCGCTGCGCCGCATCGTCAACGAAATCCAGGAGAGCAAGAAGGACGGTAGCCTCTCGCCTGCGGGCAAGGAGGGGTGAGCCGCCGTGTCGCCGCGCCCGCGGTGCGGTCTGACGACGGGCGGAAGGCCGCCATTGACCTGGAACGGTCAGGCGGGGACGGCGTGGGAGGTAGACTTCTCGGTGGCCTGACACCACAGGCCGACTTCGCATGTCCCACTGCGCACCGCTCCTTCGGTCCGGGCTCTGGCCCGGCTGGAGCGGTTTCGGGGCATCAGGGCGGCAGCCGCCGTGCTGCCGCGGCACAACCGAGAACCGCGCCCGCGCGCAGGGCGCCCAGACCTGGAGGACCATCACATGGCCCCCGTCGTCACCATGCGACAGCTGCTCGAGAGCGGCGTTCACTTCGGTCACCAGACCCGCCGCTGGAACCCGAAGATGAAGCGCTTCATCTTCACCGAGCGCAACGGCATCTACATCATCGACCTGCAGAAGTCGCTGTCGTACATCGACCGTGCCTACGACTTCGTCAAGGAGACCGTCGCCCACGGCGGCACGATCCTGTTCATCGGCACCAAGAAGCAGGCCCAGGAGGCCATCTCCGAGCAGGCCGCCCGGGTCGGCATGCCGTACGTGAACCAGCGCTGGCTGGGCGGCATGCTCACCAACTTCTCCACGGTGCACAAGAGGCTGCAGCGTCTGAAGGAGCTCGAGGAGCTCGACTTCGACAACGTCGCGGGCTCGGGGCTCACCAAGAAGGAGCTCCTCATGCGCCGGCGTGAGAAGGACAAGCTGGAGCGCACGCTCGGCGGCATCCGCGACATGGGCCGCGTGCCCTCCGCGGTGTGGGTCGTCGACACCAAGAAGGAGCACATCGCGATCAGCGAGGCCAAGAAGCTCGGCATCCCTGTCGTCGCGATCCTCGACACCAACTGCGACCCCGACGAGGTCGACTACCCGATCCCGGGCAACGACGACGCCATCCGCGCCGTCGGCCTGCTGACCAGGGTCGTCGCCGACGGTGTCGCCGCCGGCCTGATGGCCCGCTCGGGCGCCGCCCGCGGTGACGAGAAGCCGGCCGCCGCCGAGCCGCTGGCCGAGTGGGAGCGCGAGCTGATCGAGCAGGGCGGCGGCGAGCGCCCCGCCGAGAGCTCCGACACCGCCGCCGAGGCTGAGGCCGCCGCTCCTGCCGAGGCTGAGGCCGCCGCTCCTGCCGAGGAGCAGGCCGCCGAGACTGAGGCCGCCGCTCCCGCCGAGGAGCAGGCCGCCGAGACTGAGGCCGCCGCTCCCGCCGAGGAGCAGGCCGCCGCCGAGGGCGAGACCGAGCAGCAGGCCTGACCGCCCGCTCCTCGGGCAGCAGGAGCAGCAGCCGAGTAAGGCTCCTGTACGGCACGCGGTTGCCGTACCAACCCAGGGTGGGCGCCGGTGTCCGGCGCCCACCCGATCCACGACGACATCCCACAAGGAAAAAGCAATGGCTTCCGTGAACATGGCCGACGTCAAGCGGCTTCGCGAGATCACCGCTGCCGGCATGATGGACTGCAAGAAGGCGCTCGAGGAGTCCGAGGGCGACTTCGACCGCGCCGTCGAGCTGCTGCGCCTCAAGGGTGCCAAGGACGTCGGCAAGCGCGAGGCGCGTACCGCGTCCCAGGGCCTGGTCGCGCTCAAGCAGGACGGCGACTCCACCGCCGCGCTGCTCGAGATCAACTGCGAGACCGACTTCGTGGCCAAGGGCGAGCGCTTCCAGGAGCTGGCCAACCAGGTCGTCGCGCACGTGCTGGAGACCAAGCCGGCCGACGTGCAGACCCTGCTCGACTCGTCCTTCGACGGCAAGACCGTCAAGGAGCACCTCGACGTGGCGAACGCCGCGCTGGGCGAGAAGATCGAGATCCGCCGCTTCGCGGTGCTGGAGGGCGGCTACATCGGCGCCTACATGCACCGCACCGACCCGGCGCTGCCGCCGGCCGTCGGCGTGCTCGTGCAGCTCGACAAGCCGAACGCCGAGGTCGCCAAGGACATCGCCCAGCACGCCGCCGCGATGGCCCCGCAGTACCTGAACGCCGCCGCCGTCCCGGCCGAGGTCATCGAGAAGGAGCGCAAGCTCTTCGAGGAGATGACCCGCGAGGAGGGCAAGCCCGAGGCCGCGATCGGCAAGATCGTCGACGGCCGGGTGAACGGCTGGTACAAGGACTTCACCCTGCTCCAGCAGGCGTTCGTGAAGGACAACAAGAAGAGCGTGGGCAAGTACGCCGAGGAGAACGGCGTCGAGGTGCTCGCCTTTGTCCGTTACAAGGTCGGCCAGGCTTAGGCTTGAGCGAACGTCCACCAGCCCTAAGAACCGCCTAACGAAGGAGGCCGCCGCCGTGCAGGACCACCGGGAGCCAACCCACGAATCCACACGGACGGCGGCTTCCTCGTCCCAGAGCCCGCTCAGGTGGAAGCGGGTCATGCTGAAGCTGTCGGGTGAGGCGTTCGCCGGCGGCGAGCCGCTCGGCATCGACCCGCTGGTGGTCGACCACCTGGCCGACTCGATCGCCGAGGCGGTGCGCGAGGGGGTGCAGGTCTCGGTCGTGGTCGGCGGCGGGAACATGTTCCGCGGCGCCGCCCTGTCCGAGCAGGGCATCGACCGGGCCAGAGCCGACTACATGGGCATGCTCGGCACGGTCATCAACTGCCTGGCGCTCCAGGACTTCCTGGAGAGACGCGGTGTCGAGACCCGCGTCCAGACCGCCATCACCATGCAGCAGGTGGCGGAGCCGTTCCTGCCGCGCCGCGCGATCAGGCACCTGGAGAAGGGGCGCGTGGTCATCTTCGGCGCCGGGCTCGGCTCGCCGTTCTTCTCCACCGACACGGCGGCGTCGCAGCGCGCCCTGGAGATCGGGGCCGAGGCGCTGCTCAAGGGCACCCAGGTCGATGGGGTCTACGACTCCGACCCGCGGAAGAACCCCGACGCGGTCCGTTTCGACCACCTCGACTACGGCGAGGTGCTGATCCGCGACCTGCAGGTCATGGACGCCACCGCGATCAGCCTGTGCAAGGACAACGACCTGCCGATCGTGGTCTTCGACCTGATGGGCGAGGGCAACATCCTGCGGGCGGTCCGCGGTGAGAAGATCGGCACGCTGGTGAGTCCCGCAGGCAAATGAGCGAGCGAGCCCGACACCGCCAGCCAGAAGACAGGGAGCCGCTGTGATCGACGAAACCCTCCTCGAAGCCGAGGACAAGATGGACAAGGCCGTCTCGGTCGCGAAGGAGGACTTCGCGAGCATCCGTACGGGCCGGGTCACCCCTTCGATGTTCAACAAGATCAATGCCGAGTACTACGGCTCGCCGACCCCGATCCAGCAGCTGGCCTCGTTCCACGTGCCAGAGGCCCGCATGGTCATCATCCAGCCCTACGACAAGGGTTCGATGGCCGCGATCGAGAAGGCGATCCGCGACTCGGACCTCGGTGTCAACCCCGGCAACGACGGCCAGGTGATCCGCGTGACGTTCCCCGAGCTGTCGGAGGAGCGCCGCAAGGAGTACATCAAGGTCGCCAGGAACAAGGGCGAGCACGCCAAGATCTCCGTGCGGAACATCCGCCGCACGGCCAAGGACCTCCTCGACAAGATGATCAAGGACGGCGAGGCGGGCGAGGACGAGGTGCGCCGGGCCGAGAAGGAGCTCGACGACCTCACCCAGAAGCACGTCGCCAAGATCGACGAGCTGCTCAAGCACAAGGAAGCCGAGCTGCTCGAGGTCTGAGCAGCACGCCACACGGCCCTCGCCCGGTGGCGGGGGCCGTGGCTCATGGAGAGACTCTGTGGAACAATCTACGGCTGGCACCAGCCCGAGCGGCGGCGGCCGTAGCGGAAGGAACCTGCCTGCCGCGATAGCGGTCGGGGTGGGGCTGGGCGCGGCTGTCATCGGCTCGCTCTACACGATCAAGGAGCTGTTCCTCCTCGTGCTCGTGGCCGCGGTCGGCGTGGGCGTGATGGAGCTGGTCCAGGCGTTCGGCAGCCGCGGCATCAAGGTGCCCGCCGTCCCCGTGGTGGCCGCGATGGCGGCGATGCAGGCCGGAGCCTACTGGGGCGGGCCTGTGTGGCTGCTCGGCACGTTCGTGGTCTCCGTGTTCGCGCTGCTGATCTGGCGGATGTTCAGCTCGGGCACCGACGGGTTCGTCCGCGACGCGACGGCGTCCACGTTCCTGCTGGTCTACCCGCCGCTGCTGGCGGGCTTCGCGGCGCTGCTGCTCAGGCCGGTCGACGGTGACAACCGCGTGCTGATCTTCATCGCGGTGACCGTGGCCAGCGACATCGGCGGGTACGCGGCGGGCGTGCTGGTGGGCCGGCATCCGATGACCGCCATCAGCCCGAAGAAGACCTGGGAGGGTTTCGCCGGGTCCGTCGTCGTCTGTGTGGGGGTCGGGGCCTGGCTGGTGTCCTGGCTCATGGGCGGGCAGCTCTGGCAGGGCGCGCTGATCGGCGCAGTGGCCGCGCTGCTGGCCACCGTGGGCGACCTGATCGAGTCCATGATCAAAAGAGATCTCGGCATCAAGGACCTCGGCACGATCCTGCCCGGCCACGGCGGGCTGATGGACCGGCTCGACTCGCTGGTGACCACGCTGGTGCCGATCTGGTTGCTAATGTCGCTGTTCTTCTAGCGTCTCGCTGGTGACGGGCGTCAGCCAGAGCCAGCGCACGGCCTCGCCGCCGAACGTGAAGCCCGACATGCCGGGCATGCCGGGCGGGTCGGCGAGCATGAGGACCCCCGAGTACTGCGAGCCCAGCGGGAACGTGGCGGGCTCGTGGTACCACTTCGCGGTGTGCCCGTGGCCGAGCCAGGTCACCGAGTGCCACGGGTACTGCGCCAGCCAGACCAGCAGCAGCGCCGCCTCGCGCGGGTCGTCGTGGGTGGTGACGGCCAGTTCGATCCTGGCGTACGCGCCGGGCCGGTCCAGCCACTGCTCGACGGTGGGCATGCGCTGGCAGCTCATCCCGACCGTCGACAGGACGGTGAAGTCGCGGCCCGGCACGGGCGGCCGCTCGGTGATCCCCACGGTGGGCAGCCGCTCCCCGCTGGCGTCCCAGTACCTGCCCGCGGGGCCGAGGACCCGGTCCAGGTGGCCCATGACGAACTGCTGGAACGACCGCCACGATCCCTCGCCGTCGCGCCACCGCCAGTAGGACCCGGCGTTCGCGATACGCGGCTCCAGCCCCTCCAGGGCCTCCGACAGCGCCCAGGCGAACGGCGACTCGCCGACGGCGTCGCGCGCGTACCCGGGCATGCCCCTGCTCATGTCGGCCCAGCCCGGGATGACCGCGAGCAGGTCGTCGTCCTCGTACAGGGCGACGCCGTCGCCCTCCTCGAACCAGAGCGTGGACAGCCGTCCGAGCAGGGGGCGGCCGGCCGGGTGCCGGGTTCCGGCCGCGGGCATCAGCGGCGGCAGCCCGGCGGCGACCCTGGCCTGGTCCACGCCGGAGGGGGCGGCGCGGTGGTTGGCCAGCCACACGGCGCCGTGCACGGCGCCGCCGGGCGAGCACAGGTAGGCGACCGAGGCGTCCTCGTCCCGCTCCACCACGAGCGTCCGGCTCCCGTACGGATTGCCGGAGGTGAGGACGATCTCGGTGTGCCCCTCGCCAGACGCGGACCGGAAAGTCGTCATACGCCTCCGACTGTAGATCGGCGGGCGTCTCTCACGCGAGCATTGGCGGAATGACGCGTCCCGGGCGTGCGTTCACTACCCTGGTCGGAAACCGTCGAGAAAAGGGCAGCAACGTGTCCCAGCAGCCAGGTCAGCTCACCTTCGTCGCACCGCGCAGGGCCAAGCCCGCGCGGCATCTGGCCGACCTGTCAATGGCCGATCGCCGGGCCGCGGTGGCCGAGCTGGGGGAGAAGGCGTTCCGGGCCGACCAGCTGTCGCGTCACTACTTCGAGCGGCTCACCACCGACGTGAACGCGATGACCGACCTGTCCGCTGCCGCCCGCGAGAAGCTGTCGGTGCTGCTGCCGTCGCTGCTGACCTCGGTCCGCGAGCAGACCACCGACGGCGGCACCACCCGCAAGACGCTGTGGCGGCTGTTCGACGGCGCGCTGGTGGAGTCGGTGCTGATGCGCTACCCCGACCGGGTCACGATGTGCGTGTCGTCCCAGGCGGGGTGCGGGATGAACTGCCCGTTCTGCGCCACCGGCCAGGCGGGGCTGACCCGCAACATGTCCACCGCCGAGATCGTCGAGCAGGTGGTCTCGGGGGCGCGGGCGCTGGCCGCCGGTGAGGTGCCAGGGGGGCCCGGCCGGGTCAGCAACGTGGTGTTCATGGGCATGGGCGAGCCGCTGGCCAACTACAAGCAGGTCATCGGCGCGGTGCGCCGCCTGGTCGAGCCCGCCCCGCACGGGCTGGGCATCTCCGCCCGGGGCGTCACCGTCTCCACGGTCGGCCTGGTGCCCGCCATCGGCAAGCTGGCCGACGAGGGCCTGCCCGTCACGCTGGCGCTGTCCCTGCACGCCCCCGACGACGAGCTGCGCGACACGCTGGTGCCGATCAACACCCGGTGGAAGGTGGCCGAGGTGCTCGACGCGGCGTGGGCGTACGCGGCGAAGACCAAGCGCCGCGTCTCCATCGAGTACGCCCTGATCAAGGACGTCAACGACCAGGAGTGGCGGGCCGACCTGCTCGGCAAGCTGGTCAAGAACAAGCTGGTGCACGTCAACCTGATCCCGCTGAACCCGACGCCCGGCTCGAAGTGGACCGCGTCCCGGCCGGAGGACGAGCGGGCGTTCGTCCGCCGCCTGGAGTTCCACGGCGTCCCGGTGACGGTCCGCGACACCAGAGGCCGCGAGATCGACGGCGCCTGCGGCCAGCTCGCCGCCGCCGAGTGACCCCCGGCTAGGGGCGGTTGCGGCGGAGCCAGCCGTACGCGGCCAGCCCGGCCAGACACCACAGCAGGGAGATCGCGGCCAGCTCGGGGAACCGGGCGGCCAGGTCTCCCGCGCTCGCGGCCTTCATCCAGCCGATGACCGGCACGGTCAGCCAGTACAGGGGTGAGGCGCTGAGCAGCAGCATCGCCATGAACCCGAAGAGCAGCGCCATGATCGAGACAGCCGGTGAGGGCAGCACCGAGCGGCTGGTGAGGGTGCCCAGCGCCAGGCCCGCCAGCACGGCGATGCCGTGGACGGCCAGCACGGCGGCGAACTCGTCCGGCGGCGGCGTCACGCTCACGCCGAGCAGCAGGCCCCAGCCCAGCGCCAGCGCGGCGAACGCGACCGAGGTCGCCAGCGCGGCCAGCAGGCCCGCGCCCAGCTCGCGGGCCCGGCCGCCGACGGTGATCGCCGACAGGGTGCGCTGCTGGTCCGGCTCGGTGTCGAGCAGGCTCCTGGTGGACCACGCCAGCACCGGGATCAGCAGCACGGCGGTGTCCGCGAGGGCGGACGTCTCCTGCCCGACGGGCGCGCGGCTGCCTTCGACGATCGCGAGCAGCGCCAGCATGAGCAGAAGGGCCTGGTAGACGCGGTGGGAGCGGACGTAGGCGGCCACCCGGAAGACGGCCAGGGCGATCATTCGGCCTCCTGGGCGGTGAGGGCGCGGGCCTGGTAGCCGTCGGCCCGCATCCGCGACAGGAACGCGGGAAGCTCGCCGGCCGGGAGCGTGATCTCGACCGTCACCTGTGGCGACGGCAGGAGGGGCTCCGGCGCGCGCTCCAGGAGGTGGCCGTGCTGGATCGTCCAGTGGCGCAGGCCGGCCAGCCGGCGCAAGCCTCCCTGGTGGTCGCTGGCCACCACGACGACGCCGTCGGCCGACAGGTCCGTGACGAGCGAGGGGAGCGCGTCGCGGGTGTCCGCGTCCAGGCCGGCGAAGGGCTCGTCGAGGATCAGCAGCCGCGGCGACGCCATCAGGGCCTGGGCCAGGCCGACCTTGTGGGCGCTGCCCTTCGACAGCTCTCCCAGCCGCAGGCCGAGCAGGTGCGACATGTTCAGCCGCTCCGCCCACGGCTCCCAGCGGGCGCCGCCGCGGACGCGCGACATGTGCCGCAGGTAGCCGGACACCGTGAAGGGCTGCTCGACGGGGAAGCGGTCGGGGGCGAAGCCGACCACCGCCGGACGGCCGGTGATCGTGCCCTCGGTGGGCCTGGTGAGCCCGGCCAGCAGGCGCAGCAGCGTCGACTTGCCCGCCCCGTTCACGCCGGTTACCTCGACCACGTCCCCGGGTTCCAGGTGGGCGTCGACCTCGCGGATCACGGAGGGTTCACGTCTTCGGTAGCGGAACGAGACCTTGGACAGTCGCATGATCCTGTAACGGTATAGGGCGTCCTGCCTTGTCGGCATAAAGGGGCAGCACACAATGGAGGAGATCACGACTCAGGAGGAGTGGGGTTGAACCGCTTTCCACGCGTCATGGGTATGCGTTCGGGCTACGACCCCGTCGAGGTCGACACCCTCGTCGGGCGGATCGAGGCGACCCTGGGCAGGGGCACCCACGACGTCGAGCCGGTCACGGCCGACGACGTGCGCAGGGCGACGTTCCGTGCCCGGCGGGGCGGGTACCACGAGACGGCGGTCGACTTCGCGCTGGAGGCGTTCGTGGTGGCGCTGGAGACCATGTCCAAGGGCCCGCTGCGGCTGGCCAGGCACGAACCGACCGGCGAGATGCTGCGCGAGGAGTGGTTCGAGGCGCAGGCGGCGCGGGTGGAGCGGGTGGCGTTCCGTCCGGGGCGGATGGGCACCGGCTACAACGAGGACGAGATCGACGCCTTCCTCGACCGGATCGTCGCCACGCTCCGCGGCACCACCGACGACCCCGTGACGGCCCAGCAGGTGCGCGACGCCAGGTTCTCCACGGTGCTGCTGCGCGCCGGGTACCTGATCGCCGACGTCGACAGCTTCCTGGCGGGCATCGCCGACGTGCTGGAGCAGCGTTAGGCGGCCCTAGGACGCGAGGATGCCCGACAGCCCCCACAGGTCGGGCAGCACGTCCTGCGGGACGGACGGATCCTCGGGCCGCTCGCCCAGCCGGTTGATCCACACCCGGCGGATGCCCAGCCGGTGCGCGGGCACCAGGTCGTGGACGTAGCTCTGCGCCACATGCACCCAGGTCTCCGGCTCGTACGAGCCGCGGAAGCGGGTGAAGTGGGCGTCGGACGGCTTGTACGCGCCCACGTCCTCGGCGGTCACCACCGCGTCGAAGCGCACCGGCAGCCGCCGCAGCGTGCCGGCGACGAGGTCGCGGTCGCAGTTGGTGAGCAGCGCCAGCCGCCAGCCGGCCGCCAGCAGGGCCGACAGCGCCGCGCCGACCTCGGGGAAGACCGGCCAGTACGGGAGCGTGGCGGCCAGCACCGACAGGTCGTCCGCGGACGGCGACAGCCCCTCGTCGGCGCACGCCCGGCGCAGTGCCTCGGCCATGACGCCGCGGTAGCGCAGTGCCGGGGACTCGGCCTGCACCTGAGGCTCGTGCCGGTTGTAGCGTTCGAGGAGCGCGGCCCCGCGCCCGGGGGCGATCAGGTCGGCGCTCGTGGAGATGCCGTGCCGCCAGTCGACAAGCGTGCCGTAACAGTCGAAGGTCGCCCATCGCATACGAACCATCCTAGAGAATGCAGCCATGGCGATCACTGTCCGTCCGGTCGAGCCCGCCGACCTCGACCAGGTCACCCGCATCCTCACCGGCAGCTGGGGCGGTTCCACCCTGATCGCGCTCGGCAGGGGCGAACTCGTCGACGCCGCCACGCTGCCCGGCTACCTGGCCTTCGACGGCGAGCAGGCGGCGGGCCTGGTGACCTACGCGAGCCGCGACGGCGCCGTCGAATTGATCACGGTTGACGCGCTGATCCCGGGCAGGGGCGTCGGCAGGGCACTGCTCGACGCGGTCAGGGCGGCGGCCGTCGTGTCGGGTGCCGACCGGCTGTGGCTGTGCACCACCAACGACAACACCCGCGCGCTGCGCTTCTACCAGCGCTACGGGTTCGACCTCGTGGCCCTGCACAGGAACGCGGTGGACGAGGCGCGCAAGCTGAAGCCGGGCATTCCCGGCGAGTCCGACGGCATCCCCATCAGACACGAGCTGGAGCTGGAACTGGACCTAGGTTGACAGCCGCTCCCGGCTCCTGACCACCGCGACGATCACCGAGACCAACGGCGCGGCGAGGAAGGCGCCGGTGATCCCCGCGACGACGCTGCCCGCCGCGATCGACAGCAGGATCACCGCCCCCGGGAGGTCGAGCGCCCTGCCGTAGATCTGCGGCGCCAGCACATGCCCCTCGATCTGCTGGATCAGCACCACCACCGCCACGACGATCAGCGCCACCAGCCACCCCTTGGCGACCAGCGCCACCACCGCGGCCAGCAGCCCGGCCATGAACGCCCCCACCACCGGCAGGAAGGCGCCCACGAAGGTCAGCACCGCCAGCGGCAGCGCGATCGGCACCTGCAGGATCCACAGCGCCAGCCCGATGAAGACCCCGTCGAACAGCCCGACCATGGCCACCCCGCGGATGTACCTGCCGAGGACGGAGAAGACGAGCTCTCCGGAATCGCGCACCCGCAGCCTGGTCGCCAGCGGCAGCAGGTCGGTCAGCCAGGCGAAGAGCCGGTCGCCGCCGTGCACGAAGTACACCGACAGGATGACGGCCAGGACCGCGCCGACGATGATCTCGCCGACGGTCCGCGCCCCGGCGAGCGCCCCGGTGGCGATCTGCTTGCCCTGCTTGGACAGGTACTCCTTGGCCTGGGCGAGGAGCCGCTGGTCGTTGATGCCGAACCGGGCGGCCGTCCGGTGCAGGTCGTCGAGCACGGTGCCGACGCTGTGGCTCATGGCCGACACCCCGCTGACGGTGGGCGGCACCAGCAGCGCCACGAGGGCCCCGGTCACCAGCAGCCCGCCGACCCACACCACCGCGGTGGCCAGCGCCCTGTTCAGCCCCCGCGCCCTGAGCCACCGGGCGGGCGGCATCAGCAGCGCGGTGATGAAGAGTCCGATGATCACCGACATGACGACGGTGCGGACGACGTACAGGCAGTAAAGGGTCACCGCGACGAGCGCGATCCACCCCAGCAGCCGCCACGGCCTCATCCCACGCCCCCCAAGTCGTGCCTGGCCAGAGGCGTTCCCACGGTTGATCGCGGGCAACCATCGGGGCGGGGAGAGGTGGCTCAGGCGGGCGGCGCGAGGTGTGGGTGCTGCGAGCGTTTGGCGTCGTCGTAGGACGCCCGCAGCGCGGGGTCGGCGGAGACCTCGGCGACCGGGACGTCCCACCAGGCCTCGGAGGAGGGGGAGTCGCGCAGCGGGTCGGCCCGGACGTAGACGACCGTCGTCCCCTCGGCCGAGCGCGCCGTGTCCAGGGCCTTGCGCAGGTCGGCGATGCTGTCGGGGCGCAGCACGGTGGCGCCGAGGCTGGCCGCGTTGGCCGCCAGGTCCACCGGGAGCGGCCCGCCGTCGTACCTGCCGGACCCCCGGAATCCGTAGGACGTGCCCAGCCGTTGCGCGCCGACGCTCTCCGAGAGCCGCCCGATGGAGGCGAAGCCGGAGTTGTCGACCAGCACCACCGTCAGCTTGACGCCCTCGGAGATCGCCGTGACCAGCTCCTGCGCCATCATCAGGTACGAGCCGTCGCCCACCAGGACGAAGACCTCGCGCTCCGGCGCGGCCAGTTTCACGCCCAGGCCGCCGGCGATCTCGTAGCCCATGCAGGAGTAGCCGTACTCCACGTGGTAGCTGCCCGGGCCGCTGGGCCGCCAGAGCTTGTGCAGGTCGCCGGGCATGGACCCGGCGGCGCACACCACCACGCCGTCGTCGCCGGCGGCGGCGTTGACCGCGCCGATCACCGCCGACTGCGGCAGGGGCGAGCCCTCCTCGGCGAAGGCCGCGTCGACCGCGGCGTTCCACGCCCTGTTCAGCTCGGCGGCCCTGGCCTGGTAGGAGGCGGGCGTGGACCAGCCCGCGCACGCCTCCGTCAGGTCGGCCAGGCCCTCGCGGGCGTCGGCCACGAGCTGGAGGCCCGACAGCTTGGCCGCGTCGAAGCCGGTGATGTTCAGGTTGACGAACCGGGCGTCCGGGGCGAAGAGGGAGCGGGAGGCCGTGGTGAAGTCGCTGTAGCGGGTGCCGATCCCGATGATCAGGTCGGCGTCGCGGGCGAGGGCGTTGGCGGCCGTCGTGCCGGTCGCGCCGACCGCGCCCATCGCGAGCGGATGCCCGTACGGCAGCGCGCCCTTGCCCGCCTGGGTCTCCGCCACCGGGACGCCGTGCCTCTCGGCGAAGGCCCGCAGCTGGTCGGCCGCCTCGCTGTAGATCACGCCGCCGCCCGCGACGATCAGCGGGCGCGCCGCCGACCTGATCACGTCGGCGGCCCGCGCCAGCGCGGCCCGTTCCGGGCGGGGCCGGGGCACGTGCCACACGCGGCGCTCGAACAGCTCCGCCGGCCAGTCGTACGCCTCGGCCTGGACGTCCTGCGGCAGCGCGAGCGTCACCGCGCCCGTCTCGGCCGGGTCCGTCAGCACCCGCACGGCCGCCAGCAGCGCGGACGGCAGCTGCTCGGGCCGGTTGATCCGGTCCCAGTACCGCGAGACCGGCTTGAAGCTGTCGTTGACCGAGATGTCGTACGAGCGGGGGTCCTCCAGCTCCTGCAGCACCGGGTTGGCGACGCGGGTGGAGAAGACGTCACCGGGCAGGAGCAGCACGGGCAGCCGGTTGATCGTCGCGCCCGCCGCGCCCGTCACCATGTTGGTCGCGCCGGGCCCGATGGAGGTGGTGCAGGCGAGCGTGGACAGCCGGTTGCCGGCCCGCGCGTACGCCGCCGCCGCGTGCACCATCGCCTGCTCGTTGCGGCTCAGGTAGTACGGCAGCTCGGACGAGGTCGTCAGCGCCTGACCGAGCCCCGCGACGTTGCCGTGGCCGAAGATGCCGAAGCAGCCGCCGAAGAACCGCCGCTCGACGCCGTCGCGCTCGCTCCACTGCGCGGCCAGGAAGCGCACCACCGCCTGCGCCACGGTCAAGCGGGTCATGAGGTCCTCCCGAAGGGCAGTCGAGGGTCGAGCTCCTGGCCGTCCCAGGAGGAGCGGATCCAGGCGTGGCGGGGGTCGTCGCAGAAGGCCATCGACCGTTCCCCGGCCGGCCCGGCCAGGACGTTCAGGTAGTACAGGTCGTAGCCGGGGGCGGCCATCGACGGGCCGTGGTAGCCGTACGGCACGAGCACCACGTCGCCGGAGGAGACCTCGGCGAGCGTGTCGATCTGCCCTCGCTCGGAGCTGTAGACGCGCTGGTAGCCCAGCCCCTGGTCGGCGACCTCGAAGTAGTAGACCTCCTCCAGCACGGCCTCGCCCGGGTTCGGGGTGTCGTGCTTGTGCGGGGGGTAGGACGACCAGTTGCCGCCGGGGGTCAGCACCTCGACGGCCATGAGCTTGTCGCACGCGAAGACGTCCGGGGCGCAGAAGTTGTTGACCTGGCGGCTGGCCTGCCCGGCGCCCCGCATCTCGACGGGCACGTCCGAGGCGGGGACGTGGCGCGGCTCCAGCGCGCGGGTGGCGCGGGCGGACGGCAGCGCGATGCGGCCGGAGCCCTCCAGCGTCACATGCGTAGAAATCGGGATATAGGCGAAATCGGTGGGCCCGTCGAACACCGACCCGCGACCGGCGAGCTCCCACCTGGTGGAACCGAACGAGACGACGCAGGACCCCGACAGCGGGAGGACCAGCATCTCCTCCTCGCCCGTGTCGAACGCCACCGGCGCCGGGCCCAGATCGACGACACGCAGGCCCGAGTAGGTCCAGCCGGCGACGGACGGCGTGATCTCCACCGACCACGGGCCGTTGGCGGCCTTGCCGTACGGGACGTAGGTCATGAGCCGGCTCCTCTCACCAGCGTGGCCGCGGCGTCGACGGCCGTGGCGACGTCGTCATCCGGAGGGTAGAGCAAGGCCCGGCCGACCACGAGCCCCCGCACACCGGGCAGCCGCATCGCGCGGGCCCAGTCGGCGTAGGCGGCGTCGATGTCGGGCGGGTCGCCGCCGAGCAGCAGCGCGGGCAGCGTGGTGGCGGCCATGACCCGTTCCATCTCGGCCACCGCGGGGATCTTCAGCCACGTGTAGGCCGAGGTCACGCCGAGCGCCTGGCCGACGCTGATCGCCCGGATGACCGCGTCGGGCGACAGGTCGTTGCGGACCGAGCCGGTCTCCGAGCGCAGTGACCAGAACGGCTCGACCATCGCCATGAGCTGCCTGCGGGCCAGGTCCGTGACCGCCCGCGCGCACGACTCCAGCGTGGCGACCGTCGCGTGGTCGGCCGGGTCGATGCGGCAGAGCATCTTGCCGCCGTCGAGGCGCATCGCGTCGATCGAGGCCGCGTCGAAGCCGGTGAAGCGGTCGTCCAGCTCGAACACCGAGCCTTGTATGCCGCCCCTGTTCATCGAGCCGAAGGCCAGCTTGCCCTCCAGCGCGCCGAGGAGCAGCAGGTCCTCCAGGACGTCCGGCGAGGCCAGGATGCCGTCGACACCCGGCCGTGCCAGCGCCACCTGGAGCCGGTCGAGCAGGTCGGGGCGGCTGGCCATGGCCATCGGCCGGTCACGCACGGCCAGCGAGCCGCGCGCCGGGTGATCGGCGGCGATGATCAGCAGGCGCTCGCCGTCGCCGGGCAGGCCGCGCCGTTGCCGGTTGGCCGCGGCCCGCGCGATCTCGCCCGGCCGGGTGGCGCGGATACGGGTGAGGTCGTCGTATCGGACGGTCCTCGGCAGCGTGATGTCGCTCAACGCTTGACCTCGCCTTCCAGCAGGGTGAGCACTTCATCGGTGGACGGCATCGCGTCGGCGCAGGCCAGCCGGGCGGCGACGTGCGCGCCCGCGGCGTTGGCGAAGCGCACGGTGCGCTCCAGCGGCCAGCCGCGGACCAGCCCCAGGCAGACCGCCCCGCCGAACGCGTCTCCGGCGCCCAGCCCGTTGACCACCTTCACCTCCACCGGCTCGACCACGACCCGCTCGTCGCCGGTGCGGGCCAGCACGCCGTGCGGGCCCATCTTGACGATCGCCACCCGCATGCCCGCGTCGAGCAGCGCCTGCGCGGCGGCCTCCGGATCGCGCGTGCCGGTGGCGACCTCCACCTCCTCCAGGTTCCCGATCGCCACGTTGGCCAGCGGCAGCGTCTGACGGACGAGCTCGCGGGCCGAGTCGGGGGAGTCCCAGAGCGTGGGGCGGTAGTCGAGGTCGAACACGGTCCAGCCGGACGTGCGGGCGGCCAGCGCGGCGGCGTGCGCGGCCCGGCTGGGCTCCTGGCTCAGGCCGGTGCCGGTGAACCAGAACACCCGCGCCTCGCGGATCGCGGTCAGGTCGAGGGACTCGGGGGTGACCCGCAGGTCGGGCGGGTGTTCGCCGCGGTAGAAGTAGATCGGGAAGTCGTCAGGCGGGAAGATCTCGCAGAACGTGACAGGGGTGGGCGGCCCCTCGACCGTGGCCACGAAGGCGTCGTCCACGCCGAACCCGCGGATCGCCTGCCGGACGAACCCCCCGAAGGGGTCGTCGCCGACGGCGGTCACCACCGCGGCACGCAGGCCGTGGCGCGCCGCGGCCACAGCCACGTTCGTCGGGCTGCCGCCGAGGAACTTGCCGAAGGTCTCGACGTGGGCCAGCCCCACGCCGGTCTGCAGCGGATAGATGTCGACGCCGGAGCGGCCGATCGTGATCAGGTCGAACAACGCACCTCCTGGGACGAGCCTTCACTATGCCATATTGTCATGACATTCGGATGTCCGCTATGTTCCAGGCCGGTAGCCCGACAGGGAGCCCCTCCCGTAGTGTCGGACGGTCGGTGGAACCCTTGCGTCACAAAGACGCAGCGTGCGGGCGACTCTCCTGAAATATGGTCAGGTCTTTACGTCATATGGATGTCATGACATATTGGCCTTGACTTCCTCCCCCTTTTAGGACGTGTCGGAGGGTTTGCATGGGATTGCGGAAGAGATCGATGGTCGCGGTCCTCGCCGTGTCCTCGCTGGGGCTCGCCGCGTGCGGCCAGTCGTCCGGCAGCGGTGACACGATCGAGCTGACGATCGCCCAGAACGCCATCGCGGGCGGCAAGAACGCGGCCGCGGCCGACTTCATCGCCAAGTGGGTCATCCCCCAGTTCGAGGCGGCGGAGAAGGCCAAGGGGAAGGACGTCAAGGTCAAGTTCGTCCCCAGCGGTGTCGACGACGAGCAGTACAAGACCAAACTCTCCCTCGACCTGAAGTCGGGCAAGGGCGCGGACGTGATCGACATCGACGGCATCTGGGCCGGCGAGTTCGCCGAGGCGGGCTATATCAAGCCGCTGTCGGACGTCGTCGGAGCCGACGCCGACAAGTGGGACGGCTGGCAGCAGATCCCCGAGTCGGTCCAGGGCCTGGCCACGTACAACGGCAAGAAGTACGCCCTGCCGATCGGCACCGACGGCCGGGTCCTCTACTTCAACAAGAGCCTCCTGCAGAAGGCCGGGCTGCCCGCCGACTGGCAGCCGAAGAGCTGGCAGGAGATCCTGGACGCCGGCACGAAGTTGAAGTCGTCGGGTGTCCCGGTGCCGATCCAGATCAACGCGGGCACCGCGATGGGCGAGGCCACCTCGATGCAGGGCGTGCTGCCGCTGCTCGCGGGCGCGGGCGGCGAGATCCAGAAGGACGGCAAGTGGGCCGGCGCGTCCCAGCCGCTCAAGGACGCCCTCGGCCTCTACCAGAAGATCTACGGCGGCAGCGGCCTCGGCGACCCCAAGCTCCAGCAGGAGGCCAAGGGCCGCGACAAGTCGTTCCAGCAGTTCGCCGAGGGCAAGATCGGCATCCTGATGGAGGGCGACTACTTCTGGCGCGGCGTGGTCAATCCCAAGGACGGCATCGCCAAGATGGCCGACCGCGACCAGAACGTCGGCTACGCCCTGATCCCCGCCATCGAGCCCGGCAAGGGGCTGCGCGGCCAGGACTTCGTCAGCATGTCCGGCGGCGCGCTGCGCACGGTCAACCCCAACAGCAAGCACCCGAAGGAGGCCTTCGAGCTGCTGACCTTCACGCTCTCGCCCGACGCGCTGAAGGAGGAGACCAAGAACGGCAACGTGCGCATCACCCCGCGCACCGACGTCAACAAGGAGATCCTCGCGGGCGAGCCGCTGCTCACCTTCATCTCCGAGAAGGTGCTCCCGCTGACGGCCTACCGGCCCCCGGTCGCCGTCTACCCGCAGGTGTCGGCGGCGCTGCAGGAGGCGACGGCGGCCGTGGTCGGCGGCAAGACGCCCGACCAGGCGGCCGCCGAGTACCAGACGAAGCTCGAAGGACTCGTCGGTGGCGCAGGCAACATCGCCTCCTGAGGTCGCCAGGGACGCCACGGCCCGCCGCTACAGCTCGGACGCGGCGGGCCTGGGCAGGCTGAGAGCGGGCGCGTTCGTGGCGCCCGCGATGGTGCTCATCGCGGTGTTCCTGGTGTTCCCCGCGCTCTGGGTCATCTACCTCGGCCTCACCAACTACCGGCTCACCGGCGTCGAGGCCGCGGAACCGCGGGTCGTCGGCCTCGACAACTTCGTCAAGGCGCTGTCGGACCCCACGTTCTGGAACTCCACCTGGCTGACCGTCCAGTTCGTGCTCGGCTCCGCCGTGATCGGCCAGGTCGTCCTCGGCTTCACGATCGCCTGGCTGCTACGCGACAGGCCCGGGCCGCTGAAGCGGGTCGTCGAGGGCCTGGTCATCCTGGCCTGGATCCTGCCCAGCGCGGTCGTCTCGTTCCTGTGGGTGGCGCTGCTCGACCGCGACGGCGGGACGCTGAACACGCTGCTCGGCATCCCCGGCTTCGCCTGGCTGCTCGACCACCCGATGCTGTCGATCATCGTCTTCAACACCTGGCGCGGCACCGCGTTCTCGATGATGCTCTACGGCGCGGCCCTCGGAAACGTGCCCCCCTCGCACCTGGAGAGCGCCCGCCTGGCCGGCGCCTCCGGCTGGCAGCAGCTCAGGGACGTCGTCTTCCCCCACATCAGAGGGCACGTCCTGACCAACCTGCTGCTGATCAGCCTGTGGACGTTCAACGACTTCACCCCGTTCATGCTCACCGCGGGCGGACCCGACGGAAAGTCGGAGGTCCTGGCCGTCTACGTGTACAACGTGGCGTTGAAGGGCGGCCAGCTGGGCTACGGCGCCGCGGTCTCCACGGTCATCCTGCTGATCAACCTGGTCGTGGCGGTGTTCTACCTGCGCCTGCTCAGGAGTAAGAAATGACGCGGTTCGTGCTGGGCAGGATCGGCTTCTACACGCTGATCGCGGTCCTGCTCGCCTTCTTCACGATCCCGCTGCTCTGGCTCGCCTCGGCGCCGTTCACCTCCGACCCGACGTACGAGGTCAAGGTGCCGGACTTCACCTGGGAGAACTTCCAGGCGATCCTGGAGCACCCGTACGCGCTGCCGTCGCTGTACAACTCGATCATCCTGGCGGTCGGCACCGCCCTGCTCGTGGTGCTGCTCGCCGCGCTGGCCGCGTACGCGCTCAGCCGGGTCCGCCTGCCGGGACGCGACGCGCTCCTGTACGCGCTGCTGCTGCTCTCCTCGATCATCACCGGCACGGCCGCGATGGTGCCGATCTTCCAGCTCGCGGTGGAGCTCAACCTGATCGACTCCCAGTTCGGGCTGATCCTCATCCTGACCGGTGGCCTGCTCCCGGCGGCGATCTTCATGCTCAAGGACTTCATGGACTCCACCCCGAAGTCCTACGAGGAGTCCGCCCGCGTCTTCGGCGCCTCGCCGCTGCAGATCGTCCGCCACGTGGTCGTCCCTCTGGTGCGTCCCGGTCTGGCGACCATCGCGGTGTGGGCCGTCGCGAACGTCTGGGGCAACTTCCTGATGCCGTACCTGCTGCTCAGCGACGTGGAGAAGCAGCCCGCCGCGGTGATCATGTACACCCTCTACACCGAGGGCGGCCAGGCCAACCTCCAGCTCCTGTCCACGTTCGGCCTGCTCTACTCGGTGCCCGTGGTGCTCATGTACCTGTTCGTCAGCAAGAAGTACGGCTTCCGCTTCCACGGAGGGATCAAGCGCTGATATGGCCGCAATCGAACTGCGAGGCCTCACCAAGGTCTACCCCGGTGGCGTGACGGCGCTCGACTCGCTCGACCTGGTCGTCCCCGACGGCGAGTTCTTCGCCCTGCTCGGCCCCTCCGGCTGCGGCAAGACCACGCTGCTGCGCACCATCGCGGGGCTGGAGACCGCCACCGGCGGCGCCGTCGTCATCGGCGACCGCGACGTGACCGGCGTCCAGCCGGGCGCCAGGGACGTGGCCATGGTCTTCCAGGACTACGCGCTCTTCCCGCACATGGACGTCGCCGACAACATCGCCTACCCCTTGCGCATCAAGAAGGTCGCCAAGGCGGCGCGGCGCGACAAGGCGCAGGAGGTGGGCGCCAGGCTGGGCCTGGACCACCTGATGGACCGCCGCCCCGGGCAGCTGTCCGGCGGGCAGCAGCAGCGCGTCGCGCTGGCCCGCGTGATGGCGACGCAGGCCCAGGCGTTCCTGTTCGACGAGCCGCTGTCCAACCTGGACGCCCGGCTCCGCCTGGAGGCCAGGACGTTCCTGAAGAAGCTCCAGCGCGAGCTGGGCGTCACCACCGTCTTCGTCACCCATGACCAGGCCGAGGCCCTGGCCATGGCCGACAGGATGGCCGTCATGGAGGCGGGGCACATCCGGCAGATCGGCACTCCGGCCGAGGTGTTCCAGCGTCCCGCCAACACCTTCGTCGCCGGGTTCATCGGCTCGACCCCGATGAACCTGCTCGACGGCGTCGTTCGCGGCGACACACTGGAAGTGGCCGGGTGCAAGGTGCGGGTGCCCACGTCCGCCGACGGGACTCTGACCGATGGCGAGCCGATCGTGTTCGGGGTACGCCCGGAGTACATGTCCTACTCCGTCGAGCCCGTCGACGGGGCGCTGGGCGGGAAGGTGGCCATCGTGGAGAACCTGGGAGCGTCCCATCTGGTGACGCTGGAGGTCGGCGACGTGCCCGTGCAGGCGGTCGTGCCCGAGGGCAGCGAGCCGTCGCCGGGCCAGACCGGATACGCGCTGCCGCGCCGGGACCGCGCGCTGGTCTACCGCGACGGCGAGCTGGTGACGGCGTGACGGTGATCAAGGGGCGTTGGAGCCTGGACGACCGGCTGGAGCGGATGCTGCGCGAGGTGCCCTTCGAGGTGCCCCCGGGCACGGCCGCGGTGACCGTGCGGCTGCGCTTCGACAGGTCGCTCGGCGTCCTCGACCTCGGATGCGGCTCGCCACGGGGCTTCCGCGGCTGGTCCGGCGGCGCGCGCGACGAGTACACGATCACCGCCGACTGGGCCACGCCCGGCTACCTGGCCGGCGAGCCGGAGGCGGGCACCTGGCACGTGTGGCTGCGGCTGCACCGGGTGCCGGCGCAGGGGCTCGACTACACGCTGGAGATCGTCACGGCGTCCACGGCGCCCGAGCGGCCCGTCGTGGCGGAGCCTCCCGTCGGCGAGCGGCCACCCCGCCGCGACATTCCCGCAATAGACGGCATGCGGTGGCTCGCCGGCGACTTCCACGCGCACACCCTGCACAGCGACGGCGCGCTCACCGTCCCCGAACTGGCCGAGCTGGCCAAGGCGCAGGGGCTCGACTTCCTGACTGTCACCGACCACAACACGGTCAGCCACCACCCCGAGCTGGCGCGGACCCGCCGGGGCATCGACCTGCTGCCCGGCCAGGAGGTCACCACCGACCGCGGCCACGCCAACGTCTTCGGCGCCGTCGGCTGGGTGGACTTCCGCCGCCCCGCCGATTCCTGGGTCGCGCACGCCCGCGACCACGGCGGGCTGATCTCGATCAACCACCCGCTGGGCGGCGACTGCGCCTGGCTCCAGCCGCTGACCGAGCGTCCCCGCATCGCGGAGGTCTGGCACTCCGGCTGGTGGGACCGGCGCTGGGGCGCCCCTCTGGCCTGGGCCGCCGCCTGGCGCGACGACGTGATCGCGATCGGCGCCAGCGACTTCCACCGGCACGGCGACGACGGCCTGCCGGGCGCCCCGACCACCTGGGTCCTGGCCGAGGACACCGGGCAGGTCTTCGACGCGGTGGCCGCCGGTCGCACCGCGATCTCGGCCGGCCCCGGCCAGCCGCTGCTCGTCAGGCTCGGCGACGAGCTGCTCGCGCTGGACGCCGAAGGGCTCGTCCTGGTGCGTCCGGACGGGGACCGGCAGGTGATCCGGGGCGAGCGCGTCCTCGTGCCCGCCGGCGAGGGATCGCACCGATTGGAAACCTACGAGAACGAGGTGATGGCGATATGCGCCTGACCAGTGTCGCCAACGCTCCCGTGAGCTTCGGCGTGTTCGAGCTGAGCGACGCGCCGCCGCCGCTGACCGCCGACGAGATGGTCCGCGCGCTCGCCGGCGCCGGGTACGAGGGCATCGACATGGGCCCGATCGGCTACCTCGGCATCGGCGACGAGCTGGCGAAGCGCCTCGACGGGCTGCTGCTCGCCGGCGGCTGGGTCGATCTGCGCTACAGCGACCCGGACGCGTTCCAGAGCGGCCTGGCCACGCTCGACGCGGCCCTCGACGTGTTCGCGGCGGCCCCCGCCGCCCCCGCGCACCTGGCTCCGCGCCCGACGCTCGCCTGCTCGGGCACGCCTGCGCGCTTCGCCAGGCCGGGCGGGAACGCTCCAGGGCTGGAACCGTCGGAGTGGGCGGGCTACGCCGCGCGGGTGCAGCAGGCCGTCGACCGCTGCCGCGAGCGCGGCTTCGAGCCCGCCTTCCACCACCACCTCGGCACCTACGTCGAGACCCCCGAGGACGTCGAACGCCTTCTGGAGCTCACCGACGTGCAGCTCTGCCTCGACACCGGCCACCTGCTGCTCGCGGGAGGAGACCCGGTGACCGCGCTGCGCGACTGGTCGGGCCGGGTCGGGCACGTCCACATCAAGGACGGCGACAGGCAGATCCTCGCCCAGGCGCTCGCCGACGGCGTGGACCTGCGCGAGCTGATGGGCCGCGGCGGCTTCGCCCCGCTCGGCGAGGGCGAGCTGGACCTGCCGGGCGTGGTCCGCACGCTCGACGAGCTCGGCTACCAGGGCTGGGTCATCATCGAGCAGGACACGCTGCCAGGCCGCCGGACGGTCGCGCAGAACATCGCCGATCAGGCGGCAAATCGCGAGAAGTTGAGAGAGCTGGGACTTTGACGCGGGAGGATCGGGCTGTGAGGATCGCGCTGGTCGGATGCGGAGCCGTCACGCAGGCGGTCTATGTGCCGTTGCTGTCGCGGCGGCGTGAGCTGTTCGAGGTGACGGCCGTCTGCGATCTGTCGGCGACGCTCGCCGACGCCGTCGGCGACCGGCTGGGCGCTCCCGGCCGCTACACCGAGCTGGAGCGCATGCTGGCCGACGGCGGCTTCGACGCCGTCCTCATGCTCGCCTCCGGATCGCACGGCGAGGCGGTCCGGCAGGCGCTGGCGGCCGGGTACGCGGTGCTCTGCGAGAAGCCGCTCGCGCTGACCAGGGCCGAGGTCGAGGCGTTGCCCGAGGGCCGGCTCATGGTCGGCTACATGAAGCAGTACGACCCGGCCGTGCGCCGGGCCGAGCAGCTCCTGGCCGAGCTGGGCGGGGCGGAGGCGATCAGGTCGGTCGAGGTGACCGTCCTGCACCCGAGCGGGGAGTCGCAGCTCGCCTTCGCCAACCTGACCCGCGCCCAGGACGTCGCGCCCGGCCTGCTCGCTGAGCTGCGCAAGGCCGAGGACGCCCTGGTCTCCACCGCTCTGGGGGAGGCGGCCGACCCGGCCACGCGGGCGCTCTACAACGTCGCCCTCGGCTCGATCTGTCATGACTTGTCGCTCTTGCGGCGCTTCACTGGATCGCCGTCCGTCATCGACCACGTGGAGACCTGGGGCCCCGGGCCCGGGTCGATCGAGATCTCCGGGCCGCTGCCCGCCACCGGACGGTTCAGCATCCGCTGGCACTACCTGGAGGACTACCCCGCCTACCGCGAGACCGTGGCCATCCACCACGACCGCGGCACGCTGGAACTGGCCTTCCCCACGCCGTACCTGATGAACGCGCCCACCACCCTCACCGTGGTGTCGGGTGCCGAGAGCCGCACCGAGTTCCGCGACGTGACCGAGGCGTTCGAGACGCAGCTCGCCGCCTTCCACGCCTACGTCACCGAAGGCCGGCCGCCGCTCACCGGCCAGGCCGGCGGCCTCGAGGACATCGTCACCGCCCAGCGCATCGCCGCCCGCTACGCCGTCCAGCACGGCCTGCCCATCGGAGGGGAAGCAGCGTGACCACGGAGATCGTCGTCGTCCCGCACACGCACTGGGACCGGGAGTGGTACGAGCCGTTCCAGCGCTTCAGGCTGCGGCTCGTGGCGCTGCTCGACGAGGTGCTCGACACCATGGAGCGCGAGCCCCGCTACCACTTCACGCTCGACGGGCAGCTCGCCTGCGTCGACGACTACCTTGAGGTGCGTCCGGAGAACCGCGACCGCGTCGCCGCGCTCGTCGAGTCCGGGCGGCTGGCGGTGGGCCCGTGGCAGATCCTGCTCGACGAGTTCCTCTGCTCGGGCGAGAACATCGTCCGCAACCTGGAACTGGGCATGGACCGGGCCGACAAGCTCGGCGGGGCCATGCCGGTGGGCTACCTGCCCGACATGTTCGGGCACACCGCGCAGATGCCGCAGATCCTGAGGCTGGCCGGGCTGCTCCACGCCTGCGTCTACCGAGGGGTGCCGTCGTCCGTCGTCACCGACGCGTTCGCCTGGGCCGCGCCCGACGGCACCGCCATCCGCACCCAGTACCTGCCCGCCGGCGGGTACGGCAACGGCGCGCACCTGTTCGAGGACGCGGGCCGGCTCGCCGAACGTGCCGAGACCTTCACCCGGACGATGCGCGAGTGGCACGGCCCCGACGGGCCGCTGCTCGCCATGTACGGCACCGACCACTCCGCCCCGGTGCGCGGCCTGCCCGAGATGGTGGCGGGCCTCGGCGCCCGCATGGACACCCTGACCGGCTACGTCACCGCCCATTCCGCGGACGTCGACGGGCTGCCCCGGGTGACCGGCGAGCTGCGCTCCCACGCCCGAGCCAACATCCTGCCCGGCGTCATCTCCGTGCGCGCGCACGTCAAGCAGGCGATGGGACGCGCCGAGCGGATGGTCGAACGCTACGCGGAACCGCTGGCCACGCTCTGGGGCGCCGACTGGCCCGGCCGCTTCCTCGACATGGCCTGGTGGCGGCTCGTCGACGCCAGCGGCCACGACTCGGTGACCGGCTGCGGCGTCGACGACACGGCCCAGCAGGTGGCCGCCCGCATCGCCGAGGCGGAACAGCTCGGGCAGGCCGTCCGCGACATGGTGACGGCCAGGCTCGCCGCCGCGGTGCCGTCCGGCGGGATGCTGGTCGTCAACCCGACGCCGGCCACCCGGCGCAGCGTCGTGATCCTGGACGTCGCCGGCACCGACCCGCTGGTGGACCCGTCGGGCGCGCGCGTGGCCACGCAGCCGCTGGAGCACGCGCCGATCCTGCTGCTGGACGAGCGGATGGACCCGGCCACGGCCCTGACGTTCATCCACGGCACCGAGCTGTACGGGCAGCACATCACCAGCTGGGCCGTGCAGGGCGAGACCCTCACCTTCACCGTCGCCCGCGAGTCCACGGTGCCGTTCAACGTGGCGGAGCTGCGCGGAGCACTCGACGGGGTGTCGCGCGTCCGCATCGAGGCCGAGCCGCGCCGCACCGTGGCCGCGCTCGTCGAGGCGCCGCCGCTCGGCCACACCAGCGTGCGGCCCGTGCCGTTCGACGCCGCGGCCGAGGCTCCCGAGATGCCCGAGTCGCCGGTCACGTTCGACGGCGGGCGGGTGCTCGACAACGGGCTGCTGCGGGTCGAGGTCGCCCTCGACGGGACCCTCACCCTGACCGGCGCCGACGGCACCACGCTCACCGGCGCCGGGCGCATCGTCGACGGCGGCGACGTGGGCGACACCTACAACTACGCGCCCCCGGTCAACGACCTGTTCATCACGCTGCCGGAGGCCATCGAGGTCGAACCCGTCTGCTCGGGCCCGCTCGTGGCGGCGCTCGACGTCCGGCGCACGTACCGGTGGCCGGCGGCGGGCGACGGCGTCGAGTTCACCCCCGAACTGCCGGCGAAGTCTCGCACCGCCGAGATGGAGCGGATCGTCGTCGACACCCGCGTCGAGCTGCGGGCGGGCGAGCCGTTCGTCCGGCTGCGCGTCGCGTTCGACAACCGCTGCGTCGACCACCGGGTCCGGCTGCACGTGCCGCTGCCCGCCAAGGCGTCCGTCTCACACGCTGAAGGCCAGTTCGCGGTCGTCACCCGCGGTCTTACCGCGGAGGCCGGCTGCGGCGAGACTCCGCTGCCGACCTTCCCCGCCTCCTCCTGGGTGGCGGCCGGGGGAGTCGCGGCCCTGCTGGAGCACGTCACCGAGTACGAACTGGTCGAGGGCGGCTCCGAGCTGGCGCTCACCCTGCTGCGCTCGGTCGGCTACCTCTCCCGCAACCGCAACGCCCTGCGCCCCGAGCCCGCGGGCCCCCAGCTGCCGACCCCGGCCGCCCAGTCGCGCGGCCTCCGCTCGGTGAACCTCGCGCTCATGCCGTACGACGGCACCTGGCAGGACGTCCTCCCGGCGGCCGAGACCTTCAGGCACGACCTCGTCGTCACCCCCGGAACCGGCGCCGCCGGCCTCGCCCAGCCCGACCCCGCCCCGGGCCTGTCGGTGACGGGCGACGGCGTGGTCATGACCTCGCTCAGGTCCCGTGACGAGTGGCGGGAGCTCCGCGTCGTCGCCCTCACCCCGACGGCCACGGAAGCGCTCGTCGAAGGGGGTTTCACCCAGGCCCGCCGAGCCGACCTCCGCGGCCGCCCCGGAGACCCCCTGCAGGTCGAGGACGGCATCCTGCGCCTTCCGCTGCGTCCCTGGGAGATCGCCACCGTCCAGCTGACCACCTGACCCCCGTGAGAGGATCCCTTCGCAGTGTGTACGGGTTTAGACCGCGAAGGGGGAATATGTACGCGATATCCCTGGGCGACGACGGCGCGGAGCTGCGCCCGCTCGAGCCGTGGCAGGCCGAGGAGTTCCTGGCCCACATGGACCGAGGGCGGGAGTTCATCGGGCAGCACATCGTGCTCGCGGACGCCGTGACCGACCTGGAGTCGAGCCGCTCGTGTCTCCAGGCGTACGCGGAGAAGGCCGCGGCCGACACCGGGCGGATCTACGGCATCTGGACGGACGGCAAGCTGGTCGGCGGAGTCCTCTTCCGGACGATGGACATCGGGCAGGGCACCGCCGAGGCGGGCTGCTGGCTGGAGCCGTCGGCGGTGGGCAAGGGGCTGGTGACCAGGGCCGCCCGCGTGATCATCGACTGGGCCGTCGAGGAGCGCGGCGTCCACCGCGTGGAGTGGCGGGTCTCGTCGGCGAACCAGGCCAGCATCGCCGTGGCCCGGCGGCTCGGGATGACGAAGGACGGCGTGCTGCGCCAGAGCTACCTCTACCGGGGCAAGCGGGCCGACGTCGAGGTCTGGTCGGTGCTCGCGCCGGAGTGGCGCGCGGGCAGGCAGGCGTCCTAGAGCCGGCGGCGCGCCGGGCGTCGTCACTGGTCGTGCAGGCCCAGCTGGCGGGCGGCGCGGATGGCCAGCCAGACCTCGGCGAAGGCGGCGCTGGACGACAGGTCGCGGCCCGTCAGGGCGGCGAATCTGCGCAGCCGATAGGCCAGGGTGTTGGGGTGGATGTGGAGGGCCGCCGCGGCGGCCTCGGTGTGGCGGTTCCGCTCCATCCAGGTGCGCGCCGAGGTGAGCAACTGGGAGTCGTGCGCCTCGTCGTACGACAGTACGGCCCCCAGGACATGCTCGACCAGGGCTTCCAGGGTGGCGGGGTCGTCGGGGAGCCACCTGCCCGTCGTGTCGTCGCCGTAGTGGATCAGTGCCTTGCCTGACTCCGCCGCCTGCGTGGCCGCCCAGACCGCCTCGCGCTGCGCCACCCGAGTGGACTCGCCCGGCGGGAAGGGCCTGCTCAGGCCCGCGCTGACCCCCGGCAGCGCGGCGATCGGGGCTGCCAGGGCGGGCGGCCCCAGCAGGTAGTGGTCGTCGCCGCGCCTGAGGATGAGGTGCGGGAGGTCGCCGAGCGCCCTGCGCAGGACGTCGTCGGGCGCGCCCCTGACCACCAGGAGGACGGTGTCGGTGTCGAGCGGGAGACCCATCCTGGCCAGGCGGCGGCGGGCGGTCGCCGGGTCCAGGACGTCCTGCAGGAGTTCGGCCAGCGTCTCCGCGCCCTCCCTGCGCAGGGTCTCGCGCTCGTTGCGAGCCAGTGCTCCGGCCTTCAGTCTTCAGGCCGGGGGTGAAGGCCCGCGCGGGAGTGCCCGCCAGGGCGCGAGCGTGGCATGACCTTCCCAGCCTGTCCGCGGCCGGACTCACACGGGTCGTTTCTGCTGCTCGATGTACTGGTTGAGTACCGTCAGCGGCGCCCCGCCGACCGAGCCGGCGAAGTAGGAACCGGACCAGAGGTGTCCGCCCCACAGATGCTGGTGGACGTGTGTGCTGTACTCCTTGCGCAACAGGCGCGCGGAAACGCCTTTGAGGCTGTTGACGAGTTTGGACAGGGCCACCTTCGGCGGGTAGTGGACCAGCAGGTGGACGTGGTCGTCGTCGCCGTTGAACTCGCGTAGTTCGGTCTCGAAGTCGGCGCACACCTCGCGCATGATCTCCTCGCACCGGATCAGCATCGCGTCAGTGAACACCCCACGCCGATATTTCGTGACAAAAACCAAATGTGCATGGAGGTTGTGGACGACGTGACGTCCAGTGCGTACATGAAGATTCGGTTCCCATCTCGGTGACATGAACCAAACGATACGATCCGCGCGTGGAGCTGGTGAAGCGGGCCCGAGCGCACAAGGCGCGGCTCGACCTTTCGGCGGCGCAGAGCGCGCTGCTGGACGGCCAGGCACACGCCGCCCGCGCGCTGTGGAACCTGCTGCACGAGTTCTTCACGTTCCGGCAGGGCCGGTTTGCAGCGTTGAAGGACTGCGACACCGCGATCCGGCAGGCCCGCCATGAGATCGACTGGATGGGCCAGCTCCCGGCGCAGGCCGCTCAGGCGGTGTTGAAGATCTACCGGCAGGCGTGGGCGAACTACTTCAACCCTGACCATCCCGCTGCCCGGCCGACGTTCAAGTCCCGGGCCCGCTCACGGCTGGCCGTGGACGTCCCTCAGGCTCGGGATCTGCACGTGGCAAGGCTGAATCGGCGGTGGGGCGCGGTCAACCTGCCCAAGATCGGGCGGGTCCGGTTCCGGTGGACCAAGCACCTGCCCGGCGTCGGCAAGGACGGCCCCGCAAGGCGGATCACCGGGGCTCGGCTGGTGAAGGAAGCCGACGGCTGGTACATCGTCTTCCGCACCGAAACCCCGGTCTCTTCCCCCGCGCCGCACTCCGGCCCCACGGTCGGGATCGACCGGGGCATCGCGGTCGCCTTGGCTCTGTCCGACGGCTCCACCCGCGAACACGGCCCCTGGCTCACCGGCGGTGAACGTGAGCGGCTGCGCCGTCTGGAGAACAAAAGCGCCCGTCAGCGTCGATTCCGCACGCCCGGCCGGCCGATCTCTGGCCGGTTGGCCCGCACCTACGACCAGATCGCTCGCCTGCGCGCGACAGCCAAGCGCCGGGCCCTCGACTGGCAGCACCAAACCGCCGCCGAACTGGCCTCCACCTTCGGCGTCATCGCTGTGGAGGACCTGCACATCCGCAACATGATCGCCTCCGCCAAGGGGACGGTCGAGCAGCCGGGCCGCAACGTCGCGCAAAAGAGCGGCTTGAACCGGGCGATCAGCGGCCAGGCATGGGGGCGGACCGTCACCCTGCTGGAGTACAAGAGCGCCGATCGGGGCGGACGGGTGGTCAAGGTACCCGCACCGGGCACGTCCCAGACCTGCCACCAGTGCGGCCACCAAGAGCCCGCCAACCGCGCATCCCAGGCGGCATTCGCATGCCGCAACACCGCCTGCGGCTGGACCGGCAACGCCGACCACAACGCCGCGATCAACATCAGGAACGCCGCCGGAACGGCGGTGTCAGGACGTGGAGACCTCGGGGCTACCCGGTCGGTGAAGCGTCAACCCCCGCGCGCCGCCTAACCGGTGCGACGGGAAGAATCTCCGGCCTTCAGTTCAGGTCGGAGAGGAGTTCAAGGCCGCAAGGACCTGGAGGACGACCGCCGCCTCGGCTTCGGCATCCTCACCTCCGCCGACGTCATGCGCCGCTGCCTGATCGAGGTCATCGACGTGCTCAGGCAGCGCATCGGCGACCGCCCCCTGTACGTGTCGGTCGACATCGACGTGCTCGACCCCGCGCACGCGCCCGGCACCCCCGAGGCGGGCGGGCTGACCAGCCGCGAGCTGCTGGAGATCCTGCGCGGGCTGGCGGGTTGCCGCCTGATCGGCGCGGACGTCGTCGAGGTGGCCCCGGCCTACGACCACGCCGAGATCACCTCCGTCGCGGCGTCCCACGTCGCCTACGACCTCGTCAGCCTGCTGGCGCTTCAGGAGCGGTGATGAGCGAGCTGACAGAGATCGAGACGTACGGCGTCGAGCGCACCCCCGACGCCGCTGCCGCTCGGCCTGGCCGCCGCCGTGCTCTACCTGCTCCTGCTGACGGCCTTCCCCGAGCCGCGTGAGGTGTACGGCCCGCTGGGCCCGCGCCTGGTGCGGTCGGCGGACATCCCGGTGCCGCCGATCGTCAGCGCCGCCGTCGAACCGGTCGGGTGAGACCGGTGGAACGCGTGGGTCAGCGGGTACCCCAGGAGTACGTCTGCTTGCGGAGCTTGAGGTAGACGAACGACTCCGTGGCGCGTACGGCGGGAATGGCGCGGATCTTGCTGAGGATCTCCAGCAGGTGCCGGTCACCCTCGCAGACCACCTCGACGATCACATCGAAGGAGCCCGCGGTGAGCACCACATAGTCGATCTCCTCGATCGCCGCCAGCTCGTCGGCCACCGACTCCAGGTCGCCCTCGATGTTGACGCCGATCATCGCCTGGCGGGGGAACCCGAGCGTGAGCGGGTCGGTGACCGCGACGATCTGCATGACCCCGGCGTCCTGCAGGCGCTGGACGCGTTGCCGCACCGCCGCCTCCGACAGGCCGACGGCCTTGCCGATGGCCGCGTAGGGCCGGCGCCCGTCGCCCTGGAGCTGCTCGATGATCTGTTTGGAGAGATCGTCGAGCACCACCTGCCCGGGAGTCGCGTCACTGCTGCGGCGTGCGCGCGGGGGCGTGGTCATTGCGAGGAGTCCTCCTAGCGGCCCGGCGTTACGGGGGCGTTCCCCTCCGCATTGCCGTCCTGTGTGCGACATGTTGTCAGTTCTGCTGGCACTGTCAAGCGAATTCGTAGCAATTTGGTATCTTCACCACGAAATCCCTTGTCCTGATGCACCTGACCTGTAAGAGTCACGGCATCTCAGCCACCTCACCAGGAGGTCATACCTTGACCACCCGTCTGCAGAACTTCATCAACGGTGAGTTCGTGGACGCCAAGAGCGGCCGATTCTCCGACGTCATCGACCCGTGCACGGGCGAGGCCTACCTTCAGGCCCCGATCTCCGGCCAGGACGACGTCGATGCTGCCTTCGCCGCCGCGGCTACCGCGTTCGAGTCATGGGGACGGACCACCCCGGGAGAGCGGGCCAACCTGCTGCTCAAGGTCGCCGACGCGATCGACGCGCGGGCCGACGAG
Source organism: Nonomuraea sp. NPDC000554 (assembly GCF_040300065.1). Lineage (NCBI taxonomy): Bacteria > Bacillati > Actinomycetota > Actinomycetes > Streptosporangiales > Streptosporangiaceae > Nonomuraea > Nonomuraea sp. NPDC000554. Next base: position 46,186 of record NZ_JBEPDC010000001.1, on the reverse strand, counting down.
ATCAACGAGGCGGAGTGCCTGAACACCGGCAAGCCGCGCGCCCGGATGGCCGAGGACGAGACGCCCGTCGCGGCGGACCACTTCCGCTTCTTCGCCGGCGCCGCCCGCACCCTGGAGGGCCCGACCGCGGGCGAGTTCCTCGCCGACCACACCAGTGTCATCAGGCACGAGCCCATCGGCGTCGTCGGCCAGGTCACGCCCTGGAACTACCCGATGATGATGGCGGTCTGGAAGATCGCCCCCGCGCTGGCCGCGGGCAACACGATCGTGCTCAAGCCGTCCGACACCACCCCGGCCTCCACGCTCAAGCTCGCCGAGATCCTCGGCAGCGTGCTGCCCGCGGGCGTCTTCAACGTCGTCACCGGCGACCGCGAGACCGGCGCGCTGGTCGTCGGCCACCCGACGGCGGCGATGGTCGCGATCACCGGGTCGGTCGGCGCGGGCATGTCGGTGGCGCGCACCGCCGCCGACGACCTCAAGCGGGTCCACCTGGAGCTCGGCGGCAAGGCCCCGGTCGTGGTCTTCGAGGACGTCAAGGACCTGGCCAAGGCCGCGGCCGACATCGCCACCGCCGGCCTGTACAACGCGGGCCAGGACTGCACCGCCGCCTGCCGCGTGCTCGTCCAGGAGAGCGTGCACGACGAGTTCGTGGCCGCCCTCGCCGAGGCCGCCGCGGCCACCGTGACCGGCGACCTGTCCACCGAGGACGCCCTGTACGGCCCGCTCAACAACGAGAACCAGCTCGCCAGGGTCCAGGGCTTCATCGAGCGGGTCCCGGCGCACGCCAAGGTCCTCACGGGCGGTCAGCGGGTCGGCGACAAGGGGTACTTCTTCGCCCCCACGATCGTCGACGGGCTCAAGCAGGACGACGAGATGGTGCAGAACGAGGTGTTCGGCCCGGTCATCACCGTCCAGACGTTCACCGACGAGGCCGACGCGCTGACCAAGGCCAACGACGTCAGGTACGGGCTGAGCGGCTCGGTCTGGACGTCCGACCACGGCCGGGCCATGCGCATGTCGAACCGGCTCGACTTCGGCGTGGTCTGGGTGAACACGCACATCCCGTTCGTGTCGGAGATGCCGCACGGCGGCTTCAAGCACTCCGGGTACGGCAAGGACCTGTCGGTCTTCGGCCTGCACGACTACACCAGGGTCAAGCACGTCATGCACTACATCGGCGAGTAACGCGAGAAGTTGGGATAAGTCCTGGATATGACCGAGCACCGGGAGAACGAACCCGGCGCGATCGAGCAGAGCGCGATCGAGCTAGAGGACGTCGTCAAGGAGTACCTCTCGCATGGCGAGGTCGTCCAGGCGGTGAAAGGTGTCACGCTGGGCATCGCCGAGGGGGAGTTCTTCTCCCTCCTCGGCCCGTCCGGCTGTGGCAAGACCACGACCATGCGGATGATCGCCGGTTTCGAGGAGCCCTCGAAGGGCGTGATCAAACTGCACGGCCGGGACGTCACGAACGTCCCGCCGAACAGGCGTGACGTCAACATGGTCTTCCAGTCGTACGCGCTCTTCCCGCACATGAGCGTCTGGGACAACGTGGCGTTCGGGCTGAAGCAGCGCAAGACGCCGCAGGACGAGATCAGGCGGCGCGTCGGCGAGATGCTGGAGATCGTCGATCTCGCCGGCAGGGAGAAGCGCCGGCCCCGCGAGATGTCCGGCGGCCAGCAGCAGCGCGTCGCGCTGGCCCGCGCCCTGGTCAACAGGCCCAGGGCCCTCCTGCTCGACGAACCGCTCGGCGCGCTCGACCTCAAGCTGCGCCAGGCCATGCAGATCGAGCTCAAGCGCATCCAGCGCGAGGTCGGCATCACCTTCGTGTACGTGACGCACGACCAGGGCGAGGCCCTCACGATGAGCGACAGGATCGCCGTCATGAACGACGGCCTGGTCGAGCAGCTGGCCGGGCCGCGGGAGATCTACGAGCGGCCGGCGACGGCGTTCGTGGCGGGCTTCATCGGCACGTCCAACCTGCTGACAGGGTCCGCGACCAGCGGCGTGCTCAAGATCGGCGGCGGCCGGGTGCTGGTGCCGGGGCAGGACGGCGAGGTCACGGTCACCGTTCGTCCGGAGAAGATCACCATCTCCACGGACGAGCCCGCCGGCGACGTCAGCGCGGTGTCGGGCACCGTCGCCGAGGTGGTCTACCTGGGCACGTACAACAGCTACGCCGTGAGCCTCGCCGACGGGGCCGAGATCACCGTGTTCCAGCAGAACGCGCATGACTCGACGACCACCGCGGAGCGGGGCGACTCCGTGTGGCTCTCCTGGCGGGCGCAGCACTCATATGCGATTGGAAGCTGATAGCACCTCATGAACCCCCTGAACAACCCCGCCCTCCTGAGGGGCATGACGCAGCCCCGCACCCGTCGCGACGCCTTCAGGATCGCCGGCTGGTCCGCTGCCGGGCTCGCCCTGGCCGCGTGCGGCGTGGAAGGCAAGAAGGCCGCGCCGCCGAAGGCCGACGCGGTCAAGGACTTCTGGTCCAAGCAGACCAAGCACGGCCACGTGGTCTTCGCCAACTGGCCCGAGTACATGCCCGAGGACCAGGCGCCGCTGAAGAAGTTCCAGCAGCAGACCGGCATCTCGTACGAGTACAAGGAGGTCATCCAGGAGAACGCCGAGTTCTTCGGGAAGGCCGACCCGGTGCTGCGGGCCGGGCAGCCGCTGGGCTACGACATCGTGGTGATGACCAACGGCATCCAGCTCCAGCACATGATCGAGCTGGGCTACGTGGTGCCGCTCGACCACTCGCAGATCCCGAACTTCCTGGCCAACGCGGGTGACAAGTACAAGGACCGGTCCTACGACCCGGGCAACGTGTACACGATGCCGTACACGTCGGGCGTGACCGGGATCGCGTACAACACCAGGTACGTCAAGGACGACATCAAGAGCATCGAGTCCCTGTTCGACCCCAAGTACAAGGGGCGGGTCGGGATGATGAACGACGCCCAGGAGATCGGCAACTTCGGCATGATCGCGCTGGGGATCGACCCGGAGAAGTCGACCGAGGCCGACTGGAAGAAGGCCGGGGAGAAGCTGAAGGCCCAGCGCGACGCGGGAATCGTCCGGAAATATTATGACCAGAGCTACATTGACGCCGTGTCCAAGGGCGACGTCTGGATCTCCATGGCCTGGTCGGGCGACGTCTTCCAGCGCCAGCTCGCCGGCGAGCCGGTCAAGTTCGTGGTGCCCGAGGAGGGCGGGACGATCTGGACCGACAACATGCTCATCCCCAAGGGCGCGGCGAACCCGGTCGACGCGCTCATGCTGATGGACTACCTGTACCAGCCCGCCATCGCCGCCGAACTGGACGAGTTCATCCAGTTCGTCACCCCGGTGCCCGGCGTCCAGGACCTGCTGCGCGAGAAGGCCGGGACCGCGAAGGGCGAGGCGAAGAAGGCGCTGGAGCAGATGGTCGACAGCCCGACGATGTTCCCGTCCGAGGCCGACTACGCCAAGCTGCGCAACTACACCAAGCTCACCACCGCGCAGGAGCAGGTCTTCAACCCGATCTTCCAGTCGATCACGCAGGCCTAGATGAAACGGCTCACCCCCTACCTGCTGGCGCTGCCGAGCTGGATGTGGCTGGCCATCTTCCTGGTCGTCCCGATGGTGGCGATGGCGTCGGTGTCGCTGCAGACCGGCAACGCGATCGACGGCTTCGCCATGACGTTCAGCTTCTCCAACTACACCGACGCCATCGGCACATACAGCACGCAGCTCCTGCGCTCGCTGCTGTACGGCGCTCTCGCCACGGTGGCCATGCTGGTGATCGGCTACCCGGTGGCGTACTGGATCGCCTTCAAGGGCGGCACACGCAAGTCCATGTACCTGTTCCTGCTGCTGCTCCCGTTCTTCGTGTCGTTCGTGCTGCGGACGATCTCGTGGAGCTTCCTGCTGGCCGACAACGGCGTCCTGTTCGGCACCCTGAAGAGCTGGGGCGTGCTGCCGGCGGACTTCCACGTGCTGGCCACCACGGTGGCGGTGGTGGGCGGGCTCACCTACAACTTCCTGCCGTTCATGATCCTGCCGATCTACGTGGCGCTGGAGCGGGTCGATCCGCGGGTCATCGAGGCCGCCTACGACCTGTACGCGTCCAGGGGGGCGGCCTTCCGCAGGGTGGTGCTGCCGCTGTCGCTGCCCGGGGTGTTCGCCGGGGTGCTGATGACGTTCGTGCCCGCCACGGCCGACCCGGTCAACGCGCAGATCCTCGGCGGCACCGCCAACACCATGATCGGCAACATCATCCAGACCGCGTACCTGACGAACCTCGACTATCCGACCGCCTCGGCGCTGTCGTTCACGCTGATGGCGGTGCTGCTCGTGGGCATCTTCGTGTACGCGAGGGCGCTCGGCACCGAGAACGTGCTCGAGGCGGCGGCGCGATGAGGGGCGGCAGGCTCGGCGACAGGCTGCTGCACGGCTACACCTGGCTGATCATCGCCTGGCTGTCGTCGCCGATCGCGGTGATGATCCTGTTCGGCTTCAACGACAAGAAGAGCAAGTCGAACACCACCTGGCAGGGCTTCACGCTGAAGTGGTACCAGGAGCTGTTCAGCATCTCCGACCTGACCGTCGCGCTGCGCAACTCGCTGGTGATCGCGGTGGTCAGCACGGTCATCACCGTCGTGATCGGCACCATGCTGGGGCTGGCCGTCGGCCGCTACCGCTTCCGCGGGCAGGGCGCGACCAACTTCCTGGTGTTCGCCGCCATCTCGACGCCCGAGCTGGTCATGGGCGCCTCGCTGCTCTCGCTGTTCGTGTCGGGCAACGTGCCGCGCGACGGGACGACGATCATCGTCGCGCACGTGCTGTTCTCGCTGTCGTTCGTCGTCGTGACCGTACGGGCCAGGGTGATCGTGCTCGACCCGGCGCTGGAGGAGGCCGCCAGAGACCTCGGGGCCACCGCGTGGGGGACGTTCAGGCAGGTGACGCTGCCGTCGATCATGCCGGGCGTGCTGGCGGGCGCGATGCTGTCGTTCGCGCTCTCGATCGACGACTACGTGGTGACCAGCTTCGTCAACGGCTCGACCATCACGTTCCCGCTGTGGATCGTCGGATCGGTGAAGACCGGCATCCCGCCGCAGGTCAACGTCATGGGTACGCTCATCTTCGGCATCGGGGTGCTGATCGCGATCGCGAACGCGGTGGCCGCCCGCCGCCGTAGCTGAACCCGTCCCATCAACTTCCCCCCGTTACGGCGGGGGGTTTGGTGTATTCCGGCAAAGAACAGGGAGGCGAGATCGGATTCCGGCGGGGGGAACCCGCGCGCGATCACCCGTATTAGATCCCGCAATTTCATAACAAACTAACTGACTCTTTCGTAGGGAAGTGGGATTTGTGGATCCGCTGAAGGCGCTTGCTGATGCGGAGCGCAAGCCGTACTGGCTGGACAGTCCGGCCAGACCCGAGCCGCAACCGCGGCTCGTCGGAAACACCACCGCCGACCTGGTCGTCGTCGGCGGAGGCTTCTCGGGGCTGTGGACCGCCCTGATGGCCAAGGAACGTGACCCCGAGCAGGACGTCGTCCTGCTCGAAGGCCGCAGGATCGGCTGGGCGGCCACCGGCCGCAACGGCGGGTTCTGCATGGCGACCCTCACACACGGCCTGCCCAACGGGCTGGAACGCTGGCCGGACGAGATCGACCAGCTGGAACGCATGGGCGTGCAGAACCTGGACGAGATCGAACAGACGCTGCTGCGCTACGGCGTCGACTGCTCCTTCGAACGCACGGGAGAGCTGGTCGTCGCCACCGAGCCGTGGCAGCTGGAGGCGCTGAACGAACACCTCGACCTGATCGGCGAGCTGGGCCTCGACTACCAGCCGCTGGACCAGGACCAGGTGCGCGCCGAGGTGAACTCGCCGACCTACCTCGGCGGGCTCTGGGAACGCAGCGGCTGCGCCATGCTCGACCCCGCCAGGCTGGCCTGGGGGCTGCGGGAGGCCTGCCTGCGGCTCGGAGTGCGGGTGTACGAGCGCAGCCCCGTCCGGGCGCTGGACGACGACGGCGTCACGATCAGCCTGCGCACCCCGCACGGCACGGTCATCGGACGGCGGGTCGCGCTCGGCACGGGGGTGTTCCAGCCGCTGCTGCGGCGGCTCAGGCACCTCGTCGTGCCGGTGTACGACTACGCGCTGATGACGGAGCCGCTGTCGGACGCCCAGCTGGACTCCGTCGGCTGGCGCAACCGGCAGGGCATCGGCGACAGCGCCAACCAGTTCCACTACTACCGGCTGACGGACGACAACCGGGTGCTGTGGGGCGGATACGACGCCGTCTACTACAACGGCGGCCTGGTCAAACCGGAGTACGACCAGCGCGACGAGACGTTCGTCAAGCTGGCCGGGCACTTCTACGACACGTTCCCGCAGCTCTCGGGGGTGCGGTTCACGCACCGCTGGGGCGGCGTGATCGACACGTGCAGCCGGTTCAGCGCCTTCTACGGCCAGGCACACGGTGGGCGGCTCGCCTACGCGGCGGGTTACACCGGCATGGGCGTGGGGGCCACCCGGTTCGGGGCGAACGTCATGCTCGACTTCCTGTCGGGTGAGCGCACCGAGCGGACCGAGCTGCAGATGGTCCGCGAGACGCCGATGCCGTTCCCGCCGGAGCCGGTGCGGTCAGGGGTGATCCAGTTCACCCGGTGGTCGATCGCCCAGGCCGACCAGCACCAGGGCAGGCGCAACCTCTGGCTGCGCACTCTCGACCGGATGGGGCTGGGCTTCGACTCCTAGCCGCCCGTCCACACGGTGTGGGGAGCCTGCCCGGCTGCCCACACCGGCTCGTCCTGTGTGAGCGGCCTGGCCGGTCGAGGCTCGGTCAGGCCGCTCGTGCGTCACCAGTTCCGTACCTCGTGGGCCCACGCGGTCAGCCCCGCCACGAACCCCCGCCTGTCCTGGGGCGACAGGTTGTCGAGGACGCGCAGGAGAGGCGCGGCCCGGAGGGCGACGAACCCCTCGACCATGGCGCGGTGGTGCGTGGCCAGCGACACCAGGGTCCGGCGGCGATTGGCCGGATCCTCCCGGCGCTCGACCAGGCCGGCCCGGCTGAGGTCGCCGACGAGCTCGCTCGCCGTGGTCAGCGACATGCCCATCCTGTCGGCCAGTTCGCTGACGCTGAGTGACGGCTCGACCGTCAGTTGCGGGATGACCGCGCCGTGCCTGGCGGTGAGCCGGTGACTGCGGAAGATCTCCCGCAGTTCGTCGGGCATCTCGGCCTGGGCTCGCCGGAAATAGGCCTCCACCAGGGGCACGAAGCCCAGGGCCTCCTTGACCTCCTCCGGTCGTGGCATTCGAGGGGAGGGCGGGGTGTCATCCATCACGCTCACAGGATACAGTCCTCATATCCAAACAGTTCGGATATCCGAAGTGAGGCAGCCGTGATACTGGTGACAGGGGCGACCGGCAACGTCGGCCGTCATGTGGTGAACCTGCTGCTCCAGGCGGGCGAGCAGGTCCGAGCGACCAGCCGGAACCCCGAGCGGGCCGGCCTGCCCGAGGGCGTGGAGGTGATCAGGGCCGACATGTCCCTGCCGGAGGACCTGCACGCCGCGCTGCAGGGAGCGGACCGCGCGTTCCTGCTCCCCGCCGCCGGCCAGGTGCGCGGCTTCCTCGACGTGGCCGTGAAGGCCGGCCTCGGGCACGTGGTGCTGCTGTCCGCGCTGGCGGTGACCATGAAGCAGGCGGGTGTGCTCGGAAGCGCCCACGCCGAGTACGAGCAGGCCGTGACCGAGTCAGGGCTGCCGTGGACGTTCCTGCGTCCCGGCGCGTTCATGGCGAACGACCTGCGCTGGGCGCCCGGCATCAAGAACGGCGGCGTGGTGCGCGCCCCCTTCGGCGAGGCCGCGACCGCACCGATCGACGAGCGCGACATCGCCGCGGTGGCCGCGCGGACGCTGCTCGACGACGGGCACGCGGGCAAGACGTACGCGCTGACCGGGCCCGAGTCGCTGACGACGGCCGAGCGGGTACGGATCCTCGGCGAGGTCCTCGGCCGCGACCTGCGCTTCGAGGAGCTGTCTCCCGAGCAGGCCCGCGAGCAGCTGATCGCGCAGACCCCGGCGGTGGTCGTCGACTCGATGCTCACGCTGTTCGGCTCGTTCGTCGGCAAGACCGCTGAGGTGTCGCCGGCGGTGCGGGAGCTGACCGGCGGCGCCCCGCACACCTACGCCGACTGGGCGGCCCAGAACGCCACGGTGTTCCGCTGACGGGCGAGCAGACCCCGGCGGATCGCCGCTGACGGGCGAGCAGGCGTTGCGGATCGCCGCCCCTGGGCGACGGTCCGCCGCGTCTCACGCGAGACTGTACGCATGAGGGTTGAGTTCGCTGTCGACGGCCTCACGCTGGTGGGGGAGCTGCGGGTGCCCGAGGGGGCGGGGCCGCGTCCGGGCCTGGTCTTCACCGGCCCGTTCACCGGGGTCCGCGAGCAGGTGACGGGCCTGTACGCGGAGCGCCTGGCCGCGGAGGGGTACGTGACGCTGGCGTTCGACCATCGGAACTGGGGCGAGTCCGGGGGAGAGCCGCGCCAGCACGAGGACCCGCAGGGCAAGCTGCACGACCTCCGGGCCGCGGTGTCGTTCCTGCGGGCCAGGCCGGAGGTCGACGGCGACAGGATCGGCGCGGTCGGCATCTGCCTGGGCGGCGGATATGCCATGAAATTTGCCGCCTTCGACCCTCGGGTGCGCGCCTTCGCCGGCATCGCGGGCGCCTACAACAACCCGTACGCCATGCGGGCGGGCATGGACTCCACGCTCGGCTCGCTGACGGAGACCCTGGAGCGCGAGGACCTCGGCGGCCCGGTCGAGTACCTGCCCGCCGTCGCGACCGAGGGCGAGGCCGCCATGCCGGGCGACGAGCCCCACGCCTACTACGGCACCGAGCGGGGCGTGTCGCCGTCCTGGGTGAACCGGGTGACACGGGCCGGCATGCGCGAGCTGATCACGGTCGACAACATGATGGGCGCCGACTTCCTCTCTCCGACCCCGGCGCTCATCGTGCACGGCCTGGTCGACCGGGTCTGCCGTCCTGAGGGGGCCGAGGAGGCGTTCAAGCGGCTCGACGAGCCCAAGCAGCTCGTCTGGGTGGACGCCAAGCGGCACACCGACCTCTACGACGGCGAGCCGTACGTGACCCAGGCGGTCGAGGCGACGGCGGCCTTCCTCCGCGAGCACCTCTCACGCCGCTGACGGCCTGCCTACCGGGCGCTGACCATCCTGGCCACCTCGTCCAGCCCCGCGACGATGCGGGCCCGGGTGTCCTCGACGCTGTACCAGCCCCGGGGGCACTCGGCCAGGGCCTGCTCCAGGAGCGCGCGGGCCCGGTGCGGGTCGCCGCGCAGCAGGGCGGCCTCGCCCATCCCGCAGTGCGCCATGGCGGCCGTCTCGGCGGACCCGATCCTGCGCGACAGCTCGACGGCCTCCTGGTAGTCGGCCTGCGCGGCGTCCTGGCAGCCCATCCGGAGGGCGGCGTCGGCGCGCTTGCACAGGCTCTCCGCGATGTCGCCCAGCGCGCCTAGCTCCCGCGCCACCTCCAGCGCCTCGCCCGCCAACGCGTGCGAGGACGCGTAGTCGCCCCGCTGGAAGGCCAGGTCGCCGAGCCCGGTCAGCGTCATCGTGGTGCCCCAGCGCTCGCCGAGCTCCCTGAACGCGGCCAGCCCCCGCTCGAACGCGGCCCTGGCGGCCTCCGTGTCGCCCAGATGCCGCAGGATGAACGCGGAACCGCTGTGGGTGAGCGCGCTCGACCAGGGCGGCATCGAGTCGGTGAGCCGCTGGAGCAGCTCCATCGTCTGCTCGTTGTACTCGGGCGGCCCGCTGTACATGGGCAGGAGCATCGTCAGGAACTCCAGCCGCACCGGCATGTAGTCGATCGGCACCAGCCGGCGCAGGTCCTCCATCCGCTCGTGCAGCTCCTCGCCCGGCTCGCCGCCCCATCCGGCGACGAGCACGCAGATCACGTACTCCTCGACCAGGCCGTCCGGGGGTGTGGCGCCGACCCGGGACAGCAGGTCGGCGGCCAGGCTCGCGCTGGTGGCCCGGTGCCCGCGCATCCACCAGTAGCAGGCGCAGCAGGCCAGCAGCCGCAACCCGAGCAGGACCTCGCCGGACTCGCCCGCCCAGCGGATCGCCGTGTTCAGCTCGTCGCTCTCCTCGTCCAGGCGCGACAGCCAGGTGAGCTGCTCGGCCCTGCGCAGGTGCCGGTCGGCCTCCGAGGCCAGCTCCAGGTAGTACGTGGCGTGCGCCCGGCGGACGGCGTCGCTCTCGTCCGACTCGGTCAGCCGCTCCGCGCAGAACGCACGGATCGTGTCGAGCATCGCGTACCGGCCGTCGACCCGCTCCAGCAGCGACTTCTCCGCCAGGGAGAACAGCACCTCCTCCGGCAGCCCGCAGACCCGCTCGGCCGCCTCCGGCGTCGCGCCGCTCGTGAACACCGACAGCCGCCTGGCCAGCCGCTGCTCGTCGGCGTCCAGGAGGTCCCAGCTCCAGGCGACGACCGCGTGCAGGGTCTGGTGCCTGGGCAGCGCCGTGCGGCTGCCGCGGGTCAGCAGCCTGAACCGGTCGTCGAGCCGCGTGGCCACGTCCGCGACCGACAGGGTGCGTAGCCGGGCGGCCGCCAGCTCGATGGCCAGCGGCAGCCCGTCGAGCGCCCGGCAGACGCCCACCACCTGCGCCACGTTCCCCTCGTCGACCTCGAACGCGTGGCAGACCGCGGCGGCCCTGTCGGCGAACAGCCGGACGGCCGGGTAGTCGAGCGGGTTGCCGGCGTCGGGCGGCGGCAGGCGCAACGGCGACACGGGCAGGATGGACTCGCCCGTGATGCCGAGCGCCTCACGGCTGGTCGCCAGCACGCGCAGGCCGGGGCAGGCGGCGAGCAGCAGGTCGGCCAGCCCGGCGGCGGCGGCGATCACGTGCTCGCAGTTGTCCAGGACGAGCAGCAGCCGGCGGCCGGCGAGCGCGGCGGCCAGCCGGGCGGCCGGGTCCACGGCGGGACGTTCCGGGCTGCGCAGCACCGGGTCGCGGATGTCCAGCGTGTCCAGGACGGCCCGCGGCACCTCCGCGCCGTCGGTGACCGGCGCGAGCTGCACGAAACAGACGTCGCCCGCGGCGCGCTCGGCGGCCTCCAGCGCCAGCCTGGTCTTGCCCGCGCCGCCGGGGCCGATCAACGTGACCAGCCTCGCCCTCTCCAGCTCGGCCCCGACCTGGGCCAGCTCGCCCGCCCTGCCCACGAACGTGGTGAGCTGCGCCCGTAGCCCGTGCCTGGCGGCGGCGGGGGCCGCCGAGACGCCCAGCGCCGGGTCGGCCCTGAGCACCGCCAGGTGCGCGGCGGCCAGCTCGGCCCCCGGCTCGACGCCCAGTCCCTCGTCGAGGATGCGCCTGCCCTCCTCGAAGGCGGTCAGCGCCTCGGCCTGCCTGCCGCTGCCGTACAGGGCCCGCATGAGCTGGGCGCGCAGCCGCTCGCGCAGCGGATGGGCAGCGACGAGCTGCCGCAGCTCGGGAGCCAGCTCGCGGTGGCGGCCCAGGTCCAGATCGGCCTGGACGCGGTCCTCGGTGACGGCCAGGCGCAGCTCCTCCAGCCCCGCGGTCGCCGCCCGCGCGTGCGGGGCGTCGGCGAGCGGGGCGCCGCGCCACAGCTCCAGCGCCTCGCGCAGCAGCGTGGCCGCCCGGCCGGGGTCGCCGGCGGCCAGCGCTTGCCTGCCGTCGGCGGCCAGTCGTTCGAAGCGGCGCGCGTCGACGTCCTGTGGGTCGGCCGTCAGCCGGTAGCCCGCCGGGTGGAACTCGATCCGGCCCCTGCCCAGCGACCTGCGCAGCCTGGACACCTGCGACTGGAGCGCGTTCGCCACGCCGTCAGGGGGCTGCGTGCCGTACAGGCCGTCGACCAGCTGGCCCGCGCCCACGACGCGGCCCGCGTCGAGGGCCAGCAAGGTGAGCAGCGCCCGCGCCCTGGGGCCGCCGATCTCCACCTCCCGGCCGTCCTCGCCCAGCACCCTGGCGGGGCCGAGGATCTCGAAGCGCATGCCTCGATTATCGCGGCTCGGGCAGGATCGCGGCGATCTCCGCGTAGCTCGGAACGGGCGGTGCGGGCCTGCTCTGCAGGGCCAGCAGGGTCGACAGCGCGCCCTGCAGCGAGGCGCGGTAGAGCAGCGAGCCCGTGCTCACCCTGGCCACACCCACCTCGGCGAGCTGCGCGAGCGTCGGCCCGCCCGGCTGGTACAGCACGTTGACCGGCAGCGGCGTGCTCGCCACCACCTCGGCGATCTCGGCCAGGTCGGCGAGCCCCGGCACGAAGACGCCGTCGGCGTGCCCGTAGGCGCGCACCCGCTCCAGGGTGTCGCCCGCCTTCAGCCAGTACGTGTCGGTGCGGGCGTTGACGAACACGCCGTGGCCCAGCGCGGCCTCGATGATCCGCTGGTGCAGCTCGATCGGCCGGAGCGTCCCGTCGGGGCGGCCGTCCTCCAGGTTGACGCCCACGACGCCGAGCGCCGCCAGCGCGGCGACCAGGTCCGACACCTGGGCGGGGTCGTCGCTGAAGCCGCCCTCGATGTCCACCGTGACCATGACGCCCAGCCCGTTGACCGTCTCGGCCAGCTCGATCGTCTCCGCCCTGGTGGCCGCGGCGCCGTCAGGCTTGCCGTGGACGGCCGCCACGCCCAGGCTGGTCGTGCCGATCGCGGGGAAACCGTGCGCGGCGAGCAGCGCGGCCGAGCCGTAGTCCCAGGCGTTGGGCAGCAGCAGCGGGTCTCCAGGACGGTGCAGGTCGCGGAAGGTCATGACTCCTCCAGGAGGGCGTCCAGGACGCCTGCCGCGAGAGCGAGGGCATGGGCGGGCGCAGGGCAGGGCCGCACCCCGTACCCGAAGGTCAGATGAGGTGTCTCGCCACGGGTTGGGTCGAAGCGGGCGGCCTCGGGGAACACGTCCGGGTCGCGGTTGGCTGCCACGAGGTCGATCACCACCTCGTCGCCCGTCCGCAGGTCGAGCCGGCGGGTCGCCTTCAGCGGCGGGTCCTGGCGCAGCGTCTCGTGCAACAGCGCCTCCACGGTGACACCTGGCCGGGCGTGGGCGAGCGCGTTGCCCACGAGCCCGGCGATGGCCGCGTGCGCCTGCAACAGGACGCTGACACGGGCGACCGTCTCCGCCTCCTCGCCGGGGAACAGCCTGACCAGCTCGGCCACCCCGGCGTCGGCCTCCGGGCCCTCAGCACCCGACAGGTAGCCGGTGGACACGGCCTCCACCGCCGCGACCAGACTCGCCGCGCCGTCGACGCCGAGCGCCCTGCCGAGCACCGCCGTGTGCACGCCCGCCCAGTCGCCGTGCCGCTCCAGCGTCATCGCACGGGCGGCCGACCGCAGCGCGCCGGGGTCGAGCGCCGCCAGCAACTCGGTGACCAGGCGGCGCCGCTCGGCGTGCGCCGCACCGGTGCTGAACCGCGACACCCGGGCGCGCAGCCAGGCGAGCGTTCCCTCGGGCGCGTCTTGACGGACGGGCGGCGGGACGTAACGGATGTCCGAAAGCACCGCCCTGGCTTCCTCGTAGCGTGTGATGAGCATGCCACCCACGCTAGGCCGGGAACGTTTCACCGCGGATCGAAGTGTCTCAGGCGGCGACCCGTGCCTTGACGGCGGGCGGCTCGGGGGCGGACAGGGCCGGTTCCGCGGTGGCGGAACCGCGGAGCTGCCTGGACGCCGCCGCCATCACCACGACGAGCGCGATCTCGGCCAGCACCAGCCCGCGCTCCAGCAGCCCGTAGTAGGACGCGCCGCCGATCAGGGACGACGTGACGGACGCCGGATGCGCCGCCAGGTAGACCGCCAGGGCCAGGGCCGAGGTCGCGCTCATGGCCCGGACCAGGTTCCAGCGGGGAAGCGTGGCACGTCCCCTGGCGAGGGCCCAGCCGGCGACGGGCAGCGTGGTGAAGACCACCGCGGCCGCCCAGCGGTGGATCTCGCCGGGCCAGGTGTTGAGCGCGCCGCCGCCCGGGTCGGTGGGGAAGACCGCGGTCAGCATCAGCCCGCCCGCGGCCGCCAGCAGCAGCACCCGGGTGGCGGCGGTCCGCGCGGGCTCGTGCACCGCGAGCCCGTACGCCAGCGACAGGCACGCCACCGCGAACGACAGCATGCCGAGCACCACGGGCACCAGCCCGCCGGAGACCAGCACGTAGTCGCTGATCAGCGGCTGCTCGGGCAGCGCCAGTTGGGCGTAGCCGAGCGCCAGCGCCGCAGCCGCCGCGCTCACCGCGGTCACCGGGATCGAGTGCCGGAAACCTTGCGAGGTCATAGCGTCACCTCATCGTAGATCTGCTCAAAACGGGCCAGAGAGGACTGGTGGTCGTGGGTGAGCGCGAGAGCCCGGCTGGCCCTGCCGAAGCGGGTCCGCAGCTCCTCGTCGGTCAGGATCGTCGTCAGGTGGCGGGCCATCGAGAGCACGTCACCCGGCTCGAACAGGAAGCCGTTGCCGTCGACCAGGTGCGGCAGGGCCATCGCGTTCGCGGCCACCACCGGCAGCCCGGACGCCATCGCCTCCAGCGTGGCGATGCTCTGCAGCTCGGCGACGCCCGGCATGGCGAACGCGTCTGCGGCGGCGAACGCCTGCGGCATGTTCTCGTCAGGGACGAAACCGAGGAAGAACACCCGGTCGCCGACCCCGATCCGCTTGGCCAGCCGCTCCAGCTCGGACCGCTGGTTGCCCTGCCCGACGAGCGCCACCTGCGCCTCGGTGTCGTTCAACACGAACGGCAGCGCCCGCACCAGCTCGTCGAGCCGCTTCTCCTCGTCCAGGCGGCCGACGAACAGGACGGTCGGCCGGTCCGGCAGGCCGAACAGCTTGCGCGCCCACATCTTGGGTTCGGCGTGCGGGTGGAAGCGGGCCAGGTCGATGCCGCAGGAGACGGACTCGACCTCGCGGGTGAAGCCCTGGTCCGACAGCAGCTTGGCGGCCAGCGGGGTGGGCGTGGTGATGTGGTCGGCCCTGGCGAAGATCCGGCTGAAGTCGCGCCAGGCCAGGCGGCCCGCCTTGACCCTGAGCCGATCGGGGACGTGCCCGAACTGGAAGAGGTTGTCGGGCATGAAGTGATTGGTCGCCACGATCGGCGTGCCGCGGCGCCGGGCGGCGGCGATCGCGGCCCTGCCGACGACGAAGTGGCCCTGGGTGTGCAGGACGTCCGGGTCGATGGCGCGCAGCAGCCGGTCGAGCCTGGTCGGCACGGTGACCCGCATCGTCGGGTGGACCAGCAGCGGCGCCGAGCGCAGCCGGTGCACGATGACGCCGTCGACCACGTCCGCGGTGGCGGGACCCTCGGCCGACTGGCAGATGACGTGCACCTCGTTGCCGCGGGAGGCCAGGCCGGTGGCCAGGCGGTGGGTGAAGATGGCGGCGCCGTTGACGTCCGGCGGGTAGGTGTCGCTCGAGATCAGGATCCGGCGCGGACGGGCGGGGGCGGGGGCGAGCTCGGCGACGGTGCTGCGCAGGGGCATGGCCATGACGTTTGACTCCGGTTTCGAATCGTGTGCCGGCTTGGGGAGAGCCGGATGAAGCGGGTTGGACCGGCTGGGGAGAGCCGGTCGGGATCGGCTGGGGAGAGCCGGTCGGGATCGGCTGGGGAGAGCCGAAGGGGCACGGGTGACGGGGGATCAGGTGCGCGCCTCCAGCGGGGTGGTGCGAGCCAGGGCGATGGTGCCCGCCGCCGCCAGCGCCGCCGCGACGACGGGCGCGATGCCGGTGGGCAGCGGCTCGCCGAGCAGCAGCGCGCCGAACGCCACCGCGGTCAGCGGGTCGGCGATCTGGAGCGAGGCGAACGAGACTCCGAAGTGGCCGACGGCGTAGGCCCGCTGGAGCATCATCAGCGCCAGCAGCGCGGGCACCGGCAGCGCCAGCAGGTACCACCAGTTCCACGCGCCGTCCACCAGCACCCGCATGAGCGTGGCGGTCGCGCCGTACAGCACGCCCGAGCTGGTGGCGAGCAGCGCGGCGCGGCCCGTCGGCGAGGCGACCTTCGAGCCGGCCCACAGGAGCACCGACGCGATGCCGGCGACCCCCAGCAGGGTCACCACGCCGGCCGGATCGAGGGAGGTCGGCCCGCTGGACTCCGGCACCAGCAGCACCAACCCGACCAGACCGGCCGCCACCAGCCCGGCCGCCGACAGCTCCCTGCGCGAGGGCCTGCGGCCGTGCAGCGCGGCCGCGATGGGCAGGGCGAAGAGCAGGCTGGCCACGCCCATCGGCTGCACGATGGTCAGCGGGCCGAGCCCGAGAGCGACGATGTGCAGGCCGCCTCCCGTCAGGATCGACACCCCTCCGAGCACCCATCGCGGACGCCGCAGCAACGCCAGCAGGCCGGGCTTGGCGGTCTCCGCCGCCTCGAACTGCTGCAGGGCCGCGCCGAGCGCGAAGAACAGCGAACCGACCAGGGCGATCACCGCGGCCAGCACACTCATGCCCACTCCTCTCGCTGTGGATGGTTACCGGGCAGGGTCAAACGGACGTGTCCACGGGAAGGCGCTCCGGGGAAGCCTGGATGGCGCGTCGCTTCCTGATCCACCGGACCGCCTCGACGATCCCGGTGATGGACAGCGCGATGCCCAGGCCGAGGAGCAGGCCCTTGATCGGGTCGTTCTCGAACGCCATGCCGCCGAAGAAACCGATCAGCCCGGAGTACAGGGCCCACGACGAGGCGGCGATCGCGTCGAAGAAGCTGAACGAGCGCAGCGGGAAGCGGACGGCGCCCATCGTCAGCGTGGTCGCCGTGCGCCCGCCCGGGATGTAGCGGGCCACCACCAGGACCATCCCGCCACGCTCGGCCAGCGCCTTCCTCGCCCACACGAACGCCTTGCGCTCGCGCAGCCTGCTCGCGGACTTGTAGCCGATCAGGTAGGAGACGTGGTCACCGGCGAACGCGCCGAGCGCGGCCACCGCCACCACCAGTGCCAGGTTCGTCTGGCCGGAGGCCGCGAACACCGCCGCCGTGATCACCGACGTCTCGGCGGGGACTACGGGGAAGAAGCCGTCGAGCAGCGCCAGCGCGAACAGCGCCAGGTACAACCACGGCGACGACATCACCTGTTGGACCAGGTCGAGAATGGCGTGCGACATTGCGTGTACTCCGATCGTTGGGGGCGCACTCACAGCCTGGGGGTGCGAGGTGCCGCGTGACATCCGGGAAGTCCCCGGTGGAACGCGGGCCTGTCCCCGATAGGGGTCAGGGCGCGTACCCCAGGACGCTAGAATTCCCGCAGGTCACGGCGCATCGGACGATCGGCACGTGGCATCCCCTACTTTCGTCAGGGGTCAGGGTGCGACCTCCGGTGACATCTACGATCAAACCGGCCGCAGAGGCGGGGCGCAGGAGTGCGAGTATCCGCGTTTCAGGTGGTGCTAACCCCACTCCCACCCGGCACCTCGCCCCACCCCCGCACTCTCCGTCCACCCCCTGACTTTCGTCAGGGTTCGGTCCCGACCTTCGGGGGTCCCGGCCGTCCCGGGTGGCGGATAGCGTCGGTGCCGTGAGGGGATTGCGTCGTCAGCGCCGCCGCGAGGTGGTCGTTGACCTGCTCGTCTGGGTCCTGCTGGCGGTGATGGCCGCCGCCATGGGCCCCGATCCGCTGAAGGATCCGGCCGTCTTCGGCATGGTGACCGCGCCCAGGATGGCGCTCGCCGCCGTGGCTGTCCTGGTCGGCAGGGCGTGGCCGCTGGCGGCCGTGGTGGTGCTGCTCCCGCTCGGCCCGTGGGACTTCGCACACGGCCTGGCCACCTCCGACGTGGCCTGGCCGGTGGCGATTCCGGGGGTGAAGATCTTCCCGTTCGTCCCCACGTCGCCGTTCGTCATGTGGTTCGCCTACCTCGGCGGACGCCGCACCGCCCGGGTGTGGCCCGCGCCGGCGGTGTTCTGCGCGCCCGTGCTGATCGGCGTCTTCCTCGTGCTGCGCGCCGGCGGCGGGGCCGGGCTGTGGATCACGATGGTGAGCGCGCTCGTCCTCACGTACGTCCTGCCGTACCTGCTGGGAGTGCTGCGCCGCAGGTTGCTGGAGCAGCGCAGGCAGGCGGGCCTGTCGCTGGAGGCGCAGGCCCGGATGCGCGAGCGGGCCAGGATCGCCCGCGACATGCACGACTCCCTCGGCCACGACCTGGCCCTCATCGCGGTACGGGCCGCCGGCCTCGAACTGTCTCCAGGGCTGGCCGAAGCGCAGGTCAAGGCCGCGGGCGAGCTGCGGTCAGCGGCGGCCGACGCCACCGAACGGCTGCGCCAGATCATCGGGCTGCTCCGCGACGAGTCCGACCCGCCGCCGCTCGCCCCCGTCGACGAGGACGTCGCCGAGCTGGTCGAGCGCGCCCGCCAGTCGGGGATGGCCATCACGCTCGACCTCGCCTCGGGCCGGGTGCCCGGCCTGGCGTCCGCCGTGGTGCAGGAGGGCCTGACCAACGCGGCCAAGCACGCCCCGGGCGCGGCGGTCACCGTCACGGTCACGCCGCACCGGGTCTCGGTCCGCAACGGCCCCCCGAGCTCCCGCCCGACCGCGCTGCCGGGCGGTCTCGGGCTGGCGGGCCTCAGGGAGCGGGCCCGGCTCGCAGGCGGCGCACTCTCGGCCGCCCCCACCCTCGACGGCTTCGAACTGGCCGTAGACCTCCTCTGATCCCCCGTGCGGGGGACGAGGTTCCCCTGGCCGCGTGAGGAAGGCGGACTCTCCGCGGAGGACGCTCGGAGCATGGGCACTCAGAAGGCCGGGATCGGCCGCATCACCGCCGCGCTGGTCGCGGTCGCCTCCATGCTTCCTTACCTCACGCTGAAGGTGCTCTGGCTGACAGGGCATCCCATCGGCGTCACCGACCCGAATGTCATGAACGACTCGACCATGGTCGGGATGAACACGATGACGTTCGGCATGGACGCCGTCGGGTTCGTCCTCGCGGTGGCGTTCACCGCCCGGTGGGGGATGCGGCTGCCCTCGTGGCTGGTGCTCCTGCCCCTGTGGGTGGGCACCGGGCTGCTCGGGGTGGTGGTCGTCACGGTGCCGATCGGCGTGCTCGTCGAGGGGATCTCCCTCTTCGCCACCGGAGGCCCGATCGAGCCGTGGGTCTACATGATGGTCTACGGCGGTTTCATCGGTCAGGGCGTCGGACTGATGGCGGCCTTCGTCCTCTACGCCCGCGACCGCTGGCCCGTGGCCTTCACCACCGCGCTCGGCCACCCGTTCGTCAGCCGCACCAGGCCGTTCCAGACCGTCGTCGCCCGCGGAGCGCTGCTCGTCAGCGCCGTGATCGGCGCGACGCGCCTGTACTGGGCGTTCGGCGGCACCGCGGGCCTTCCCGCGGAGGCGGTGGGTCAGGCGTCGTTCGTCGGCGCCTTGCAGGACGGAGTCAAGGGGCTGGCGGCGATCGTCGGCGCGATCGCGCTGGTCGTCCTGGTCAGGGCCCAGGGGCGACGGCCGTTCCGGCAGCCGCTGATCGCGGCCTGGTTCGCGTCCGGGAGCATGTTCGGCTGGGGGCTCTACGCGATGATCCTCGTCGCGGTCGGCGGCCCGCTCGGCGGCCCCGTGCAGGGCGCGGTGACGCTGGTGGAGCTGTTCACCCTGCTGACCGGGCTGGTCATGGGTATGTGCGGGGCGTTCCTGTTGACGGAGCGGTCACGCGTGGGCGACGTGCAGGCGGTGCAGGAGCCGCTTGAAGGCGAAGATCGAGAAGGTGATCGCCAGGCCGCTTATCACGGCCACCGCTGACGTCCTGAGCAGCATGAACGTCCCGAGCGACTCGTGCACGGCCAGCCAGATGCTCACCGTCGAGTTGGCCAGCAGGACGAACGCCCACAGCAGGGTGATCCTGGCGAAGAACCTGCGCACCCGCTCGTGCCGCAACACCGCGGACGGCAGGTGGATGTAGTCGAGCGTGAGCTTCTGCACCAGCGGCTTGTTCAACCGGACGGACGCGAGGAACGCCATGCTGATGCAGATGGTTCCCAGCTCGGGCTGGATGAAGAACCACACCCAGCTGCCCGTCCAGAACGCCACGGCGGCCCGCGCGGTGATCGCGATCGCGGCCAGGAACATCGTCGCGGGCACCCGGACCCCACGGAGCAGCCGCCACCCGATCCCCGCGTACACCCACACCACGACCGCCGCCAGCGCGAGCTTGAAGTCCAGCAAGGTCATCGCGCCGTAGAAGACGGCCAGCGGCGCCACCACCCCCTCGAGCAGCCGGGGGATGGCTTGCCGAACGAGGGCGGTGAGGCGTGGCAGGGTTACCGGAGGATGACTCAAGGTTGCTCCGCAGATAGGCCGACGATCAGCGGCTACCCGGGCTTCGCGAGACCAGGCTTGCCGGGATGGACCGTGCGGGGTGACTTCTGGGTTACCTCGGTACGCCGAGCGAGGGTACCGGTGGCTTACCGTACCCGAGGACTACCAGTGCCACTGCCTCTTTTGCCACGTTCCGCCTACTTCCACCGGAAGTCGATCACCCAGCGTGACGCGTGTGACAGGAGAGACGGGTCTATCCCAGCGACGTGGTGGCGAGCTTCGCGCCGAAGCCCAGGAACAGCGCGGCCACGCCGGACGTCAGGCCCGCACTCAGGCGGCGGCGCGCCCGGAACTGCGAGGCGAGGAACGTGCCGCCGAAGATCAGCACGGTCAGGTAGAGCACGCTGAACAGCTGGATGATCGCGCCGAGGATGATGAACGACAGCGCCGGCGCGCCGTAACCGGGGTCCACGAACGGGATGAAGAACGAGACGAAGAACAGGATCGCCTTCGGGTTCAGCAAACTGATCGCCAACGCCTTGCGGAAGGGACGCGGCACCGGACCGCCGGCAGCTGGGGTGGGAGAGGTGGCCGAGGGCGGCGGCGCGATCGGAGAAGAGGATGCGGACGTGGGCGAGGATTCGGCCGGAGAAGGCAGGGAAGCGGATGGCGGGCGGCGCCACGATCGCCAGGCGCCGCGGAACATCTGGATGGCCATCCACGTCAGGTATCCCGCGCCCGCGTACTTGACGATCGTGAAGAGCACCGGGTTCGAGCGCAGCAGCGCCGCCGCGCCCGCCGCCGCGAGCGCCATGAGGACGGTGTCGCCGACGAACACGCCCGCGGCCGCCCGGTAGCCCTGGCGCACGCCGTGCTGGGCGGCGAACGTCAGGACGTACAGCGAGTTCGGCCCGGGCAGCAGGATGATGAAGAAGGCGCCGAGGACGTACGTCCACAGGTCGATGATGCCGAAGAACATGCCGCGCTCTCCAGGGGAAGTGGTGACACACCACGGTAGCGCGTGACTAATCGCTCGCCGCGAACCATATCCCCCCGCGGAGCTGCCGGTGCCGAGCGAGCGGTAGGTCGCATCCGCCAGCGCCTGGCCTCGCGGGTCGTAGGTGCCTTGTACCGTCATTTTCCGAATTCATCACGAAAGATGTGCCGGGTAAACCGACTCCTTTCCTGGCGGCCGGACATCAGTAGACGGAAGGACCAGACCAAGAACCCTATTGACCTTGTAGGGAAAAGAGTGAATAGCTGAGAAGATGACGCTCTGGACACCCGACCCCACGTTCTACCCCTCGCCCCGCGACGCCGCCGCGGCTCCGGCCGAGAAGCTCGCCTACGTCGCCGCGTTCGACCGCGCCGCGCAACGGCCCGACGCGCTGACCGTCCTCGACACCGACCCCGCCTCGCCCGGATACGGCACGGTCGTCGGCTGGACCGACCTGCCCAACACCGGCGACGAGCTGCACCACTTCGGGTGGAACGCGTGCAGCAGCGCGCTGTGCCCGTACGCGCCGCACCCGCACGTCGAGCGGCGTTACCTGGTCGTGCCGGGTCTGCGGTCCTCGCGGATCCACATCTACGACACCAAGGACCGGGTCAGCCCGGAACTGGTGAAGGTCATCGAGGCGGAGGAACTGGCCAGGCGGGCCGGCTACTCGCGTCCGCACACCGTCCACTGCGGGCCCGAGGGCCTGTACGTCTCCGCCCTCGGCGGCGCCAACGGCGACGAGGGGCCCGGCGGCATCGCGATCCTGGACCACACCTCGTTCGAGGTGCTCGGCCGGTGGGAGGTCGACAGGGGTCCCCAGTACCTCGCCTACGACTTCTGGTGGCACATCAACCACGACGTGCTCGTGTCCTCCGAGTGGGGCACGCCGTCCATGATCGAGGACGGTGTCGTCGGGGAGTTGCTGCTCGGCCGCAAGTACGGCCACAAACTGCACTTCTGGGACCTGCGCAAGCGCCGGCACGTCCAGGAGGTGGACCTCGGCGACCAGCACCAGATGACGCTGGAGCTCCGCCCCGCCCACGACCCCACCCGCACCTACGGGTTCGCCGGCGTGGTGACCAGCGTGGAGGATCTGTCGGCGTCCGTCTGGGTCTGGTTCCACGAGGACGGGCGGTGGCAGGCCCGCAAGGTGATCTCCATCCCGGCCGAGCCCGCCGCCGCCGACCGGCTGCCGCCGGTCCTGCAGCCGTTCGGCGCCGTCCCGCCGCTGGTGACCGACATCGACCTGTCCGTGGACGACCAGCGCCTGTACGTCTCCTGCTGGGGCACCGGCGAGATCAAGCAGTACGACGTGTCGGACCCGTTCAAACCCGTCGAACTCGGCTCGCTGCGGATCGGCGGCATCGTCCGGCAGGAACCCCACCCCGCCCGGCCCGGCCTCCCGCTCCGCGGCGGCCCGCAGATGGTCGAGGTCAGCCGCGACGGACGCCGCGTGTACGTCACCAACTCCCTCTACGGGGCCTGGGACGACCAGTTCTACCCCGAGGGCGTCGGCGCCTGGCTGGCCAAGATCGACGCGGACGCGTTCACCTTCGACGGCCGCTTCTTCCCGCACGGCGACGACTTCCGCGGCCTGCGCCCGCACCAGGTACGGCTCCAGGGCGGTGACGCGTCCTCCGACTCCTACTGCTACCCATGACCGTCGCGACCGTCCTCCTGCTCGGCGCCTTCCACGGGCTCAACCCCGCCATGGGCTGGCTCTTCGCGGTGGCCCGCGGCCTTCAGGAGCGCAGCAGGGACCTGCTGCTGCAGTCGATCCCGGCGATCGCCCTGGGACACCTGGCCTCGGTGGCGCTGGTGGCGGTCGTCGTGGGGGCCACCGGGTCGCTCGTCACGGGCACGGTGCTGTCGATCGGAGGCGGCGTCGTCCTGGTGGCCTTCGGGCTGTGGCGGCTGCTGTCGAAGCGCCACTTCCGCTGGGTGGGCATGCGGCTGTCGCTCTGGCAACTGGCGGGCTGGTCATTCCTGATGTCCTCGGCCCACGGCGCCGGCCTCATGCTCCTGCCGGTCTTCACGGGCCTGCGGGTGGAGGGCCATCCGGGCCACGCGCTGAGCGGCGGCCTGGCGGTGGCGGCCCTGCACACGCTGTCGATGTTCGTGGTGGCGGGGCTGGTGGCGGTGCTCGTCTACGAGGTGCTGGGGCTCGCGGTGCTCCGACGCGCCTGGTTCAACGTGGACCGGATGTGGGCGGTGGCCCTCATGGGCGCCGGCGTCATCACCCTGGTGCATGCGTAACCCTCAGTCGAACAACTCCTCCGCCGACTGAGCGGTGATCGCTCGGCGGATCCACTTCGTGAGGAGGTCGATGTCATTGCATGTCATGATGCGCTCGCGTGCGGAGTCGTCGACGGGGATGTCTCTCGCTTTCAGAACCACCAGCACATTATGTGCTGCCTCCTCCGCGCGTCCTTCCGCGCGGAGCTGCTCTGCGAACTCCGACTGGTAGCGGTACGTCTTGGTGGTCATCGGGATTCTCCGCACCCTTTTGCGCGGCCGCGTTTGGGCGTGCCGTGGTTACGTGGACCGGGTGTGAGGGGTGGTCCTCGTGGGCGTGGGCGCTGTCACCGTGGTGCGGGCAGGCACTTTAGTCGAAGAGCTTGTCCGCTGACTGGACGATGATCGCACGGTCGAGCCAGGTGAAGAGGAGTTCCGTGTCGCTGCAGCTCATGATGCGTTCGCGAACGGAGTTGTCGATCGGCACGCCGCGTCGTTCCAGAACCCGCAACACGGAGGCGGCCTCCCCTTCCGCGCGGAGCTGCTGTGCGTACTCCGACTGGTAGCGGTAGGTCTTGGTGGACATCAATCCCCTCCACAGCTTTCGGGCGGCGGTGTTGCCGAGGCCCACTTCGGTGAATTCGGTGAAGAATCCGGCGGTATCGGTGTCGATGGTGTCCAGGGCGGTGGCCAGGACTTCTAGTATGTCACCGGCCTTTGGCGAGCGCCCGTGGATGAGTGCGGAGAAGACGGTGAGCACCACATCCGCCGACGCCTCGGCCTTCTCGATGATCGCCGGGACGTTGTCGGGGCCCAGCGCGATCGTGTAAAGCACCAGCGACGGCCACTCGGCGAGGCCGATCCTCTTGGGAAGCCGCGCCCAGCTGGCCGTGACGGCGTCCTGGCAGATCACCAGCAGGGTTACGGGACATTTGTACTTCTCGTGCAAGTAGCTGAGGTAGTAGGCCCAGCTGCCGGTCTTTCTGTCGTCGCGCCGGGACTGCGACTCGATGACCAGCAGGTGGTCGCCCAGCTTCGTCTCGAGCTTCAGCAGCGTGTCGACGCGCCGCTCGATCGGGGCGATTTCGGTGAGTTCGGGGTTGAGCACCGAGACCTGGAGGGGTTCGGGAAAGGGGAGCTCCAGCCGCTCGAAGGTGCGGGCGAGGAGGGAGGTGTCCTCCTGGAAGATCCGATGGAGCGCCTCGTGCTGCGACGTGACCATGAGCGGAACGTTACTGAACGATGACACCGAGTTTAGGTCATCCATAACTTTTCGTTATCGCCTGCGTTGTGAGCCGCCCGGAGCGTGCGCGACGAACACATCCACGGAAAGGGCTTTACCTGAATTCCCTAGGGGTTTAGTATGGATTCATGCCTGACACCCCCCGAGGCCGCTGGTCGATCAACGAGGACTGGGCGGCGACGATCGTCGGACTGGCGCTGCTCGTGCTGGTCGTCGCGGGCGTGATCCCGGTGGGGCTGGTGCCGTGATGAGCACCGAGGTCACCAGGCAGGCCGGGCCCGGCGCGGGCGTCGCGGGCGGGCTCGTGGTCGTGCTGGCGCTGGCCGCCGCCACCAGGTTCCTGGAGCAGACAGTCCCCGACGCCACCGAGGGCGGCCCGTTCGAGCAGCTCGGAGCCGCCGTCGAGTACCCGGTCTACGCCATCGCGCTCGGGCTGCTCGGCAACGCCGTCCTGACCGCCACCGGGTGGCGGGACCGGCTCACGGGCGGCTTCAGGACGGAGTTCTTCATCAAGACCGGCCTGGTGCTCCTCGGCGCGTCGATCAACCTCAAGGTGATCGCGACCGCCGCCGGGCCCGCCGTCCTCCAGGCGATCGTGCTGATCAGCGGGGTCTTCCTGTTCACCTGGTGGCTCGGCGGCCGGCTCGGTCTGGACGACAGGCTGCGCGCCCTGCTCTCCTCGGCCGTCTCCATCTGCGGCGTCAGCGCGGCCATCGCGGCGGCCGGCGCGGTGCAGGCCAAGAAGGAGCAACTCGCCTACAGCGCCAGCCTGGTCATCGCGTTCGCGTTGCCGTCCATCTTCGTGCTGCCCTGGCTGGCCGGGGTGCTCGGGCTGAGCCCGGAGGTGGCGGGCGCGTGGATCGGCGGCAACATCGACACCACCGCCGCCGTCACTGCGGCCGGCGCCATCGTGGGGGAGCAGGCGCTGCAGGTCGCGACCATCGTCAAGGTGACGCAGAACGCGCTGATGGGCGTGGTCGCGGTGGCGCTGACCGCGTACTTCGCGTTCAGGGTGGAGCGCCGTCCGGACGCGCCGCGCCCGCGCGCCGCCGATCTGTGGCACCGGTTCCCGAAGTTCGTGCTCGGCTTCGTCGCCGCGTCCGTGATCGCCACCTGGTATCTGGCCGCAGGGGGCGACAAGGCGGCCGTCGGGGTGGCGAACGACCTTCGGGTGTGGTTCCTGATTCTGGCTTTCGTCAGTATCGGGCTGGAGTTCCGCGTCTCCTCGCTGAGGGAGGCGGGCTGGCGTCCGGTCGGCGTTTTCGCCGCCGCGACGGCGGTGAACCTGCTGCTCGCGCTGGGGCTGGCGGCGCTGTTGTTCGGCGGGTTCGCCGTTTGAGATGAGTACGGCTCGCGCGGCTAGGGGTGGTCGCGCGAGCCGTACCGCATGTCTGGGCCCTTGCCGGGAGCAGAGGTCCGATCTATGCTCCGATTTGCTCGTTAGTTAACTTTCTTAATAAACGAGTTTGGAGCACCCCCCATGCACCGACCCGTGCGGCTGGCAGCCCTGGCCGCGATCGTCGTCCCCTTCCTGCACGTCACCCCAGCCCAGGCCGCCGCCACGAGGTACGAGGCGGAGAACGCCACGATCTCCCAGGGCGTCGTCGAGTCCAACCACGCCGGATACAGCGGCACCGGCTTCGTCAACTACGACAACGTGACCGGCTCGTCCGTGGAGTTCACCGTCAACGCGGCCACGGCGGGCACCGCCACCATCACGCTCCGGTACGCCAACGGCACCACGACCAACCGGCCGATGTCCATCGCCGTCAACGGCACCACCGTCACCCGCGACTTCCCCGGCACCGGCGCCTGGACCACCTGGGCGTCCGCCACCCTCACCGCCCCCGTGAACGCGGGCGCCAACACGATCAAGACCACGTCCACCACCGTGAGCGGCGGCCCCAACCTCGACTACATCGACGTCGACGTGGCGCAGCCGTCGAACGACTACCAGGCCGAGGACGCCGTGATCACGCAGGGCGTGGTCGAGTCCAACCACGCGGGCTTCACCGGCACCGGCTTCGTCAACTACGACAACGTGACCGGCTCGTCCGTGGAGTTCACCGTCAACGCGGCCACGGCGGGCAACGCGACGCTCGCCTTCCGCTTCGCCAACGGCACCACCACGAACCGTCCGATGGACATCACGGTCAACGGCACGACCGTGAACCGTGACTTCCCCGGCACCGGCGCCTGGACCACCTGGCAGGACGTCACCGTCCCCGCCGCGCTGAACGCCGGCGCGAACACGGTCAAGGCCACGTCCACCACGGTCAACGGCGGGCCGAACCTCGACCGGCTGAGCCTCTCGGTCGCCGGGCCGCCCGACACCGAGAAGCCCTCGGTGCCCGCCAACCCGCGCGCCACGGGCACCACGTCCAGCTCGATCGGCCTGGCCTGGGACGCCGCCACGGACAACAGCGGCACGATCAAGGACTACCGGGTACGCGAGGGTGACACCGTGGTGGCCACCGTGACGGGCACCAGCACCACGGTCACCGGGCTGGCCGCGTCCTCCACGCACACCTACACCGTCACCGCGCGCGACCCGTCCGGCAACGAGTCGGACCGCGGCGCACCCGTCACCGCCACCACCGCGGCGGGCGGCACCGGCACTCCCGTGGCCGCGAACGGCCGGCTCCACGTGTGCGGGGTGCGGCTCTGCAACGAGCACGGCAAGGAGATCCAGCTCCGCGGGATGAGCTCGCACGGCCTGCAGTGGTACTACCAGTGTCTCAACACCGCGTCGCTGAACGCCCTGGCCGACGACTGGAAGGCCGACGTGCTCCGGATCTCGATGTACATCCAGGAGGGCGGGTACGAGACCAACCCCCGGCAGTTCACCGACCGGGTGCACAACCTCATCGAACAGGCCACCTCGCGCGGCATGTACGCCATCGTCGACTGGCACATGCTCGACCCCGGCGACCCCACCTACAACCTGGCGAGGGCCAAGACGTTCTTCACCGAGATCGCCCAGCGGCACAACGGCAAGAACAACCTGCTCTACGAGATCGCCAACGAGCCCAGCGGTGTGTCCTGGTCCACCATCAGGAACTACGCGAACCAGCTCATCCCGGTGATCAGGCAGTACGACCCCGAAACGCCCATCCTGGTCGGCACGCGCGCCTGGTCGTCGCTGGGAGTCTCGGACGGGGCGAACGAGACCGAGGTCGTCAACAACCCGGTCAACGCGTCCAACATCATGTACACGTTCCACTTCTACGCGGCGTCCCACGGCACCGAGTACCTGAACACGCTGTCGCGGGCGGCCGACAAGCTCCCGATGTTCGTCACCGAGTTCGGTACGCAGACCGCCTCCGGTGACGGGTCGAACAACTTCACCAGGTCGCAGCAGTACCTGGACCTGATGGCGCAGAAGAAGATCAGCTGGGTGAACTGGAACTACTCCGACGATGAGCGCTCCGGCGCCGTCTTCACCCAGGGCACCTGCCCCAACGGGCCCTACACCGGCACCTCCCGGCTCAAGCCGGCGGGCGTCTGGGTCCGCGACCGCGTCCGCACGCCGGACGACTTCTGACCCCTCGCGGGTCCGGTGCGGGCCTGCCGCGCCGGACCCGCGAGCCTCACCCGGACGGTGGGCTGCGCGCCGATCCGAACCGCTCGGGCAGGATGTGACATGTGCGGATATCGATCCTCGGCCCCCTGGAGGTGACCGGCGACCAGGGCCCGATCTTGCTCGGTGGCTTCCGGGTCCGGGCCCTGCTGGCCCTGCTCGCCCTCGAAGCGGGGCGCACCGTGACGGCCGAGCGGCTCATCGACTCCCTCTGGCCCGAGGCGCCGCCCGCCAACGCACCCAACGCCCTCCAGACCCTGGTCAGGCGGCTGCGAGTGGCGATCAGGCCGTACGAGGTCGTGGAGAGCCGGCAGGGCGGCTACGCGCTGTCGGTCGCGCCCGACCAGGTGGACGCCCTGCGCTTCAGGCGCCTCACCGCCGTGACGGACGGGCTCGATCGGGCGCTGGCGTTGTGGCGCGGGCCCGCGCTCGCCGATCTGACCGGGGTGCCGCACCTGGCGAACGTGGCGGCCACGCTGGAGGAGGACCGGCTGGCCGCCGTCGAGGCGCGGGCCGAGATCCGGCTGGCGGCCGGGCTGCCGGTGGACCTGGCCGCGGACGTGGCCGCGAACCCGCTGCGGGAGCGGCTGTGCGCGCTCGCCGTGCGCGGCCTCGCCGCCGCCGGACGGCAGGCCGACGCGCTGGCCCTGTACGAGCGGACCCGCAGCACGCTCGCCGACGAACTCGGCGTGAACCCCGGCCCCGACCTGCGCGCCGCCCACCTGGCCGTCCTCACGGGCGACATCCCCCCGGCCCCGTCGGGTGAGCCCGTGGCGCGGCGCGGCAACGTGCGGGCCGCGCTCACCAGCTTCATCGGCAGGGAGGACGAGCTGCGGCAGCTCACGTCCCTGCTCGGCCACGCCAGGATCGTGACGATCGTCGGGCCGGGCGGCGCGGGGAAGACCCGGCTGGCCACCGAGGCGGCCCTGCGCCTGGCCGGCGAGCTCGACGGCGCCTGGGTGGTCGAACTGGCCTCCATCACCGACCCGGCGGACGTCCCGGGGGCCGTCCTGGACGCTCTGGGCCTGCGTGATGACCACCTCGGCTACCCGCGCCCGCCGGCCGCCGCGATCCAGGAGCGTGACCCCGTCGGGCAGGTCGTCGAGGCGCTCGGCGCGCGGCCGGCGTTGATCGTGCTGGACAACTGCGAGCACCTGGTCGAGGCCGCCGCGACGCTGGCCGGGCGGCTGGCAGGGGAGTGTCCGGCGGTGCGCGTCCTGGCGACCAGCCGGGAGCCGCTGAACGTCCCCGGGGAGCGGCTGGCGCCCATCCCGCCGCTGGAGCAGCCCCCGACGGGTGTGGGGGTGGAGCGCGCCGCCGGCTATCCGTCGGTGCGGCTGCTGCTCGACCGGGCGGTCGCCGCCAGGCCCGCGTTCGCGCTGGACGACGGGAACGTGACCGCCGTGGTCGCGCTCTGCCGGAGGCTGGACGGGATGCCGCTGGCCATCGAGCTGGCCGCCGCCCGGCTGCGGACGATGACGCCGCAGCAGCTCGCCGACCGGCTGGACGACCGGTTCCGGCTGCTGACCGGAGGCAGCCGGACGGCGTTGCCCCGGCAGCAGACGCTGAGGGCGGTCGTCGAGTGGAGCTGGGACCTGCTCGACGAGCCGGAGCGGGAGCTGGCCCGCAGGCTGGCCGTGTTCGCGGGCGGAGCGACGCTGGAAGCCGTCGAGGCGGTGTGCGGGAGCACCGCCGACGTGCTGGGCGCGCTGGCCGACAAGTCGCTGGTCCAGGTCACGTCCGAGGGCCGCTACGTGATGCTGGAGACGATCCGCGCCTACGCGTCCGACCGGCTGGCGGAGGCGGGGGAGGTCGGCGAGTACCGGCGCCGCCACGCCGTCCACCTGCTGGGCTTCGCCGAGCGGGCGGTGCCGGAGCTGAGGACCGGCGCGCAGATCGAGTGGATCGAGCGGCTGTCAGCCGAGCGCGACGACTGCGCCGCGGCCCTGCGCTTTGCGCTGGACGAGCGGGACGTCGAGATCGCGCTCCGGCTGTGCGCGGCGCTGAACTGGTACTGGTGGATGTGCGGGTACCGGGAGGAGAGCGCGACGTGGGCCAGGCAGGCGCTCGACCTCGCGGGCGACACCCCACCGGAGGGCCTGGTACGGGCGTACACGGCGTGCCTGTTCGCGCATGGGGTGAGCCTGTTCGCGTCGATCGTCACCGACCGTCCCGCGATGCAGGCTTTGTCGGAGCAGATGGACGGCCTGATCGAGGCGGGGGAGCGGGAGGGCCCGGTCCATCCGCTGCTGCGGCTCAGCCTGGCGGTCATGGCGGCCGCTTCGGGCCGTGACGAGCACGCCGTCGAACTGCTCGAGCGCTACAGCGACAGCGACGACCTCTGGCTGGCCAGCGCGGCCCGCATGATCGGCCTGAACCGGTCGATGGAGGCGCTGGAGCAGGCGGTGGCCGGGTTCAGGAAGCTGGGGGACCGGTGGGGGCTGAGCGAGGCGCTGATCGGCCTGGCGACGCTGCGGGCCGCCAACGGCGAGCCGGCCCACGACCTGATAGCTGAGACCGAGTCGCTCACGAGAGACTGGATCAGCGCCGAGGAGGCGATCTCGACGCTGACGCGGACGGCGCAGCTCCGCGCCCAGGGCGGCGATCTCGACGGCGCCGCCGCCGACCTGGCCAGGGCCAGGGCGATCGCGCACGAGGAGACGTCCGCCTACACGCTGGTCGTGCTGGGGATGGGGGAGGCCGCGCTCGCCTACCAGCGCGGCGACGCGGAGCGTTGCCTGGCGGCCTACCGGGACACGCTCGTCCTGCTGGCGGAGGTGCCGCGGATCGCGCAGCTCGTCGCCTCGGTCAGAACCGGGTACGGCAGGGCGCTGTCGCTCGCCGGGCAGCCGGAGGCCGCGATCGAGCAGCACCGGCTGGCGCTCGGCACGCTCGGCACGACTCCCGACCAGCCGGTGCTGTCGTCCGTGCTGGCCGGGTTCGCGCTCGCGGCGCTCGCGGACGGCGACCCGGAGCGGGCGGCCGTGCTGCTCGGCGCGTCCGCCGCGGCACAGCCGCAGGACGCCATCCCCGACACCTTCTCCGACACGGTGGCCGGGGCGGCGTCGGCCAGGGAGGCGCTCGGCGCCGAACGCTTCGACGCCTGCCACGCGAAGGGGGCGGCGGCGTCCCTCCAGGAGCTCTACGAGCTGGTCGGGATGGTCGCGTAGGACGGCTGATGCAGGGTGGTGACCCCCTTGTGGGGGTTCCTGGCGAACCGGGGGAAGTTGGACCCGGCCACGTCGATCCTGATCCGGTGCCCGGGGCGGAACAGGTTCGCGATCGCCCCCAGCTCGACCCGGACCTCGCGCACCTCGCCCGGCGACAGCCCGGCGACCCGGGTGACGCCGTCGGTCAGCAGCTCGGCCCGCCCGTCGGGGTGGACGTCGACCAGCTTGCCCGTGACGTCCGCGCCGCCGGCGGTCGAGGAGATCAGCACGACCAGCTCGACAGGGCCGCTGACCTCGACCCCGTCCGCCAGCGGCTCGCTCTGGAAGCGCAGCACGTCATCCCGCCCGTCGAGCGGGCGCTGGTCGAGCGGCCCGAACGCGTCGAACGACATGACCGCACCGCCGAGCGTCGGCACCGGACGGTCGGGGTCGGCGGCGAAATCCAGCGTGCCGGGCTCGACGGCGGCGGTGCCGAGCGTCCCGTCCGCGCCCAGGTGGTAGGTGACACGCTGGGCGCCGGGCAGCGGCCAGTCGGAGGCGGTGCGCCACTCGTCCGCGCCCATCACGAAGTACTCCACCGAGGCGCGGCCTGCCGGCGGTTCGCCGCGCAGCCAGCGGCCGAACCAGTCGAGGTGGATGCCGGTCCAGTCGATGGCGTCCTGCCCGGCCAGGTCGCCGTAGTCGCGCCCGCCGATGGCCCGGTCGTGGGTGAAGTGCGTCCACGGGCCGACGATCAGCCGCGAGTCGCCGCGCAGGTGCTGGAAGTGGCCGATCGAGGCGTCACGGAAGTAGTCGTACCAGCCGGTGCTCACCAGCGCGGGCACGTCGATCCTGTCGTAGTGGATGACGCCGTCCTGCCACAGCCCGGCCTCCGGGTCGGGGGTGTCCATCCAGGCGGCGTAGAACGGGACGAGGTCGGCCAGCAGCGGCTGGTCGCTGAGCGGCAGCCGCTCGGCCAGCCGTTGCATGGTCTCGGGGAGCCGATCGGGGAGGCCGATGGCGGCCCTGAACCGGTCCAGGTCCGACGGCTCGGCGGCGCCGCGCCTGACCCGGCGTTCCAGCTCGCCGGTGGCGAGCACGAGCAGGCTGACGGTCAGGATCACGTTCAGGTTCGGGACGGCTCCGGGCTGGTAGACGCACTCGTAGAGCCCGGCGGGGGCGACGTGCGGTGCGATCGCCTTCAGCCCCTCGGGACGTTCCTGCGCGGCGAGGAGCTGGGTGATGCCCAGGTAGGAGTCGCCGAACATGCCCACACTGCCGTCGGACCAGGGCGCGCGGGCGGCCCACTCGACCGTGTCGCGGCCGTCGGCGGCCTCGCCCGTCAGGAAGCGGAATACGCCGCCGGAGTCGCCGGTGCCGCGCACGTCCTGGGCGACGACCGCGTACCCGGCCTCGACCAGGCGCGGAACGTCCAGATGGAAGCCGGGGCCCGCTATCGCCCTGCCGTACGGGGTGCGCGACAGCAGCACGGGGAAGCGGCCGGGCCCGTCCGGGCGCCAGAGCGTGGCGACCAGCTCGACGCCGTCGCGGGTGGTCATGGTCTCGGTGGTCTCGATCATCGGACCCTCCTGGTGTAGGCGCGGAGCGCGAGCGGGACGAAAAAGACGAACAGCGCGGCGGTCCAGCCGAGCGTGATCCACACGTCGGAGGCGTGCAGACCGCCCACCATGAGGCCGCGCAGCGCGCCCGCCAGATGGGAGACCGGGTTGACGCCCATCCACCAGGTCAGCCAGCCCGGGAGGTCGGTGGCGGGGATGAACGCGCTGCTGCCGAACGTGAGCGGCAGCAGCACGGCCGTCGAGATGCCCTGCATGCTGGTCACCGACTTGGCGACCAGCCCGATCCAGGCCGACCCCCAGCTCAGCGCCATCGCGAGCAGCAGCACCAGGCCGATCCCGGCCAGCGCGCTCAGCGGATCGGTCTGCACGCGGAACCCGACGGCGTAACCGACCAGCATGGACATCGTCATCGTGATCAGCAGCGTCAGCATGTCGGCCAGGACCCGCCCGGCCAGCGGCGCCGACCTGGCGATCGGCATCGTCCTGAACCGGTCGAACACGCCGTTGCCGATGTCGGTCGCCAGGTTCATCCCGGTGCCGATCGTCGCCATCAACGCCACCTGGGTGAGCACGCCGGGAAGCATGTACAGCACGGCCTCGTCCCGGTTGCCGCCCGCCGCGCCGCCGAACAGGTAGACGAAGATGACGATCATGAAGACGGGCTGGAACAGCATCGCGGCCAGCTGGCCCGGGCTGTTCTTCAACGGGACGAGGCTGCGCCAGGCCAGCGTCAACCCTTGGGAGATCGCGGTGGTCACGTGGAGGCTCCTGTCAGGGTGAGGAAGACGTCGTCGAGGGAGGGCAGTCGCAGGGCGTGCTCGGCGAGGACGATGCCCGCGTCGTCCAGCTCCCGCAGGACGGCGGGCGGCGCGGCGAGGTCGTGCACCGGGATGCTGAGCAGGCCCCCGACGGCCCGGGTGCGCAGGATCGCCTCGGCCTTCTCGACGTCCGCCGGGCGCAGCGGCCGCACGTCCAGCCGATGCCCTCCGGCCAGCGCCTTCAGCTCCTCCGGGGTGCCGGCGGCCGCCACCCTGCCCTGGTCGATCACCAGCAGGTCGTCGGCGAGCTGGTCGGCCTCCTCCAGGTACTGGGTGGTGAGCAGCACGGTCACGCCGTCGGCGACCAGCCCCCTGACCGTCTGCCACAGCTCGCCCCGCGCGTGCGGGTCCAGGCCGGTGGTGGGCTCGTCGAGGAAGAGGATCCGGGGCCTGCTCACCAGGCTGACCGCCAGGTCGAGCCGGCGGCGCATGCCTCCCGAGTAGCCGCCGGACGTCCGCCCGGCGGCCTCGGCGAGGCCGAACCTGTCGAGCAGCTCGGCCGCCCTGGCCCTGGCCTCGGCCCTGCTCAGGCCGAGCAGGCGGCCCATCATCACCAGGTTCTGGGTGCCGGTCAGCTTCTCGTCCACCGAGGCGTACTGGCCGGTCAGCCCGATCAGCTCGCGGACCTTGCCGGCCTGGCGGGTCACGTCGAACCCGCCGACGACGGCCCGGCCCTCGTCGGGAGTCGCCAGGGTGGCCAGGATGCGGACGGCGGTGGTCTTGCCCGCCCCGTTGGGGCCGAGGACGCCCAGCACGGTCCCGGCCCTGGCCCGCAGGTCGATCCCGGCCAGCGCGGCCTTGTCGCCGTACCTCTTGACGAGGCCTTCGGCTTCGATCGCGTATGTCATGACGCCCAAGGTGCCCGGGGGCGCTGGCAGCGGCCTGGCATTCACCTGGCAGCCGCTGTCAGCTTCCCTGTCGTGGTACCTCGCGCACGGCTCCAACGCCTCCAGGTGCCGATTGGGTCTTGTAAGGAGCTGTTGTCAAGGCTACGATCGCGGCAACTCTTAGGAAACTTTCCTAAAAGTAATGCGGCGCGCCCACCTCATCCCCCTGACCCGGCCCCGCAACCAGCGCCGCTGACGCCCCCCACGCCTCCCCGATGCCTCCCGACGGCCCGCCGCACCTCGCGGGCCGTGCCGTACGGCTCGCGCTCTCACCCCCCGGCGCGGGCCGTGCGGCACGCCAGCCACGTCCGTCAAGCCGCACTTCAGGGAATGCCATGAGATTTCGCCGTAAGATCCTCGCCTTACTCGCCGCCCTGGCGCTGGCCGGCGCCGGGCTCGCCACCACCGTGCAGTCCGCGTACGGCGCGGTCCAGCAGGTCGCCGCCTACCCGGCCTGGGCGGCGTGGACGCCCTACGCGATCGGCGCCCGCGTCACCTACAACGGCGTCGACTACGAGTGCATCCAGGCCCACACCTCGCAGCCCGGCTGGGAGCCGCCGAACGTCCCCGCCCTGTGGAAGGTCGTGAGCGGCGGAGGCGGCAACCCCGGCGCCCCCGGCCAGCCCGGCACGCCGAGCGTGACCGGCTCCACGAACAGCTCGATCTCGCTGTCGTGGGGGGCGTCCTCCGGCACGGTAACCGGCTACCGGGTCTACGAAGGCTCCGGCGTCGCCGCCACCGTCACGGGGACGTCCGCCACGATCGGCTCGCTCGGCGCCTGCACCACGCACACCTACACCGTCAAGGCGTACAACTCGGCGGGCGAGTCGGCGGCCAGTGCCTCCGTCACCGGCGCGACCAGCGGCTGCTCGTCCGGTGGCAGCAAGCTGCCCGGCGCGCCCTACCTCTACATGGGCTGGGGCGACCCGCCCGCGCCCGGCACGGTGATGAGCGCGACCGGGGTCAAGTCGTTCACGATGGCGTTCATCCTGTCGAGCGGCGGCTGCACCCCCGCCTGGGACGGACAGCGACCGCTGACCGGCGGAGCCGACGCCCAGGCCATCTCCGCGATCAAGGCGGCAGGCGGCAGCGTGCAGATCTCGTTCGGCGGCTGGCAGGGCAACAAGCTCGGCCCCAACTGCTCCACGCCGCAGGCGTTCGCCGGCGCGGTGCAGCAGGTCATCAACGCCGTCGGCCCCGCCGTGGTGGACTTCGACATCGAGAACACCGACGAGTTCGAGAGCGAGGTCGTCCAGGACCGCATCCTGAACGGCCTCAAGATCGTCAAGTCGAACAACCCGAACGTCAAGGTCGTCGTCACCTTCGGCACCTCCACCTCCGGCCCGACCTACTGGGGCACCCGGCTGATCAACCGGTCGAAGGAACTGGCCGTGCCGATCGACAACTACACGATCATGCCGTTCGACTTCGGCGGCGGCGCGAACATGTACCAGAGCACCGTCAACGCGTCCGAAGGGCTGAAGAACGCCCTCAAGACCGCCTTCTCCTGGTCGGACGCCCAGGCGTACGCGCACATGGGCATCTCCGGCATGAACGGCCTGTCCGACCAGCAGGAGCTGACCAACCAGAGCACCTGGACGCAGATCCGCGACTACGCCAACTCCCGGGGCCTGACCAGGCTCGCGTTCTGGTCCGTCAACCGTGACCGGCCCTGCCCGGGCGGCGGCGTCCAGTCGAACTGCAGCGGCATCTCGCAGGCGAACTGGGACTTCACCAAGATCACCGCTGGCTTCTAGGCCACGGCGACGGGAGAGCGGCGATCCCGCTCTCCTCAGCCGCCCCACCGCACGTCCCCAGGCGCGCGGTGGGGCGCCCTGAGATCACTGATGCGAGGAACCCCATGAAGATTCGAGGACTCGCGGCGGCAGCCGTGCTCGCCCTGGGACTCACCACCCTCTCCGCCGCCCCGGCTCTCGCGGCGAACATCCTGGCCAATCCCGGCTTCGAGTCGGGGCTGAGCGGCTGGACCTGCTCGGCCACGTCGGCGGCCCAGGCCGTGTCGTCGCCGGTCCACGGCGGCGCCAAGGCCCTCCAGGCCACCCCGGCCGGCAGCGACTACGCCCGCTGCCAGCAGACGATCACCGTCAAGCCGAGCACGACGTACCAGCTGTCCGGGTGGGTGCGGGGCGACTACGTCTTCCTCGGCGCGACCGGCGCCGGCGTGGACACCAGCACCTGGGGCGCGCCCGGCGCGCAGTGGCAGCAACTGAAGACGTCCTTCACCACGCCCGCCACCACCACGAGCGTGTCGGTGTACGTCAACGGCTGGTACGGCACCGGTGCCTACCTCGCCGACGACCTCGTCCTCGACGGCCCGGGCGGCACACCCGACACCCAGGCCCCGACCGTGCCCGGCAACCTGACGGTCGGCGGCCCCACCAACACCAGCCTCACCCTGAGCTGGTCCGCCTCCACCGACAACGTCGGCGTGGACCACTACGAGATCTCCAGGGACAACGGCGCCCCCGTCACCGCCACCTCGACCGGCTACACCGCCACCGGGCTCAGCCCCGACACCACGTACGGCTTCCGCGTCAAGGCCTGCGACGCCGCCGGCAACTGCTCCGCCTACACCGCCTCGGCCGGCGGGAAGACCGGCAACGACAGCACGCCGCCCCCAGGGGACATCCGCTACGCGCCCTACATCGACATCACCATGTCCACCCCGTCGCTGGTCAGCGCCGCCAACGCGACAGGCGTGAAGAACTACACGCTGGCCTTCGCGCTCGGCGACAGCACCGGGTGCAACCCCGCCTGGGGCGGCACCATCCCCCTCACCGACGCGCGCATCATCAACGACGTCAAGGCCCTCCAGGCCCAGGGCGGCCAGGTGATCGTCGCCAGCGGCGGCGCCCAGGGCCCGTACCTCGAGCACAACTGCGGCACCACCGCCACCCTGCTCGCCGCCTACAAGAAGGTGCTCGACACGGTCGGCACGAACCACCTGGACGTCGACGTCGAGGCGTCGATCGACGTCAACAAGGTCAACAGCGCGCTCAAGCAGCTCCAGTCGGAGCGCGGCACGTCCATCAGCTACACGCTGCGCATCCAGGGGCAGGACTACGGCCTCGACCCGTTCTCTGTGCAGATCCTCCAGGACGCCGCCGCCAAGGGCCTCAACGTGACCGTCAACCCGATGGTCATGGACTTCGGCCACACGGGCAACTGGGGCGACGCGATGGTCTCCGCCGCCCAGGCCACCCTCAACCAGATGAAGGGCATCTGGCCGTCGAAGACCGACGCGCAGCTCAAGCGGATGCTCGGCGTCACCCCGATGATCGGCAAGAACGACACCGGCCAGACCACCACCCAGGCCGACGCCCGCAAGCTCCGCGACTGGGCCAACGCCAACCACCTCGGCTTCGTCGGCTTCTGGTCCGTCGGCCGCGACAACGGCGGCTGCCCGAACGGCAGCGTCTCGCCGACGTGCAGCGGCATCTCCCAGACGGCCTACGAGTTCACCGGCATCTTCAAGGGGTTCACGGGGTGAGCGAGCGCACGAGCTGGGTCGGCTTGACCGGCAGGCCCGGCCCGGGCGGGCGATAGGTCGGCAGCGCCTCGCCGTACTCGTGCATCCAGGCGTGGTCGACGAGCAGCCGCATGCGGTCCTCCTCCTGCGGGGGCGGCTCCGCGTGCGGCTGCTGCACGTACGGTTGCTCCAGGTGGTGGTCGAGCGCCAGCCTGGCCACCGCGTCGGCGACGAGGCGCACGTCCGGCGGGGCCAGGTCGCAGCCGTCGTCCGGGCCGATCAGCAGCTCCACCTGCGGCGGCAGCGGGTAGATCGGACGCGGGATGGCCAGCACGCGCGGCGCCGGCGCCATCGGCAGCCCGTCGCGCACCGCCTCCAGCAGCACCGACCGGGCCGTGCGGCGCTCGAACAGCCCCTCGCCGTGCCGCCAGCTCAGCGCCCCCACGTCCGAGGCGTCCTCGCCGCACGCGTGCAGGCACAGGTACGGCACCAGCGGGATGGCCGACCCGCCGCCGGGCTGCGCCCAGCCGTCGCCGCAGCCGGTCAGCGCGAGCAGCGCGAGCATCGCCCGGTAGGCGGTGTCGGCGTGCGCCGTCTCCAGCCAGCCGGGCACGATCACGCACCGCCCGCCGGTCTTCTCCGCGGTCACCCCCAGCTCCCGGGCGATCTTCAACGCGCGGGACGCCGCCACCCCCGTCTGCGCCTCCTGCCAGGCCGGCGTGTACGGCTCGTGGCGGTCGTCGTAGCCGCTCGGCCAGCTGCCCGGCAGCCCCCCGCGGGCCACCCCGTACACCGCGAGCAGCAGGTCGAACACCGTCGTGACGAGCTGGTCGCCTTCGCGCGCCACCGGCACCCCGCGCCGCAGCACGCCCGGCCCGTCGTCGAAGCGCGGCAGCAGGACCTCGACCGCTTCGGCCCCGTACAGGCTGAGCCGCCCGGACGCCCGCCCCAGCAGCCCGCCCGCGACGAACGCGCCGCCGTGCTCGCGCAGCCGCACCAGGAACGGCAGGTCGGTGCGGTCCATGGCGTGCCCGGCGAAGGCGGGCCTGTCGAGGAAGAACTCCTTGAGCAGCACGTGCCCCATCGCCATGGCCAGCGCCCCGTCGGTGCCGGGACGGACGACCAGCGTCTCGTCCGACAGCCGTGTCGGGTGCGGCCCGATCGCCACCACCTTCTGCCCCTTGTAGCGCCCGGCGATCACCCACGGCGTGTCGGGGGTGCGGACGGTCCGGTTGTTCTCCCCCCACAGCAGCACGTACGGCGCCCGCGCCCAGTCCTCGGCCCGCGGCCCGCGGAACCCGCGGCCGAGCACCTGCTCGGGCGCGATCGGCTGCTCGGTCAGCACCGCGCCGCCGAGCCCGCCGACCAGCCCGGCCAGCGGTGAGGTGGACAGCGCCGCCACCCGGTCAGGGCCGTGCTCGGCGGCGGTGTGGACGATCGCCGCGGCCGTCAGCTCCGCCGCCGTGCCGTCGTCGAGCGGCACCCGGCGACCCCCTCGAGCGTGGCGGTACAGCTCTGAGTTTCCTGTGAGTTTCGCCCAGGCCGCGACCGGGTCGCGAAGCCCGTCCCGCACCTCGAAGTAGAGCCTGACCAAAGCCTGGTTGACCTGCGATCCCCCCATGGAAAGAGTTCAACACAGACGGTCATGTTCTATCGCGTTACGACCCGGCATGTCGGCACACAGAATGGACAACCCCAGGTGTGAAGCACTTCTGTCCGTACGGCAGGCTAGATGTCGCCATGGACTACGCAGTTCTCACGGGGATCATCCTCGCCGCCGGAGTAGTGACCGCTCTGATCGCCCAGTGGCGCGACTGGCGGCCGCCACTCATTGTCGCGATCCTCGTGGGCGTGGTCGTGCGCGTCCTGCTCATGTTCACCGCCGCGCACGACTCCTGGCAGCCCGTCGACTTCGTCGAGAGCTTCAAGCCCGCGGGCGAGGCGGTGCTGAACGGCCAGGACCCCGTCCTGGCCAGCGAGGGCGGCTGGCACTTCCTGCCGACCATCCCCTACATGTACGGGATCCTGCTCTGGCTCGGCATCCCGTGGGAGTACGCGGGCCGCCTGGTCACCGTGGTCGCCGACATCGTGCTGATCCCGCTGGTCGCCAAGCTGGCAGGCGGGCCGAAGGCGTCGCTGCGCGCCCTGCAGTACGCACTCAACCCGCTCGCCCTGCTGGTCGCCGCCATCCACGGCCAGGTCGAACCTGTCGCCCTGGTCTTCGGCGTGGCCGCGTTCGTGGTCGCCCGCGGCCCCGGCGCGCCCGAGCGGGTCGGCGTCACCACCGAGATCGTCACCCGCGTCCGGCGGGGCGTCACGACCTACGGCTGGCGGGCGGCGCTGCGGCGGGTGCTCGGCCCCGGCGGCATGCTGCACAGGGCGCTGCTCCCCGGCGGAAGCGACCGGGCCGACCTGCGCAGGGGCGCGCTGGCAGGGTTGCTGATGGGTCTGGCGCTGTGCGCGAAGAGCTGGCCGATCTGGCTGATCCCCGGCATGCTGCTGCTCCTGCCCAACCTGCGCGCCAGGATCGCCGCGCTCTTCATGACCGGCCTGGTGCCGCTGTTCTTCCTGGTCACGCTGCCGATCTTCGCGGGCACGTCGCTGCAGCAGATCCCCGAGGTCATCAAGGTCATCCAGGACATCAGGCCGATCGTCGGCGAGTGGGGCTGGACCCCTCAGCTCACCGGAGGCAACTGGTCGCTGGAACCGGAGATGGCCAAGATCGGCACCAACCTGATCTACGTCTGCGTCGTGGCCGCGGTGCTCCTGTGGCGCCGCGCCGACCCGATCGACCTGACCACGGCCGTCCTGCTGATCTTCATGGTGGTCACACCCCGGCTGGGCGCCCAGTACCTGCTGTGGTTCATGCCGTTCCTGGTCGCCAGGCCCACCAGGTTCGCCTGGCCCGCCATCATCGGCGTCTCGGTGTGGTCGGCGTACGGGTACCTGTACATGACCCAGTTCGGCGACAACGACTGGTGGCTGCTGCACGCCGACTGGTCGCGGGCGTCGATCGTGCTGCTGCCCATCCTGCTGGTGGCGATGCCGTGGGGCCGCCGCAACCCGACGGCCCCACCGCTGGCCGAGCCCATCGAACCGGCGGGCCCGGCGCGGGTCACCTCACCGGTGTAGCCGCTCGAACAGCCTGACCCACTGGTCGGGGTGGACGAACGCGACCACGGTGTCACGCGCGACGCCCGCCTCGGCGAGCGCCGCGTCCACCCCCTGGTAGCGGGTCCGCAGCGACGCCCGCAGCGAGCCGCCCACCCCGCCGAACCCCAGCTCGACCAGCTGCTGGTAGTCACGGCGGGACGCGACGAGCGGCTCGGGCCGCCGCTCGATCCGCAGGATCGCCGAGTCCACCGAGGGCACCGGGTGGAAGCTCTCCCGGCCGATCCGGTCGCCCAGCCTCCAGCGGAACCACGGCCAGGACCTGACCGTGACCAGGCTCCAGCGGCCGAAGTCACCCGACCGCTTGCGGGCGTACTCCAGCTGCGTGAGCAGCGTCGCCGAGGTGAGCGCGGGCGCCCGCAGGCACCAGTCGACGATCCCGGACGTGACCGAGTACGGGATGTTGCCCACGACCGCGAACGGCTCACGCGGCGCCCGCGCGGCCGTGAAGTCGCCCCTGACCACGTCGATCCGGGGATCGTCGCGGGTCCTGGCGGCCAGCCTGCCCGCCAGCCTGGGGTCGATCTCGTAGCCGACCACCCGGGCGCCCGCCTCGGCCAGCGCCAGGGTCAGGACGCCCTCGCCGGGCCCGGGTTCCAGCACCAGCCCCTCCGGAGCGGCGGCCTTGACCACCAGCTCCAGGGCATGCCTGTCAACCAGGAAGTTCTGCGACAGCTCGCGCCGCGCCCTGTCTCTGGGCGTGCGACCGCCGCCGCCGTTCCTGGCCTTCTTCTGAGTGTGTGAATAGTTTCCGTGCGCGAAGTTCTGCGCCACAGCTGCTGCCCTTTCGGGTCCTCGAGATGGGAAAGGTCTCGAAGGGCCCTGGGCGCGCCGCGGACGCGCGCGTGTGGAGAGCCGCGTCCGCTAGCGGGCCAGAGCCCGGCTGTGGCGGATGCGTACGAACGGAGCGGCGAAGTAGCACGACATGCCCGGGAGCCTAGGCGGCGGTGACCGGCGGCGGCAACGCGATTATCGTGCCGCACCTCCTCGGACGTCCTCGCTACTGCGTGACGACCAGCCGCACCAGGTGCCCGTGCGACGCGAACCCGGGCGGGTCTCCGGGCATCACCCCGGTCACGCAGTCGAAGACGTTCTCGGCGCTCTGCCGGACCAGGAAGGACGGCTCGGCGATCGCCGACAGCAGCCTGATCGCGGCGCGGTGCGCGTCGATCCCGGCCAACGGCTCGACCGGACGCGCGACCACCTCGTAGACACCGTCGTCGAGCAGCCGCTCACCCAGCACCTCCCACCCCGGCACGGCGCGCAGGTGGGGGAGCAGATGTGCGTCCGGATCCTCGGTCACCCAGCCGTCCACGCGCATCGCCGCGTCCAACTGCCGCACCGCGGGCAGCATCGCCGCCGCGTCGCACAGGCCGGTGAACCGCTCGTCGTCGTCCCATCGCCGCATGCGTCCGATCCTTACAAGA
Organism: Nonomuraea sp. NPDC000554; assembly: GCF_040300065.1. NCBI lineage: Bacteria > Bacillati > Actinomycetota > Actinomycetes > Streptosporangiales > Streptosporangiaceae > Nonomuraea > Nonomuraea sp. NPDC000554. The sequence continues at coordinate 3,379 of NZ_JBEPDC010000001.1, read as the reverse complement.
GAACCGCCGAGGCAACAGATAGCGTCGCCACATGGACACACTGGCCAGGGCCGAGAAATACCTGCAGCTCAACGCCCGCTTGATCGACAGGCTCAGGTTCGAGGCGCTGTTCGCCGGCGCGCCCCGCGGACGCGTCCTGGACGTCCTGCGCTGCTACCAGAACCCCGACGGCGGGTACGGCAACGCGCTCGAGCCCGACCTGCGCGGCGCGGGCAGCCAGCCGGAGCCGGTCGAGGTGGCGTTCTGGATCCTGGACGAGCACGACGCCCTCACCGGGCCCGCGGTCGCCGCCGCCTGCGACTACCTGCTGAGCGTCACCGCCAAGGACGGCGGCGTCCCGTTCGTGCTGCCCACCGTCCGCGACACCCCGCGCGCCCCCTGGTGGGAGACGGACGACGACCCGCCGGGCAGCCTCGTCCCGACCGCCTCGATCGCCGGGCTGCTGCACAAGCACGGCATCGACCACCCCTGGCTCGGCCCCGCCACCGACTTCTGCTGGGCGAAGATCGCCGACATCTCCCAGACCACGCCGTACGAGGCCCGCGCCGTCATCACCTTCCTCGACCTGGTACCCGACAGGGCACGCGCGGAGGCCGAGTTCGCGCGGCTGCGGGAGGCGATCCTGGCGACCGTCGCCCTCGACCCCGACGCACCCGGTCACGCGCACTTCCCGCTGGACTTCGCCCCCGAGCCGCTGCGGCTTCCCCTCTTCGAGGCGGACGTCCTCGACCGCCACCTCGACGCGCTCCTCACCGCCCAGTCGGCCGAGGGCGGATGGAGCGGGAACTGGCTGATGTGGACGCCCGTGGTCGCCCACGAGTGGGGCGGCTACGTGACCATGCACCGCCTCAAGACCCTCCGCGCCTACGGCCGCCTGCCTGATATTGGCGGGTGATACGCCCCCAGGGCCCAGACCAGCGCGCGCCCGCCGCCGGCGTTGACTCCGGCACCCCTGCCCGCGTCCCGTACGGATGGTGGCTCCTGCATGCGATGACTTCTGAACGGTCCTTCCACGCGGCCGCCGGCACCTCAGCCTGGGCGGTTCTGTCGGTGCCGGGACGTAGCGTTGAGGCATGTACGCGGAATGGGCCCCCGACCGAGCTCTGGCCGACCGCATCGCCTGCTTCTGGCACCAGCACGGCGAGGCCGACGGCGTCCAGCTCGTGGTGCCCGACGGCTGCGTCGACCTGATCTGGGGGCCTGGCGGGCTCTTCGTGGCAGGCCCCGACACCGGGCCCGCACCGGTGTCCGTACGAGAGGGCGACACCTTCACCGGCATCCGCTTCAAGCCCGGCGCGGTCGGGGAGGCGTTCGGCGTCCCTCTCCAGGAACTCCGCGACCAGCGCGTTCCCCTCGCGGCCCTCGATGCGCTGCCGCCCCTCAGCGAGCCGTTCCCGGAACGTGAGGGGGCGTCCCTCGGCTTCGACGCGGTCGCGGGGGAGCCGACGCCGCCCTTCGGCCTCGACGAGCACGTCGCACGGCGGTTGCGCGTCCTGCGGGCGATGGTCGTGGCCAGGCTTCGGCAGACCCCCGGGCCCGACCCTGCCGCCTCCGACATCGCCGCCGCCCTGCGCACTGGGCGGAGCGTGGGCGAGGTGGCCTGGCACCTGGGGTTCAGCGAGCGGCAGCTCCAGCGGCGCAGCGTGGCCAGTTTCGGCTACGCGCCCAAGACATTGCAGCGGATCGTCCGGTTCCAGCGGGCGCTGAAGCTGGCACGGGCGGGGGTGCCGCTCGCCGAGGTCGCCGCCACGGCCGGGTACACCGACCAGCCGCACCTGTCCAACGACGTCAAGCGGCTGAGCGGGGTCGCTCTCGGGCAGCTCGTCTAGTTTCAGAGGTCGATCAGCGCCGTGGCCTCTCGGCCGGGTTCCAACATGTCCCTTGCCGACCCGGCGGGGCTTTCGACCCCTAGGTCCTGCTGGGCGGCGTGCCCGAGATCAGCGCGGCGGCCCACCTGGCGTTCGGGTCGCTGTCCACGAGCAGCGCCCGCGTCAGCAGGCTGAGCGGGATCGCGAGCAGCGCGCCCAGCGGTCCGAGGACGAACGCCCACACGACGAGCGACACGAACGTCATCGTGGTCGACAGCCCGACGGCATCGCCCAGGAACTTGGGCTGGATGAACGACTGGATGACGACGTTGATGACGCAATAGGCGGCGATGACGAGCAGCATCTGCTTGACGCCGCCGTTCAGGAGCGCCAGCATCGCCGGGGGAATCAGCCCCAGGACGAAGCCCACATTAGGGATGTAGTTGGTGATCAGCGCCAGGACACCCCAGAGGAAGGGCAGCGGGACTTCCAGGATCGACAGCGCGGCCACGTCCAGAACCGCGCAGATCAGCCCGAAGATCGTCGACACGATCAGATAGCGCCTGGTCTTGTGGGCGAACGTGGCGAGCGCGGTCACCAGGTGCGGCTTGTCTCCTCCGGAGGAGAGGATCTTCGCCGTCACCGGCGCGTCCAGGCACATGGCCAGCAACAGCACGACGATCAGGAAGAGCCCCGACAGGACGTCCAGCACGCTGGAGAGCAGGCTCTGCAGGATCCCGATCACCTTTGCCGGATCGAACGACTGGATCAGCTTGTTGAGCTGGGCGTTGCTGATGCCGTGCGTGGTGGCGAAGTGCTCCGCGTTGTTGACGAGTTGCTGGAACTGGTTGGTGTACGCGGGCAGCAGCGACGCGAGCTCCGTCGCCGAGATCGTCAGCACTCCCACCATGGCGAGCAGCACCAGCAGCACGATGAGAAACGGCACGGCCACCTGGATCCACCCCGGGGCCTTGTGGTCGCGCAGCCAGTCGCGCACCGGGGCGACGGCGACGACCAGCACCAGGGCCAGCACGACCGGTCCGACGATGGACGCGACCTCGCGCACGCCGAAGAGGGTGACCACCGCGCAAGCCATCCCCAGCAGGATGGCGAGTGTTCTCGGCATGGATTGATCGCTCACGGCGGGCTACCTACCCCTCCAATGAGACGGCACCGGAGTGAAATCCCCGATTTGACGGTTGCCAGAGGCGTACATAGAGTTCACCAGTCCCACGAGGACGACGTTGATCGTCGGCCTCGCTCCGGTGACCACCTCCAGCAAGATCCCTTTTGTGGACGGATCATGTCCGCAGCAGTGCGATTCGACAAGAGTCGGACTTGGGAGTAAGTTAGAGGGGTTGCCCCGGAGACGGGGTGGGTCTGAAATTCCGAAAGCGCCGAATTTGACAGAAAATACGGTCGCTGAAAGAATAAAGACACAACGAAATGAGCGCCTCTCGCAGGACCGGGGAGTAAGCGTCCGTTTCTTGAGAACTCAACAGTGTGTTAAAAGCCAGTGCATGATGCACAAACCCCGTCATTGATTTGACGGATTCCTTTTTGGTTGGGAT